>SVKF01000002.1 GCA_015068605.1 Oscillospiraceae bacterium
AGTCACACATATCACCTACACCTGCCTGCTCGATATTTCCACCTGAAATACCAACACAAGAAAATCCTGCAAGCTTAATTGACACAACACCTGCTGATGAGTCTTCAATTCCAATTACTTTGTGACGTCTTTCAAAAGGAATACCTAAACCTACCCTTGCAGTTTCTGCATACAGCCACGGATGAGGCTTTGGTGCAAGCTCGCCTAATGTTCCGGTTTGACCTTTTCTTAAGGCTTGTCCTGCTGTAATTATGCTGTCATAAAAATCAACAGGATTTCCCATATCAAGCTGCTTAAATGCTGAAATAATTTCAGGCATTGCTTTTTCATATAGACCTGATGTTACAAGTCCGATTTTTATGCCCTCTTTTTTAACCGTTGTTAAAAACTCTTTTAGGTTTGGTGCAGGAGTGAATGCGTCCTGTTTTCCTCTGCCCTTTAAAATTTCGTCCATTTCGTAGTTTACGATTTCAAAGTAATATTTTCTTGCTTCCTCTAAACTTGCACCTTTAGCATACTTATCAATCATATACTGAAGATGTTCTGAAACTGAATGTCCCGAAATAAATGGTTCATCTTCTATCTCTTTTTTGAATTTTAAATTTCCAAGAAGTCTTGCTGTTGTTTGTTCAATTACCCACATCCAAAATTTTTCACTATGTACGCTTGTTCCATCCAAGTCCATAAGTATAGCCTCAGCTTTAGGTTCAAAATGAGTTTCATACATAGGATAAATTGCCGGATATCCCATACCACTCTTTACAAAGCAAAGCTTTTTATCCCCATATTCTATTATGTCAATCTTTTTATCTTTTGGAGTTAATATCTTTTTTACTCCGTCTTTTCCAACTTCAAATAAGTCGTTTTTTGTTATTTCTATCATTTCTCGTTCTCCGCATACTGTAAAATAAAACTTGTAATCATTCTTTGTAATTCTTCCATTTCAATACTTGGCACAATATCCTTGTGCATCTTCTCAAAAGAATGTCCACCACCAACTGACAACTTTAATTCACAAGATACGTTACATTCTTGTAAATTCTCATAAAGTCTTTCTGATGATTTTGAAAAAACAAGATAATCGCTTGTTCCTGCACACAAAAATGTTGGAGTGCAAAGTTCCGAAACATAACTCATAGGACTCATTTGCTTTCTTTCTTCTATTGTATCACAACCAATGAAAGCATCACAAATATCTCTTAAATTATTTGTATTGTTATCGTACAGCATTGCTGGCGCACTCATTGCAGCAACAGCTTTTACACTAAAATCATCCTTAAAATCATATTCACCCATAAAACAAGCTTTGGGAGCATAGAACATCATCAATGCAAGATGTGCTCCTGCTGAATGACCTGACAGAACAAAGCAATTCTTATCAACACCAAGTATATCTGCAAAATGTGAAATGTAACGTGCCGCATCAAAACAATCAGTAATTATTTCTCTCATAACAACACCTTCACCGCATACTCTGTAATCAATACTGACAACCGCAAAACCTTCTTTTCTTAAAGCTTCAACAGAAGTCGCTGAAAAATCAATCATAGACTGTCTTGTTTCGTTATGCCAGCCGCCTCCCGGTATAATGAAATATACAGGTGATTTTTCATACTTTTTCTCTGTCGGCGGTAAGAATGTCAGCATCAAATCTCTTTGAGGGGTATTTTTATATACTAAATCAGATTTTTTGCTTCCCTTTGGTATATCCATTTATTTCACTATCCTTACTGTTACTATTTTCTTCGGTTCTGCAGCATTTGTATATTCATCCTCAATACTTTCATCAAGCTTACATTTATACATCTTTCCTATTGTATTTATTGTAACCTTTTGAGTTTCTTCTGTTGGGTTATAGAATCTTACAATAACACCGTTTCCATCTTCTGCCTGCTTGATAGCTGTAACATGAACATTCTTGTTATCAATGCTGAACAAACTGTTTTCAAGCGGCAATTCACCCTTTCCTCGACCGCATACAGCACATTTAACAAGAGCAAATATTTCAGCAGCCTTGTTGGGGAGTTCATTGTAATTACCGTTATTAAACTGGATTGCATATTCAAAGCTTCTGTTACCAGGACACTGTACACCCTCATCCTCAAGCTCTGTTACCTTTTCTTCTGATACCGCAAGTTTGATTCTGCAAGCCCTGATAAGTGTTAATGCCATTGTAGAATCATCAAATACTTCATATTCAAACAATCCCTTTGGCATAACTGCAAATCCGTTTTCACAATCTGTTACAGTTGCAAAAGTTCTTAATGGATGAGTGCCGAATGCTTGTTCTACCCAACCTGTTGAATCAGGAATTTCGATATTTCTCTTAACAATATCAAAATGACTGTCAGCGATTGATACATCAGTTTTTATTCCTGTTGGGAAGTTGACTCTTAACCAATGGTCTTTTGCATTGTTTGTAAGCTCAACCTTTACCTTGATGTAATCTGCATTTTCATCAAGTGTGTATGTAGTTTTAATCGGGATTTTTGTGTAAATATCGCTTGGGTTTACCTCACAGCTTTCAGGAACTTCAAACTCGCATTCTGTTACTATTGTACCCGACAACTCTCCGCTTTCAACAACATAAACTTTATGATTTGTACCGATTGTAGAATACTTTCTGTCAAATTCAGGGCTTTCGTGCTTCCACGCATTACCAACTTCGCCCTGTGATGTATAGAAGTTAAGGCCTTTATATTCCTTACCTGTTTCTTTATAAAGTACATTTAATGTACCATTTGAATTTACAGTTACTTTTAATTTAGAATTTTCAAGTACATTTCCTTGTGCAATACCATGGCGTTTTTGCATCTTATTTGGATTTGATTTGATTTCTAATACCTTATATCCCAAAGCAGGAATATTTTTAATTTCTGCATATACTCTGTGGTGCATACTGTCAAGGATAGTAGGCACTTCCCAAATGTTATCAACAAATATACTTGACTTTTCACTCTGTATAGACTGAAGTCTTACACCATCTATTGTGATACCTTTACCGAGTATATCAGGTACTTCAACATCAAGAGGAACAACAACATCCCTTTCATATGGAAGAGTGTTATATACAACTAATTGTACAATATCCTGTGCTTGTCCTTTTGGAGATAGGTTCTTTGCAATTTCAACCATTGCATCATCTGCAACAATTTCAGCAATATCCTGTGCTTTTCTGAATCTGTATTCCATATCCTTACATACACAGTCAGGAGCACAACCACCGTTAGCATCGTGGCTGTGGTTTGACATAAGGTACTGCCAGCCTCTTGCAAGGTACATCTTTGAGTCATTTCCTGCCAATGCATTTAAAGGTTCTGCCATATATGTAAGTGCAGTATATGCGTTAAAATCAGCTTGCTTTAAATATGTTCTTGCTGATATTGTTCCGGGGAAAAGATATGTCCATTTACCCTCTTTTAAGTATGAACGTCTTTCACCTGTTAAAACTGTCATTTTATCTTTGTCAAGATACTTCTCTGCATCCTCCCAGAACTTTTCAAGGTTTGTATGCTCAATTTCAAATTCACCCTTAAATAGTTCTTTTGCGTCTTTTATGACTTCGCTTTCTCTTGGAAAACCTACTGAAATATCGTGTCCATTCATTCCTAAGAATACAGGAGTTGTGAAGTGTCCGTCTTCTTCAGCTAACATATCAAGAATAGCTTTTTTAAGGTTTTCTTTTTCGTAGTTTGCTACAGGGTATTTTAAGTCATAGTTAATAGACGGGCCAACAAAACCATCAGCACGTCTGAATGGTGCTTCATCAAATTCGCCCCATTTATAGTCTTTTGACCATACTCTGTTTCGACTAACCGCACGATGAACCTGATAATACCAGTTATATCTGCAGTAAAGTGCAAATCTGCTTGCCAATACTTCTGTACCGTCAGGGGCTTTCCATATATATTCAGCAGGTGCTTCATGGTGCGAAATACCGCGATAGAACATCATATAATTTACACCAAAATCTTTTAGAATTTGCGGGTACTGACCTGTCTGTCCCCAAGAGGACGGAGTGTATCCAACTGTCGGAACTTTTCCTCTATATTTTTCTACTGTTTTGCGACCAAACATAAGGTTACGAATTAAGGACTCATGTGAAATAGTAAACTCTTCAGGAAGAGTATAGTAAGGTCCGATAATTAGTCTTCCCCCTTTTACGAACTTTTCCACCTGTTCACGACGTTCCGGTCGCATTTCTAAATAATCATCTATCATAATCGAGTGACCATCCATTGTAAATGAATGATAATTCTCGTCATTTTCTAAAATATCTAAAGTAGTATCCATCATAACAAGCAGGTTATGTCTTGTTTTTTCAAAGCTGAAACGGAACTCTCTGTCCCAATGTGTATTGGAAACAACATCAATCTTTTTTATATCCATAGCCATATTCTCCTATTTTGTTCTAATTCCATTTTATTATTATCCATTGTAAATTCATAGCTATGCCCCATATAAAGAAAAGCTTCGGTGCTCAACGAGTAATACTATCGCTATGCATGGTTATATAATTTCTAATTACATACACAGTTATTAAAATTACCAAATTAAGTATTTTTCATTCTTTAACTTCAAAATAGCTTCACAAAGGAAAAAGTCACCATAAATAATATGCATCCCTTTTCCGGCTGAATATGATTCCATACAATTCTGTAAAATTGATTCATCAGAAGCATCGAAAACACAATCTTCTTCCATTGCTTTTAAAATCTTTATAGCACCACTTAAATACTTTTCATCATTTGTTGCATTATAAATTTCAATTAATCCACAAGCTGCACAAACTCCTGCTGTATTATCATAATATACAGGCTCTGCTGGTGCTGTAAAATCAGTAACAACTTTATAATTTGACTTTTCAGCAAATTCCAAGAAATAATCAGCAACTTTTTTGCAGTTTGTAAATATTTATCTTCACCAGTATGAATATAACTTAAAATGAAGCCATAAACAGCCCATGCCTGTCCTCTACTCCACACCGAACCTACAGCATAACCCTGTCCTGCTAAAGTTTCAATAATTTCTTCATGTTCTTCAGCATGAACTGCAATATGTACAACACCTTCTGTATTATTTGCTGCCAAATTACTATCAACAACAATAGTTCCATATGAATTTATATTACAGGCTTTCATCGGTACTATGCAAATATCTGACTGCCTGTTGTCCTTTCGGCTTCCTCCATTTTATTGTTGTACACCGTACTTGCTCTTGCAAGAAACATCAGGCTCTCCCCAATTGACTGGATAGTCATTGTGAAGCATGATTGATCCTCAGACCCCGTCGAAACTATGTTATACTCGCTTATCGCACATCATAGTGTTGCCTTCCACATGGATAAACTGCGTCGGCTTTCGAGATGTTGTAAAATTTCGAGGCTCAATAACTTTGCAACCCTACTTCCTAACTGTCTACGCTTAACGCAAATTGTTACCAACGTGCGCCCAAGACTCGCTAATGGTGGTTCGCTACACCTTGACGTGAGGGAGATCCACCCACTAAACTATCCGCCCTTTTCTGGACACATTTATCCTTTGACGCCACCAAGATTCATACCGCCAATAATATGCTTCTGAAACAATGCAAATATTACAAGCTGAGGAAGCACTGCGAATATAATACCCATCATCTTAATATCATCTGTAAGATTTGCATTAACCGTATTCTGAATCTTGTAAACCTGAACACCCAGTGTATATTTTTCAGGATCTGTTATTACAAGGTTGGGCCAGAAGAAGTTACCAAATTGTCCGTTAAATGTAAACAGTGAAACTGTCATAATAACAGGAATACTCAAAGGTACCATAATTTTTACAAATATCTGCATATTTGATGCACCATCAAGCTTTGCGGCTTCTACAAGTGAATTTGATACACTGTCAAAGTTTGTCTTAAACAGGATAATATTAAACATACTTGCACCTGCCATAAGCCACATAGGCCAATAGGTATTAAGCATACTGACTCCCGGAATAATACCGTTCTTAAAGGTTATATACAAAGGAACTGTTGTACCCGTTGTAGGTAAAATCATAAGACAAAATACCATTCCGAGTATTACCTTATAACCCTTAGGCCTAAGTCTTGACAATACATAGCCTGCAAGACCTGACACAAAAAGGTCTGATATAACACAACCTATTGCAAGGAAGAATGTATTTACATAAAACTTCTGATAGTGCAAAGTATTCCATGCGTGCACTAGCTTTTTCAAATCAAATTTTTTCGGGAAAAAAGTTACATTTTGTGAAGCATTAATTTCAGCAGCTGTTTTAAAACCCGAAACTGCGAGCCATAAGCACGGTAATATAACTATTGTGAACCAGAAAAGCATGATTGCCCACAAAAAGGCATAAAACAATTTATATTTTAACTGTTTCATATCTGAGGTACAAAGAGCACCCGAATCCATATTCTGGAATTTTCCTATTCTCTTTTTCATCATCCTTGCCTCCTTTATAATTGATTTTCCTGAATCTTCTTGTCAAGGAAGAAATACAATATAGCAAATACAGATAAAAATATAAACGTCATTACGCCAAGTGCCAAAGCATATTGAGCATTCTTACCGCCGTTTTCAAACGCATAACGGTAGTTTAAAAGTCCTAAAGTAACAGAAGCATTATTAGGACCTCCGCCCGTCATCTGCAATACCTGTTCCATAACATTGAATACACCGATAATCTGTTTTACGCCAAACAGAATAAACATACCGTACATATATGGAAGTGTTACTATTTTTACTCTTTTCCAATATCCTGCACCGTCAATTAACGCTGCCTCATAAAGCTCACGGTTAATACCCTGCATTGCAGCAAAGTAATAAAGTGCTGTACCTCCGCAACCGTTCCATGTCATGGAAACAATAATCCAAAGAATAGTAAATCTTGAATCCTGCAACCATTGATAAGGCTCAATTCCGAATTTCCCTAAAATCATATTCATAAGACCGCCCGCTGACGGATTGTATATAAATACCCACAAAAGTGAAACTGCCATAGCAGGCATAATACCCGGAAAATATACCAATACTCTTGTCAGTTTACGAAAATGTACAAGCTCATTCATAACCAAAGCCAGAATAAACGGCAACGGAAAACCTATAAGCATAGAATATATAACATATGTAAGAGTGTTTTTAACCGTCTGCAAAAAGTCAGGACGCGACAATACTGTTATATAATTTTTAAATCCTACAAATTCCTGAGGCTGGTACATTACCATTTTATGAAATGACCAATAAACACTTAGAATCTGAGGTCTTAATGTGAAATAAAAAACGCAGATAAGCATAGGAATAAGCAAAATCCATGCACTAAGGTCACGGCTTATAAATCTTGTGACAGCATTACCTTTTGCCTTTTTGCTATTTAATGCTTTATCTTGTGTAATATCTTTTTTAAGCATTTTTTTCATACCTTTCGTTGAATTTTAATCACAACCAAATAATATACTTATATGATTATCACAAGGCTATGAGCGTTTTCATAGCCTTGTAATCATCTAAATTAACCGTTATTTACAGTGTCAAGTGTTGCCTGGAAGTTTTTGTATGCGTCTTCAATAAGCTTAGCACAATCTGCATTTTCATCTGTCAAAACAGCTTGAATTGCAGCATCTAATACTGCATAAAGAGCCTGTGCTTCTACAGGTTCTTCCTGCTGCCATTCAATATTTGATTGATCATTGTAAAGCTTAACCTGATTTATATTAATATTTCTGAATCCGCCTTCTTCAGGTGATTTAGTGTTCAGCATAATTTCATAAGCTCGCTTTGGATCATCATCTGTGTACGGTGATGATTTCAAAACACCGATTTGTTCACCTCTGTCTACCTTTAACTGCATATTTTCAGCCATTTTCGCTTTTATTGCGTCATCTATAACTCTACCCGAGCCTCCCCAATCAAAATATCTGAAGGCTGCATCTATCTGTTCATCTGTTGCATTACTGTTAAATACATAGTATACACCACCAATTAATGTTACATGGCGAGCAGGTCCTGCAGGCATCTTAATAAATCCAAGATTATCTTTACTTATACCTGCCTGAATAAACTCCGAAGCTCCATTTCCTTCCGCAAAGGTCATTGCCGCTTCACCAGCACCAAACATATTTCTCTGTTTTGCATTATCTAAAAGTACGTTTTCGGGAATAGTATTATACTTCCATTTTAAGTCTTTAATCCACTGCAACGCTTTCACACATTCTGGTGTATTAAATGTTGCATGCCAGTTACCGTCTTTATCCTGTTCCATAAATGTAACTCCATATGCCCACGCAACAGGAGTAAATCTCCAGCCACCGGCATTACCTGTTGTCGGAAGGATAAATCCGGGTTTGCCTGTTTTGTTTGTGATTTCTCCTGCCATTTTGCTAAGTTCTTCAAATGTTGCCGGTTGATGTGGGGTTCCATCTTCTTCTACATAACCAGCTTGTCGCAATATATCCATGTTTACTGCAAGACCTACAGAATATACATCGTGTGGTAAAAGATATATTTTTCCATTTCTTGTAATGTTCTTTTTTATCTTTTCATCCATTCCCTGCATATATCCGTATTCTTCCATCCACTTTGTAATATCTTTAGCATAACCTGCATCCATAATGCCTTTTGCTTCTGTCATCGGTACGGTATAAAATGTCGGAAGCTGATCACCAGCTGCCACAGCCGCATAATCCTGTACATTAAAATTATAATAATGAGGCTCTACTAATACGCCTTTTGTATCCGGATATTCTGTCTTATAGAACTCCTCGAATTCTGCATATCTTTTCATTGCATGGTTATATCCCTCTTCGTTAATATCTTTTTGAATTGTTGTAACCTTAAGTATAACTCTTCCATCTTCTGTTGTTGCTGAGTTTTTGTTTGAATCACTACATCCTGCAATTACAGAAACAACTGCTACACCACTCAATAAATATGATACAAGTTTTGTTAAATTCCTTTTCATTTTAAAATCCTCCTGAATATAATTTTGCCCTTTTAGTATACTTTATATTAAATTCAAAATATATAAAGCAAACCCGGCAGGCAGAAATATTTCTACCTGCCGATTTGAAATTTTTATTCAAAATTCAAACACGTTGAAAGCGGTGTAATTGTATCTAAGCCGTCCCAAGCAAAAACCTTCGCATTTGTTGCACCATTTACTGCAGGTACGAGATAGTCATATCCTGCTGCATTCTTACTATCAATCACAATCCAGTCAGTATATACCAGCTGATTTGCATCAGAATAGTATGCAACTATTAAGTATACCTGTTTCTGTTCACCGGTTGTATTGACATAATCTGCCTTTATTTTTACAGTTTGTGTTGCCTTCGCCACAAGGTCAGAAAAGCTGGTAACTGTATCAATACCCTTTAATTCACAGCTAAATTCAGAAAAATCCAAAATTCTCCATTTTGCATTTTGAAGAACAATTGAACTTCCCGAACCGACTGGTGAAGCAATTCCCGTCCAGCTGTCCTTTATCCAGCCATATGAACCGGTACCGATATCTACCCAATCGGTAGTTGCTGATGTTCTGTGTCCTGCATTGTCAAAACAATCTTCTACATCAATTCTTTGTTTCATGCTTTCTAAATCAAATTTCCATATGATTTTATTTTGAGTTGCTCCGCCTGCATAACAATATGCATTGCTGTTATAAGAACTTTTTGCGTAAACACTTCCATTTACAAGTCTGATTCCATAGGGTAATATCTCTAATGTCGGTCCCCAACCGTTTGTTTGATTTAATGAAATCTTTGCAGAATCTGTATAGTCTGGTCTGTAAACAGTAAATTCTATTTCTACAATCTGTCCGTTATCTTTTGCGGCTTTGGTAAGCGTATTATTTAAACCCGATAAACCTGCCCATTGCACTCCTGCGCCTGCTATCATTCTTGTCAGATTCCCATCATTTGTACCGCTAAATCCTGAGCCTGAAGCTATTAGAGTATATTCATCAGTACTCTCTGATGCGCTTACATTGTTTACACCGATTGCCAAAGACATTATCATAGAAAAAGATAATATCAGAGATAAAAGTTTTCTTGTTTTCATAGTTGTCATCCTTTCATTTTTTATTAATTTAAATCAACCTTGTTCGCCAAAGGGCGGATTCCGGTTAGACTGTCAAATAAAAACGCCGATACCGTAGCGGCATTATCCAATTTGCCTATTGTGCAACTGTAATCCTGCCAAACCGTATTAATTGGTATCTCATAGTTTTGTGGTGTGACGCTGAGTAATTTTCCGTCACTGTCATATTGAGCAATAACAATAGATGCTGTTTTTACTACATTGCTTATATTGCTGATTTTAGCAGTTGCCGTAACACTTGTATTACCACTGATAGTAAATTCTCCTGCACTTGCAAAATTGGGTGCTGTACCTGTATCCAAATTTTGGTTTTTCACTTCAGAATTTGCTAATTTCAGCAAAAGCTTATATTTCCCTTCCGAGCCGAGAGGCATTGTAAACCGATGTGTGAATACCTCATCAACGGCGATAGTTTCTCCAATATATGCTACATTTGCAGGAGTTATGGATTTTAAATCTGTAATATTTTCAGGTACAACGATTATTGTACTCTTTGCATTTTCATCAACCAAATCCATATATGCTAAAACCGTAACCAAATTACCGTTTACCGAAACAATAACATCAACAGGTCTCGTCTTTCTGCATTCTACAAACTTCGGATTACCGTCAACACTCAATACTATACTTCCATCTGAAGAATGCACTTTTTCTAATAACTCACCCTTATAATTATAAACACAGGCAATGTCGTTGCTAAGCGGAACGGTAATGGTGTCAGTCGAATTTCCATTAATACTCCACGCAACATACACATCTTCTCCCGTTGTAGTATTTTTATAATTTGCAAGATACTTACCTGAATTAACATCTAGATTATCAAGTTTTTTATCGGACAGAAGTGTATTAAACGTTTTTACAGCATAAAATGCTTCTTTTTTAACATTTGCTTGTGTGACTAATCCGTAATTATGTTCCGAACTTGCCGGATTTGTTCCGGGATCAACTAGACAATATCTGATGTGTTCACTGTTTCGGTTAGCACTCTTCATAACATCGTCTGCTAAAACGGCTTCCCGAATCGTATATGCCGCTTGTTCTTGTTCTGTTAAAGCAACATTTGCAGTTCCCGTATATCGTCCGGCTTCCGTAATCCAAATATCTCCTGTATAGCCAATGCCTGTAAAAATATCATTGAATTGTTTTAATCTCCACAAATAACCGTCAGTAGCACCAGTTCCCGGAATATCTGATTCGGGAATACGATTTTCACTATAATATGTAAACTGTCCGTAGCAATGCACACTTACCTTTGCGTTTGCTTTACTGTTTAAATTCATAACGCTGTATGCATTACGTACAAAAGTTTTTCCGGAGCTACCATTTCCCGCAAGGGCATATGCCAAAACTGTCGCATCCGGATCGGCAGTTATTATAGCATCATACACTTTGTTAAATAACAATCCGTATTTTCTGCCATCCGTATTGAAATTAGGATTAAAAGCTGTCATTTCAGGCTCATTCCACACTTCATATACTACACCATCCACATCCTTATGTGCTGTGGCTACAGTGCTTACATAATTCATAAAAGCGTCAAGATATTCCTTTGCCTCTCCCGTTGTCGCTTCCGCATCCGGCATTTTAACATTACTGTCGCTCCAATCATAGTATCTGTTTCCATAGCCCAGAACAATAATCGGTTTGGTACCGTTAGTATACATTTGATTAAGAATACGCGAGAATTGTTCAGGTATATTACACCCTTTTCCATTATTCTGATCGCAGACTTCCCAGTACAGCACCTCTCTTAAGTATTTTGATTTCAGCTCTTTTGTATGTCCCGCAAATGACCAGTCACCAACGCCATAGTGACCATTAACGCCGAGATTTGATGCCATAACCTCCGTAGTATGGATAAATAAAAGCATCAGAGTTGTAATAAAAATCAATTTTCTGACTTTTTTGTTCAAAAAAACACCCCTTTCTTTTTTATTGATTGTTTTTTGCATCTTATCTCCTGATTATTTATTTTTTTCTTTCGCCTCCTTATTCAATAACAATCATTTGATGACATTCAAATTTGTCAACAAATATTTTTAATATATTGCCCTCGTGTTTATATGGTATATCAACATTTTGAGGGGCAAGATAAACCCTTTTAAAAGTTTTTTCTATTCGGATATTAAGCTCGGTATTTATAATCGGCAAAATATCTTCAATAACTTCTATTCCATCTCCTCTTTTAACCGGACTTGCATACAAGAGATGACACACAAATCTGTCCTTCTGCTTCATCAACGTTACAATACCTTGTGACGGAAGATTAGTGGTAAGAGTTTTTTTATCACCAAGCATTCTGTTTAATGCATCAATAACCATTTGTTTACAGTGTAAGCTTCCTTTTACAGCATAATCTTCAAAGATATTCCATGCAATGTAAATACCATCTTTACCTTCAGTAATTCCGGAGCCTCCATATTCACAGCTGTTGGGTGAGTGTTGGTGTGAACAGAAGTTCTTTCTCTCACGATTGAAATAGGGATTTTCACGCACACCAAGTTCTTCTCCTGTGCAAGATATTTTTTGACCCTTAGCGTACATTATGTATCCTGTGTCCGGCATATCACTAAAACTGTTTAACGGTCTGAAATAATCGGGAATATACGGGTTTTTTTCTTCCCATTTTGCACCAAAGTCAAACGCAAATTCGTTTTTATCACATTTAAGGCCTGCCTCACCTGTTGCAAGTATTTTTCCGCCATTTTTAATAAATTCGGATAACTTTACTTTCAATTTAGCATCTATTCTGACAATATCGGGAAGAACCACAACACGATATTTATCCAAGCTGCTTTCATAATCTACAATGTCATATAAAAACTTTCCTTCATGCATTATCCGGCTTACGCCACTTGAAAACTTATCAACAAACCCTTCTGTTTTAATACCGTTTGCAACACAATAAGCTTCACTACTGAATACCGCAATGTCTGCAACACTTTCAACACCGTCAAGCCACGGTTCTTTTTGTTTTAATTCTGAATATGCTGTTCCTATCAACTCATATGTTGTCATATCCATTTCGCCCGTTGGTGAAAGCTGATCTCCCACAGAGCATTTTGCTCCGTTTGCAACCGAAAGTGCCACTTCATATCTTAGTGCGTTCAGATGCTTAAATCCCCCAAATTCACCCCATGCTGTATGAAATTTTCCTGTCATACCAAGAAATTCCATTCCAATACCTTGACAATACCTTGCAGAAATCGGAAAATGGTCATATCCCCATTCTCCCGTAGGCAAACTTTCAATCTCTAAATGTGTATTAAAATGTGCCAAATCTCTCCTACCCTGAATTATATGTCCGCCATTATGGAATATAGGAAATCCCGGCTTATACTTATCAACGGCTTCACGCATAGCCTTAGCATACTTTGAATAAACTTTTTGGGCGTGTTTATATGCTTCGTCTTCATCATACGGATCAGCACCAGCCGCTTCACGTTCTGCTACACAATTTTTACAATAGCAAGGCTGAATTCCGACAATATCTAAAAATATTCCGTCTATATCATAATTTTTACACACTTCCTCAACCTGCGCCCTAAGATAGTCAAGATATGGGGTATTCATACAAAATTTATGATATCCGGCTACGGCAAAGCTTTTCGTTCCGACTAACGATTCATCTTTGTTTCTGGCAAGCCATTCAGGATGCTTATGTGCAAGCTTTTCATCAAAACCAGCCGAAATATAAACCGGTGTCTTAACACCAATCTCATGTGCTGCCTCAATTTGTGCTTTAAGCAAATCAAAATCCAGATTCGGGTGCATTTCATTCGCTTCTGACGGATGATACGCCCAACCATGATGACATTTTGAAAATAGAGTTATTGAATCGACACATCCTGTTTTTAAGGCTGATTGAAACTGCTTTTTATTAAAATGTTCTCCTATTTTATATATTTTTTCACTTGTATGAAAATCAAGATGTACCTGTCTAAATTTCAAATTCATTTTTATTATGTCCTTTATTCCTGATTTTTTTATTCCTTTCATATTCAAACCGCCTGAATTATTCCGTTCAAGAAGTCCTTTTATTTCACTGCTTCTCTAAAGCATTGAAAATCATAACAGCCGCTTCCGCCCTTGTTACAAAATTATTTGGTCTGAAGCTTCCGTCGTCATATCCCGAAATCACCCCATACTGTCTGCATCTATATACAGAATCTTTAGCATAATCTGCTATTTTTATATCATCTGTAAATGTTTGTACATTTCCATTTGAAAGCTTTAATGCCCGGTCTATTATTACTGCAACATCCTGCCTTGTAATGTATTCACCAACTCCAAACCTTCCATCTCCCATTCCTGAGATTGTTCCTGTCGATGCCGCTATTTTTATAAACGGAGCATAGTATGATGAATCATCAACATCTGAAAAATCTTCAACAATCAATTCTCCTGTATCCATATCAAGCCCCCGGACTATCATTATAACAAAATCATGACGTGTAACATTGTCATAAGGAGCAAATATTCCATCCGCTTTACCTGTTATCACTTCCATCTTAGCTAAAGCATTGATCTGTTCTTTTGCCCACTCATAACCATCCATATCATTAAAATATACTTTTTCGATTGGTTCAGGTATGTCTATCGTCATCGATACAGTATCACCGGATATTTTCGGTCCATCATTAATAGTCTTTTTCCCTACACTTCCACCGACGGAACTGCCACCGCCGGAACCGCCACCGCCGCCTTTTTGCGGAACTGTATCTTCCTTGTCTAATTCATTTTTCAAATCATTGACTGTTTCAAATGTTTTTCCAAGCACTCTTTTATAATCCGTACTGTTATATTTACTAACTTTGTCAATTCCTATTTCGCTACTGTATTCCGTTAGAATATCTCTGATTCTGCCATATCCGTCTGCATATTTAACAGTTATAAAAATAACCTGTTTTAATAATTCTGACTTGTACTCTTCATTTGACGAAAAATCCTTTCCCTTTAAAGAGTCAATCAATTCCGACTTTGCTGAATCAGTTATATATGGCATATTTATGTACTCTGAAAACTTTTCATCTTCTAACCCGAGATATTTATCCGCTTCACTGATTAAAACATCTTTCTCAGCATTTAACAATGCAAGTAAATACATTTTTTCAAATAATTTTTGTGCGCTTTCCTTGTCTTGTATTAAGTTTTCATCCTCCTTGACAGAGAAAAACATTAAATCGCAAACTTTGTTTTTATCTGCTGTTTCGGTTGTGTCGACTGAAAATCCCAACTCATTTAATCCGACTTCGTTATTACCGAAAATCAAATTATAAAATTCGGTCTTATCTTTTGAATTTTGAAGAATCTCAAGAAATCTTGAAACGCTGAATTTATCACAAAGAAGGTTTTTATCTGTCATATTATCATAAACGTATGCACTTAGCATCACCAAATCATCTTTATCTTCAATGCTTATCTCATATTCAACCAAATCTTCAAACCCGGTTTCTATTGAAAATTCCTTTTCTCCGGTCTTAGTTTCCCCCGATTTATAGAAGCATTCATAATAAATTGTAATTTTTTCCGTCGTTTCTTTTTCATTGTTGACATCCATGCAGAATTTCACTTCATCCGTAACATCATCAAAAGTTGTTATTTCTTTCATATCTGCATTTATCACCTTAAAATTTTCAAGAATAAGGGCAGGTGTTTTAATGGTAAAATCAAACAATAAATCTCTGCCTTGTAAAGCATTCTCTACGTATTCAAGGTCTTTATCAATATGCAATGTATATGACTCGTTATCAGCTAAATCTTCAAAGGAAAGTTCATATTTTTTAGGGTCATCATCTTTTTGCATAACCTCTCCTGCTATTTTTTCTGATGAATCCTTTTTGGTTACATAAATCTTATCACTTATTGAAGAATCGCTAAGCTCAACAGGAAACTCTAATAAAATCTTATTATTTCCCGGCAAAACCTTATCCCAATTATTCTGAACAACATCTTCTGAATATATCTCTATGTTTTCTTTTGAAATACATTTACATAAAATCCTCCATGCAGGATTCTTAACAGTAATCGGTCCTACACCGCTTGTGGTTGCCATTCCACTCCATGTTGCAGGATATGCTCCGTTATTATCCCACCAATAAGGTCCGCCAACGCTTGCATCAATCCAACCCGTTGAGCCTGTAACAGAACCATCAAACAAGTCAAGCTTAATGTTTTTGTTTGATGTATCAAAGCTCCATGTCGCACGATATTCTCTATTCGGATGAATATACATTTTACCGCCTGTTTCAGAATATCCCGAAGATGTCAGAACGAGATTTTTTGTTTGACTCATATCACAAATCGAAACATTGTAAGGTGCAACCTGTATACCGGGTCCATACCCAACGGTTCTGTTTAATGTAAAAACTCCCCAGTCGTTGTATGTAGCTCTTGAAATATCAAATTCAACTTCAAAGATTTGCATGTTATCAACAATGCTCTGAGCCTTTGATGTATCAAAATTATTGAAATTTGCCGCTTTAAGTCCCGAACCGGAAACCAGAGTCATACCTCCCGGAAACCCGTTGCCGTAATCAATTGTCAGATATTCATTTTCCTCCGCTAAAACAACCCATTGTGCATTTACGAAGGTCAAAAGAATCGTTACAACAGATAAGAGTAATGCTGATATTCTTTTAAACTTCATAGTCCATCCTCCTTCCAAAAAACCTATTTCACAAATTTAAGATAATTATACAAGCTGATATTTTTTACGCTGCCTATGCCCTTGCCGCCAATCCAGCCCTCACGGCCGTTTCCGTCGTTATCATTAATTATCATTGAGAAGGCAATTCTTCTTCCTGCATCAAATTTTGCGTGTCTCGGCGTTAACAGGTCTTTTGGCATTTTTAATTCATAGGTGATTATATTTTTGTCTCTTTTAATCGCTATATCTCCACCATATGCTTTCACATCAAGCTCTCCGATATTTATTGCAGGGTCTTCAACACTATATGCGAAGACCTTCGGTCCTTCCGGCGTCAGTGCCATACCGATTTCAGTAAATAGCTGCGAAGCATTATTATCGTTAACTGCTTCATATGCTGTTGACATCTGTACTGAATCATATTTCCAGATATCATTTATAGAAGATTCTT
Source organism: Oscillospiraceae bacterium (assembly GCA_015068605.1). Taxonomy (GTDB): domain Bacteria; phylum Bacillota; class Clostridia; order Monoglobales; family Monoglobaceae; genus SIG454. The sequence goes on from SVKF01000002.1 coordinate 17,200, forward strand.
CACAGAAAACATCATCTGTTACCTGTATTCCTACATACAGATTGTTTTCATCATATGAAATACACGAAAATCCGCTTATATCATCTTTGCCGCCCCAGTTTGGTGCAGTTGAATCTTCTGTTTTTTCCCATTGTCCCACATTATCATATTGGATTGCTCCGCCAAAATTCCATTCATTTTCATTCATTATGCCGTCAATTTGTATGTTATCCGATACATAATTTGCAAAATTAAACTCAATTCTTGAACTTACGCTCTGTGTATATCCGTTATCAAGCTTCACAGTACCGTTTACTGTTAATATTTCCTTTTTAATAAGCTCCGGCAGATGAAATCTCACAGTTTTTGTTTCTCCGGGAAAAATTTTTGGTATTAAAACAGGCAAAAGCTTTTTCGCAAATCTGTCCGGTGCTTCTACTTTTAAAATACCTGTTATCTTATTCTTTTTGGAATTATTTGTTACCTTAAGCTCTGCAACCCATCTGTCATAATTTGCCGGATTATATAAATCATTTGAAATCTCAACAGTTATTGCATCTTTGTAATTTAACTCTATCATTCCGTCAAGATACAGCTTATCACCGTCCTTGACATCAACATAAACAAAATCGCTTCCTGTTTTTACTTCAGATAGTGAAACATATGTTGAAGAAGCATCATTCTTTTCTATAACAAGCTCTTCTGCCGTAGTCGTATAATTTACACTTTTTTCCTCTGCCCCGTTAATTTTAATAAGTGTCTTTTCTCCGTAAATTACATTTTGCTTTGACTTTTGCGGATAAATAGTCGGCTCGGTAAAGGATAAATCTAAGTTTTCACCGACTATATAATTCACCTGCTCTCCACCCAAAATATTTACTACTCCGTTCCATGCATAAATATTTCTCCTGTTTCCGTACATATCGGATACTTCAAGATAATCTTTATCAGTAACAATTGCCATAGGACAGCTCTTTTCATCGCCAAAAACAGCGTATATATCTTCATTTCCCCGTCTGTAATGATACATTTTGTTACCATTTTTATCTTCCTGTAAGTTTACAAACTCAGCATCAGCAATAAAATCATTCATTGCCGCAATTGCAACATATGACTTTCTTGGTGCAAACGGAACTTCCTCTAACCAGTTACCGATAACGCCAAAGTTATGTTCACGGCTTGCTTCATTCATTCCATCACACACACCGTCATAAACATCAAAGTATGTAAACCCTCTGCAAGCACTGGAAATGAGATAGGCTTGCGTAATGTATGAGGCTTGTTCTTCATATGTAAACATTTGGGCAGGACCTGCTCCCCAACCCATTTCGGTTATCCATATTTCCATATCGGGGTAGCCATTATCATCAAGCCATTCACGTAGTCTTAAAAGCTTAAGATCCAGTCTGTCACCTAACGGTGAATTCGTCCAGATATACGGATGAATTGAAATTGCATCCGCTACATCTAATGCGCCATAATCTTTCAGTTGTTGCATGGTATCCATCGGAACGTAGGGAATCGAAACTAAAGAACCGATGCCTACCTTAAGATTCGGATTTACTGATTTTACATATTTTGCCGCAGTTTTACAAAGCTTTGAATAGGTTTCCCAGCTTGCATTACTCGGATTAAAACCACTTGCGTTTGGCTCGTTCCAAACCTCTACCGCAGCAGTTGACGGTAGGCTCGCAACCCAACCGGACCATCTGCCAAAAGCCTCTATCGCTTCGTCTGTCTCCGGCATATTAACGTAGTATTCCCCCGTCCATTCCGGATTACCGAACAAGAGCGGATAAACCATATTTACCGGACTATTTGTGTCAATATATTCCTGATATATCCTGTATCTGTCCTGGTCAAATTTGTATGTTCCTTTTGTCCGTTCTATACCACTCCACGGTCTGCCATCTCTGATATGTCCCCAACCCGCCTTTTCATAAAGATGAAAAAGACTTAAAATTTTATTAGGGGTTGTATATGCTCCCCATGTGGAGAATACATGAGATGTGTCACCCCAAAATTCATTTTGGCGTGCCGCAACAGCATAACAAAGGGAGGTTTCATAAACGCTCAGATAATTATACTGCTCATTTTTATAAGTTACCCGAAACGTATGAATTCCATAAGGTATGTTTTGTGGGATTGCGATATAATCATCAGGCTTTGTCAAATCAATGTTTTCTCTCGTCTGTGACCAAAGTGTCAGATTTCTGTCACTTATTACCTCATAAGTAATATCTGCCGTCTTGCTTTCAGGCTTTGTTTCCTTTAAAACCGTTGAATTAACATTAATTTCTATGGGTTCGTCACTAAAATACGCATTTCCGACATGATTTGTTTGAATTTCAGCGTTAAAAACTGATTTATACGGTGTTTTTTCTGCATTTATATCGGAAACAACAACTCTTTCATTTGATTTTGATTCTCCGACAATCAATGATATTTTACAATTATTTCCGTTATAAATACCGCCAAATGAAGGATTTTGGATTTCAAATACTTGTGTTTTCCACATACAGGTATTTTTCATTCTCACTTTAATCGGGTGTTCCTTAGCACCAAACAAACTGTTGTAATGCAAGGAGAATTTTCCCGTTCCTTCGTCATAGTATGTAATATACAGTTTTATTCCTGTGCCATCGGTTAAATTATCAAAGTTATTCGGCATATTAAAGCCAACTTCTGTTTCTCCTGCATCTGGGTCAATAATCATACATTCTTTACCAAGATAGTCAGAAATGCTTTTAAGTTTAACATAGTATGCCGTATTCAAATTATCGGTTTGTGATTCTGTTTTATTATAGGCATACACAGTACTATACACAAAAACCGAAACCGTCATGAAGTATGATATAATCTTTTTCAGCATTTTTCTTCCTCCTTTGGTTTATTTAAACACAACAATCTCTCTTGCCGCAAATTTGAATGTATAAACAAAAACCGGATTTGTTGAACTACCCATAACATCGATTTCGGGTACATCATTTACCGTTCCCTCATAAGCTGAAATCTTTCTGCCTGTTGTATCCACAACTAAAACTTTTGAGATATTATAAGGTGTATTAGTTTGCGTTAAAAACGCTGCATTCTCAGAATCAATACTATTAACCATACAAAGTACACCATTTTCCTTGCGCAGGCAATATGCTCTTGTAAGAACGTCATTTGATGACATGGTATCATACGAGTTAATTTTATATATAGGATTTGACTCTGACCACCATTTGGGAGGTGTATCTATTCCAGTACTGTAATCAAACAGTAGCTTAACTCCGACTATTTCATTTCTTGAATTAAAAGCTAAGCTTACAATGTCACCGTCTGACAAATCAGCAGGAGAAGCTATAACCTCATTACTTGCAACATTAACAAATTTACTTGCCCATTCGCTGTTACAAAGCTCCGATAGTGCCCATTTTCCTTTTCCCTTTGAATAATCAAGACCTTCTATAAAATAAACCACCTCATCATTTTCATTTATCCCGACTGAAACGCCCGTAATAACACTCATTGTAGGGAATCTGAAGGTTACATTTCCGCCTGATTCTTCATAAACTACGCAAACATCCTGAGCAACACTCTTTTTTGAAAACTTATAGCTTTTTGAAAGAACATGAGCATCTTCACCCCAGCCAAAGCCCTTACTTACCGAAAAATAGTTTTCCGGGGCATATTCTTTATTTTCGTCAGGAACGTGAAAAACAATAGCTGTGGATTTCAGCACTATGTCGTTATTCAAACTTGAATTTGCCTGTTTTGACATTCTCTGCATTTTTTCTGCAGCAATTGCAAGCGAGTCATCTGTTTCATTACCAAAAAATGATGTATCAATATTAATGATTTCATTATTTTCATTTACTCTGTACCTTATTACCTCACCATCGCCTTTATTTAAAGCATCTATAACTGCACCAGTTGTTTTACAAGTTACTCCATCTATTCTAATTCTATCAGAACATTTTAAATTTTCAAAAACCTCATCACTTGTGAAAATCCTCATTGTTACATAGTCTTCATCCTCTTTTACTTCTACGTATTTAACTATGTATCCTATAAGTACAGTATTATTATCTACTTCTTCTGAAGATGAAGATATATAAACAATTTCATCAAATGCATCAATATACAGTTTGTAAGTTACTGTCCCTTCCCATTTAAATGCGGAATTTTCAAACCACCTATCATTCTTGGTGAATACCTTATCAAATCTGTACGGGTTATCATTTACTACTGCAAACTGCCCATCATCGTCATACACTTTTCCAATAGCACCCGTTTCAGTTTTACCAGACAGCAATACTTTTGCGCAGAAATTTCCGTTGCGTGCAATACTAACTACCATATCGCTTTTAATATCAGAAAATGCAGCACTCGAACCATCACTGTTAACATAAATTATATTATCAGAAAAATCTTTTTCGTTCAGTATTACACCCGATTGATCTTTTCCGTAAACAATTCCGGCATTAGCATCCACATAACTTACAATAAAACTTTCGTAGTTATTAATAATTACCGTAGCAACTTCTGAACTCCCTTTCGGCGTAATAAGCTCTATAGTACCCTTTGTGATGTTAAAAATATCAGCTATAGAGTATTCTGCTAACCGACCGTTATATATAACCGATGCATTTTTACTTATATTTTCATGCCTTATTGATTTTCCTTTACAATAATACACAGCATTCCCTGTAAACTTTTCAAAATCATTAGCATCAATTATTATTTCATTATTATCCAAATCTGACATGGTAATCCATATAAGCTCATTGACAGAATCATTTTCCCTTGTTACTGCTCTGACATATCTGCCAAGAAATTTATCCGTATCTATCTGCCCGTTATCATACACAACATCCCCAATTTGCGTTGTACCCATTTTTCTAAAAGCACTGTCTACAATACTAACACCGTTAGCAGATTCAACAATACCTTTTTGGTCATAAATATCCCATACGGATGAAAAGACTGTTTTTTCTTCCTGCTCACCTTTTATGTCTGAATATTTACGAATAAAACCGGCACGTAACAAAATTACTGTAAGCTCCTCCCTTGTAATGTTTCCCGTCTTAGTGAAGCCATCGAAAAGTTTGGTTTCAGCAGCAAACTTTGCATACGCTGACGGATACCCTCCTTCACACTGAGCATACCATCTGTATCCTAAAGAGTCAAAAATCACCTTTGCTGCTTCAATCGGAGAAATAGGCTCATCAGGTCTGAACTTATTGTCTCCTTCTCCGGCCATAGCACCAATTTCAGTAAGATAATTCACACAAGCAAGTGCATAATGATCCTCCGGAACATCGGTATAATAAGTGTAGGAAGATTCGCCGTATTCGCTTACACCAAGAAGTCTGCAAAGGTAAACAGCAAAATCAACTCGATTAATTACATCTCCATTTTTATCCGGAGCTTCTTCGATTATTTCAAGAATATTCATTACCTTAGCAGCCATTTCGCTTTCATCACTTTTTATTTTGGCTCTGCCATCTTCCGCACAAACAACAGTAGAGAGCAACATTAAAAAGCAGAATAATATTGAGATATACTTTATTTTCATTTACTTAACCCCTTTCGTTTATCAAATAGCGTCAAATCAACACTTTATTTTTAACTTTTTATTGTTTAATATTATTATATCAAATCATTTTATATTTGTCATTATTTATAATTGATTATTTTATTGTCCAAAATTGACCTTTTAATCATCGGATTGTTCTTAATAAGATATTTTTATACAAAAAATATATTGCCAAATTTGTTAACATTTGGCAATATATTTTATCAATCAAATCCTTCATTTGCTTTCTTTTTATAATCGACAGGAGTAACTCCATATTCCTTTTTAAACGCTTTGTAAAACGAAGATATACTTTCATAACCGATTTTATCCGAAATTTCCTTTATAGGAATACCTTCATTCAGCATCCTGACCGCAAAGCCCAAACGCATTTTTTTTAAGTATTGATATGGCGACTGTTTCATCTTTTTTTTAAATTCTCGTATAAAACTATATTCATTTATAGACAAATGCTTTGCAATACTTTTAACACTAAGTTTCTTGTCAAGTATATCAGTACTATTGTATATAAAATCCATCGCCATCTCAATTAAATCATTTGTTTCGTAAAGAATCATTTTGTCGACCTCTGCACTCAACAATATGATTTCAAGTTGATAATTTACTATTTCCTTATGTTTCTCAAATATTTCCCGATTAGCAATACAATTGATACTAACTAAGTTATTTTCATCAAAATAATTAACAAGATATTGGAAATATAATTTAAAAGTTGGATACTCATCTAAATCAAAATCAAGTGCTCTGTCACATATGCGATATGAAGGCACACCAAAGTCAAAAAATAAATGCTCCAAATGCATTTCATCCCCATTTTGAAACGAAATATTGTTTCCACCTGGCAAAAGATACATATGATTAGGTAAAAGTAGCATCTTTGTGTCTCCCTGAATATAAATTCCACTTCCTGATTTTACAAAATAAAGTCTATTAAAGTTTTTTACTGAGTTCGCCTCAAATGCCCAATTTGCAGAAATATCCATCATACCAAAACTATAGAGCACAACATTTATTTTCATTTAACCACAACCTTACAAAATAAATTCCCATATCAAAAATTATATCACACTCAATAGCTTCCTGTCAATAACAATATATTTTTACTCACGGAAATTTCATAGCTTGTTGCAAAAATGTTACATATGGTGTAAAATATAATCGGTGATGAATAATGAAAGATATAATAATACAAAATTTCAATCAAATAATAGACGAAAGATGTCAATGTGATGTAAAACACAAACTGACAGATGTACTGATTTTGATAACGTGTGCTACTTTATGTGGAATAGATACAGTAGCAGATATAGTCGAATACGGAGAGCAAAAACGGAAAATGCTATCTGAAATTTTGGGGATAAATAAAATACTATCCGAATCAACAATAAGCCGTATTTTAAGTATGGTTAATGCGGAATTGTTAGCATTATGCATTGTCAATATTATGAAAGAACTTATAGGTGAAAAATGGTGATATTATTGCAATTGACGACAAGGCTATATGCAGTACAGATACCATGAAGAACTATACTCGAGGACTTCGAATTGTAACTGCCTATATGGTTGAAAATGGAGTAAGTATAGGACAATTAGCTGTTGATAGTAAGAGTAATGAAATACCATGTGTGCAAGAGCTGATTGACTTAATAAATATTGAAAACAAAATCATAACCGCTGATGCAGAACATTGTCAAAAAGAAACCATATCAAAAATTATAAAAAATAATGGTGATTATTGTATTTGTCTAAAAGCTAATCAAAAACAATTATATGATGATGTGAAGCTTTACCTTGATGGTATACTTAGTGGAGAATTTGATAGTGAAAAAGCTTCCGTGAGCAAAAAAAATCGTGAAAGGCATGAGGTCATAACTTGCTATGTTTTTAAAAATATAGATTGGTTGGACAGCATTGATGAATGGAGTGGATTAAAGACGATATTTGCATTGCAGCGTAAAGTTACCACTTCCAAAGGAACAACAACGGAAGTTAGTTTTTATATTAGTAGTTTAATATCGACAGCCGAAAATTTCTTGGATGTAGTTCGAAAACATTGGAGAATAGAGAGTCTTCATTGTCAGTTAGATGTAGTATTTAATGAAGATAGCTGTAGAGTTTTATTTGAAAATGGGCAAAAATCGTTAAATATGTTCAGGAAAAACGCTTTAGCTATTCACAGGAATTACAAAGAGCAAACAAAACACAAAAAATCCATTAAAAAAGTTATGCTGTCTTGTCTGCTCAATGATAATGTCTTTCTTGATGTAATAAAGTTGCAATACTTTTGATACATGATATCCAATATCACTTGACATCTTTGAATATTCATTTTACTTAGCAAAATACCGTCATGTTTTATATTGAGGCGATATGAGCGTGTTTACAAGCGAATAGCTGACTTTAACGCGACCTTTTACGAAAAAGGAAGAGTAGCGAAATGAGCGAACTCTGATTTTTATAAAAAATCAGAGCAAGCGATATATAGCTTGTTCCGACGTGGAAGATCCGAATGAAATAGATGACGCAACTTATTTGATGATGTACTTGCTTTGCCACGTTCTGTATTTCATTCAATATAATTACACTTTAACCTTTTGCAATATAATATAAGTTTTACATTGCCATTAACACTGTAGCGACAAAAGCAATACCCGTCGCCAAAAGTTCTTTTTGGGTTATCTTTTCTCTGCGAATAATATCAATCAAAGTAGACACAATGATAACGCCTCCGGTAACAACAGGATATTGAACAGATGCGGGCAAATGCAATAATGCAATCAAAAGCAACAGATTTCCCACGCTGTTTAGAATCGAATGTAAGCCGGAATAAATAAGTGCTTTTTTGCTTACGGAAAAATTGCGTTCTTTTTTTAATAACAACAAAATCAAGCTAAACAAAACAGCGGTAATCTTTGTAAGTATCATAAAGCTTCCGCTGTCAACACATAGGTTGGGATAAGATTGATGAAACTTTGAAATAACTCCCGTCAAACCATTCAAAACAAATACAAGCACATAGTATTTTGTTGCTTTTTTTGAATGTTCACCTTTTTTGATTGACATTGTGACAGATAAGGCAATAAGCACGCAACAAACCAGTCTGAATGCCTTAAATTCTTCTCCGCACATAATGCCGTATAAAAATGGCAATATCATTCCGCCAATCATAGAAAAAACGGAATATACCGATAAGTTTGCATATGAAAATGCCTTGATTGATGCGTAACTTAAAGATATACACACAGCACTGTAAACACACGCTGTCAACACGGAAAACAAGCTTACTTCCATATGTAGTTTATTTATAACAAGCAAAACTATCAATCCGGTAAAAGATGAATATAGCGTAAACTTAAGGGATGCATTGAGGCTGCTACCAGCCTCTCTTCTAAATCCGTCATTGAAAACAAACTGAAAAGAAAACATAACAGCAGCAACAATTATCATAAAAAGATACATTTATTTTTTACTCCCCTGATTAAATGCCATATCTCTGTACGTGCCCTCTTTTTTCCGGCATTCCTCATCCCACAGCTTTTTCATATAATCATATACGGATTTGTCTATCTTGGGAGTCCCCTTTGAGAATGTGGGCTGAAGCATATCTCCTGCAACCTTCGGGTCAGTGCAGGCTGTGTCATTTCTCCACAAGTCTCTGACAGCTTTATCACGGAGATTTGGAATTTCTTTTGGAACTCCGCCGTCTAAAATAGAGCGGTATGCAAACATTCCCGGTAAAAACATATCCATAGCTTCATAAACATCTATGATATCCGCATCTAAATTGCCCTTGAGTCTTTCAACAAAATAGTACATTGAATAAAAATCCGAGCCACCATGACCAAACCCTTCGGTTTTATCCGCAAATTCGTGGATAGGGTCATAGCTTTCAATTTTTTCTTCCCCATATTCTCCTGAAAAACTATCTGCATTTATATAGATCTTATTTATATATCCATCTCTTGCATCCCGCCTGCTGCTTTCCATTCTTCCTTTTGAGCCATATAAAGAATACCATATAGAATGGCTGTATAAGCCTCCGTGAATACTTTTTATTATACCGCCGTTTTCAAGAGTAACCATCTCTATTCCAAAGCTTCCGCTTTTTGAACCTGTGCGAAGCTTTCTTTCGTTTTTGGTCCCCTCAAAACCGGTTACTGAAACAGGTCGAAGTCCTGTGATATGAATAATCGGACCTAAAGAGTGGGTGCAGTAAAATGTTGAATACATATTATTACGCCAATGGTCTTCTTCGCCGTATGTAATACTTGGCCAAATAGATTCGCAGTTATGAATATATTCACATTCACCATATTCAAATTCGCCTATTTTATTTTGATTATACAGCTTTTTCATTTCATAAGGAGCCGGCATATAGCAATAATTTTCACCGTAGGCATAAATCATTCCGGTTTCTTCAGCTGTTTCAATCAGTTCAACGGCTTCCTTCATTGTCTGCACAGGTAAAACTTCTGAAAAGACGTGCTTTCCAAGCTTCATTGCCTTTATGGCGAAAGGGGCGTGTTCATTTGCATAGTTTGCAAGAACAACTGCATCCATATCGTGTTTTATAAAATCTTCAAAATTATCATAAAATGTTATGTTTAAGCCATTTGCATTTTCACGCTGTGTTTCCAGTGCTTCCGGGGATTTATCGCAGATTGCAACCACTTCGGCATTGTCTGCTCGTTTGCAGTAATTTATCATACTTGTACCGCGATAAGCACCCAATACACCAATTCTTACTTTTTTCATAATAATCTCCATTCCGCCGCTCTGCGTCGGCACAAATAGTAATAAATTTTCTCTTATCCGCAGAGCAAGGAATGATAAGAGATTATTTTAGTCCATGTGCATTTCCGAGCATAATTGCTCGGAAAATTTTGCACGGACAATAAAATCCGCCGGAGGCTTAACGGGAAAGGAACTTTCACGTTATATACCTCCTTCAGTATAGCTTCATTATATCACACATAATTTGGATTTCAATGGATATTTTCCGTGAATTTGTGGAAAAAAGTATGATTTTAATTGACAAAATAAATTTATGCTATTATAATCATAGTAAAATGAGGTGAGTTTCATGAACGAAAATATATGCCATTTTATTCCCTATCATAAGGACTATCATTCAATTCATACAATAAATTTTGTATTGGAGACAAAACCGCAGGTGCATTCGGCAATAATGACGGAGCCGGTATATAAAATATACTTTATCTGCAGCGGAAAGGGTAATCTTCATATGGCGAATAAAATATTGTCTTTAAAACAGGGAGATGTTTTTTTCACATTTCCCGCCGTTCCGCGTCGCATAGAGGCTTTAGAAGATTTATCGTATATGTACATCAGTTTTTTAGGCTCCAGGGCGAATATGATTATGGATAATCTTAAAATTTCATCGAGAAATTTTCATTTTGGCGGTTGTCAGGAAATTTTTGATTTCTGGAAAAATGGGTTGACTTCAAATCCGGAAACGACGGATTTAATTGCAGAAAGTATTTTGCTTTATTCTTTCCATTATTTATGCAACAAAATTATTCAAATTGGTTCTAAAAAAGATTTAAAAGAGAATATTGCACTTGTAATCAAAAAATATATTGATGATAATTTTCCTCAACCGAAGTTGTCTCTGGAGGTAATAAGTAATGAACTTTCTTATAGCCCGAAATATATTTCTTCGGTCTTTAAAAGAAGCTTTAATGTGGGGATTGCTGAATACTTAAATATTATAAGGATTCAGAATGCCTGCGCATTATTGCAACAGGGCTTTACAAGTATATCAGAGGTTTCAAACCAGTGCGGATATGCCGATTCACAATATTTCTCCAAAGTATTCAAAAAAAGAATCGGGGTCTCGCCAAAGGTTTATATAAAAACGCTTTAACTGCCTATTTTAAGTCTTCTCTCGGAGATTTTCCCATTTCGTGTTTATACATTTTGTAAAAATTTGAATAATTTGAAAACCCTGCTTCAAAGCTCGCTTCAAGCAGGGTTTTTCCCTGTGAATAAAGCTCGCGGACAAGCAGAATTCTTTTGTGAGTTATGTATTTATTAACGGAAAACCCCGTTTGCTTTTTGAAAATGTGACAAAGATGATATTTTGTTATAAAAAATTTTTCGGCTATTGATTCAAGAGTAAGGGGTGAGGATAAATTTTCATTTATGTATATAAGAATTGCCCGAAGCTGTTCATTTCGGGGGTTGTCGGTTCCTGAATTTGAAGATATTTTGTTAAGGGTGTATAAAAGGTCAATAAGCTTGCTCCGAATAACAATTTCGGGAACAGCCGTGTCGGTCTTTAAAATATTATCTATGGAAGTTGCGATGTCAATAATATTGCTTTTTTGAATAATATCTCCCGAAATCAGATTATTAGCCCCAAGAGGTCTTGAAACAAAAATCTTTTTAAATTCCTCGCAATCATATTTGGTGAAAAAACTGTTGTGGATGTTGATTACAATTCTTTCATAACGACAAAGGGGCTCTAAATGGCGTATGCGGTGCATTTCGTCACGGTGTGCAACAACCGTGTCAAAGGGATTTAAAGGGTAAACAGAGCCTTCGGCGTGAAACTCGCTGTTCCCTTCAAGGAAAATCAGAATTTCGTTCATATTATTGTGATTGTGAAGCTTGAAGGATGCAGGAACAGGCGAATTATCCGTGCTATGGGTATAACTGTACAGCCCTGATTTGTCGTTATATTTCATAAAAAGTAATCACCTCATAATGAGTATAACATATAATAGCAAGATTTGCAATGTTTTGAACAATATTGATTTAGAAAATTTAAAAAATTTTGTATATAATTAAATTATAATGAAGAAAAGAGGTATTAGAAATGGAAAAATTTAAAATTTCGGGATTTTCTGATGAAATTGATGCAAATGTTGATGTGCAATTTGCGGTGCTTAACAAGCTTGGGATAGAATATTTTGAGCCGAGAGGCATTGACGGGAAGAATATTTCCGCACTCACAGATGATGAGGCGAGAGACCTTAAAGCTAAAATGGATAAGTGCGGCATAAAAGTGTCGTCAATCGGCTCACCAATCGGAAAGGTTAAAATTTCCGATGATTTGGAGGCACATTTTGAAACATTTAAAAGAGTTGTTGCTATCGCCAAAATTCTTGATACCAAATACATAAGAATGTTCAGCTTTTTCCATGAGGGCGGAGAATGGACAAATGAAGAAAGAGAAATCGTCTTTGCAAATCTTAAGAAAATGATTGATTACGCAAAGGAAAATGATGTTGTTCTTCTTCACGAAAACGAAAAGGATATTTACGGCGACATTGCATCAAGATGCGAAGATTTAATGAAAAATCTCTATTGCGATAACTTTAAGGCGGTGTTTGACCCTGCAAACTTTGTTCAAAGCGGTCAGGACACAAAAGAAGCCTTTGAGATGCTTAAAAACTATATCGAATATATGCATATAAAAGATGCTTTATCTAAAGACGGAAGCGTTGTTCCGTCGGGCTATGGTGACGGAAATGTTGAATATATCTTGACGCAGCTCTTTAAAAACGGCTTTAACGGATTTTTGAGCTTAGAGCCGCATCTCGGCAGCTTTGAGGGACTCTCTGAGCTTGAAATGGGCGATTTAATGAAGGACCTCCCGAAAAGCGGAGAAGGAACATTTACGGTTGCGCATAACGCACTTTTAAAAATTCTTGAAGGAATAGAGGGATAATTATGGAAAAGGTAAGACTTGGAATTGTTGGTTACGGAAATATGGGAACAACCCATGCGAAAAATGTCAATGACGGTCAGGTTAAGAATATGACGCTGACTGCACTCTGCGACATTTCAGAGGCAAGACGGGAAAAGGCAAAGGAAAATCACCCTGAAATCGGTATATTTGATAATGCGGAGGAAATGTATAAAAGCGGACTTTGCGATGCAGTTTTAATCGCTGTTCCACACTATTCTCATCCCGAATTGGCAATTAAAGCCTTTGAATATGGCTTGAATGTTCTGATTGAAAAGCCTGCAGGGGTATATACAAAGCAGGTAAAGGAAATGAATGAGGCGGCGGCAAAATCCGATAAGGTATACGGAATAATGTATAACCAGCGAACAAACCCTGTTTATCAGAAAATCCGTGATATGGTTAAAAAGGGTGAGCTTGGACATATCAAGAGAATAACCTGGATAATAACCGATTGGTACAGACCTCAAGCTTATCACGACAGCAGCACATGGCGTTCAACCTGGAAGGATGAGGGCGGCGGTGCTTTAATCAATCAAAATCCTCACCAGCTTGACCTTTGGCAATGGATGTTCGGTATGCCCGATAAGATTTTCGCAAAGGTGTCTTTCGGAAAATACTATGACATAGAAGTTGAAGACGATGTTATGGCTTATTTTGAATATGACAACGGCACAACAGGGGAATATATAACCTCAACAGGTGAAGCTCCCGGAACAAACCGTCTTGAAATTGCCTGCGATATGGGTAAATTGGTTGTTGAGAATAATAAGCTTATGTTCCACAGAAATGTGATTTCAGAGCGTGAGCATAACAAGGTTAATAAGACTCCGTTTGCACAGCCTGAGTGCTGGAAATGTGAAATTCCCGTTGATTTTTCGGGCGGAAAACAGCACGTTGGAATTTTGCAGAACTTTACAAATGCAATTTTAAACGGGCAGGAGCTTTTAGCAAAAGGTGAAGAGGGAATAAAAGGGCTTACAATTTCCAATTCAGTCCACTTAAGCGGCTGGACGGGAGAAATTGTTGATGTTAAAAACTTCCCCGATGATAAATTCTATGACATTCTTCAGGATAAAATCAAAAATTCAACTGTTGTTAAAAAGGAACAGCAAATCGTTGTAGACGATAATTCAAGCACATATTAACAGGTGATAAAAATGACAAATATTTGCATTGTTGGGCTTGGCAGTATTGCCCCTGTCCATATTTCCGCAGTTAATAACTGCAAAAACGCAAAGCTTTACGGTATTTGCGATATTGATGTGAGCAAAAAACAGACTTGCGAAGCTGAATATGGAGCGAAATTTTACTCCGATTTTGATGAAATGTTAAAGGATGAGAATATAGACGCGGTTCATATCTGCACGCCTCATTATCTGCACTTTGAAATGACAAAAAAGGCTTTAAAATCGGGCAAAAAGGTCGTTTGCGAAAAACCTGCGGTTATGACGGGTGAAGAACTGGATAAGCTTAAAAACCTTGAAAGAGTCAATGAGGTTTGCTTTGTTGTTCAAAACAGACTTAATAAAAGTGTTGAAAAATTAAAGGAAATTGCAGAGAGTAAAAAGCTTGGCAAAATTATTGGTGTTAAAGGAATTTTAACATGGTGCAGGACAAAAGAATACTATACTTCTTCTGATTGGAAGGGTAAATTTAAAACCGAGGGCGGCGGAGTCTTAATCAATCAGGCTGTCCATGTCCTTGACTTGATGAAATATCTTGTTGGGGATATTAAAAGCGTTAAAGCCAATGCGATGAACTATTCCCTTGATGAATATATCGAGGTTGAGGACACATTTTCGGCATATTTAAAGTTTGAAAATGGTATAACGGGAGTATTTTTTGCAACAAATGCAAACAAAGCCAATGATGATTTTCATATTAGTATAACCTTTGAAAATGGAACGGCGGATTATGCTTTCGGTAAGCTTTTCATAAATGGTGAAGAAATCTGTGAAAATGAAGAGGGAGCTATCGGGAAAAAGCATTGGGGAAGCGGTCACGATATGTTAATCGGTAATTTTTACGACGGCAATACATATTTCGATTTTGAAAGCATTGAAAATACTCATAAGGCGATGTTCTCGATGTATGAGAGTGCAAAAAATAACGGAAAGGAAGTGTATATATGAAAATAACATTTAGATGGTATGGGGAGGATGACCCAGTAACACTTGGGAAAATACGGCAAATCCCCTGCGTGTCGGATATAACGACAGCGGTATATAAGCAGGTCGGAACGGTTTGGGAAGATAGCGAAATTGCTGAAATTAAAAAGCAATGTAACGATAACGGACTGACTATGGAGGTTATCGAGTCTATCCCTGTGCATGAAGATATAAAGCTTGGCAGAGGGAATTATAAAGAATATATAGAAGTATTCAAAGAAAATATCAGACGGGTTGCAAAGGCGGGAGTTAAGTGTGTCTGCTATAACTTTATGCCCGTTTTTGACTGGACCCGTTCAAACCTTGAATGGGTGAATGAGGATGGCTCAACATCTCTTGTATATCATAAAAGTGATGTTGATAAAATGGACCCGACAAAGCTGACTCTTCCCGGCTGGGATGCTTCCTATTCCCCCGACGAGGTTTCCGATTTGATTAAGGCTTATCAGGAAATCGGCGAGGAAGGACTTTGGAAAAACATTGAATATTTCATAAAGGAAATTATGCCCGTTGCAATAGAGTGCGATGTTAATATGGCAATTCATCCGGATGATCCGCCGTGGAGCATATTCGGTATTCCGAGAATTATAACAAATGAAGAGAACCTTGACAGATTTTTAAGCCTCTATGATGATACTCACCACGGGTTAACTTTGTGTAGCGGAAGTCTCGGCTGTGCAACTTTTAATGACTACACCGCTATGGTGAGAAAGTACGGCAAGATGGGAAGAATACACTTTGCCCATGTAAGAAACATAAAGATACCGGAAGACGGCTCATTTGAGGAAAGCGGACATTTTTCAGAGTGCGGCTCACTTGATATAGTTGAAATCTTAAAGGCTTATCATGAGGTGGGCTTTAAAGGATATCTCCGCCCTGACCACGGAAGAATGATATGGGGCGAAACAGGAAAGCCGGGGTATGGTCTTTATGACAGAGCACTTGGAGCTATGTATATGGCAGGAATATGGGAAACACTTGAAAAAGGAGAGAAATAATGAAACTACCCTTTGAAATAGATTTAAAAGATAAAGTTGTTGTTATAACGGGAGCAGGGGGAGTCCTTTGCTCAATGTTTGCAAAAGCAATGGCGAAAACAAATGCAAAGGTTGCCCTTCTTGATTTGAATGAGGAAATGGCAAAACAGTATGCCGATGAAATCGTGAGTGACGGCGGCATCGCAAAAGGTTATAAATGCAATGTTTTGGATAAGGAAAGCATAGAAGAAGCTCATAACCAAATCTTAAAGGATTTCGGAGCTTGCGATATTTTAATCAACGGCGCAGGGGGAAATAATCCGAAAGCAACCACCGATAACGAATATTTTAAGAGTGAGGATATGGGAAACCTTAAAACCTTCTTTGATTTGGATAAGGAGGGGGTTGAGTTCGTGTTTAACTTAAACTTTTTAGGGACACTTCTCCCAACACAGGTTTTTGCAAAGGATATGCTCTCTAAAGAAGATGCAAGTATAATCAACATTTCGAGTATGAATGCGTTTACGCCTTTAACAAAAATCCCTGCATATTCGGGAGCGAAGGCGGCAATATCCAATTTCACCCAATGGATTGCAGTTCACTTTTCAAAAACGAATATAAGATGCAATGCGATAGCACCGGGATTTTTCGTGACAAAGCAGAATGAAAAATTGTTATTTAACGAAGACGGAACGCCAACACCGAGAACGGATAAAATTTTAAACAGCACACCAATGGGAAGATTCGGAAAGGCGGAAGAGCTTATCGGAACACTACTGTTTCTTGTCTCAAAAGATGCGGCATCTTTTGTAAACGGGGTTGTAATCCCTGTTGACGGCGGATTTTCGGCGTATAGCGGTGTGTAATTAAAACAAAATATAAAAACGGCAGGTTCTCTTAAAACCAAGGGGACAGCGCAAAATGCACCGACCACACAAAACACCCAAAAAGATGTATAAAAATCATTTTTAAAAGCGTAAATGACAAAATATACTTCATAAATTAGGAAAGAAATTCGCGATTTAGCGAATTTCAAAATTCAAAAATGTTTTGTGTTTTGAATAAACCTCACCTCTCGGAGTACTTATGTACGCCTTCGGGATTCGGTTTATCCAATCTGCGTTATTTTGCGTCCATCCCCCCAAGAGGCTGTAGCAAAATGAAATCATTTTGCTACAGCCCCTTTTTCTTTTCACCGTATCATTTCATATATTTTTTATTCATTCAGCAGAATTCTAAATTCCGTTCCGCTTCCAAGCTCGCTTTTCACAGATATTTTTCCTCCGTGAAGGTCGATAATGCTTTTTACCATTGAAAGTCCCAAACCATTACTGCCGTATTCATCATTACGCACATCATCAATACGATAAAAGCGAGTCCATATTTTATCAAGATGCTCACCGGATATTCCTATACCATTATCTGCAATAACAATTTCTGTGCTTTCGCCGCATTTTGAAGCGGATATGACAATGTTCCCCGATTCCTTTCCGTATTTTATTCCGTTACTTATCAGATTTGTAATGGCACTGAGAAGTAATGCTTCGTCAGCTTCGACAATAATATCATCGGGGATATTCGTTAAGAATAGAATACCTTTTTGCTCCGCAAGTGTCCTTAAGCTGTCTGTCGCAATATCCACAAGCACACCCACATCCACCTTTTCTTTGTTGAATTTCTGACGGTTTTGGTCAATTCTTGCAAGAAACAAAAGGCGGGATACAAGCTTTGAAACCTGATTTGCCTTATCAACGATATTTTTTGCAAGTTCTTTTTCTTTTTCGTTTTCCGCAATTTCCAGTAGATATTCACCTTGTGCCAAAATAACGCTGATTGGCGTTCGGAGTTCGTGGGAAGCATCGGATGTAAACTGTTTCTCTTGATTTATGAGATTTTCAATTTTATCAAGCATATGATTGAGCGTAAGCGATAAATTATGAAGTTCATCCTGCTTTGCATCGGGATTAATTTCTATTCGTTGTTTTATGTCATTTTGTGAAGAAATTTCATTGGCGGTTTTAACAATATTGTTCACGGGTCTGAATGCTCGTTTTGTAATATAATATCCGCCAAGTGCAGTGAGAAGCAGAATAAGCGGAATTAAAATAAGCATAATTATAATTGCCGATTTCCCCAAAAGCATGGTTGAATTAACGGATTCAACACCTCTTATCCAAAAACCGCCGTGCATTCTTGGCGGTGATGGAGTTCTTATATCATAAACAATATATTCTTTTCCGTTGATGCTTTCTTTACGGGGCACACCCTCCTCAAAAGGAATGTTCGAAACATCATAAATATATTGTCCGACAATATATTTGCCACCTGCTCCATATATGGATACATTCTTAAATTCCTCTTTGTTGTCAACTAAATCAAATATATCAGTCTGTCTTTTTGAAAGCTTTTCTGTGACCTGCGTGACCTGAAGAATTACATCCTTTTCAATGCTATCTATCGAAAGCTGATAAGAAAGTCCGCCAACCAAGGATAATACAACAACTATCAGAATAAACATCAATGTTGTGTACCATATTGTTATTCTTGTTTTTATAGAAGTAATCCTTTTCATATTAATCTTCCCTTATCACATATCCCACATTTTTAATTGTGTGGAGCAGCTTTTTCTCGTACTTATCATCAATCTTTTTTCGCAGGTGATGTATATAAACCTTGATAACATCGCTTGTTCCTTCATATTCGTAATTCCATATATTTTCCTCGATTTTCTCTTTTGAAACAATAATACCTTTGTTTCGCATAAGGTATTCAAGCACGGAGTATTCCTTTGATGAAAGCTCAATAATATCATCACCACGCTTAACTGTTCTTGTAACCGTATCAACACTCAAATCAGCGATTTCCAGTATATTTCCTGAAATATTCTCTTTTACACGAAGCATTGCCCTTATCCTTGCACACAATACCGCAAAAGAGAATGGCTTGGGAAGATAATCATTTGCCCCGGTGTCAAGCCCGGTTATAATATCCTCATCCGAGTCCTTTGCTGTCAGCATTAAAACGGGAGTGAGGATTTTCCTATCACGCATAATGCGAAGAACCTCAAAGCCGTTGATTTTAGGCATCATAACATCGAGTATAACCCCGTCATACTGTGTGTTTTCTATATAGTATAAGGCGTCCTCGCCGTCAAAACAGTTATCAACGGTGTATCCTATTTTTGTCAGCCTTTCTGTTAGCGTCTTATTAAGATGCTTTTCATCTTCAACAACCAAAAGTCTCATAAAATCACCTGCCTTGCTATCATTATATAACATTTATTGCAAAAAGTAAATCGATAAACTGAATATTTGGCGCATAGTTGTCAAATTATTGATAGATTGTAATCTGTTTACCATCAGATGCAACCGAAATATTACCGTCTGCGGTTGAATAAATTTCTGTCCCGACCGACTGCAAAACAGCTGTGGTTTTAATTTCCGCCGGATTTTTCTCACTGTCTGTAACTATTGCATACTTCGGTTTTATTGTATTTATAAAACGCTGTGTAACACTATTAAATTTCCCGTGATGAGGAACTTTGAGAAAATCATACTGTTTTCCGAACTCGGACAAAACTTCGGTAAGTCTGTCTTTTTCTGCATCGCCTGCAAAGAGGAAGGTGTTTTCTCCGTGAGTTACTGAGATAACCAAAGAGAAATCGTTATCACCCTCAGCGTAGGAATGCTTTTTCGGTGTTGATATTTCAAACAAAACATCATCAAGAGTGAAAGATGTATCTTCCGTCAGAGTTGTGATTTCCAATTCCTTCTCGTTGACTATTTTCAGGTAATCTGCATATTCATCGTTGTTGCCCACATAATCGGGAACGATAATATTGCTTGCAGTCACATTTTCCATAACCTCGGGGAAGCCGCCAACATGGTCTTTGTCAAAATGGGTTATGAAAATATAATCCACATTGGATATGCCCTTTTCCTGTAACAGCTCCGCAAGCTCATCACCGTCATCCTTTTCGCCGCAATCGAGAATAATGCTATGATTTTGTGTCTGCATAAAGATGGCGTCTGCCTGACCTGCTTTTAAAACAGTAAAATTAAACTTTCCTGTAACAGGCGGAGCTTCAATTTTTGTTTCTGTACTGCAACCGCCCAAAAGTAAGCAAACAGCCAATATAATCGGAGCAAATAATCGTTTTGCAATCATAAAATCACCACTTTCACGCATTTGACATTTTATTATACATAAATAAAATTAAATTAGGATTAAAAACAGAACAACTTATGGTGCAATATACTTTGATATTACACCATAAATCAAGAGAAATAAATTATTCTGCATTTGCATCATCGGGGGGAGTGTTATTTTGATTATTTTCGGGCATTTGAGGAGCTTTACCATCTCGGTTACCACCGGGGCCACCGCCGCCTCCCATAAATGTTCCCATATCTGACAAATTTATATGAGAAGCATCAATAAGTGTGGAAGAATCAGCTCTTTGACCTTCCGCAGTTGACGGAATAGAACCACCGAGCTGTCCTTTAAGGCTCTCGGCACGGAGCATAACGGCTTCGTAAAAGATTTCGACACTTTTCGTATATTCTTCATAGCCATACATCGCATTAGGATCGGTTTCCACAAGCTTATCAATCTGCGTTCTGATTCTGTTATAGGTATCTTCAAATTTACCGCCATACAGATACTCATTCACTAATTTTTCGTAATATTCGTGATAGCGAGCCTTGTATTCTTCGTTTTCCAAAACGAAATCAAAAAGCTTTGTTCCCTGCCACAAATCATCAATAGGCTCGTTTACGACACTTGTTGCATCTCCGCCGTGCATTCCGCCAAGAGCAAGGTTATAGTCCCACGGCAGAATACTGATTTTTCCGTTTGCTTCATACAGATAATAATTGTGTGCCATTGAACCGCTTAAGCTATCCTCATTGACGGAAAAGTTGTGAACTGCCATATACTTCAAAATTTGGTCAACATCGATATATTTTTCAATATTTGTTCCGCTATGAACATTCTTTAAGGCTTCAACAACTCTTTTATGGTCACTGTCCGAGCTGTCATTCACCTGACCGTTCCATATAGTAGTGTAGCTTTCCAAATTATCATCCGAGTAATTCAGATTACCGCCACTTCCCATCATACCGGGCATTCCGCCGCGCCCCATTCTTTCTCCGCCGCCCGCAAAGCTTCTTTCCTTTTGCATTTCGTTTTTATTACCGGACGGCTCCGGTTTGGTTTGATTTTCGTTGGTATCCCCGGCAGTTTTTTCCGGATTTCTTCCAAATCCCGGCGGAAATCCTCGACCTTGTGCCGCGGCATTACCTTCCGGCATTTTGAATTTGTCATTAGACACAGACCCAAAATCGCCATTCATTGCTTTTTTGTCATCATTATTATTGTCATTGTGGTTCATACTGTCGGGCTTGTATAAATAGCCCTTTTCTGTTCCGTAGTTACGGAGGAGAAAGCTGTCCTCAACTGCTTCCAACGCAAGATACACACCAAAGTATTCGTTGTTAACAGATATTTTTGCGTAATTGTAGAGCGAAGCATCAGCTCCTAAATACTGAAACATATCGTAAACAATGGCTTCCTTCATATTGGTCGTATCTGCATAGCTGTTATTTAAAATAAGCTTGTCAAGCCCGAAGCAGGTTTGCCCATCTACAAATTGGTCAAATTCAAGCTTGAAGCTATATCTGTTGTTATCAGGGTCTTTTGCAATAGAGGATAAACTTGTATTGCCTTTCGGTCTTATTCCGACCTGCTTAAATGTTGTTCCGTTTATCTCAACATCACATTCATAATAAATTTCCTGCGTGGCATTATTCAGCATTTCATTCCATTTATCATCATCCATAATGATATTAACTTCCATAATTTTGCTCGTATCGAAAAGAGCCGTTTCGTATTCCATCGCATATCCCCTGTTGCCGAAAATGGATATGAGCTTATCGGAAAAACTCATTGCAAGAACACAGAGAATTAAAACGACAGAAATCAATACAGTAGTTATTTTTGAAATGTATTTACTTGAAATCATATTTTTTGCCCTCCTTTACTTCGTATTTTTTGACATTTATATTTATCAGTAATTTTTTCTTTTGTAGAAAAGAACAAATACAAATGCCAATGCCAAAAGAACAACAGATGTAATAGGAGTAGAATATGTTTTAACAAATCCCCAAAGACCTGTGGATTGTTCCTCTGTTGCTACATTCTGAGCATTTTGCATATTACCGGGAAATCCGCCCATGCCTCCGGGCATCTGTCCGCCAAAAGGTGAATTTCCGTTTTGCATTTTATCTGATTCATTGCCGTTTTCAAAGGTCTGCGGATTATCTTCGGTCACATCTTCATTTTCATTTGTTGGAGTGACATTTGTTTCCGTGTTACTGCTTTCATTACTCTGCGGCGGTGTGAAATCACCCTCCGGCGAAGTAAATCCTTCCGGCATATTAGAGGGGTTGAAATTTCCTTGCGGCATCCTTGATGGGTCAAAATTTCCTTGCGGCATTCTTGATGGGTCAAAATCTCCACGCATCGGTCTTTCCGAAGAAGTGCTTGGGATATTTTCATTGCCCGAAGTATTCTCTGCCGTTACACTTATGCCAAGTATCAAGCATAACGATAAAACAATAGGGGTTATTTTTTTTAGCATTTCAATTTCCATAGCCTTTCTGTCCACAAATAGTAATGAAAATAAATATATACCACCTCGTCTGTGGACTGACAAGGCGTATAATGGAAATTACGCACATCGCCGTTTCGCACATATACTGTGCGAAAATTTCGACGGTGCATAAAATTCTGCCGTAGGCAGATGCTGTAGCAAAATGATTTCATTTTGCTACAGCATCATTGGGGGATGGACGCAAAATAGCGCAGATTGGATAAACCGAATCCCGAAGGCGTACATAGGTACTCCGAGAGGTGAGGTTTATTCAAAACACAAAACACTTTTAAATTCAGAAATTCGCAGTTTGGCGAATTTCTTTCCTAATTTATGAAGCATATTTTGCCATTTACGCTTTTTAAAATGATTTTTTATTCGCTTTTTGTGTTTTGTGTGGTCGGTGCATTTTGCGCTGGCCCCTCCTTTTAAATTATGACATATATTCGCCGTTATAGGAAACTAAAACTGCGTTAGATACGCCTTCTGTTGTAGAAATTTGATTTACAAAGTGTGTATCATCATTTTTCACACGAATTTCATATGTTAATTCAACACCTAATTTGCTTACCGATTTTGATTTGAGCAGGTTCTTTTTAGCTTCTTTATTCAAAAGCTCTTTAACAGCTGTTTCCGTGCTTTCGTCATCGCAGCTTATAACGAGAATATATGGGGTATCGCCAAGCTTTCTGGTTGAGAAAACAACGATAATAATACCGATAATAACTGAGCCGATAATTGCAAGAGGAAGAAGTCCTGCGCCGAGAACGATACCAACCGCTATTGACCAAAACAGGAACGCTATATCCATAGGCTCTTTAATTGCCGTCCTGAAACGAACGATAGAAAGAGCACCGACCATACCAAGCGACAACACCACATTTGATGTTACTGCAATAATAACAAGGCTTGTAATCATTGACATTGCAATAAGAGATATGCCGAAAGAGTCTGAATACATAACGCCGGAGTAGGTCTTTTTGTATATCATAAATATAAAAAGTCCTAAAACAAATGAAAGTCCGAGTGCTAAAAGCACGTCCAAGGTTGAAAAAGAATTGATATTGCTTAAAAAGCTTGATTTAAATACATCTGAAAAACTCATAATACTGATTTCCTTTCGTTAATAAAATTTAAAATCTTACTGCTGCGTATTTGGAAAATGCGGCACTTTGTCTGCCTTTAACCTGAACGCAGTCACGAATTATTTGAGGCAAATATTCATCCCATTTAACTTCCAACACAGTATTGCGAAATAAATGCAAAAACTGCAAATCGGGATTTAAAAACTCTTTGATATTATTGCTGCCGCATATATTCATATCAAGAGTTACACGCACATTACCGGGCGGATAAACAAAACATTCACGGGTATATGCAACAATGCATTTCGGGCGAAGAAGCTGATATTTTATTTTTGCGTAAAGCTCACGCATCAGCTCATGCTCTGAATGGAGCAGAAATTCAAAATCGCCGTCAATTATTTTTTGACACTCTTGTGCGGTGATAGGACAGCTTACCTTGTTGCATAAACCGTTTATTTTGCTTTTCTTCTCCAATTTTATAAATGATGTGTCGCATCCGTAGTATCTGATACGAAATTTCTCACGTATTCTCACGCCGTCTTGTTTTTCCCTTAATGCCTTGTCCATATAATTATCAAAATACAAGCTCTTGACGGAATATGTCCCGTCCTCTCCTGCGTGGGGGTCGTGCCTTGCAACAGCGGATAATCTGGTTCTTAATCCGTAAATATCCGCAAGATTTATTTGATGTTTATATTCATGCCTGAATTTCACTCATTTTCACCTCCATCTGCCATATAATCACGGCTTAGTCATTTTATAGCCTTTAGTTTAGTTAAAGTATAATTGTCCAAGGTTAAAGTAAGGTTAATTTGAAAAAAGTTTTTATTGTAATTTTTATCGGTTAGAAAAACTGATATTACATATAAAGGGGATAAAAAGAAAAAATCCTCAAAGCCTTATGGCTCTAAGGATTTCGATTGGTACACCATCACGGACTCGAACCGTGGACACCCTGATTAAGAGTCAGGTGCTCTACCAACTGAGCTAATGGTGCATATGCTTGTTTTTCATCACGCAAAGAGTATTATACTACTTCTTTATGGATTTGTCAAGTAAAATTTTAAAAAAATTTTTATTTTTTGAACTTTTTGTGTATTTTTAAATTTACTATTGCATATCTGATGAAAATGGTGTAAAATTAAAGTATAGAATCAGGAGGTATAAAGGTATGTGGAAGTTTGGAAAGAAAAACACGGAAAATGAAGGAGGCGCACAAAAAAGCAGATTGTCAATCCGCAGGATTAAATGGAATATTTTGAGCATAACATTGGCTGTTGCTGTTGTTGTGGGTGTGCTTTGGCTCATTTTTGGTTTTTTGACTAAACCGGACGATACCATACCTAATAATTACAGGGCGTTAATGGATGCAAGTCCTGAAATCACGGGTGAAGAAATTGCCCTTGTTGTTAATGGAATTGAGATAGACGAGGATGTTTGGCGTTATTATTTCATGCAAAATGCAACGAAATACAGCAGGCGCATAGAGAAAGAATTGACGGATATTGACTGGAATGCGAAGGTCGGGGAAGAGACAGTTCTTGAGCAGATAAAATATGATACTATCATGGATATAATGAAAAATATATCTATGGCGGAAAAAGCGACAGAGTGGGGCATTGAGTTTTCAGACAGCGATATGGATACTCTGACGGAGCTTGATGGCAAGACCTATCAGGAGCTTGGATTGGCGAAGGAAGATACTGTTTATACCATAAGGAAAAACCTTATAATGGAAAAGAAGCTTCGTGACGCAGTTACCCTTGATGTTGACAAATATATGGATGGAAAAAATCCTAATGAATATGCAAGCGATAAAAGTGCAACGATTAAAATGATTGAAATATATAAGGATAATGACGAGCTGGCGAAACAGCATATAGACGAGGTTGCAAAGAGACTTAAAAAAGGTGAGGATTTTAATAAACTCTGGGGAGAGGTAACGAAGGGCTTTTATAAGACGGACATAGGCGCATCGGTTAATGAGCCTGATGTTTTGTGGGTTTATGAGGATGCTGTTGATAAGCGGTCACGCAAGCTGGGAGAGGTTGCTTTTTCTCTTAAAATTAATGAGGTGAGCGATATTGTTGAAACAGAGTCTTCTTATCTTATAATCAAAAGAGTTGCCGGATATACAGAAGTTGAAAATCTGTATGCTAAAGAATGTGAGCTTAAAATCAACAAGAAAATTGTTGAAGCAACAGTTGTAAAGTGATTATAAATCCTTTTGGGGTTTTATAATAAATCGGCGGAAGCCGGAAAAGAAATGGAGGCATAAGTATGACTTACAATGTAATTTGCAAACAAATCGAACTATCAGACGGCACAAAGGAAAAACTTCTTGCAAAAATCAAGAAGATTGATAAATTCTTTGGCGATGAAGATGGGTGTAAAATCGTTGTTTCTCAACAGAGAGATGAGATGATTCTTGAAATAACCATTCTCTATAAAGGATTTTTCATTCGCGGAGAGGCAAGAAATGAAGACCTTATGTTTGCGGCAGATAAGTGCCTTGAAAATCTTGACAGACAAATCAGAAAAAATAAAACACGCCTTGAAAAAAGCATTAAAGGCGGCGGATTTGAAAACTATGTTCCCGTTGTTGAGGGAGAGGATGTTGATGAGGAGAAGGAGTTTGAAATAATCAAAAGAAAAAGATTTGTTTCAAAGCCCATGTCTGCGGAGGAGGCTGTTCTCCAGATGAATATGCTGGGACACGATTTCTTTGTTTTTGCAAATCCGGAAACTATGGAAACTAATATTGTTTATAAGAGAAAAGACGGAAAATATGGTTTAATTGAAGCGGAATAGTCTCTATAACGGGAACAGCGCAAAATGCACCGACCACACAAAACACAAAAAGCTTATAAAAATTATTTTTAAAAGCATAAATGACAAATATACTTCATAAATTCAAAAGTGTTTTGTGTTTTGAATAAACCTCACCTCTCGGAGTACCTATGTACGCCTTCGGGATTCGGTTTATTGGGTCTGCGCTATTTTGCGTCCATCCCCAACCGGGGCCATGGCAAAATGATTTCATTTTGCCACGGCCTCTTGTTTTATCTAAAAAATGCGAAAAAGAGCGGTATTTTGTTGGAATTTGCAAATTTTTATTGCAAAAAAGTAAAAAAAGATGTATAATGTAACATAAGTATAAGTATACGGAGGTAATTCCTATGAGTGATGAAAATAACATTTATGATTATGACCCAAATGAAGAGGTTGATGAGATGGATTTATGGTCAATCGAAGATAGTGCCGATTTAAACGGCGATGGGATTGATGATGCTTTTATCGAATCTGTTGATATGGATGGTGACGGTAATGCGGATATGCTTGTATATTCCGAGGATATTGATTTTGACGGAAATATAGATGTTACATTGATGGAGGCGGATACAAATGCAGACGGCATGATTGATTATTCTGAGGCACGATATATCTCCTATGAGGAGGATATGAGCAGAGATGAATACTATGTGTCGGTGGAGGACACGGATTTTGACGGAGAGTTTGATGATGTGGACTTTGGTGTTGATGAATATTCAAATGAGGATATTATCTATGACGAAGAAACCGATTATGCGGAAGTAGACTACAGCGAAGCGGACAGCACAGAGACCGACTATGCGGAGGTAGACTACAGCGAAACAGACAGCATAGAAACCGACTATGCGGAAGTAGACTACAGCGAAGCGGAAAGCACAGAAGCCGACTATGCGGAGGTTGATGAAGAAGCAGATACTGTTGTTTATGGCTATGATTTGGACAATGACGGAACGGATGATTTGACTGTTTCCGCCACAGATACAGACGGTGACGGAATTGCAGATATAATTTCCTATGCGGGAGACCTTGACGGTGACGGCAGGGTTGATATTGTTATGACTGAAGCTGACACCAACAACGACGGGGTTGCTGACACAACGGAGGTTAGTTATATTTCCTATAATGAGGACGGAAGTTCAGATGAGTATTTCGTAAAGGCGGCTGACCTTGATTTTGACGGAGAAATTGATGATGTGGATTATGGAGTGGAGACTCATTCGGCAGAAGAGGTTGACGGTGAAGAATACACAGAAGAAATAACCAACGAGGATTCTTATGATGAGGAAGAATACATTGAGGAAGATGAATATGTGGACGAAATCGAATCCGAAGACGACACTTTAGTTCTTCCGAGTGTTGATTATGACACGGCAAATGATAATGGAGCGGTATATACCGATTTGGATAATTTTGATGCAAGTAATGCTGATGCTGAAGGGGTTATAGGCGAGCCGGAGGATGCCCTTGATTTATGGGAATATCAGGGGGATACATATCGCTGTGCTCTTTATGCTCAGAAATTTGTTATAGAGGAATATACGGGAGAAGAAGTGGATATAGAAGATTTGGTTGATATGGCGGAGGATAACGGCTGGTTCTCTGAGGGCAGCGGGACACCTTTAAATCATATGGACAAAATCCTTGACAGTTATGATATTCCGAATGAGACCAGTTACGGAAATACCATGGAGGATTTGGTTGAAAGCCTGAATGACGGAAACAGAGTTATTGTTGCCGTTGATGCTGATGAATACTGGACAGGGGAAAATGACTCGGATGTATACACGCCGGGAGACGGTGTAACTCATGCTGTTGAGGTCATAGGAATAGATAACACAGACCCGGATAATCCAATGGTTATTCTTAATGATTCGGGAATGCCTAATGGTGCAGGAGTTGAAGTTCCCATGGAAACATTTATGGATGCGTGGGAGGATGGAAATAATTATATGATAGAGTGTTACATAGGAGGATAGCAATAATGAAAGAAATAAATATTATGGAGTTTCTTAAAGAGGAAAAAACGGGAGATTTTCATCTTAATTGCGGTTTGCCGATAGGATATGTTGCAGGATTTCCGATTGTAGCTGTTAAAAGCGGAAAGGCGTGCCTTAAAATTCCGTTTCTTAAATATAAAATTACCGGACAGGTTGATAAGACGCTGGTTTATCCCGTTAAGTATGTTTTGACATATTCTCTGCCGGAAATGAAACCGATCGGATTTGAAGACCTTGAATATAACATTGTTTTCAAACATATTGATTTTAATAAGCCCATTGGCTATTTCAGACATGATGCCATAAAGTCTTTGACAAAAAAAGCTTATGCCGAAAAAAAGAATGAGCTTTTGGAGCTGTATGACGATTTGGCAATGACTGTTGTTGATAAAAAGCCCTTTTCTGATGGGGAAGAATTTAAAAAGGTGCTCAATATGATGCTTGAGCCATCTGTTAAGCCTATATATAAGGTGCTGGACAGAGATTTTTATGATAAATATTTGGCATAAAGGAGACCAACTATGACTGATAGCGGTGGACGTGATTTTTTCATGCAGGGAACATCCTTATTGGGAGATGGTGAAAAAACCTCGGATAATCCATTTTTAAAAGCTGCGGATAATGGAATTGTTCCCGAACAGGCGAAATCTTTTGATAAGAGTGCACCGGCAACTGAAGTGAGGACATCTGTGGCAGAAAGGAAGGTTGGCTCAAATAAAGCCGAAGTCGAGCTTAAGAGAATAGCTGTTGAAGCTGTTGATGTTCTTGAAAAAGCAGGGCTGACCTCCTATTCAAATGAGATTAGAGCGATTTTCTCCGAATCAAAAAGTCAAAGATTTACTGTTTCTGTTGTCGGAGAATTCAGCAGAGGGAAAAGCACATTTATAAATAAGCTTTTGGCAAGGGATATTCTTCCCGTTGCCAATATGCCGACGACAGCCATGCTTACCCGTATCCGTCATTCCGAAAAGGAAGGGATAACCATTTATGATGTGGGGAATAAAACTAAAAAAAGTCTCGCTTTGTCTGTGACATCATGGGAAAATTATGTTGCAGACGATAACGGAAATGACCCGAGCGGTGTTGCATTCGTTGGGGTTAATTCTCCGTGGCTTGAAAAAGGAATTGAAATTATTGACACTCCGGGAGCCGGAGACCTTGAAGCGGGGCGCGCCAAGCTTATCGGAGATGCTCTTAAATCCAGCGACGGAGCTGTTATAACAATCAGTGCTTTGTCCGCATTGAGTATGAGCGAAAAGGTTTTCATTGAAGAACGGCTCATATCCAAGAAGACACCGTTTCTGATGCTTATTGTAACCAAGCTTGACCAGGTTGATGTCAAGCAGAGAAACGGCGTTGTTGACTACATAAAAGAAAAGCTTAAAATGTGGAAGTTTAACGGAATAGATGTTTTTATCCCTTATGAAATTGAGATGCCTGACAACAAATATAAAAATATTATGGGCATGGATAAGATTACGAAACACATAAATTCCTGGATGGTTTCATCGGAAAGAAAGGCGCTGACTCTACAATGGACAGCTCTTAAACTAAATTCTCATCTTCAGTCCGTCATTGATTATGCCAAAGAGCGTCAATGCCTGGCAGGCGAGGAGAATCTTGAAAAGAAACAACAACTGCTGGATAAAAAGAGTCGTATGATTGAGGATGCGGATAGGGTGTGGGATGAAACCAAAATCCGCATGATAAAAAAATGTGATGAGTGTTATGATATGTTTCTCGGGAAGGTTGCCGATTATAAGGAATCTCTTGTTGAAAAGATGCAATATGAGGTTTCCCATTCCTCCAATCCGCAAAAGTGGTGGAAGGATGACTTTCCGTACAGACTGAAAATTGAGATGACAAACCTTTCCAATAACATTGAAGCATTGGTGTCAAGAGCATATACTAAGGATACGGCGTGGTTTAACTCTGTCCTTGAAAAGAACTTTAAAATGGGAGTTCTGGCAGGGAATGATGAGATTGCCGATAAGGAGCATTATGCAGCTTTTGATGCGGAAGCGGATATTGAGCTGAATGATTTATCAAAAGGCAGGATGATAAGCAGAATAGGGCTCACGGCATTGAGTATCGGAGCGGCAATGGGCTGTATGGCAATAGGTGTTACACCTATATTTGCAACCATGGGACTTGGAACAGGCGGCTCTATTGTGTCTGAAACAATCTTTAAGAAGAAATCCGAAAACCAGAAGCGGATTCTTAAGGATGAGATTGGAAGACGAATTCCGATTATAGTGGATAACGCAACCTCTTATAGCGAAAAACGAATAAAGGCTATGTATTCCAATGTGATTAGCGAGGCAACAAAACAGCAGGAAAAATGGGTTGAAAGTCAGAAATCGGTTGTTTTGTCTGCGAAGGATGAGATGCATGGTGATTCGGCATTTAATGCTTCAGCCTTAATACACGAAATGAAAACTATTTGCGATAAAATTGAATTTATAATTTCTGACTGACGGGAGAATTTATGGATAGCTCAATAAATAAATTTGAGAGTATGAATAAACCGATTTCCGAGGATGACGGCAAATCGTTCTTTAGAATACCATCATCGGAGTTGACCGCCCCGTCTCGGGATTTAAAAAGTATAGAGTTAGATGTGCCCGATAAAGAGAAGATAGGCAGACCTGCTGCTCTTAGCGAGAAAAAACCTGTTATTGTGAAGAAAACGGGAAAAGGCTATGAGGAATATGAAAAATTCAGGAATAAACGGGACGAGCTGACTCAGATGATTAACCGGACGGCAGACATTATGGAAAGACTGGATATGCTTTGGCTTAAGTCGAAGCTGGCGGATTTGAGCTTGAGGGTTAAGCGGAATACCTTTAAAATTCAAATTGTCGGGAATTTTAAAAACGGAAAATCAACCTTTATAAACTCATTTTTGGGCGAGGAAATTCTTCCGGCTTATGCCCTGCCGTGTACGGCGGTCATCAATGAGGTTAAGTATGGCGAAAAGAGGGCGGTTATACACTTTAAAAATCCCCTTCCTCCTGTTTTGCCAAAGGAGTTGCCCGTGGCTTCGTCGGAGCATATAAGAAAACACAGCCCGGGAAAAATTCCGCCGTTGGAAATTCCTTATGAAAAAATTGATGAATATGTGGTTATTCCCATGGGAAAAGACCCTAAAGATATGCTGCTGGAGAGCCCTTATGAGAGGGTTGAGCTTTTTTGGCCTTTGCCTCTTTTAGAAAACGGCATAGAAATTATAGACTCTCCGGGGCTTAATGAATATACGGCGAGAACAAAGGTGACAATGGACTTTTTGACAAAGTCGGATGCCATAATTTTTGTGCTTAATGCAACAATGCTTTGTTCCTGCGATGAAATGAATTTTATTGAAAAAAGCCTGCACGCCAACGGATTTAAGGATTTGTTTTTTGTTATAAACAGATTTGATATGATTCCCGAAAAAGAACGGGAGCGAATTATGGGATATGCCAAGAAGAATTTGGTGTCAATGACCAATTTGGGGGAGAAGGGATTGTTTTTCCTCTCGGCAAAGGATGCCCTTGAAGCAAAACGAGATGGCGACGAAAAACGACTTGCCAAATCGGGACTTTTGGAGTTTGAATCCGCACTTTCGGGATTTCTCACAGGGAAGAAAGGGAGCGTGAAGCTGAAGGCTCCGGCAAGGGCATTGCAGAATTTTCTGCAGGAAGAGGCTCTTAGAAAGATAATTCCGGGGCAATATGCAAAGCTTTCCTGCTCTGCGGAGGAAAGTGAAAAGGCTTGTGACGTTATCCGAAAAGATATAGCTGTTCTTGAACGAAAAAGAGAGCTTTTTGTGAGTAAAATTCAGACGGATATTCGCCATTTAAGCTGTATTTTCGAGCCAATGGCAAATGAAGTAATCACGGATATAATTACAAATATTTCCAAATGGGTGGACGATTTTACTCCGACACAAAAAATGGGGTTAGTTCCGACAAATGCAAAAGTCAATGCCATAACGGATGAAATTATGGAAGAAATAAGGTCTTTGCTGGAAAAGCATATTGCATTATGGTGTCAGAATGAGATTTTGCCGGAGATTTCAATGCAGTCGGCAACTGTTTTTGCTTCGGTTAAAAAACAAGTCGGTGAAATTCTTGAGGAATATAAAAATGATGAGACAGATGAAAATGATGTTTTCAGGCAGATAAATTCAAAATTTATGCTGATGACAAACGCAAAAGGCGTGAGCTATGCGGAAGAATCGCAACTTGCTGTGCGGATAACGGGGACTCCCCTTTTAAATATTATGTCAGCATCAAGCTCATCTGCGGTCAAGGCGAAGGCAGGTGCGCTGTTTCTCAATCGAATTGCCAATATGGATTTGTCGGGAATGGAAAAGCTGAAAACGGTTATTACGGACGAGGTCAGAATGAATATAAAGTGCGCTTCCCATGAGTATGTAGGCTCTGTTGTTGGGGAAATTACCGATTATTTTGTCAATATGGCA
Organism: Oscillospiraceae bacterium; assembly: GCA_015068605.1. Classification (GTDB taxonomy): domain Bacteria; phylum Bacillota; class Clostridia; order Monoglobales; family Monoglobaceae; genus SIG454. The sequence continues at coordinate 50,656 of SVKF01000002.1, forward strand.
GAAAAGGTAATTGAGCCTCTTGATAACCGGATTGCGGTGCTTAAAAGCAGACTGGATTCTGTGTTTGTGAGTCGGGAAAGAGCACAGACGGATATTGAAATTAAAAGAGGTCTGATAAATCAGACGGAAAAAGAGATAATGCAATTATGCAATCAGATTGAGATATACAGTTCATCATTTTAAGATACGGAGGGATTTTATGAACTCGAAAGTTAGAAAAATATCACTTATCCTTTGTGTGATTTGGCTCGTTTCTTTATGCTATGCGGTAACCGCCAAAGAGGAAAAGACGGTTTATGAGAAATTTAATTATCAGGAAAATTTTGAATACAGCGATGAAATGATAGGTCATGTACTCAAAGCAACCGTTCCTAAAATAATTATGAAATTTGAAGCAAATTTATCATACAAACCCGTTCAGTTTGATAAAAACAAGCTGTCAAGGGATTTTGAGGAGCTGTGCAAGGAGTATGAGGGAGAATATACAGAAACGGAAATTGCTGATTTCCTTTTGGATTATATGAGCGAAAATATATCTGATTATCTGACAAAGTCAGGCAGAAGGAAAAATGAAAAAGTTGAAGGCGCTGCAACGGGAAGCGGAGTTGTTATCAGCGAGGACGGGTATGTGGCAACCAATGCCCATGTTGCTGTGCCCAGTGAACAGCTTTATTCGTCCTATATAATCGAAAATATCACGGAAGATTTAGCGGATATTATAGAGGATATTGAAAGCTATGGCGTTGTTGTGACCGGGACTATGATTGCGGAGCTTCAGGATATTCTTTTGTCTGCGATTTTAGAAGATGTTGAAATAACCGATGAGGACACATATATTGAGGTTTGCTTCCCAACAGCCGATGGAGATACAGCTTATGAAAACAGTATTTCCTATCAGGGCGTGGTGGAGAAAAAGGGAACTCAGGAAGGCAAGGACGGTCTGACAAAGGATGTTGCGATTTTAAAGCTTGTGGGAGCGAAAAAACTGGTTGCGCTTCCTCTTTCGGAGTCTTATCCCGAATCAAACAGTCAGATTGTTTCGGCAGGTTATCCGGGGGCTGCAGAGGAAATTTTTAACGCATACGGAAGCGAGGATTCTGAATTAAGTGTTTCCATAAATACGGGTAAGGCAACAAGAGTTGTAAAAATTAACGATACAAAGTATCAGGCGATTGAGATTTCTTCAACTATTTCAAATGGAAGCAGTGGCGGTCCGTCGGTTGATAAAAACTTGAATATTGAAGGGCTTAACACATATATGCTCGCCGCCGATAACAGGTTTGCATATATGGTTCCGGCTGAATTTATCAAGGATTTGGCAGGCGATATTGATTTGTCTCTTTCGGGAACATCAAAAACCTTTTACACGGGCTTGCAGATGCTTCAACAGGGTTATGGGAAGTCTGCAAAGGAATGTTTTGAATTTACCAAACAGTTGCAGTCAAAAACCCCTTATATAAAGCATATGTTATCCCTTGCGGAGGAAGCACCTCAAAAGGAATTTGTTTCTCCAAGCCAAGCGCAAACCTCACTTTGGGATAAGATTATGGAGAATAAGCTCCCTATCATCATTATATCAGCCATATTTTTTGTTTTTGTTCTTCTCATTGTTATAATAGTGTTTATGGCAAAGAGAATGCGCAAGAGGAAAAAGATTATACAGGAGTTGGGCGGTTTCTCGGATACCGAATATAACGAAGACGATTATGACAATGAAGAAGTGGTATCTAATGTCAATTCCCCTGAAAATAATCGGGCGGATTATGGCGCAGGGAATATGGGATACGGAGCGGAGCGAAGTGGGTCGGATAATGGCGGCGGAGCGAGAGCGGAAGGTACTTCAAGAATAATAACCACGATAGATACGGCGAAAAGGGAAGATACCTCTGTTGAAAATGCGGAAGGTCAGGCGTTTTTCAATGTGCCGCCGGAATTATAGTTTTAAGGAATAAGAGAATTTATCGGAAATGCCATAAGCAATTTATGGCATTTCCGGTGAAAACGTGACATATAAAAACTAAAGGAGTAATGACTGATGGATATTAATCAGATGTTAAAGGGCGTTGAATGTCAGTGCGGAAAGACACATTTTTGCGATATTGAAAATATTTATATTGAGAATAACGCAACGGCAAGACTTAAGGAGCTTTGCAAAAGCTATGGTAATATTTTGCTGGTTGCCGACGAGAATACTTTTGGGGCATCGGGAGACAAGGTTTTAGGTTATCTTGGGGATAAAACCGTTAAAAAAGTTATATTCAGCGGAAAAACTCTGCTTATTCCGAACGAAGATGCGATTAATACGGTTTATGAAAATCTTGGCGAAACGGATTTAATTATAGGAATAGGCTCGGGGGTTATTCAGGATTTATGTAAATATGTTTCTCATTTCAAGAAAATTCCGTATATGGTTGTTGCAACAGCGCCGTCTATGGATGGTTATGCATCAGACGGGGCGGCAATGATTCTTAAAGGAATGAAGGAAACTGTTAAGGCAGGGCTTCCCGGAGCGATAATCGCTGACACGGAGGTGCTGAAAAATGCTCCTCTTGATATGATTAAAGCAGGTTACGGGGATATAATCGGAAAGTTTTCGGCTCTTTGCGACTGGGAATTAAGCCGTATTGTCAATGACGAATATTTTTGTCAGTATATCTTTGACACCACATATAAAATGATTGAAAATACGATTGAAACAGCAGAGGGACTTTTAAAACGGGACGAAAACAGCGTTAAAGCGCTTATGGAGGCTCTGGCGGTTGTTGGAATAATGATGAGCTTTGCCGGTTCGTCACGCCCGGCGTCGGGAAGTGAGCACCACTTGTCACACTTTTTTGAAATTGTCGGAATAGTGAATGATGAGCCATATCTTCCCCACGGAACAGATGTTGCGTATTCAACCATTGTGACAACGAAAATTCGTGAAAGGATTGTTGGGGCTGATTTCCCGGATACAGTTTTCAGACTTTCCGAAAATGACTATAAACAAAAGATGGACGGAATTTATAAAACGGTTGCCGATGGTTGTATAAGGCTTCAGGAAAAAATCGGAAATTATAAGGCGTGTCGTCTTAAGACCTATCAGCAAAGTCAGGCAGAAATTAAGGCTTTATTTAAAAAATACCCCGATGCGTCGGAGGTTGAGAGAATTTTAAAGCTTGCGGAACTTGATGTTTCGGAGTTTTATGATATTTACACCAAGGATAAAATTGATGATGCCGTAGCTTATGCCAAGGACTTAAAGGACAGATATACGGTTTTGTGGTTATATTACGATTTATTTGGTGATGAAAATACTATATTTTAAGTAAAATTTTAGGGGGCTGTAGCAAAAATTTGCTACAGCCCCGTTTTGTGTATAACTAAAGAAAATTATGACCGTTTTATTTTCGATAAAATTCTTCCGCAATGTGAACTGCGTCCATTGCATCCTTGCCGTAAAAATCTGCCCTAATCATATTGGAATATTCCTGATTCAAAACGGCTCCGCCAACCATGATTTTGCAGGTTGGAGCTTCCTTGTGTAAAAGTGCAACGGTTTCTTCCATAGCAGGAACGGTTGTGGTCATAAGCGCACTTAAACCAACAAGATTGCACCCGTTTTTCTTAACCTCTGCCAAAATAGTTTCGGGGGGAACGTCTCTTCCTAAATCGTGAACTCTGAAGCCATAGCTTTGAAGAAGAACCTTAACTATGTTCTTCCCGATATCGTGAATATCTCCTTTGACCGTGGCTAAAACTATGTCTCCGCCGGCATCGTTGTCGGAATCGGGCATTGATGCCTTGATTTCATCAAATGCACAGGATGCTGCCTCTGCGCTCATTAAAAGCTGAGGAAGAAATACCTTTTTATTTTCAAAGGCAATTCCGATTTCGTCAAGGGCAGGAATTATTTTTTTGTTAATTATATCCAGCGGTTTTTCAGACTTTAAAAGCTCTCTTGCGGTTTGAATTGCCCCGTCCTTAATGCCCTTTATAATATATCTTGAAAGGTCAGGCGTTTCCTGTGGTATCGGAGCTTTGCCCGAATCGGTATTTTCGCAACTTGCATATTCGATATAGCCTTTACACGCCGTGTCAAGATTGTGGAGAACACGGTGGGAATAATAAACATCCATCATTCCCGACGCAAAAGGATTCATAATGGCACAATCAAGACCATAGCTGAGGGCTTGAGCGAAAAATGCGGAGTTGATTTTTTCCCTGCAGGGAAGCCCGAATGAAATATTGGAAACTCCAAGACTTGTGCAAAGTCCCATTTCCTTAATAAGCCTTATGGAGTCAAGCGTGACGAGAGCACCCGTGGGGTTTGAGGAAACCGTCAGAGCGAGAGGGTCGACGATAATATCCTTTTTGTGAATACCGTATTCTGAGGCAACCTTAACTATCTTATCCGCAATATCCCGTCTGCCCTCTGCTGTTTCGGGGATACCGTTTTCGTCAATCGTCAGGGCGATAACAGCTCCGCCGTATTTTTTGACAAGAGGGAAAATACTCTCCATGCTTTCCCTTTTGCCGTTTACGGAGTTGACAAGGGGTTTCCCGTTGTAAATTCTCATTGCCCTCTCTAAAGCCTTTGGATTATTTGAGTCAAGCTGAAGAGGGAGATTTGTTACGGAGGAAATTGCCAAAACGGAAGCCCTAAGCATTTCTGCCTCATCTATTTCGGGAAGCCCCGTATTAACATCAAGAATTTGAACACCTGCCTCGTCCTGACGAACAGCCTCGCTAACAATATATGACATATTGTTGTCCCGAAGAGCCTCTTTGAGTCGGGGTTTGCCTGTGGGGTTTATTCTTTCGCCGATTAAAACGGGAGCAGTCCCGATTTCTACGGAATGGGTGTAAGAAGAAACCAGGGTTTTTGTTTTAAATTCAGGTGTTTTATAGGGAATGTCCTTTGTCGCATCAATGGTCGCCTTCATATAATCGGGGGTCGTTCCGCAACATCCGCCTAAAATGCATCCGCCCTTTAGGGCAATCTGCTTCATATATTCGGAAAATTGATTTTTGTCAATATTAAATTCTGTCTTGCCGTCCTTGACAACGGGTAATCCTGCGTTGGGATTGACGATAATCGGAACAGAGGCATATTCTGTGAACTCGTCAATAATTTCAAGCATTAAATCAGGCCCCAATGAACAGTTTATCCCCAAAGCGTCAACACCCATACTCTCAAGCATTGCAATCATAGCAGAGGGGGTTGCCCCCGTCATAAGCTTTCCGCTTTCGTCATAAACATTTGTAACAAAAACAGGTAAGTCGCAATTTTCCTTTGCCGCAAGAACGGCAGCCTTTGTTTCATAGCTGTCATTCATGGTTTCAATCAGGATAAGGTCGACACCGCATTGGTTTGCGACTCTTATGTTCTTCGCAAAAATTTCAACAGCGTCCTCAAAGTCAAGGTCGCCGAGAGGCTTTAACAATCTACCCGTCGGGCCAATATCAAATGCTGTAAAAGTGTCTTCCTTGCCTGAAGCTGCGGTTTTTGCACATTCAATTCCGCTTTTTATAAGCTCCTGATAGTTTTCGTATTTATTGCAGTTTATTCCGAAAGTATTGGTTGTAATAATATTACAGCCTGCGTTAATATACATATTGTGAAGCGAGATAATTTTGTCGGGGTTTTGGATGTTCCAAAGCTCGGGCGGAGTTCCTGAGGGAATCCCCATTTCCTGAAGGACGGTTCCCGTTCCTCCGTCAAAATAAAGTCGTTTTGTTTTGATAAGTTCATTAATTTTATTCATTTTTAATCCCCATTATGGCAGTTACCGATTTCCCCGGGGACATCAGTAATGCGTTGTTTATTGTTATGCCGAGAAGCTTACCGGCGTTTAAAAGCTTAAGAATATCAGGCTGGATTTCAAGGGGCAAATCCCCGTAACCCGGGCTGAATCTTGGTGAGCAGACAATTCCTCCTCTGATGATTTCCTCTGCCCTGTCCGCTCCTGCCTCTGCAAGAGAGGATGCCAATGCGTCAAATATAAAGTGTTTCGACGGGGAGAGAAGGGAATACCTATAAAGAAGTCTGTCAATATCCATGCCGAGAGTCACCGCAAAGATATAGGCCTTTTTGCAGCCTTTGAGGTTTTTGGATAGGTCAAAGCTTTGAAACCTACCAAAACCCAAATCCAGATATCCGTCATCATAAAAGAAAATATCGGTTATGACTGCGGAAAGCTTACAGCTTACGGCGTTTTTAAGCTCGTTTAAGCATTGGTCAATCAAATCCGACTTAAAGCCTTTTTCCGCCTGAAGTCGTCTTGCGGTCTCGTTTTCGTTTAAGATAAGCTCATCCTTGGAAATTGTGTTATAAATTATCGGAATCATTTTAATATCTCCGAAAGATTGTTGCGGATTGCCGCCGCAACATCAGGCTTATTCATTGAGTAAACATGAACAGCGTTGACACCGTTTGCAAAAAGGTCTATTATCTGTTCCGTTGCATAGGCAATTCCTGCCTGCTTCATGGCTTCGGGCTTGTCGCCATAGCGGTCAACAAGGCGAAGGAAACGCTGTGGAAGAGTATTGCCTGAAATCGAGCAAATTCTTTTTATCTGAATTGCGTTGGTAACAGGCATAATTCCGGCAACAACGGGAACATTAACTCCTGTGCGGTATAATCTGTACATGAAATTATATAAAATATTATTGTCGAAAAACATCTGTGTGGTCAGAAATTCACAGCCACATTCGATTTTCTTTTTGAGATTGTCAATATCCTCTGTGCTGTTGCGACTTTCGGGATGATTTTCAGGATAACACGCTCCACCGATACAAAAACCGCCAAACTCTCTGATTTCCGACGCAAGCTCACTTGCATAGTGGTATTCCATTTTTTCGGGAAGACCTTCCTTTGGAATATCTCCGCGGAGAGCGAGAATGTTTTCGATTTTGCGTGCTTTAAGCGTGGATAAAAGATTGTGGATTTGCTCCTTGGTCGATGAAATACAGCTCAAATGTGCGATAGGCGTGACCCCCGTGTTTGCGATTGCTTCGGCAATGTCTGTTGTGTATTCGGAAGTCCCGCCGCCTGCACCGTATGTAACACTCATAAAGCTTGGCTCAAGCTTTGCGATTTTTATTGCGGCATTCATAACGGATTCAAAATTGTCGCTTGTTTTGGGTGGGAAAACCTCAAATGAAAGACTTGGTTTTCTGCCGTTGATTATGTCAATAACTTTCATAAAAACACCTTCTGACTAATTTGTTATATAAATTATACTACTCTTTTTAAATTATTGCAAGTTTTTTGTTAATTTACCGATTGACATTGCTGAAATGGAGTGATATAATAAATTAAAGAAGATTGTGGGAATATAATTGTAATATGGAAAGAGGGCTTTTAAGTTGAAAAAATCAAAATTGATTTCGGCTTTAGTTTTAGCACTGGGGATTATTTTGATATTTGCTTCGTGTGGTGACGAAAATATCGGACAAAAGAAGGAAGAAAAAATTCCAAACCCAACGCCGCAGTCTTTTGTTGAATCCTATTATAAGGCATGGCAGGATGCTGACGGGGATGCTGTGATTGCGCTTACCTGTGAACCAATGTGGAAGGTTGAGGCGAAAAGTGAAAAGCTTTCCGTTAAGGAATCCAAGGCGGAATATAAAAAGAGGTTTGCTGAATATGCCGGGTCGGAGGTTTATTATAAGATTCTTGAAACAAAAGAATATAAGGAATCCGATGAAGAATATAAGAGGATTTATGAATGGGCGAAAAGCAGGTATAATATAGAGATAGAAGGCTATGCGTTTGTCCGTGCTTCTGCGGCTTATGATAAAGGTGAGCCGTTTATTGAAAATATGGAAATCATTAAGTACAAAGGCAGTTGGTATGGCCGGGATTTACTTGGGATATAAAAAACAAAGGGGGAAGTCTTATGAAGAGATTAATTAAATTGGGCGGAAAGTTTGAGGAGAGAAAGTGGCTTATAACCGCTCTTGCGGCAGGAATTGCGATTTTGGCGGCAGGTATCAGCATATATGTTTATATGAGCAGAAGAGATAATAAGGTTGCTGAATTCGAAGAAGATTATTATGTTGAATAAATAAGATTTAAGTTAAAAGCCGCAGTGACCCTGCGGTGTTTAACTATGTATGAGAAATCGGAGGTTTTGGCTTGGGATTGAAGAAATTTAAGGTAACATATAATGTTGATATGGTTTTTTGTATTGACGCAACAGGCAGTATGGGCTCTGTTATTGATATGGTTAAAAATAATGCCATTCATTTATATGAGGATGTTATGAATTCAATGGCGCTCAAGGGGAAAACCATAGATTCGCTCAGGGTGAAGCTTATTGCGTTTCGGGATTATATTGCCGATGCTGAAAATGCTATGCTTGCATCGGAATTTTATTTACTCCCAAAGCAGGCGAAGGAATTTGAGGAATGTGTTAACAGCATTGAAGCATTCGGCGGCGGTGACGAGGCGGAAGATGGTCTTGAGGCATTGGGTTATGCCATAAAATCCAAGTGGAACACCGAAGGAATGAAAAAAAGACAGGTTATTGTTGTATGGACAGATGCGTCAACTCATAACATTGGTGAGGGCAAGGGCGTTTATAATTACCCGACCAAAATGGCGAAGGATTTCAGCGAGCTTACGGCGTGGTGGGGAGATTCTGAGCATGAGGGCTTTATAAATCAGAATGCTAAAAGACTGTTATTGTTTGCCCCTGATGCACCTTATTGGAATACGATTTCTGATGTGTGGGACAATGTTGTTCATTTTCCGTCAATCGCCGGTGCGGGGCTTGGTGAATTTGATTATCAGCAGATTATTGATGCTATTTCAAACACGATATAAGGGGCAGAATTATGGAAATAAACGGATTTAAATTAAGTGCACCGTTGACCTGTGATAAAAGCGGATTTTCCAAATGGGGATTTGCGGGAAAGGACGGCAAGCAGTATTTTATCAAAGAATTTCTTTCTCCGATTTATCCCGTTAAGAGGGAGCTTTTGTCCGAGGAGCAGATTATGTCTAAAATCAAAATCTGTAAAAATTTCGAGAAAGAAAAAAGCAGGCTGTATAAGGATATAAGCGAATGTTCAAACGGGAATATTGTTCCTGTTTCCTATTTTTTCAGGCATGAAAGTCATTATTATATTGTGACAGAGAAGATTAATGCGTGTCCCCTTTCTGTCTCCGAAATTTCTGCCATGTCTGATTCGCAAAAGCTTATAATAATGAAGATAATAGCATACAGCCTTGGTCTTATACATAGCAAAGGGATAGTTCACGGGGATATTAAACCTGACAATATCTTGTTTTCAAAGACACCAAATGGAATTTATACGGCGAAGCTGATTGATTTTGACAGCAGCTTTTTTGCGGATTCCCTTCCCGAAAAGGGTGAGGATTTTCAGGGCGACTTAATATATCTGGCCCCCGAAAGTTATTTGTATATGGCAGGGGAGGAAACAAAAATCACCCCGAAAGCAGATGTCTTTGCGTTAGGAGTGATGTTCCATCTTTTTTGGTGCGGCGAATTGCCTTACTTCAATAAAGAAGAGTATGACTATGCATTTGAGGCGGTTTTGAGCGATGAAAAATTGCTTATATATAAGACTGTTCCAAGAACTATTGCCGTAATAATCAGTCAGATGCTTGAAAAGGACCCTAATGCAAGACCGTCTTTAAGCTCTGTTTTCATGGCACTGGCAAAAATTGAATTAAATTAAGGGAACCTCTAAAAATTCCTCGCACAAATCTTGACGGCTGATTGTTCCGTCATTCGTTACAAAATTTCTTCACATAGGGACGCTATGCGTGCGAAATTTTGTTTAGACTGACGAAAAATTATCTCGTCAATCTTCGCACGCTGAATTATTAGAGGTCCCCTTAAGATTACTGACCCGATGCGTATTTTTTAGGGGATACGCCCACGGTTTTCGTAAATGTTCTGATGAAATTGGCATAATCGTTAAATCCGCATTCTGCGGAGGTTTCGGTTATGCTTTTTCCGTTTTTAAGAAGCTTTTTTGCCTCGGAAATACGCTTTGAGGTTAAGTATTTTATAACAGTTGTTCCAAGACACTTTTTGAAAATCAAGCAAAGCTGATTAATGGAAATATAGGAATTTTCCGCAATGTCGGCAAGGTATATATCCTCACCGTAGTGGAGATTTATGTATTTTATGGCATCCAAAACAACTCTGCTGTCACTAAGGTCGGATGGTGCTTTTTGGGAGCTTTCGATAAACTTCTTATTTATAAAAATCATAATTTCTGTCATAATATTGTTCTTTAGAATGTCATCTCCGAAAGAGTTATAGCTTTTAAGCCTTTCAATCAGGGAAAGAACATAATCCCTGTCCTCTTCGGTCAGAGAAAGACGGTTACAATCGGGAGTGGTCCTTGCATAAAAACAATGGGAAAGGTCGGTAATTTCGCTGGAGCTGTCATAGATAAATGACGGGTGAAGCTGAATGACATAGCGCTCAAAAACTTCGTTTTTCTTAAAGGTTATTTTGTGCGGCTCAAATTGATTTATTATGAATATGTCCCCGTCATTAACCGAAAAAATACTGTCATCAATTAAAAATGTGTCCCCTCCGCTTATGCAGAAAAGAACCTCACAGCAATCGTGAACATGAATGGATGTGTCGGCAACGCTGTTTTTTGAATAGAAAATACCGTATTTCCCACCCGATAAGGAATGGTTTATGGCATCGGAACATTTATTAAATATAATATTCATAATCATCACCCCCCTCAATTATAATATATTGAAGTGAAATTTGCAAGAAAAAAAGTAAAATATGCAAAGAAATTGCAGATTTTTTATGTTATACTGATATTGAAAGATTTTTCTATAAGGAGAATTGCAATGATTAGTATAAAGGTTATTGATAAGCAGGGAAATGAACTGTTTTATCAAAAAGGAAAAACGGAGGTTGACTGTGTTTATGAGGGCGAGTTTTCCGAAGGGGATGTTATCCGTGTGGAAACCAATGAAAAGGAATATATCGCACTCAGGCTTGACGAAACTCTTGAAGAGAGCATAATTTTTGCGCCAAATCAGAAGTTTATCTATGAAATACATAAAGAGTATAACGGATTAAGCTTCTCCGAAGATGCTTTTTCGGGGACGAGTCACAAGCTTTTTGCGAGAGTTCCCGAGGATGAGGAAATTTACTGTGAGAGAAATATTGCGCTCAATTCACACGATTTACCCAATGCAAAAGGAAGCTATCCTCATGCTTATGCCAACCATGTAACAAGGCAAAGCCCGAACTTTTTTGAGAGAAACGCCATAAACGGCGTTATTCATCCCGAAGGACACTGGGGTTATCCTTATAACAACTGGGCAGGCGGAGCAAGAAGCGACTTGGAGTTCTTTATTGATTTTGGAACTGAAGTTGAAATAGATAAGCTTGTGTTTTATTTAAGGGCTGACTTCCCTCACGATTCATATTGGGACAGCGTTGAGGTCGTAACGGATGACGGAGCGGTTATGAAAGCCGAATTTAAACCTACAGGTGAGGGGCAGGAGCTTATCTTCCCCGAAACAAAGATTACGAAAAAATTACATTTAACAAATTTTACACAACCGACAGAGCCTCTTTCCTGGGCAGGACTTTCCCAGATTGAGGTAATCGGCAAATACATTAAGGAGGATTTAAGTAAAATGGAAATCAGAAGTGCATCAAACCCAAAGGATGTTAAAAACTACGACACAGACCGCTTGAGAGAGGAATTTCATATCTCAAAGCTTTTCACAAAGGACAATATCAGAATGGTATACAGCCATATCGACAGAATTATAACAGCAGGACTTATGCCTATTCATCATGAGTTAAAGCTTGAAGGCGGAAAAGAGCTTGCAAGTGATTATTTCCTTGAAAGACGCGAAATGGGCTGTATTAATGTTGGTGGAAAAGGTGTTATAACAGTTGACGGAACAGAGTATGAAATGAATCCGAGAGACGGAATTTATATCGGTATGGGGAATAAGGAAATCAGCTTTAAGAGTGTTGATGAAGAAAATCCGGCGAAGTTCTATGTTTCTTCCTGTCCGGCACACGCATCATATCCAATCGTTAAGATTGATATAACAAAGGCTAAAAAAGTGCCTTGCGGCTCGGTTGAAGATTGCAACAAGAGAGTTATCAATCAGTATATCCACCCTGAAGTTATAAAGAGCTGTCAACTTGCAATGGGACTTACACAGTTAGAGCCCGGCTCAAACTGGAACACAATGCCGTCTCATACCCACGACAGAAGAATGGAAGTTTATATGTATCTTGATATGGGCGAAAATGATGCGGTATTCCACATGATGGGTGAGCCAAACGAAACAAGACATATTATTATGCACAATGAGGAAGCAGTTATTTCTCCAAGCTGGTCAATACACAGCGGTGTCGGAACAAAGAATTATTCCTTTATTTGGGCAATGTGCGGAGAAAATCAGGAATTTACAGATATGGACCATATCGAAACAAAGGATTTAAGATAGGGGGATAATTATGTTCAGATTAGACGGAAAGGTTGCATTGGTTACAGGTGCATCTTACGGAATAGGCTTTGCAATCGCAAAAGGTCTTGCAGATGCAGGAGCTAAAATCGTATTTAACGATATAAATGAAGAATTTCTAAACAAAGGCATTGAAAACTATAAGGCTGAAGGAATTGATGCAAAAGGCTATATTTGTGATGTAACAGATGAAGAAGCTGTCAATGAAATGGTTGCAAAAATCGAAAAAGAAGTTGGCGTAATTGATATTTTGGTTAATAATGCCGGTATTATCAAGAGAATACCTATGCACGAAATGAGTGCGGAAGACTTCCGAAAGGTTATTGATGTTGACCTTAACGCTCCATTTATCGTTTCAAAAGCGGTTATCCCTGCAATGATAAAAAAAGGCGGCGGAAAGATTATTAATATCTGTTCAATGATGAGTGAGCTTGGAAGAGAAACTGTTTCGGCTTATGCGGCGGCTAAGGGCGGTCTTAAAATGCTTACAAGAAATATCTGCTCCGAATACGGTGAATACAATATTCAATGTAACGGAATAGGACCCGGCTATATTGCAACTCCGCAAACTGCACCTCTTCGTGAGGTTCAGCCCGATGGTTCAAGACATCCGTTTGATACATTTATCTGTGCTAAAACTCCTGCCGGAAGATGGCTCAACCCGGAGGAATTGGTTGGTCCTGCAGTATTTTTGGCATCGAGTGCATCAGATGCGGTAAACGGACATATTCTGTATGTTGACGGCGGAATACTTGCCTATATCGGCAAACAGCCTAAATAAAAAGTGTAGATAAACCAAGGGCTGTGGCAAAATGAAATCATTTTGCCACAGCCCTTGGTTTTTTGGGGTGGACGAAAAATAGCGCAGATTGGACAAACTGACTTTTTATTTGTTGCAAAATAATCTCGTTTGTGTTATAATCTTCTAAAGAGGTATTGCTATGAGAAAAATTGAGATAAATAAAAACGATTCGGGGCAGAGAGTTGATAAATTTCTGACTAAATATTTTAAGCACCTTCCCCAGAGTATGATTTATAAATGGCTTCGGAAAAAGAAAATCCGTCTTAACGGAAAGCATCCTAAAAATGAGGAGTTTTTAAACGAGGGGGATGTTTTTGAAATTTATGTTAATGACGAGTTCTTTCCGGAAGATAAAAAGCTGCCCGATTGGATATATCTTGCACAAGATATAAATATTGTATATGAAGATGAGAATATTTTGGTGTGCGATAAGCCGTCGGGCGTACTTGCTCACGACGGAAAAAACAGCCTTATAAATATGATTATGGCGTATTTATACCGAAAGGGTGAGTATAACCCCTTAAACGAAAACACATTTTCCCCGGCCCTTTGCCACAGAATTGACCGAAACACATCGGGGCTTGTTATAGCGGCAAAGAATGCCAAGGCTCTGCGGTTTATCAACGAAAAAATCAGGCTTCGGGAAATACGGAAATTTTATTTTTTAAAAATTGATTGTCCTCCGCCTCAAAAAAGCGGTGAAATCAGGGGATATATCAAAAAGGATTTTGCAACAAATAAGGTAACTTTTTCGGATAAAGAAATTGAGGGCGGTCAACTTGCCGTAACCCGATACAAGGTCGTTGACGGAGGTGTTGAGGCGGAGCTTTTGACGGGCAGAACGCATCAGATAAGAGCCTCTTTCTCGCATATCGGCTGTCCAATTTCGGGGGATGTTAAGTATGGAGCGAGGAAAAACGGGAAAACGGATTTTCAGGAGCTTCGGGCGAGAAAATTGATTTTTGATTTTAAAGACTGTAACGATTTTGAATATTTAAAAGGAAAAATAATTGAGATAAAGTAAAGAGGGATGCGCTATGGAATTTACTCCTTCGCAAAAAGAGGCGATAACTTATTGCGGTGAAAATATTTTGCTTTCGGCGGCGGCAGGCAGCGGTAAAACTGCCGTTTTGGTTCAGCGTGTCATTGAAAAAATATTGAATGAGGATAATCCTGTTTCCATAAACGAGCTTCTTATTCTGACCTACACGGAAGCGGCGGCATCTGAAATGCGGCGAAAAATTGCAAAGGCGATAAATGCGGAATTTGCGAAAAATCCCACAAGCGAGCATCTTAAAAGACAGAAAATTTTAATCAACAGTGCCAATATTTCGACAATTCACTCATTTTGTCTTGAAGTCATAAAAGCCAACATAAATCACACGGATATTCCGATAGATTTTTCCATTGTTTCTCCTATTGAGAATACGATTATGATGGAAAATTCTCTTGATGAGATTATGTCGCTGTTTTATGAAAATATGGAGAGAGTTCCGTCCTTTAAGGAGCTTGTTTTAAGCTATGGGGCTGATAAAAATGACAGGAGCTTCCGTGATATTATTCTGAAGCTGATTACCTTTGCCGGGAGCATGGCGCACCCCGTTAAGTGGCTTAATGAAGCGGTTTTGACATATAAAGTCAAGGATTTTTATTCCTCTGTGTGGTATGACAGACTCTTTGATTATGGGGAAAAAGCCATTTCGGATATTATGGAGGTTTACGGCGAAATTCGTAATATTACGGAGAAAAACCTACCTGCGGAGCACCCGTATAATCTGTTTTTTACTAACGAAGCCGAGGAAGTCTCAAATATTGCCGAGGCAATATTTGAAAGAAGCTTTGACAAAGTCAGAGATAAATTTCTTGATTTTGAATTTTTAAGTCTCCCGAGGAAGCAGACAAAAGAGCCAAATGAGAAAATTGAGCAGGAAAATATCAAGTCATTCCGCAATCTTGCGAAAGATATGTTTAAAGATTTAAAAACATTCTTTATTTCAGACAAAGAGCAGGTATTATTCCAGCTCAAATCAAACGAGCCACAGCTTCGAACACTAAAAAATATTGCAATAATGACAATGCGAAATCATAAAAGAGCGAAAAGGATGGCAGGGTATCTGGATTTTAATGATTTGGAGCATGAGGTTATAAATCTTCTTGAAAATAAAGGCGGTAAGCCATCTGCGGTTGCCCTTTCCCTCAAGAAAAAATACAGGGAAATCCTTGTTGACGAGTATCAGGATACAAACAATGCTCAGGACAGGATTTTTTATCTTGCATCAAGAGATAATACAAATATTTTCACCGTCGGGGATGTTAAGCAATGTATTTATAAATTCAGAAATGCCGTTCCTGAAATATTTTCCGAGAAAAGCAAAAAATACAGAGAAAATCAGGGCGGACATTTGATAACTCTTGCGAAAAACTTTAGAAGCCGTCACGAAATTCTTGATTTAACCAACTTTGTTTTCGAGAAAATAATGACAGAAAAAAGTTGCGGAATAGACTATGGAAAAGCGGAAAGGCTGGAGTTTGGGGCAGAATATTTTTTGCCGCCTCAAAGAGAGGATGAGTTTATTCCCGAGTTTAATATAGTTGATGCAAGAGAAGCGGAGGACACTTCCTCGGCAGAAGCGAGAGCCGTTGCAAAGCGGGTAAGGAAAATGGTTGAGGACAGAGAAATGCTTATCACCGACCCGAAAACGGGAGAGCGGCGGAATATCAGATATTCGGATGTTGTTATCCTCATGAGAAATACCAAATCATCCGCCGGAATTTTTGAAAAAGCCCTTTCTTTGCAAGGGATTCCTGTGTACAGTGACACGGGACAAAGCTATCTGACCTCTGTTGAGGTGCAGACGGTTCTGTCATATCTGCAGATAATTGACAATCCTTTTCAGGATATTCCGTTAATTGCGATTATGCGCTCTCCTATGTGGCGTTTTACCCCTGATATGCTTGCGAAAATCAGAAGTTCATCAAGCAGGAAAATTCCTTTTTACAGCGCAGTTCTGAAGGCGGCTGAAAATGGAGATGTATCTTGCGCAAGATTTATTAATGACCTTGAAAGCCTTCGGGATCAGGTGGAATATTCAAAGGTTTCCGACTTTGTTTTAACTATTCTCAATCAGTATAATTATCGTGAGATTGTGCTGGGAGAGGAAGACGGGCAGATTAAGGCGGAGAATTTGCGGTTGCTTTTTGAACGGGCGGCAGAATATGACAATACTCCAAACAGCAGCCTTATGGGGTTTATGATTTATATACAGACAATTATGGACGCAGACCAGGATTTAACCCCTGCAAAGCTTGATGGGGAGTCTTCGGATTCTGTCAGAATTTTGAGCATACATAAGTCCAAGGGGCTTGAATATCCGGTTGTTATTCTTGCCAATGTTTTTGCAAGATTCAATACGGATGACACATCAAAAAGTATACTTTGGCACGAGGATTTTGGCTTCGGAGTGCCATATACCGATACAAAAAGACGGATAAAATACCCGTCAATTCCTTATAAGCTTATTTCAAAAACCTTAAGACGAGAGCTTATGGCAGAGGAAATGCGTATTCTCTATGTGGGAATGACCCGTGCAAAAGAGAAGCTGATTGTTTCTGCAGTTGTGAAAAAAGCCACATCTTCATGGGCAAGTCCTTATCTTGCGCAAGATAAGATTTTAAATGCAGGAATACTCAAAGCAAGCTCCATAGGTGACTGGATTTCTTATGCCTTGGCAAGGCATAAAAGTGCGGAGGCGTTGAGCAATGAGCATAAGCTTTATTATAACCTGACAGAAGGAGATATGGGGCTTGTTAAGGTTAGTTTCACGGGCTTTGATGAGGAGGAAGCTGAGTCGGAGGTGGTGACGGAGCAGGCTTTGGCGATTAAAGAAATGTATGACGAAAGCCTTATGGACAAGCTGAAAAACCGATACAGCGAAGCTTGTTTGCCGATTAAAATGTCAGTCAGCGAAGCGAAACGGAGGCAGAGTGAGGAAGAAATTTATTCTCCCCATATTTTCACAGTACCGATGATTTCTTCATCCGATATTTCCATGCTTTCTGCAACGGACAAAGGAACTATAACGCATTTTGTTCTTCAGCACATTGATTTTGCAAAAACCAATTCGGAAGATGAAATTCAAGGTGAAATTCAGGCGATGACGGAACGTGGGATTATCAGCTCTGTTCAGGGAAGCTCTGTTGATATTGAGAAAATTTTTGAATTTTTCAGAAGTGATGTGGGCATAAGGCTTAAAAACGCAAAAGAGGTTCATAAGGAGTTCAGTTTTTATTCGGAAGCCGATGCAGGGGATTTTTATCCCGAGCAAAGAGGGAACGACAAAAAAATTCTGCTTCAGGGAACTATGGATTGCTTCTTTGTTGAGGAGGACGGAAATGTTGTCCTTCTTGACTATAAGACCGACAAGGTGAGCGAGGAGACGATATGGAGTCGGGCTGATAAATATCGTTATCAGCTTTTCGCCTATAAAAATGGTCTTGAGTCCATTTTGAAAAAGCCGATAAAAGATGCTTATATTTGCTTTTTATCCTGCGGAAAAAATATAAAAATTGATGAATTTAAGAAATAGTGAGAGAGTCTTGCAGATATTATTTCTGCAGGGCTTTTTCGTTTTTCTTACGGGTCAAGTGAGTGAAAATTACATATAAAAGAGCGAAAAGAAGGAAAAAAATCGTTGAAAAGGTCAAATATTGCGTAAATTCCTTGACATATCAAGGGTTTCGGAGTATAATGGTATGCGGTGAAGATTTTTTAATTTGGGAAATTTTTACCGGAAATTTTAAGGTAAGAGTGTGAGTGAAAATGACGAAAGTGTTTATTGACGGCAGTGCCGGAACAACGGGTCTTCGGATTAACGAAAGATTATCGCAGAGAAATGATATTGAGCTTCTTATTCTCCCCGATGAGATAAGAAAGGATGTTAATGCCCGAAGAGAGGCGCTCAATGGCGCCGATATAGCCTTTTTGTGTCTGCCGGATGCTGCGGCGATTGAAGCGGTTTCGCTCGTTTCAAATCCCAATACGGCAATTATTGATACTTCAACGGCTCACAGAACAAATGAAATTTTTGAATATGGTTTTCCGGAGCTTAGGGGCAGACGGGAACGAATTGCAAAATCCAAGAGAATTGCAAATCCCGGTTGTCATGCCAGTGGTTTTGTGGCACTTGTTGAGCCACTTACGGAGGCAGGGATTATTTCCCCCGACGCAAGGCTTACCTGTTTTTCAATTACGGGTTACAGCGGAGGCGGAAAACAGATGATTGCAGGATATGAGGATAAGGACCGTCCGGCACATCTTAATGCACCGAGACAATACGGGCTTACTCAAAACCATAAGCATTTAAAAGAAATGGCGAAGATAACAGGACTTAATGCCTTCCCATGTTTTTCGCCGATTGTTGCGGATTTTTACAGCGGTATGGAGGTGACTGTTCCGCTCTTTAAAGAGGATTTAAGGGGAACGGTTGCAAACATTAAGGAAATATATAAAGAACGGTATAACTCAAAGATTGTCCATTTTAATGAAGCTCCCGACGAGGAGGGCTTTATGACTGCTAATGCGTATTCCGACAGAGATGATATGGAAATTTCCGTTATGGGAAATGAGGACAGAATAATTCTGACCGCCAGATTTGACAATCTTGGGAAAGGGGCTTCCGGCTCGGCAATCCAGAATATGAACATTCTTTTGGGTGTGCCTGAAGAGACGGGGCTTAATGTATAAGAGAAAGGAATTTTGATATGAATATAATAAACGGCGGTGTTTGTGCCGCAAAGGGGTATAAAGCGAACGGAGTTCATTGCGGAATTCGCAAAAATCCGGGGAAAAAGGATTTAGCGCTTATTGTCAGCGAAAAAATTGCCAATGTTGCGGCGGTTTATACAACAAATTTGGTTAAGGGTGCACCTCTCACGGTCACAAAAAATCATATTGCAGACGGTAAGGCGCAGGCGGTTATCTGCAACAGCGGAAATGCAAATACCTGTAATTTTGACGGGATTGAAATTGCTGAAAAAATGTGTAAGCTTACGGCCGATGCGGTTAATATTTCCGAAAAGGATGTTGTTATTGCATCAACGGGTGTTATCGGGCAGAGACTTGACCTTACGCCAATTGCGGCAGGAATGAAGCCGTTGGCTGACGGTATTTCCGAGGTCGGACATATTGATGCGGCAGAGGCGATTATGACAACCGACACAATCTCTAAAGAGGTTGCTGTTGAATTTACGGTTGGCGGAAAAACCTGCAGAATCGGCGGAATGGCAAAGGGTAGCGGTATGATTCACCCGAATATGGCAACAATGCTTGTGTTCATCACGTCCGACGTTGCTATTTCTTCCGAGCTTTTGCAGAAGGCATTAAGCTCTGATATAGCAAATACATTCAATATGGTCAGCATAGACGGAGATACATCGACTAATGATATGGTGGTTGTTCTTGCCAACGGAATGGCGGGTAATGATGAAATCACCGAAGAAAACGAAGATTATGCAGAGTTTATGAAGGCGCTTAACACGGTTACTGTTCACCTCTGCAAAATGATTGCAGGCGACGGCGAGGGTGCAACGAAGCTTCTTGAGTGTAAAGTCAGCGGTGCTGATGATGAACAAACCGCAAAGATTGTTGCGAAAAGTGTAATCTGTTCAAGCTTACTCAAATCTGCAATGTTCGGGGCTGACGCCAACTGGGGCAGAGTTCTTTGTGCAATAGGTTACAGCGGTGCAGATGTTGATGTTTCAAAGATAGATGTTTCGTTCCGCTCACCGAAGGGAACTCTTGATGTTTGCAAAAACGGTGCGGGGATTGATTTTTCCGAGGAGTTGGCAAAGGAAATTCTTTTGGAGAGCGAAATTGAAATCCTTGTTTCCGTCGGAAACGGAAACGAAGGTGCAACGGCTTGGGGCTGTGACTTGACCTATGATTATGTGAAAATCAACGGAGATTACCGTACATAAGAGGTGGATGAAATGAATAATTTTTCAAATGCGGAGAGAGCGGAGGTTTTAGCCCAGGCTCTCCCTTATATAAAGAAATATAATAACGAAATTATCGTGGTTAAATATGGCGGAAACGCTATGATTAACGAACAGATTAAGGAACAGGTTATGACCGATGTTGTACTTTTGTGGCTCATCGGTGTTAAGGTTGTTTTAGTCCACGGCGGCGGCCCCGAAATAAATGAGCTTATGGATAAGCTGGGGAAAAAGCCTGAATTTGTTGACGGACTTCGCGTGACGGATAAGGAAACCGTTGATATTGTTCAGATGGTCCTTGCAGGAAAGGTTAATAAAAATCTTGTTAATCTCCTTGAGTCAAAGGGGGGTAAGGCAATGGGAATCTGTGGTATGGACGGCAGACTCATTGAAGCGAAGGTTAAGGATGAGCGACTTGGCTTTGTTGGTGAAATTACGAAGATTAATATTAAAGCGGTTGAGGATTTGCTTGAAAGAGGATATATTCCGGTAATTTCAACTCTCGGTTGCGACCGTGACGGAAATGCTTATAATATAAACGGCGATACTGCGGCGGCTTATATCGCAGGCGCTCTTAATGCAAAACGCCTCATTATGATGACTGATGTTGCAGGAATTTTAAAGGACAAGGAAGACCCGGATACTCTGATTCCGGAGATTTCCCTTTCCGAAGCCGAAAAACTTTTCGATGAAGGAATAATAAACGGCGGAATGATTCCGAAGGTGAATTGCTGTATTGAGGCTATCCATAAAGGCGTTGACAAGGTTATCATAATGGACGGCAGAGTTCCGCACTCCATTCTTATGGAAACCCTTACAAATGAGGGCGCAGGAACTATGGTAATGAGGGATAAAAAATAACACCTCACGAAAGGATGAGTAGATTGAATATAACAGAAACAGATAATCTGTTTGTCGCCAATACATATAAGAGATTTCCCGTTGAACTGATTTCGGGAAAAGGCTCTGTTATGAAAGACACAAACGGAAAAGAATATATTGATATGGGCTCGGGAATCGGGGTTACGGCTTTCGGAATTGCTGATGATGAGTGGAAAAAGGCGGTTACAGCCCAGCTTGGAACTCTTCAGCACACATCAAATCTCTATTACACAGAGCCTTGCGCAACTCTTGCGAAAATGCTTTGCGAGAGAACAGGAATGAAGAAAGTGTTTTTCTCAAATTCCGGAGCGGAATCCAATGAGTGCGCAATAAAGGTTGCGAGAAAATATGCCGCAGATAAAAAGGGCAAGGAATATTCAACCATTGTAACTCTTAAAAACAGTTTCCACGGCAGAACAATAACAACTCTATCCGCAACGGGGCAGGATAAATTCCATGAGCATTTTAATCCGCTGACGGAAGGCTTTGTCTATGGCGATGCCAATGATTTGCAGTCAGTTATAAATCTTGCACAAGATAATAAAACTGCCGCAATTATGATTGAATGTGTTCAGGGCGAAGGCGGAGTTATTCCTATGGAGCGTGACTTTATTCGGGGGCTTTATGAGTTCTGTAATAAAGAGGATATTCTTCTTGTTATTGATGAGGTTCAGACGGGTAACGGAAGATGTGGCGAGCTTTATGCCTATATGAATTATGGAATTAAACCCGATATAGTTTCGACTGCAAAAGGTCTTGGCGGTGGACTTCCCCTTGGTGCAACAATGCTTGGCGAAAAGGCGGAGAGCGTTTTGGGCTTTGGTGACCATGGCTCAACCTTTGGCGGAAATCCTGTTTGCTGTGCAGGGGCTATCAGCATAATTGAAAGGCTTGACGAAAAGTTTTTGGCTGAAGTTAAAGAAAAAAGCGAATATATATTTAATGAATTAAACGGCACAAAGGGCATAAAAAGTGTAAGCGGAATGGGGCTTATGGTTGGCATAGAAACCGAAAAAGCGGCAAGTGATGTTGTTGCAAAGTGTATGGAGAATGGTGTTTTGTGTCTGACGGCTAAAACGAAGGTAAGACTTCTTCCGGCGCTTAATATCCCTATGGACGTTCTTAAAAAAGCGGTTGAGGTTATTAAAAATGCCTGTGCAGAGGAGGAGTAAGTAATGAATTTAAAAGGAAAAAGCTTTTTAAAGCTTCTCGATTTTTCACCTGAAGAAATCGGCGGTCTCATTGATTTGGCGGCTGACCTTAAGGCGAAGAAAAAGGCAGGGATTTCGCACAGATTATGCGAGGGGAAAAATATTGCCTTGATTTTTGAGAAAACAAGCACGAGAACACGGTGCGCCTTTGAGGTGGCAGGTGCAGATTTGGGAATGCATCCCGTATACCTTGACCCGTCAGGCTCACAGATTGGCAAAAAAGAGAGTATTGCAGATACAGCGAGAGTCCTTGGCAGAATGTTTGACGGAATTGAATACCGCGGTTTTGGTCAGGAAATTGTTGAAGAACTTGCTAAATATGCAGGAGTTCCCGTTTGGAACGGGCTTACCAATGAGTTCCACCCAACACAGATTCTTGCGGATTTTCTCACAATCAGAGAGCATTTTGGCGAACTTATGGGCAAGACGCTGGTTTATATGGGTGATGCCAGATATAATATGGGAAATTCATTAATGGTGGGCTGTGCTAAAATGGGTATGAACTTTGTTGCCTGTGCTCCGAAAAAATATTTTCCTGATATGGCCCTGGTTGAAGAATGTGAAAAGGTTGCAAAGGAAACGGGTGCAACCCTTAAGTTTATAGAAGACCCGATGGCTGCAACAAAGGGCGCAGATGTAATATATACGGATGTGTGGGTTTCAATGGGCGAGCCTGCAGAGGTTTGGGAGGAGAGAATTGACGACCTTTCCCCTTATCAGGTAAATAAGAAAATTATGGAAAACGCAGGAGCGCAGTGCAGATTTATGCATTGTCTGCCCGCCTTCCACGACCTTAAAACCACAACGGGTAAGGAAATATATGAAAAGTTCGGCATTGACTGTATGGAAGTTACGGACGAAGTCTTTGAAAGTGAACAGTCAATAGTTTTTGATGAGGCTGAAAACAGAATGCACACAATTAAAGCCGTTATGGCGGCAACGCTGTAATAATAAAAAATGCGCAACGGAAAACAGAGAGGATTTTTTACAAGTCTTCTCTGTTTTCCTTTTAAGAGCCATTTATTCTATATTTGCCGGGAGAAATACCTTCATAGCTTGAGAACATTTTTGAAAATGCGAGGGAGTCCGAATAACCAACAGAATTGGCGATTTCGGTTATTGACATATTTGTTTTCAGCAAAAGATTTTTCGCAACCTCAATTTTACATAGGGTTATGTATTTTTTAACAGACATATTAAATTTCTGACTGAAAATTTTATATAAATAAGGCTGACTTACTCCCAAAAGTTCTGTAAGTTTGGCTACGGAAACACTCTCGTAAATGTGTGACTTGATGTAGTTTACGCAAAAGTCCAGATAGGTTTCCGCATTTGATTTTTCGCCCGTCATAGCTTTTTCGTATGTGTGACTGTTGAAAATATGAAGATATAATTCCATTATTTCTGACGGGTTTACTATTTTATTATTTTGAAGTTTTATTTCTTTTGCAATATTGTTAGCAACAGAAACGGAGTTATAATTAAAAGTCAATGTGTCTGTATCAGCATTATACTGCTTAAAAATCTCCTCCATATTTTTGTCATAGGATATAATCCAGAGAAATTCCCATGGGTCATTTTTGTCGGGAAAATATTCCTGATGCTGATTGGGGTAAATCAAAAAGCCCTGACCCATAGTAACAGAATTGCCGTTATAATACCCTTTTCCTTTAGTAATATAATGAATTATATAAGAATCTCTCTGTCCTGGGCCGAAACGGGTTGTCGTCGGGTCAAAACTAAAGCCTATTGAATGTATTTTAAAGGGTGGTGTGCCATTGGAAAAAATTTCATATTTCATATTAATTCCCCCTATTGGTTATTATTTTACCATATACGGTTATATATTGTCAATTTAAATTCTGCGGATAATGTGATAAAATTAAATAGTATCAAGGAGGAATAGGTTATGAATTTTAAATCACTTGAGGAAATTGGCGAATATGGAATATACGGGATGTATGAAAATCCTGAAAGAAGTTTGTTTTTCAGAAAGGCGATGGGGATGAGGAGATATTATGAGAATTGTCCCCTCCCTGAATATAAGGGTGCTCCTTTATATCCGTCAGGGGTTGCGAAAAATACTATGGCTGTTTACCCCGATTATCGAAGAGGAATGGAAATAAATTATCAGAAATTAGCTGAAAAAAATAAGGAGTTGGCAGACCTTCTTGTTTCGGAGTTTTACAGATATACATCATCTGTACCAATGGAGCATAGCGTTGCAGGGAATATGTTTATTCATTCAATTCCCAATTATGAGCGGATTTTGAAAGAGGGACTTGTGTCTTACGCCAAGCGAGTTACGGAAATTGAGGATTATGAAATCCGTGACGGACTTTTGAACTTGATTGAGGGGATTAAAAATTATGTAAAGCGTTGCACAGACTATCTCGAATCTGTTAAGGCGGATGAAAAGCTTATATCGGCGCTCAAAAAAGTGCCTCTCTATCCTGCGGAAGATATTTATGAAGCGGTGGTTGGTTGGAATTTTATTCTTTATCTTGATAATTGCGATAATTTAGGTTGTGTTGCGTCGGGATTATTACCTTATTATAATGGTGAAAATATCGTTGAACTTCTGAAAAATTTATGCGATAATATTGACGCAAACAACGGATATTCAATGGCTCTCGGTGCGGAAGAAAATCCGCTGACAATACAGTGCCTTGAGGCATCAAAGGGGAAACGCCGACCGATGATTGAGCTTCTTGTAAACGAGCAAACTCCCCGGGAGGTATGGGAAAAGGCGTTTGAGGTCATCAGAACAAATAACGGCCAGCCTGCTTTTTACAATGAAAAGCTTATAATAAACGGACTTAAAGAAAGGTTTCCGGTTATAAAGGACGAGGATTTAAAAAAGTTTTGCGGTGGCGGATGTACGGAATCAATGCTTGCCGGACTTTCCAATGTTGGCTCATTGGATGCAGGAATAAACCTTCTTTTGATTTTTGAGAAAGTTTTGAAGGAGAAGCTTGAAGTTTCAAGCTCTTTTGAAGAGTTTTATCATTATTATATGGAAGAAACAAAAGCGGTTGTTGAAAAAATAACCACGGAAATTTCCAATTCCCAAAAGGAGAGAGCGAAATTCTGTCCACTTCCAATGCGAACTCTTTTGATTGATGACTGTATAGAAAAAGGTCTTGATTATAATAATGGCGGAGCACGATACAGGTGGAGTATAATCAATTTTGCAGGAATGATAAATGTTATTGATTCTATGCTGGTCATAAGGGATTTTGTGTTTGAAGAAAAGTCAGTTTCGGCAAATGAAATGCTTGAAAAGCTTGAAAAAAATGATATTGATTTCTTGAAAAAATGTCGGAATCATAAGATTAGCTTCGGAAATGACAATGATGATGCAAATGCTTTTTCAAGCCGTATTTCCAAAGCAATTTTCTCTATGCTTGATAATAAAAAGCCGTATTTGGGCGAGGGCTTTTTGCCCGCATCTATTCAGTTTATGTCTCAGGTGGATGCAGGAAAAAACCTTGGCGCAACCCCTGACGGAAGGGAAAAAGGCGAACCCCTTTGTGATTCACTCGGTGCGATTTTCGGGAAGGACATAAACGGACCTACCGCACTTTTGAAAAGTGTAACAAGCCTTGACCTTAAAAGAGCGCTGGGCATACCGGTTTTAAATTTCAATATAGCTCCCGACTTTAAGGATGGTGTTTTAAAGGCACTTATATTGGGATACATGAAACTTGGCGGAATTCAGATGCAGATAACCTGTTCCTCTGCGGAAATGCTTATGGAGGCTTACGAAAAACCCGACTTGCATAAAAATCTTGTTGTCCGTGTCGGTGGCTATTCTGAATATTTCAACAATCTTTCTGACGAGTTGAAAAAAATGATTATTGAAAGAAGTATACAGAAAATGGAGTAGGAAATGAAAGGTAAAATTTTAAAAATATCAAGATTTTGCACAGATGACGGCCCCGGAATAAGAACAACCGTGTTTTTGAAAGGTTGCCCCCTGCGTTGTATATGGTGTCATAACCCCGAATCCCAAAATCCTGACGAAGAATATTATTCAAACGGAGAGAAAATCGGAAAAACGGTGTCTGCCGGTGAAGTTGTTGATGAAATTATCCGAGACCGAGCTTTTTATGAAACATCAGGCGGAGGCGTGACAATTTCCGGAGGAGAACCTCTTTTTCAGGCTGATTTCACCGCTGAAATATTAAGGTTATGCCACGAAAACGGCATCCACACAGCTATTGAAACAAGTGGTTTTGCAAGTCTTATAGAATTTGAAAAAGTTGTGAAATACTGTGATATGGTCTTGTTTGACATAAAAGAGACCGATGAAGAACGCCATAGAAAATTAACGGGAGTTTCGCGAGAGCCGATTTTTAAAAACCTGACTCATCTTGAGAAAATCGGGAAGCCGTATATTCTCCGTGCGCCCATAATTTTGGGTATAAATGACAGATACGAACATTTTGAGAAACTCAGAGCACTCAAATCCTCGGGGGAATTTTGCAAAGGCGTTGAAATTATGCCTTATCATATTTTGGGTGCGTATAAATATGAACTTTTGCAAAGGGATTATAAATGCAAAAACATAAAAGAGCCTGACAAAACTCAAATAGACAAATGGAGGATATTATCGGGGGAATATCTGTAATCAAAAAATATTTGTTGCATTTTTGGATAATATATGATAGAATAGAAATGACATATTTAATTATAGACGGAATGAGCCTATTTAAATATGAAAGGGGAAACTCGTGAAATGGCGGGGAAATTGAAAAAGTTGAGGATATACGGAATCCTCTATTTTATTTTTGGTTTTGTGGATGCATTGAATCTGCTTATAAGGGTATGGATTGGCGAGTATAGTGTGGCGCAAATTGTGAAAAGTGAATTTTTTAACGAAACAGTCGGAACGCTGGTTATGGTGCTTGAATTCTTTTTCACGGCGATTGTTGTTGCGGCGTATTTGTGTCTTGCCCTGAAAGGCTATTCCTATGGAATAGGGGAAGGGTATGGCTACACTCATGTCAAAGTGGCAAAAATTATGCCGGCGCTTCTTGCAATCCGACTTGGAATAACGGTACTGATGATTTTCGGGAAACAGGTGGACTATATCTCCATTGTGACAGACATAGTGGGATTGAGCACTATTTTCAGCTACAGCAGATGTGCAAGAATCGCCCTGGAAAGCTAAAAATGAATAAAAGTTAATTCCTTAAAGCATAATAACTTAAAACTCATTAAGGAGGAATATGCTTGAAGGAAATTGAATGGGTGGTTCGTGACGAATTTGGTATTCACGCAAGACCTGCAGGGCTGTTTGTGAAAGAAGCGGCGAAGTTCCGGTCAGATATTGCTGTTAAGAAAGGCGAAAAAGAAGCCGACGGAAAGAAATTGTTCGGCATAATGGGACTTGGAGTCAGATGTGGCGATAAAATCATAATCGGAATAAACGGCGAAGACGAAGAAAGTGCCGCCGCTGCCTTAACAGTATTCTTAGAAAAAAATTTATAAGAGGGATATAAAAACTCCCACCGAAAATCGAGGATGAAAAATTCCTCGATTTTTTCTGTCGAACACCTCCGCAAGGGACATTCTCAAAAAGCCTCATCTCCCCCGAAAAGCCTTCCCCTTTCCCGGCTCCCTAGAGCATCAGGGAGCTGTCAGCGTAGCTGACTGAGGGATTGCCCCAAAGCCTTCTCCTTGAGGGCGGTGATTGCCGGTGGCAATCGTTTACCGCTGACCGAGGCGAGAGCCGAGACAGCTCCGCCGAAGGCGGTGGTGAGGTGTTGAAAGCACTAACAATAGAGAATACCGCTTGCGGTGATGAGGTGTCTTTTGACCGAGGGATTGTTTATCGGAATTTCCGATTAATCAACATTCACATGAAGGCAAGCCGACGGATGCCATGTAAACATAGGAGTTATGCCGAAAAAGAAAAATAATATATATATAATAATTATATTATTAATAAGGAAGAAAAGCAAAAATAAAAATTTTTTTAACAAAATCCTAAAAAAGACTTGACATTTGGGCAAAAAAGTATTAAAATGGTACACGATATAATTAAAAGTGTGTCGAAGTATGCCCGAAAGAGGGAAAAGGGTGTCGAAAAACGGTAATTATTTCAGAAAAATGTGAAAAGTATTACAGTTATGTTACATTTTTAATTTATTGTTGACAGTAAAATTATTTTAGTATATAATCTTATTAAGCTAAAGATTTTGCTTATCAAATTTGGTATTTAGAGGCATGGCCTTTGAATATATATAATTTTGAAAAAAAATTAAAATTTTTATAAGGAGGATTTGAGACTATGAAAAATCTCAAAAGAATTATCGCTTTAGTTGCTGTTTTTGCATTAGCATTAACTACAATGGCAAGTGCTGCATCTTTCACAGATGTTGCTGACAGCAGCGCTTATTACAGAGCGGTAGAACAGTTACACAAAATTGGTATAATCGATGGTTATACTGACGGAACATTCAAACCGGAACAGACAGTTACAAGAGCTGAAATGGCTAAGTTAATCGCTGCTATGCAGGGATACGCTGAATCAGCTGAAGGCAAGAGCGTAACAAAGTTCTCTGACGTTCCTTCAACTCACTGGGCTTCAGGCTACATTGCAAGTGCAACAGGCACAGCAATCAATGGTCTTCCTGACGGAACATTTGCTCCTGACAAGCCGGTTAAGTATGAAGAAGCTGTTAAGATGATTATGGCTACACTCGGTTATACAGTTATCGCTGAAGCTGAAGGCGGCTACCCAATGGGTTACGTTTCTGCAGCTATCAAAGAAAAGGTAACTGCTGATGTTACAAATGCTAACATCGGAACAGATGCAAGCCGTGGAACAATCGCTCAGCTTATCTACAATGCTATTGATACTCCTCTCGTAGAGCAGATCACATGGAACAAAGATGGCACAGGCGACTACATCAAGTATGATGGCGAAACAAAGTACGGCGGCAGCGCTGTTGAGTACAAGACTCTTATGAGTGAAAACCTTGAAATCGTTAAGGCTGAAGGTGTTGTTATGAACAACTCTTACTTCGGTTTAACAGAAGATATCACATCTATCGACTTAGACGAAGATGCAAAGGTTACAATCTCTGTTAACAAGATCTGGGGCGACGATTTTGAATACTTCACACTCAACGATGAAGCTGAACTTTTAGTTGCTGATTCTGACGCTATGGACTATGTTGGTTATGCAGTAGAGTTCTACGCTCAGGAAAACGACTATGAAGAATGGGAAGTTCTTTCTATCTTAAAGGCAAAAAGCTTCAATAAGGAAATCACATTCAACCTTTCAAGCTATGACGAGAAAGAATCTGCTGATGCTGATGCTAACGTAATCTACTACTACAAAGATAACGCTACAACAAGCACAAAGGTTACTCTCCAGAATGCAGCTGGTACTGCAGGTAATGTTGACTATATCCCTGGATACGAAATGATGTACAACTTCAAAGCTTTCGATGGTGACATTAAGGCTACTCTCGCAGCTTTAAAGGATGCTGATTTTGGTGGTCAGGTAACACTTATCGACAACGACAAGTTCACAGGTTACGATGCAGTTATCATCGAAGCTGCTGTATCTGATGTTGTTGACGAAATCAAGACAAGCGGCGTTGCATTAAAGAACGGTGTTAAGACACCTGACGGTGGAAGAATTAAGCTTGCTGACGATCTCGAAGATGCTCTTGTAGTTATCACAAAGGACGGCGAAGCTGCTTCCTTCGATGATATTGCTGAAGATGATGTTCTTTCTATCATCGGTAGAAAAGACGGTGCATTCACAGTTGTTGACATTATGTCAAACATAGTTGAAGGTACAATTTCTTCAACAAAGTCTTCTAAGACATCTGCAAACGACAGAGCTTATAAGATTGATGGAACATGGTATGATGTTGCTTACGGTGCTGAAGATGCATTAGCTGGCGTTGTTGCTGGTGAAGGCGGTTCATTCTACATTGACAAGTATGGCAAGATTGCTTACTTCGTAGAAGGTGGCACATTCACAGGTAACTATGCATACGTTCTTGATACTCTTCTTGACGAAGATGACTGGGGCAACCTCGCATTCTCAATGAAGCTCTTAACAAAGGACGGTATCGCAGTATACGAAGCTGCTTCTAAGTTCACATACAATGCAGGTTCTGATTCTAACACAGTTGATGTTGAAGATGATATGACTGATGACAACACATCTGTAACAACAGGTGACGGTAGTGTTCTTAAGGGTCAGGTAATTGACTTCACACTTTCAAGCGGTAAGGTTAAGAAGATCACAGTTGAAGGCTATGCTAAGAACGATGCTGATCCTAACTTTGAATACGAAGATGGTATCGTAAATGATGAGTTTGATGCAGAAGACCTTTCAATCGGTTCTTTAGACTTTGACGAAGATACAATCGTATTCTATATTGATACAACAACAACTGAAAATTCATACGTTGGCACACTTGCTGACCTTGAAGACAAGGCTGTTGTAAACGGTGGCGCTTATGTTGACAAACATGCTGAAGCTGATGCTAACATCGCAGTTCTTATTGATGCTGTAACAACAATCAGCCCATCAACAGGTCTTGCAGTTGTTGTTGACTTCGAATCCGGTTCAAACGACGAAGAAGATGATATCTACACATTAACACTTCTCTACGAAGGCGAAGAAGTAACTTATGACACAACAGCTGATGTATACAATGAATACGCTGGCGACCTCACAGTTGGTGATATCGTTAAGATCAAGGTTACAGGCGCTGGTGTTATCACAAAGATGGCTTCTGTATTTGACTTCGAAGAAGATGTAAGAGGCGAAGGCGATGTTCTTAAGGTTGCTCGCGCTGCTGATGTAACACTCGGTGTTGATCCTGCTGATGATATCGAAACAATCACAGGTGGTTACGCATTCGAATACAAGAAGACAAGCAAGAAGATCGTTGGTCTCTATGACTACGATGGAACAGAAATCGATGACAACGAATACAGCATTTCTAAGGCTAAGAATGTATACGTAATCGATGGAACAGGCAGAGACCTCGAAGTTTACGCAGGTGCTGCAGGTGACTACGAATACGATGCTGAACTCATCAACGAAGACCTCGACGGTTTCGCAACAAACCTCGAAGATGGTACTGGTGCAAACTGGGCTGACGTTGTAATCTTCAGAACATTCGACGGCGACGTTGTTGACGCTGTAATCATCAAGGGTTCATCTGATTGGACAATTGCTGACTAATTTAAAAAAATATTTAAGTTTAGCTTAATTTTCAGAGACGGGTTTATCCCGTCTCTGTTTTCGTTTACCCCCCTCGACTGAAGGCTTCTCCTTTCTCGGCTCCCTAGAGCATCAGGGAGCTGTCACGAAGTGACTGAGGGATTGACCCAAAGCCTCATTCTTTGACGAGCCGATGCGCACTTCACCAAAGCCTTCCCCTTGAGAGCGGTGTGTACTCCTTCCTCTAGCCTTCCCCTTTGAGGGGAAGGTGGGTTTTGCGGAGCAAAACTCGGATGAGGTGTCACTCCGTTAAGAAAACAACCCAGTGAGTTGTTTTTAGGGCGATTGAGAGCCGACAGGCTCGGCAATAAAAGGAAATGCAAAGCATTTCAACAATAGAGAATGCCGCTTGCGGTGAATGAGGTGCCTTCCTCTAGCCTTCCCCTTTGAGGGGAAGGGGGACCGCTTGCGGTGGATGAGGTGCCGGAGTGTTAAGAAAATATGCCGGTGTCGACCGTTAAGAAAACAGTTTGGCAAACTGTTTTTAGGGCGATTAGGAACGACAGTTCCGAATATCAGGTGTGGACAGATGCGCACATCTGTCCCTACGATGATGGTACGAAGTACCCGTTTTT
Organism: Oscillospiraceae bacterium; assembly: GCA_015068605.1. GTDB lineage: Bacteria > Bacillota > Clostridia > Monoglobales > Monoglobaceae > SIG454. Next base: position 82,871 of record SVKF01000002.1, read on the forward strand.
AGGAGGGAAAAGGGAGCGACAGCGGACGAGGAATTATAGAAACTCATCAGAGTTTCTTCCACTAAATCCGTTGCGACAGCACCGATCATAAAAAGAAAATGCAAAGCATTTTCAACAAAAAAATACCGCAAGCTGACTAAGTTATCGCTAATCAAGGTAACCAAAATCTCGTATGGAACATTCACGAATTGCCCCAACATCAACCGCAATCCTCCCGTCACGCAAATGCGTGCCACCCTCCTTTACACAAGGAGGACTTTATTATGCGGTTTTCAAGGCTCATCTGTCCACACACCAAAACCGAAATCATCATAAAAGAGCAAAATCGGTACACGGAAAGAAAATCGATAGAGGGGCGCAGGATAAGGCAAAAAACAACGGAAAGAGCAGGATTTTCAACTATAACGACATAAACCCTAAGGCGGAACATTCGGGCAGAAACGGGCATTTTGAGGAAAATATGGTGTTGGTTGAATTTGCACATATTTTTAAAATTAATTTATATATATTGCATAAATACCTTGAAGTTAAGCGGAAAATCGATAATGATAAAAAGGAAAAGTCAAAAAAGAGCAAAAATGAGACAAAATAAGATAAAAATATATTTAAAATCCTATTGACAAATTTGAAAATTTCTGTTAATATATACTTAAGCTATTATCGGGTGCACTCTATCTATGCCCCGATTACGATAGGAAATGCAATGCAAATTTGCTTGAAATAGCACTAACAATGGGGAATGAGACCCGACACATTAATTTAGTAAAAAAAATTAAATAAATAAAAATTTCCATAGAAAGGGAGAGAAAAACTATGAAAAAACTTATTGGAATCATCTTGGCAGTTTGTATGCTTGGAACATTAGCATCTGCTGCTGCTATCACAGACGCTGCTGCAACAGCAACAGGCTCAACTGTTTATGTTACATACACAGCTCTTGCTGATAACGCACAGGCTACAATGCTTGCATACAAGGTTGCTGATGATGCATCAATCGAGGTTGCAGACAGCATTAAGTATGTTGACGAAGACACAACTCCAATCGTAGGTATCGATCAGAACGCTTCTGATGGCACATTTACTTTCAAAGTTGCTGACGATTTTGAAGGCAAAATCGTTATCAAAGTTGGTGGTACAGATGTTGATACTCCTGACGTTGTTGTTCTTGCTGACTTCGTTAAGGCAGAAGAAGGTACTGTAATCACTCTTAGCTACGGTGACGTAAATGGTGACGGTGAAGTTACAGGTATGGATGCTTCTTTGATTATTCAGTATAGTGCAAAACTTCTTACAAACTTTACTGATAGTAAAGAAAGAGAAATACCTACAGCAGTTGCTGATGTAAATGGTGATGGTGAAGTTACAGGTATGGATGCTTCTTTGGTTATTCAGTATAGTGCGAAGCTTCTTGATGGATTTACGGATAAGTACGATAATCCATTAACAACATATACTTATACATATGTTGCTCCTGAAGCATAATTCAAAACAAAATTTAAGAAAGAGGTAAAAGATTATTATGAAAAAATTTTTATCATTAATTTTAGCTTTGACTCTTGTTGCGTCTCTTTGTGCGGTTAATGTTATGGCTGCAGCAAAAGTTCATACGGTAGGTCTTTCTGCAAGTAAGACAGAAGCTTTAACAGCTGGTGAAACAATTGTAGTAGAGGTGACAATTGACAATACGTTAAACTTGGTTAATGTTGATTATGATTTAGTTTATGATGCAGATGCATTTGAGGTTAATTTAACTAAAGTAAGTCGTTTAGAAACATTTATTGATAAGACATGGTATGACGGTCTTAAAGATACCGATGGTGACTGGGGTTATTACATGAATGGTGCTCCTACTATTAATGGTAACGAGGCTGGTGTAATATACTTTAGAGCTGCTGGTGGTGCGAATGGCGGTGTTGAAGATGAATACGATGTAGATAACAGAGTTATCGGTAAGTACAATCTCAATGTAAAAGCTGATGCTCCTGATGGAACATATGAAATCAAGGTGATAAACGGAAAAACTGGAGATGCTGGTGAAACGCAGCCTGCTGCTATGGAACCTGTTGCTATCACAGTAAAAGTTGGCACACCTGGTCCTGTTGGTCCTGTAGTAGAAAAGACAGAAGCAATTGCTGACAATGGTATTACAATTGATGGTGTAACATACGACAACGCATTTGGTGTTAATGCAACAATCACACCTACTGACGAAGCAACAGAAATCGGTGTTCTCTTTGCTCCTGCTCTCTGGCTTAGCGAAATTGGCGCAGAACAACTTACAGTTGGTCTTGAAGGTGCAAAGAACGTATCTAAGACAGGTCTTGTAGGCGGAACAGCTGTAACATTCAAAGCTGCTATCAAGGATATTCCAAGAGGTCTTACAGGTGAATCATTTGATATGGTAACAAGAGCATATGCTAAAGATGACGAAGCTGTTACTTATGCTGATGCTCTTACAACAGCAGTTCTCTTTAGTAACACAGGTAAATAATTGTTATTCAAAAAAAATTTATCGGAAAGGTGATTGCAATTATGAAAAAGTTATTTGAAATGCCTTCAATTGAGCTTACAAAGTTTGATGTTGAAGATGTTATCACAGCCAGCACAAATCTTATCAGCGAAAAGGATTTTGCAGATATGATGGGTGAAGGTTCAGAAGTTACAACATGGAACAGTGATTGGAACGAAAGCTTAGGCTTAGGCATCTAATTTAAAAAAGATAAGGCGGAGATTAAATCTCCGCCTTTTTTTTGTGTTATAATGATTTATCGGGTAGTATACGATATTTTCCATTGTTGAAATGCTTTGCATTTTCTTTTTATGGTCGGAACTGTCGTTCCTATCCTCTCTAAAAATGGGTACTTCGTACCATCATCGTAGGGACAGATGCCCACATCTGTCCGCACCGGATATTCGGTGCTGTCGCACCTATTCGCCCAAAAAACAGTTTACCAAACTGTTTTCTTAACGGGCGACACCGGCATATTTTCTTAACGCACCGGCGTATTTTCTTAACGGTCGACACCTCATCCGAGTTTGCTTCGCAAACCCACCTTCCCCTCAAAGGGGAAGGCTGGGAGGGGAGCACACACTCCGGCACCTTGAGGGGAAGGCAGGGAGGGAGCACACACTCCGACACCTTGAGGGGAAGGCCTTGGGGGCAATCCCTCAGTCACTTCGTGACAGCTCCCTTTACACAAGGGAGCCGAGAAAAGGGAAGGGGGAAGGTTTTTACCCGAAGCAGGTTGTTGTGTCACCCACCATATCTCCGCCTTTTTTCGTTGTTGAATAGAGCATTTTTTCTGCATATTCTATTTCGCTGACAAGTCTTATATCCTGTGAGGATGAGCCTACAAGAATATCGAATTTCCCGTTTTCAACCACCCATTTATGGAGCATAATATTATAATTTGCAAAGTCTTCTGATGTAAGACAGAAATCAACTCTTTGCTTTTCGCCTTTTTTGAGGAATATTTTTTTGAATTGCTTAAGCTCTTTTATTGGTTTTGGCATAGTTGATGCTTTGTCGGCAACATAAAGCTGAACAACTTCAGCTCCGTCAAAATCTCCAATATTTTCGAGGGTAAAGGAAACAGTATATTCATCATCCGTTTTGGAGACAGACATATCACTATATAAAAATTCCGTATAGGAAAGACCGTGTCCGAAGGGGAAACAAATTTCCTGCGGATGTTTATCATAATAGCGGTAGCCCACATCGAGTCCTTCGTTATATGAAACATAGCTTCCGTTTCCGGGGTATTCCATATCCGTTCTAAGGGATATGGGGAATGTTTCGGGGAGTTTGCCTGAGGGGTTTGCCATTCCGCATAACACCTCCGCAATCGCTGAGCCTGCCCCTTCTCCGCCAAGCCACATTTCGAGGATTGAGGTTGCTGTGTTTTTGATTCTTTCGAGAGAAACTGCACTTCCTGTTTGAAGAACAAGGATGACCTTTGAGCCGTGTTCAACCGCCGCTTCAATAACTCGTTCATAGTTAGGGTTAAGCTCGATTGAGCGTCTGTCAAACATTTCCGAGTCCTCGGACGACATTGAGCCGGCAAAAACAACGGTCACATCCGATTTTGCGATAAAGTCGATGAAATCGGGTGTGTAGAGTTCAGGCCAGAGCATATTATCCGAATATTCGCTTCTCTTAAACATTTCCCGATATTCAATCTCCGTATTCGGGAGCAATTTTTTAAGCTCTTCCAAAGGATTATCCGTATATTCCTTTGCCTGATGAACTTCGGAGCTTCCCTGCCCTGCAATAAGAGGGTTAACCGCAAACTCGCCGATTACGGCAATTCGCTTATATTTTTCTTCCGTGAGAGGGAGCATATTATCATCATTTTTCAGCATAACAATGCTGCCTGTTGCGATTTCTTTTGCAAGCTCGTGTTGCTTATCCCTGTCATAGCCTTCGCTGACAGCCTTTTCCTTAAGAATGAATTTGAGAACATTGTAAACAGCCTTATCGATATGCTCCTGCGTTATGTCGCCCTTTTCGAGACCGACTTTCAGAGCTTCGGCTATATTTCGGTTTGGCGGCATATGTAAATCAAGCCCTGCTTTAATTGCTCGGGCAACATCGTGAACTGCGCCCCAGTCGGACACAACAAATCCGTCGTAGCCCCATTCATCTCTTAAAACTTCCGTAAGCAAAAACGGGTTTTCCGAACACCAGACGGAATTAACCTTATTATAGGCACACATAATGGATTCGGGCTTTGCCTTTTTGACAACAGTCTGAAATGGTTTTAAATAGATTTCACGCAGGGTTCTCTCGTCAATTTCGGCGCTTATAACAGTTCTGTATTTTTCCTGATTATTAACGGCAAAGTGCTTAAGACTGCAGGCGACTCCGTTTTCCTGCAACCCTTTTACATATCCTGCGCCCATTTCTCCCGAAACAACCGGGTCTTCCGAAAAATACTCAAAATTTCTTCCGCAAAGGGGCGTTCTTTTTATATTAACACCGGGCGCTAACAACATATCAACATTATGCTTTTTGCAGTCCTTGGCAAGACCTTCTCCCATTTTTTCGGCGAGATTGGTGTCCCATGATGCCGCGAGACAACAAAGCGTTGGGAAGGCTGTGCAATTTTGCGAAACATTCAGCCTGACCCCGTGAGGCCCGTCGATTAATGTTTTTTTCTCTATTCCGTAATGAGGAAGCTCCACAGTGTGGGCATCGTCGAAGCCCGTGAGAAGCTGTGCTTTTTCATCAAGTGTCATTTTGTTAATAATTTCTTTAATCTTATCCATAAAAATCTTCCTTTCCGGTCAGATGTTTCATAATTATATCATAGCTTAAAGTTCTATGTCAATACAATATAAAAACATAATCATACACTTTTTTTACAGTTTTTTTAAAGCATATCGCCCTGAAAAATGTTATTATCCGCCATATATTTGTCAATTCCACCAAGGACACGGATTTTGTCAATGCTCCATTTGGGGGCAATAAGCTTTTCCCTTGAACCGTCTCCCGTTATCCGTTCAATAACGCATTCTTTCGGAAGATAGCGGAGCTGGGTGCAGATGGTTTTTATATAATCCTCGTAAGACATTGGCAATATTTTGCCATTTTCCAGTTCTTTTTCCATAATCGTTCCGCTCATTATATGAAGCAGATGGATTTTTACTCCGTCAGGATTAAGCTCGCCGACGGTTTTTGCTGTATTGACCATATCCTCAAAGGTTTCGTCATACAGCCCGTTTATTATATGAATACAGCTCCTTATTCCTGCATTTTTCAGCCGGAAATATCCTTCTTCAAACTCTTTGTAGCTATGCCCTCGGTTGCACTTTTTTGCAATATCGTCCCGTATGGTCTGAAGTCCAAGCTCAACGGAAAGATTTGTTTTTTCGGATATTTCACAAAGAAGGGCAACAACCTCCTCACCAAGACAATCCCCTCGGGTTGCAATGCTTATTCCGACCACATCGGGGAAATTGAGCGCCTCCTCATATTTCGCCTTTAAAACCTCAACGGGGGCGTATGTGTTTGTGTGAGCCTGAAAATAGGCGATAAGGGGAACTTTCCCGAATTTTTTGAAAATTCGCTCCCGTTCCTTTTCAAGCTGATGGGTTATACTTCCTTTTTCCGTAAATTCCGAAGCACCGCTTATGCAGTATGTACATCCGCCACTGCCACATTTTCCGTCTATATTCGGGCAGGTAAAGCCTGCGTCTAAAGAAGCACGCATAACCCTTTCGCCATACACGGTTTTAAGGTGATAATTAAGAGTGTGATACCTTTTATTGTCAATGGAATAAGGAAAGGGGTTGTTATACATTTCTCTGACTGTCAAGATAGGACTGAAGAATAAATGCCGCCGCAATTTTATCCACGCTGTCCTTTCTTTTCTCCCCTCTGACATTTGTTTCGTTCATAAGGTTGTGAGCGGAAACCGTGGTTAGCCTCTCGTCCCATAAAATCACGGGAATATCCATAAGGCTTTTTATTTCGTTTGCAAGCCTTTTCGATTTTTTGCCTCTGTCCCCAACTGTTCCGTTCATATTTTTCGGATAACCCAAAACGATTTTTTCCGCACCAAGCTCCTTTGCAAGGTGGACGGCTCTTAATGCGACTTTCTTCATGTTTTTCTCTTTAAAGGTTTCAACGGTGGAGGCAATAAGCCCCAGTGCATCACTTGATGCAAACCCCGTTCTGCTGTCTCCGAAATCAATTCCAAGTATCATTTTTCTCTCCCCCAAACACCTGTTTATAAGATTTTACCATACTTTGTTGTATTATGCAAGATGTTGATAAAAAATCCGTTTCCTTTGTGGAAAAAGTCATATTTCCCACACTTATCACGCAAAAAGCTGTGGATAACTTTGTGGATTGTGGGTATTGTTACCGTTTTGAAATCATTTTGAAATATATAATCCACACCTATTTTGACTTTCCGTCAAGCTCAAAATAGAACACAACACCATTTTCTGTGTTATATACGCCGTATTTTTGTCTGTGGGCATTCATAATTGCTGAAACGATGGAAAGCCCGAGCCCCTGACTCCCGTTATCTCTTGTTCTTGCCGTATCTGCCATATAAAAGCTCTTCCAAACATTTTCAAGAACATTCTCCTCAATGGTTTCGCCCGTGTTGAAGACATTAACTCTGACATTATCACCGATTTTTTCTATGCTTACCTCAACCCTTTGTTCACCGGAACAATATTTGATTGCGTTTGTCAGATAATTGATAAACGCCTCCTCAATAAGGAAATCATCTGCCCAAACATAAATTGCTTCGTCTGTTATAAGCTTTATGGAAACACCGCTGTTTTCAAAGAGAATAGATTTTTGTTCTATAATTTCGCGGATATGCTCAGTTATATTGAATCTTGCTATGTTAAGCTTGTCTTTCCCCGATTCAAGACGCATAAGAGACATAAGCTTCTTTATAAGGATGTTCATTCCCCGGGCTTCGTCTAAGATGACATCACAGTAATATTTTCTTTCTGTTTCATCAAGCTCCATTTCCGTAAGCCCCTCGGCATACGCTTCGATAATCGAAATTGGAGTTTTAAGCTCATGGGAAACATTTGACATAAACTCATTTCTTTGCTTGTCGACTTTCTCTTTTTTATCAATATCCTGCATAAGTGCCACATTTGCCGTCTTAAGGTTTGAGATTGTCTTCTCAAGGTTTTCAGACATAATGTTCATGCTCTCCCCAAGAACTCCAACCTCGTCATAGGCATCGCCCTCGTATTTCTGGCTGAAATCCATATCTGCCATACCCTTTGCAATGTCGGAAAGCCGTTTTAAGGGTCTGACAAGACGGTTGCTGATAATCGTCACAATTATCGCCGAAATAATCCAGACAAGCAACCCGATAAGAAGCAAAAATCTGTTGGAAAATACAACGCTTTCTTCAATGGGAGCTATGGAGGATTGAATAATAACAAAATAATTCTCTTTGGTTAATGCGTGCAGCTCTATCGCCTGCGTTCCGAAAACAGGAATTTTAGTCATGGAAATCATATAACTTTCTCCTGTTTCGAGAATTTCTCGATTTGACTTTCCTTTGTCTTTTTTCTCAATAGAAACGCTGTTTCCCTCAAATTTAATGTTTGACGGAGCTTCCTTCTTAAATCTTACCGCATCCTTTGGAATGGATGTAAACACAAGCTCTCTTTCGTCATCGTAGAGCATAACCTGTATATTGGAATTAACACACAGCTTTTCAAGCTCAAGCCGTAAATTCTCAATATCCTGTTCATTTTTGACAAGGCTTTCTATTTCATGGAGCTTATCAAAAACAACGTCCGTTTTCTGCTCTATGTAATAATTTTCAAAAACAAGAGCGTTTAAAAGAATACAGACACCTATAACAATAAAAACCAATATGTTAACAAGCACAAAGAGCCTTATGCGAAGGCTCTTTGAATTTTTTATCTTATTTCTCTTTTTCATTGTCATCTACCTCAAACTTATAACCGATTCCCCTGACGGTTTTAATATAATCTCCGCAAGCTACAAGCTTACTGCGAAGCTTTTTCACATGAGTATCAACGGTTCTCGCATCCCCGAAATAATCATAATCCCAGACATTGTTGAGAATTTTATTCCTGGACAGAGCGATGCCCTTATTATCAATAAAATAATTGAGAAGTTCAAACTCTTTAAAGCTGAGTATTATATCCTCGCCAAGGACTTTGACCGTGTGTGCATCTTTATTAATTTCAATATTTCCGATTTGTCGTGTTCCGCCGGTTATAATCTGATTTCGTTTAAGCAGAGCCTCAACTCTTGCCACAAGAATTTTCGGAGAGAAGGGCTTGGTTATATATTCATCAGCCCCAAGCTCGAAGCCGTGAAGCTCATCGCTTTCTTCCGACCTTGCTGTCAGCATAATTATGGGAACGGCGGATTCCTTTCTAATTCTGTCGCAAACCTTCCAACCGTCCATTTTAGGCATCATAACATCTAAAATAACTAAAGAAATATCCTTTTCAGAAACGAACATATCAACCGCTTCCTCACCGTCGGCAGCCTCAATAACATTATATTTTTTCGCCACAAGGAAGTCTTTAACTATCTTCCTAATTCTGCTTTCATCATCCGCCACAAGAACTTTTATCATTTTCTCACCACCTGTTTTTTCTATTGAAACAAGTTTAACATATTTATATGTCCGTTTTGTGAATTTTGAAAATATTACAGAATTTCACCTGTTTTAGAGGGGTAAGACATTTTAACCACAAAGTCAACCCCTTCTTTTGCTCCGCAGGCAGTAAGCATTTCCCTGACAGTCACATAAGCCAAATCAGGATGATTGTTTTCTTCGCTGAGATGACCGAGAAGGAACTTCTTTGTCCCCTCTTTTAAAAGAAACGAGGCAAGTTCCCCTGTTTTTTCGTTGCAAAGATGCCCCTTATCGCCCCTTATCCGCCTTTTAAGCATATCGGGATAACGACCGATTTCCAGAAGCTTAAGGTCATGGTTCGCCTCTATCATAACCTTGTCCGACCCACAAAGTGCATCAAGCATACTTTTGCTTATAATCCCCGTGTCTGTTGCAACGGATACCTTTTCGTTGCCCGATACCATTGTATATCCGACAGGATTTGCGGCATCGTGGGAAATGGCAAAAGCACAGACATTTATATCTCCAATCATAACCGCATTTTCTTCAATTATGCAGACATTTTCTTCCGAGACTCCCGAAAGACATTCTCTCATGCTTGTCCATGTTGCGGAGTTGGCATAAACGGGAACATTAAACTTTTTGGAAAAAAGACTTATTCCCTTTATATGGTCGCTGTGTTCATGGGTAACAAAAACAGCGTTTATTTCTTCCGGACAAATTCCGATATCACAAAGAGCGGAAACCGCCATTTTACAGCTGATTCCGCAATCGATAAGTATTTTTGTCGTATCTGAAAATACAACGGTACAATTTCCCTTGCTGCTACTCCTTAAGGAGCAAATATTAAGTCTGTTCAACCAAAATCACCCTATAAGATAAATTCCAATAAAATAATAAGAATAACGCCCGGAAACCCTAAAATCCCCGCAATAAGTGAATTTACAGGATTTATGGGGAGCGTAAGACCGATTGATTTGCCGAAATGGTTTATAATGAGAAGCATAACTCCTCCCAAAAGACCGTTTAAAACCAGTTTAAATATCCATTTTGACGGTTTTCTTATGAACGATAAAACCATAACAACAGCCAAAATTCCCACAACATAACATAAAATTGAACTCCATTCCATGGTAAAATTCCTCCTATAGATTTATATGCTTATCCACATCAGGAAAATAACTATATTATTCAATATATTCTCTGACACGGAATGTAACCTTGCAATCCTCAGCTATTTTTCTGCAGCTTTCAATTTCTTCAGGGGGTGTCACAGTGTCAACCACAGAGAATATGACCTCGCCCACATATTTTTTCGCCTCTTTTGCAAAATCAATAAGCCCGGAATATGCCTTGAGCCCAAACCGACTTTGACATACAGCATCATATTTTTCCGCTGTGTCTGCATTAAGGCTTATGGAAACAATATCAAAAAGCCCCTCCATTTCCGGTGCAATATTTCTGCCTGCAATAAGGCTTCCCTGCCCGTTTGTGTTCACACGGATTTTCATTCCGTAATTTTCCTTTATCCATTTTGCAATATCTCTGCAATCGTCAAATCTCTCAAATGGCTCACCAAATCCGCAAAAAACAATCATATCAAACAGGCTTAAATCCCTTTTTGCAATATCCGCCTTGATTTCCTCAACGGTCGGCTCTCTGTCAAGCCAAAGATTGTCCTCACCGTTGACATTGTCGTGCTTATCACGAACGCAAAAAGCACAAGCGTTCGAGCATCTGTTAGTCAGGTTTATATAAAGTGAGTCTCCGCAAATATATGTTATTGTCATAAAATCATTCCTTTCTAATTAAGTGGCAAGCTTGCAACAGCGTTTAAATCAAGCCCTGCAACCTCTCCGTTTTGGTAAGCATAGTATCCGGCACAGCCAATCATAGCCGCATTATCCGTACATAAAATCGGGGACGGGAAGGAAAGCTCAAACCCGTTTTTCTTCGCCTTTTCTTCAATTCTCTCACGGAGCGGCTTGTTAGACGCAACTCCTCCTGCCAAAGCAATCTTTTTAACACCGCATTTTATGGCACAATCCATAAGGTGACTTGATAAAACATCAACAACCGCCTCCTGAAAAGATGCCGCAACATCGGCTTTATTTATTTCAATACCTTTCTGCTCAGCATTGTGGATATAGTTTATAACCGCGGTTTTAACACCGCTGAAACTGAAATCAAAGCCATCTTCACCCATATTAACTCTCGGAAAACGAATAGCTTCGGGATTTCCCTTTTCAGCCTCTGTCTGGACAGCAGGTCCGCCGGGATAACCAAGCCCCAAAACCCTTGAAACCTTATCAAACGCCTCGCCTGCCGCATCATCGCAGGTCTTTGCCAAAACTTCATAGGTGTTATAATCCTTAACGTGAACAATATGGCTGTGCCCACCGGATGCCACGAGACACACAAAAGGAGGCTTAAAATCAGGGTTTTCTATGTAGTTGGCGCAGATGTGACCCTTTATGTGGTGAACAGGAATAAGTGGTTTGTTAAGTGCATAGCTAAGCCCTTTTGCCGCCGACACCCCAACCAAAAGTGCCCCGACAAGACCCGGACCGTAGGTTACAGCGATTGCATCAATATCATCAAAAGTAACCTTCGCTTCGGATAAAGCAGTATCAATAACCTTGTTGATATTCTCAATGTGCATTCTCGACGCAATCTCGGGAACAACACCGCCATAGCGCTTGTGGGTATCAATCTGAGTATTTATAATATTTGACAAAACCGTCGTACCGTTTTCCAAAACCGCCGCCGCAGTTTCATCACAAGAACTTTCTATTGCAAGAATTTTCATAATTTCACTTCCATTCCACCTTATATTATACTGTAATAAAATCAATTTTGCAATAGTTTATTATTGCAAATTTTATATAAATATGATATAATGAATAAAATTCAAATTATAAGAAAGGTGAATTTTTATGTTATATAAGTTTGAATGTAAAACAACGTACAAAGACTATTACGAATTTAACAAATATCATACAATAAATTCTCCGGATGTCAAAAAAAGTAGACTTATTGGGAAATTATATGTTCCTGTATTATTTTTAATTATGTTTATTTATTACATAATTCGTGGCGATGATTGGTATTCGTTATCATTTGCATTGGTTATTTTTAGTATTGTGTCGATTATTTGGATTTTTTCCTTAAAGCCTCTTACCTTGTTTTTCTTAAAACTACATATAAGGTTTATGAAAAAGAATGGCAAATTGCCATATTCTGAATTTTCGGTGATGGAATTTTATGATGATTCCTTTATAGAAAAGACAGACAATGCAAAAACAGAGGCTCAATACAATGCAATATTCAAAATAAGAGTTAATGAACCTAAAGCAATATATATTTATCTAAATACTGTTTTGGCATATATTATCCCCCTTGATGTTTTTGATTCTAATGAGGCAAGAGATAAATTTTTAGAATTTATACATCAAAAGACAGCTAAATAATTGGCATCCAAATCGTCTATCCCTTATACTAAGAATGTCGGAATTTATAGAATCAAGAAGTGAGGAATAAAATATGTTAGTGAATTATCATACACATACAACTTTTTGCGACGGGGAAAATACGCCGGAAGAAATTGTTTTGTATGCAATTGAAAATGGCTTTTCATCCATAGGATTTTCCGGACACGGATACACACCCTTCGATTTGAGATATTGTATGAAGGATACTGCAGGATATATTGAAGAAATATTCAGATTGAAAAATAATTATGGCAAGAAAATTGAGATTTACTGCGGTGTTGAAGAAGACGCATTTTCTTATACAAACCGAAATGATTTTGATTACATTATAGGGAGTTCACACTATTTTCGTGTTGGGGATAAATATTATCCTATTGATTCAAGCTATGATTATTTTAAGAAATGCCTGGAAATTTTTGAATATGATGTGATAAAGCTTGCGGAAAATTATTACCGCACATTTGTCAGTTATATAAGAGAAAGAAAACCGGATATAGTAGGGCATTTTGATGTTATAACAAAATTTGACGAGATTGACACACCCCTTTTTTTGAACAACAGTGACTATTTGAAAATTGCGGAAAAATATATGAAGATAGCCGCACAATCCGATGTTATTTTTGAAATAAATACAGGTGCAATGTCAAGAAAAATAAGAAAAACACCGTATTTGGGAGAAAATCTACTTTATGTATTGAAAACACAGGGAAGCAAAGTGATACTTTCTTCCGATAGTCATAGTGCGGATACACTCAATGCTTATTTTGATGAAGTTGAATATATGTTGAAAGAAATTGGCTTTAATTATGTATATGAGCTGTCTGAGGGTGAGTTTAAAAAAAGATTTATATAAAATTTTATCCTTGGTTGCTAAAATCAGCTAAGGTAATTGCTTATAAATCGTTTGTCCTCTATATGAGGGATGTTTATAACTTACGAAAATATTTGATTATAATAAAAATTAATGGGTTAAACGGAGGAAAGAAAAATGATATTTGAAAATTATGACAGAATTGTTTTTGCAGGAGATTCGGTAACAGATATGGGAAGTGCAAATCCGGTAGGCGAGGGATTGTTTGACAATGTAGGAAGAGGGTATGTCAGGGTGCTTGAAAGTATGTTTGCCGCATATTATCCTGAAATCTTTTTAAGAATAACCAATTCAGGTATTTCCGGGAACACCAGCAGAGCTTTGCTTGCCAGATATGATAGAGATGTTGTTGAATTAAATCCTGATTGGGTATCTATTTGCATAGGTATTAATGATGTGTGGAGACAGTTTGACTCTCCTGCCATTTTAAACGAACACGTTTTGCCCGAAGAATATGAAGAAAACCTTAATGAGATGATTATTCGGGTAAAGGATAAAGTAAAAGGGATTTTTATATTATCTCCTTATATAATTGAACCAAACAAGGAAGATAAGATGCGAAAAAGAATGGATGAATATGTTGCGATTAGCAAAAAGCTTGCAGAAAAGCATAAATGCATATTTGTTGATTTTCAGAAGATGTATGAAGATTATTGTCAAATAAGACACTCCGGATACATAGCTTGGGACAGAATCCATCCAAATCAGGTCGGAGCTACGTTAATGGCAAAAGAGTTTTTAAAATATTGCGATTTTGATTACAGCCATACAATATAACAAATTCCGGGAAGGATAAATAAGATGTTACAGGATTTACACTCGCATACTTATTACTCATATTGCGGAAATGATTCTCCTGAGGCGGTTATAAAAAACGCCATTGAAAAGGGTTTGGAGGTTGTAGGCATTTCCGACCATTATTACGGCATTGTAATGGGCAGACCCGAGGTTGTGTATGGGAGCGACGAAAACAGAGTTATCACTCATAATAAGGCATTAAAAAGATATTACGAGCATATTAAGCTTCTTTCTGAAAAATACAAGGATTATATTGATGTATGGTGTGGTGTGGAAATTACCGCTAAGGATTTAGGCTATACATTGCTTCCTGACGGAGTTGATGTGTCTATGTTTGATTATTGTCTTATTGAAAATTTTCAGTTTGAAGAATCAGCAGTTAAAGATATTTTTGATTTTGCTAAGCGATGCGGTTGCAAAAGAACAGGTCTTGCACACATGGATTTACCTGCCTATATTGCGGCAAAAGGCTTTAATATAACTGAATTTTTTAAGAAAATGGCAGAGCAGAACATATTTTGGGAAATAAATGTGAATTATGATTCAATTCACAAGTTTCGGGAACATCAATATGCAAAGGATTTTTTTGAAAATGACGGTCTTTTGGATTTAATCAGAAAAAACAATGTTAAGGTAAGCGTTGGCTTTGACGGTCACCGTTTAGAGGATTATGATGCAGAAAGAGTCATAACTGCAAATCGCAGGATTGAAGAATTGTCCATTGAGTTGATAAGTTAAAAATCATTACTGTTTGTGCCGACGCAGAGCGGCGGAATGGAGATTATTATGGAAGATAAAATTTACGGACGAAATCCCGTTATTGAGGCGCTTTCTTCAAACAGGGAGATAGATAAAATATTTTTTCAGGACGGGCTTACCCATAGTCTTATTTCAAAAATAACTGCTATGGCAAAGGAAAAGCAAATTCCTTACCGTTTTGTTAATCGTAAAAAGCTTGACGAGCTTTCCGAGGGTGGAAATCATCAGGGTGTTGTTGCGTTTGCGGCGGCACACAAATATGCAACTGTTGAAGATATTTTAGACTTGGCAAGGGAGAAGGGCGAGCCGCCTTTCATTCTTATTGCCGACGGGCTTTCCGACCCACACAATTTAGGAAGCATAATAAGAACGGCAAACGCCGCAGGAATGCACGGTGTTATCATTCCGAAAAACCGTAGCGTCAGCCTTAACGCCACTGTTTCAAAGGTCAGTGCTGGGGCGATTGAATATATTCCCGTTGCAAAGGTTTCAAACATTGCCCAAACCATTGAAAAGCTGAAAAAAGAGGGGGTTTGGGTTGCAGGAACAGACCTTTTGGCAACTGATTTTCACTATAACTCCGACCTTAAAGGTGCTCTTGCAATAGTTATCGGAAACGAGGGTGAGGGAATGAGCCGACTTGTTCGTGAAAAATGCGATTTTCTTGTTAAAATCCCTATGATTGGCGAAATCGAGTCGCTAAACGCATCTGTTGCGGCAGGTGTTCTCATATATGAAGCGGTCAGACAAAGGAGTTAGAATATGCTTGCGAAGATAAACAGCTCTGCATTAAACGGAATTGACGGTTTTATTGTTGAGGCGGAGGTTGATATTTCCAACGCTCTCCCCTCTTTTGAAATTGTCGGGCTTCCCGATGCGGCGGTTAAGGAATCCAAAGAGCGAATCCGCTCTGCAATTAAAAACACGGGGCTTCATATGCCTTCTAAAAAAATAGTTGTTAACCTTGCTCCGGCAAGTGTTAAAAAGGCGGGTGCTTTATACGACCTGCCTGTTTCTGTTGCAATTTTGATTGCCTCCGACCAGATTAAGGCGGTTGGCAGCAACCAATATATTCTCCTTGGTGAGTTGGCTTTAGACGGAAGCTTGCGCCCTGTCCGTGGTATACTTCCAATGGTTATTTCCGCTTATCAGAATGGTTTTAAAAAGGTTATTCTTCCTGTTCAGAATGTAAATGAGGCGGCTATAATTGAAGGAATGGAGGTTTATGGCGCTGAAACTCTTATTCAGGTTGCAAAACACCTTTCCGGGGAAGCGCCCATTAAAAAAACAGAAACTCAAAGCAAGGATTTATTCTCTCAAAGAAGTGAATACCCCTTTGATTTTGCCGATGTAAAGGGGCTTGAGTCAATCAAGCGCGCCCTTGAGATTGCGGCGGCAGGCGGACATAATGTGGGTATGTCAGGACCTCCCGGGTCGGGTAAAACAATGCTTGCGAAGCGTATTCCGGGTATTCTTCCTGATTTGAGCTTCGAGGAGGCATTAGAGGCTACTAAAATACACAGTATTTCAGGGCTTTTGCGTGAGGATACCCCGATGATAACCACAAGACCGTTCAGAAGCCCACACCATACGGTTTCAGCCATTGGTTTATCGGGCGGAGGGGTTAATCCAAAACCGGGTGAGGTCAGTCTTGCCCATAACGGAGTTTTGTTTTTAGACGAGCTTCCCGAATTCAGGAGAGATGCTCTTGAAATTCTGCGTCAGCCTCTTGAAGACAGAGAGATTACCATAACACGAACGGGCGGAACGAGTACATATCCTTGTAACTTTATGCTCATTGCGGCTTATAATCCTTGTCCCTGCGGCTATCTTGGTGATTCGACTCACGAGTGTCATTGTACGGACGGACAGATTGCCAAATATATGGGGCGAATAAGCGGACCGCTCCTTGACAGAATTGACATTTTGGTTAATGTTCCTGCCGCAAGCTTTGATGAGCTTGAATCGAAAAAGAGCGGTGAAAGCTCGGCAGAAATCCGCAAAAGAGTCAATAAAGCAAGACAAATTCAGCTTGAAAGATATAAGGGGACAAATATTTTCTCCAACAGCAGGCTGACACCCGAGCTTATGGAAAAATACTGTACTCTTGATGAAAAAGGCAGTGCTATTTTGAAATTTGCCTATGAAAAGCTTGGCCTTTCGGGGAGAGCCTATAACCGAATTTTGAAAGTTGCAAGGACTATTGCGGATTTGGATGGTTGCGAAAATATAACAGCAAACCATATTTCCGAAGCCATAAGTTACAGAAACAACAGCACAGATAAGCTTTAAATATTGAAAGGAACTGATTTAATGCGACTTAATATAGTTTTGGTTGAGCCTGAAATCCCGTCAAACACGGGTAATATTTCAAGAACCTGTTCGGTTATTGATGCCTCACTGCACCTTGTCCACCCCTTAGGCTTTGACATAAGCGAGAAGGCGGTAAGACGGGCAGGGCTTGACTATTGGGACACTCTCGACCTTCACGAATATCAAAATATCAACGAAGTTTTGGAAAAATATCCCGACGGTGACTTTTATTTCTGCACAACAAAAGGGAAAATAACATATTCGGATGTTGATTATAAAAACAATGGCGGGAAGGACATTTTTCTTGTTTTCGGCAAGGAAACAAAGGGGCTTCCCGAGGATTTGCTCCGTGACCATACGGAAAAGTGTATAAGAATCCCAATGCGGTCGGATAAGAGGTCGCTTAATCTTTCAAATTCTGTGGCGGTTATTGCTTATGATGTCCTTCGTCAGACAGATTTTGAAAACTTGCAAAGGGAAGGCTTTTTGCCCGAGGTTTAAGAATAGGAGATTATTATGTTTTTGGAAAATGATGAAATGAAGTTTATCGCTCTTTATGCCTTGAAACAGTATCAAGCGCCTATAAACAGCGAGACTTTTTATGAAATTATAACATGGGATAAAGAAATAATGGGCTTTTTTGATGCCGCCTCCGCTTTGGATGAATTGCTTTCGGGCGGATATGTTGAAAAAACTTTTTACAGAAATGAGGAGTGCTTTGCCCTCTCAAAAGACGGCGAGAAAACCCTTGAGCTTTTTGGTGAAAAATTCCCGAAAAGTATTCAAAATCGTATTGATGCCGCAATCGGAAAAATGCGGTATGATAAGCTTTCCGCCCCCGACGCAGCTTATGCGGAGGTTGTTCCCGTAAACAAAACGGACTATGCGGCAAGGCTTACCTATCTTGAAAATCATACTCCAATGCTGGAGCTTTCAATTAACGCAGGAAGTCGGAAGAACGCAGAAACCATCTCAAAGCATTTAGAGGAAAACGCAAAGGAAATTTATGAAATGGTGCTTGATAAGTGTATCCCCGAAAAGTAAAAAATCAAAATGCGCTTTTCAAAGGCTTCTCGGAGCATCAACAGAGAGATGAAAGGGGGTCAGCGCAAAATGCACCGACCACATAAAACACCCAACAAGATGTATAAAAATCATTTTTAAAAGCGTAAATGACAAAATATACTTCATAAATTAGGAAAGGCGGTGTTTAAAAAGTCTTTTTGACTTTTTAAACACCGCCTTAGCTTTAAAGGGATAAGGCAAAATCTTTTTCCAGACCTTGTGTGGTCAGTGCATTTTGCGCTTATTCCCATCTTATTTTGAAAAACACAGAACAATGTTATAAATAATTGGTGCATAAATTATTGCAGGCAGAAAATCCGCAACCTTTATTTTGGTAATTCCCATAAGATTTGTGCCTATCATAATAATCAAAATCGAGCCGACACAGGTCATTTCATTGATTGCGCCCGTGTTCATAAACGGTGCGATTAACCCTGCCAAAAGAACAAGACCGCCCTGAATAATAAGTACCGAAACAGAGGCGAGCATTACCCCAAAGCCAAGACTTGCTGCAAGCATCATGGATGATACAAGGTCAAGAGTTGCTTTTGTTATAAGCAGGGTGTTATCTCCTGTCAATCCTGCCTGAATGGAGCCGGTTACTGTCATCGAGCCAACGCAAAACAACAACGTTGCAGTTACAAGCCCTTCAGCAACCGAAACACCTTTTCCGTCTTTTTTAAACTTATTTTCAACAGCTTCTGCTAATTTATTGATTGCTCCGTCAATGTTTATTAAAGTGCCGCTTATTGCTCCGAGAACAACCGAGGCTATAACAATCAGAACGTTTTTTCCGCAAAGACTCCCCGATATACCAATATAAAGGGTGCAGGCACCAAGACCGGTCATTGCAGCAGTGCTGACTCTTTCGGGAATACCTTTTTTGAAAAGCAGCCCGATGGTTGAGCCGATTAATACGGTTATAACATTAACAATAACACCTAACACTATAAAACACTCCCATTAAAGAACATCTGCCAAATCATAAATGAGCTTTTCGGTTTTTTCCCAGCCAAGACACGGGTCTGTTATTGATTTACCGTAGATACATTCCTCTGCCTTTTGTGCACCATCTTCAATATAGCTTTCTATCATAAGCCCCTTAACGATTTTCTTTACATCGTTATTATGGCGACAGCTGTGAAGAACCTCTTTTGCAATCCTTGGCTGTTCCATCCATTTCTTACCCGAATTTGCGTGGTTTGTATCAATAATAACCGCAGGGTTTAATAGACCTGACTTTTCGTAAATTTCCGCAAGGTGAATAAGGTCTTCATAATGATAGTTCGGCATTGACTGACCGTGTTTATTTACATAGCCTCTAAGGATTGCGTGAGTTAAAGGATTGCCCTGACTTTCAACCTCCCAGCCTCTGTAAATAAATGTGTGAGAATGTTGACCTGCCGTAATCGAATTCATCATTACGGAAATATCGCCGGCTGTGGGATTTTTCATACCAACCGGAATATCAAGTCCGCTTGCGGTTAAACGATGCTTCTGATTTTCAACGGATCTTGCACCGATTGCAACATAAGAGAGCAAATCCGACAAATATCTGTAATTTTCGGGATAAAGCATTTCATCCGCACAGGTAAAGCCTGTCTCTTTTATGGCACGAAGGTGCAGATTTCTGATTGCGATAACACCCTTTAGCATATCCGATTCCTTATTGGGGTCAGGCTGATGAAGCATTCCCTTATATCCGTCACCTGTAGTTCTCGGCTTATTGGTGTATATTCTCGGAATAATAAGGATTTTATCGGATACCTTTTCCTGAACGCCCCGAAGTCTTGAGATATAATCGATAACGCTGTCATCATGGTCTGCCGAGCAAGGACCTATGATAAGAATAAATCTGTCGTCTTTGCCTTCATATATCGCCTTAATCTCTTCATCTCTTTTTAATTTTATTGCTTCAACTTCCGCAGTAACGGGATATTGTTCCTTAATATCCATGGGAATTGGTAATTTGCGTTTAAAATTCATATTCATTTTTAAAATCCTCCGGTATAATTATTTTTTGTCAAATAACGCTCTGCGACGGGTTGAATGACGCATCATTTCTCGCATTCCGTCTATATCTTCCGCTTCAAGCATTAATTTAAGTTCTTTAAATTTATTCATAAACAAGTCCATTTGAGTCAGGAGCGCATCCTTATTGGCAACAAAAAGCTCACTCCACATCAAATCGTTAATACGAGCAATTCTCGTCAGGTCTCTGAAGGAGTCACCTGTAAATTTCTCCATATCTTCCTTATCGTTGCAAGTCATAAGTGTTATGGCTATGCAATGAGTGAGCTGTGACAAAAAGCCGATCATTTCGTCATGCTCCTCGGGAGATAAGGTTGTTACATTTGAAAAACCCAAAAGTCTTCCAAGCTCAAGGCAGGTATTAATGGCATCGGGAGTATTTTTATCCGTTGGGGTAACAATATAGTTTGCTCCCTGAAACATTTTATCATTACTGTTTTCAACACCCGAAACTTCCCGTCCTGCCATAGGGTGTGCCGCAATAAACTCAACATCGTCTCTTAAAATATCCTGAATTTTATAGACAACACTTCTCTTAACACCCGTTACATCTGTTATAATCGCACCGCTTTTAAAAAGCTTTTGATGCTTTTCAATCCACTCTATAAAAACATGAGGATAAAGAGCGAATATAACAAGGTCAGCTTCACCGATTATTCTTTTGTCAATTTCCGTTGAGCCTTCGTCGATTATCCCTTCATTTATGGCATAATCAATGGAGCTTTGCTCTTTTGTTATGGTGCTGACATGAAACCCGAACCGCTTCAGAATTCTCGCATAACTTCCGCCCAAAAGACCAAGCCCGACTATTAATATTTTTTTGCTTACATCAACTATCATCTTATGTCCACCTTCGCACCAAGCTTTTGTATGTCATTAAAAAATCCGGGATAGCTTTTTTTCACGGCATCAATTCCGCAAATTTCTCCGCCGATTTTTGAGAGAATGACCGACATTGCCATAACAATTCTGTGGTCATTATGCCCGTCTATAACTTCTCCCCTATATTTTAGCTCCTGTTTCGGTACGGTTATCATATTATCGCCAAAAACAAGTCCGCCCCCAAGCTTTCTCAACTCCTCGTCCATCGCCATCCCTCTGTCGCTCTCTTTAGCCTTAAGCCTGTCAGTTCCCGTGAAAACTGCACCGTTTTTCATTGCCGCAAGTGCAAAAAGAACCGGACCCAGGTCAGGGCAATCGGAAATATCAAAAGTTGGGGCTTCGCCGGAAATTCTTTCAAAATATTCCTTATAGACCTTGTCCCCCTGAAGACTGCAGGCATTTAAATTTTGGACATCAATTTCCGAGCCAATATAATTGAAAGCATCAAGGAATGCTCCGTTGGAATAGTCCCCCTCAATTCTTCCCGAATAGGAATGCATAGGGGATTTTTTAATCCGTATGGTATATTCATCAGCAAACTCAACTTCTGCGCCAAAGGATTTCAGTGCAGAAATGGTAAGATTAATATATGACCTGCTTTCAAAAGGTGGGATAATCTCAATTAAAGCCTCATCTTTGAGATAAATCAGCGCAAAAATGAGTCCCGTTATAAACTGACTGCTGATATCTCCCCGTATTTTATAGCTTTTGCTTTTGAGATTGCCGCAAACCGTTACGGAATTTGTATCTTTTTCAAACATAAAGCCGTTATCTCGGCATAGATTTTCATAAACCTCAAGGGGTCTTTCAAACAGACGAGTGCTCCCTTTCAGCGTCACCCGTTTCCCCATACATAAAGCAAGGGGAATAAAAAATCTCAATGTGCTTCCGCTTTCTCTGCATTCTAAAGTTGGATTATCTGTTTTCATAAAGTTGTCGGAGTTAATAATCACCATATCCTTATCGGTTTTTATTTCCGCTCCCAAAGCTTTCAGACAATCAATACTGGCAAGAATGTCTTCGCTGTAATCAACCCCAGATAAAATGCATTTTTCCCCCGACAAAGCCGCACCAATCAAATATCTGTGTGCCATACTTTTTGAAGGCGGTGCACATATCACGCCCTTTAGTTTGCAAGGCTCAAATATAGCCCTTGCATCAAGCGACGGTGAGAAATTATCTGTTATTTCTTTGCAATCGTATTTCTCCAAATGTCTCACCTCAACCAATCTGTCCCAAATCTTAAGGATAGCACATCGCAAAGAACTATTGCAGCTGCCGCATCCTGAACAACCCTTGCTCTGTGAACAATGGCAGGGTCATGTCTGCCTTTCGGCTCTAAAACGGTTTGGGTCATTGATTTGAAATCAACCGTATTTTGCGGCTGAAAAATTGTCGGGGTTGGCTTAATGGCAGTCCTGAAAATTATTGGCATACCATTTGTTATTCCACCATTTATTCCGCCATTGTTGTTGGTCAAGGTTACAATTTTTCCGTTTTCAAGCCCGATTGAATCATTTGCCTCGGAGCCTCTCATATCCGCTATGTCAAAGCCTTTCCCAAATTCAATCCCTTTAACCGCCGGAATTGAAAACATCATGTGAGAGAGCATACTCTCCAAAGAATCAAACCAAGGCTCTCCAACACCTTCGGGCATTCCGCAAATTGCAGTTTCCAAAACTCCGCCAACGCTGTCACCCTTTGATGCCGCACTCAAAATCTTGTTTGACATTTCGTCTGTGAGACAATCATCAAGAACAGCAAAGGTTTTATGATTTAGCGCATTTATATCCGAAATTAAGTCGCCAAAATCCCTGTCTGAAACTCCTGCACACTTTTTTATATGAGTGCCCATATAAATCCCTTTTTGCTCCAATGCATATCTGCATATAGCGCCTGCCGCCACAAGTGCAGCGGTTATTCTTCCGCTGAAATGACCTCCTCCTCGGGAATCCTGAAACCCGTGATATTTACACTGGGCAGTATAGTCCGCGTGGGACGGGCGCAAAACCGTCCTCATTTCCGAATAGTCACCGCTTTTTACATTTTCATTGGGGATTAAAATGGTTATGGGCGTTCCCGTTGTTTTGTTGCTTATAACGCCGCTTACTATCTTAAACTCATCTTTTTCTTGTCTGGGAGTTGATATTTTCCCATTCGGTCTTCTTTGGAAAAGCATATGATTAATATATTCTTCATTCACATCCAGCCCCGGCGCTAATCCGTCAATAACCGCTCCGATATATTCCCCATGGCTTTCGCCGAAAATGGTAACGGCTACACTTGTTCCGAACGTATTTTTCATCAAATCACCCCTTAAAGCATCTTTTCGCCATTTCTATAACTTCACAGCATTTCATTGTTTCAAGCTGAAAGCTTCCCACATCCGGCACGATTGTAACTGTAACAAATTCACCGTCTGCCTTTTTGTCGTGAAATGCCGCTTCCGTAATTTTATCCCAGTTAAAATCAATCAAATTATAAAGTTTGCATTTCTTCAAAACTTCAACCACTCTCGGTCTTATATTTTCTCCGCACATAGGTATAAGTCCGAGGGCGACACACTCACCGTGGTACAGCTCTGACATATTTCCGCTACTTTCAATACCATGGCCTATTGTGTGCCCGAAATTAAGTATCTTTCTTATTCCCGATTCCTTTTCATCCTGCTCAACAACGCTCTTTTTAATGTTAAGGGAACGAATAATAATTTCATCAATACTTGCGGTTATATCCTTATTTTCAAATATATCAAAAAGCTCCTTATCGGAAGTGAGCGCCATTTTTACCGCCTCTGCAAGACCGTTTGAAATCTGTCTTTCGGGAAGAGTTTTCAAAACATTCGGGTCAATCAAAACTTTTTTTGGCTGATAAAATGCACCAACAATATTTTTGACATCTCCGAAATTAATTGCCGTCTTCCCACCGATAGATGAATCAATCTGGGAAAGGAGCGTTGTCGGAATGTTATAAAAATCAATTCCTCTCATATACGCAGATGCCGCAAATCCCGAAAGGTCGCCCACAACTCCGCCACCTACCGCAACAACACAATCCTTTCTTGAAAAACCATTATCAAGCATTTTTTGAAGAAGCACGCCAAATGTTTCAAGGCTTTTTGAAGCTTCACCTGATTGGACAGTCAGAATAACCGGTTGTTTGCATTGTTTTGCAATGGTTTGGGAATAGATTTGGGGAACTCCCGAATCGGTCACAATAAGAACTCTTCTATTAAGATTCAGGTATTCTCCTGCCCTTGAAAGTATTCCCCTTTCAACAACGATATCATAACTGTTTTCTTTTAAATCCATATATATGTTCATATTAAACTCTCCTATAGCTCGCTGTGTGGGGCAAATGTTCCTACAACTTTGAGCTTATCACACACCCGACTTAATTCACTGAGCATCATTCTGCCTTCATTAGTCTCTGTTGAGCCATCAATTTCAATATAAAAATAATATTGCCATGAGTGTTTTTTTAAAGGTCTGCTTCGGAGCGCAGTCATATTATATCCGTATTTCCCGATAATGCCTATGGCATTGGCAAGGGAACCGGCTTCGTTCTTAACCGTGAACATAAGAACTGAATTTGAAAGAGAAGGAGAGGTTGCCCTAACCTTTGAAAGAACCGCAAAGCGTGTTGTATTTTCTCCGCTTTTGTTTATGTTTGCTTCTAAAACCTTAAGCCCGTATATTTTTGCGGTTTCCGCACTGGCAATAGCACCCAGAGACTTGTCATCAGACTCCGCAACAGCCTTTGCGGCAACTGCCGTGTTGTTTGCGTCCTCCGTCTCAAAGTCTCTTGATACAATATATTCGTGGCATTGACTCAACGCCTGCGGATGGCTGGTCACCTTTTTGATATCCTCAATGGTTGCATCGGGAAGACATAGCAAATTCTGATGAATTTCAAGCTCGTAAATACCGTTTATAAAGAGTCCGCCGGAGAAAATAAGGTCAATAGTCTGCCCGACTTCGCCTGCATAGCTGTTCTCTATAGGCAAAACCGCAACATCTGCCTCACCGTTAACAACGCTGTCATATGCCGACTTAAAATCACGGCAGGCAACTCTTTCGCTTTCCGGAAATATTCTGCCTGATGCAATATGGGCAAATGCACCTTCAACACCGCTGTATGCGACCTTAAGCCCTGACTGCATACGGTATTGATAGGAGCGTGAAATAGACATAAGATTTTTAATGTAGTCAATATAGTAACCCTTTAAAACCTCGTCCTCAATCATAGCTGAATTCTTTTCAATAACAGCATCCTCTCGCTTTTGGTCAAGGATTGGAAGTCCGAATTCCTTTTTGTGCTCATAAACCATCTCAGCGGCTCTCATTCTTTTGATAAAAAGCTCTGCCATTTGGGAATCTACTTCGTTTATAATTTTTCTTGCTTCGTCTAATTTGCTTGTCATCTCCGATGTTCCTTTCAAGATAAAACCCGATTTTTTACAATCAGGTTTATTCAGAATTCATTTTAAAGCTTGTTTACATCCGCTTCCGTAATAAGCTTAAAGCCTGCGTTTGTAAGCGCCTCTTCCGCCTTATCGTTTTCTTCAACTCTCAATACAACATAGGCGTGTTTTTCTGTTCTTGCCATAAATGCGTAAAGATATTCAACATTTATATCTGCCTTATCAAGAACATCCAAAGCCGCCGTAAGCTTGCCCGGCTCATCGCCGATTTTAACACCGACAACATCAACAACCTTAATAAGATAGCCGTTTTCTTCAAGAACCTTCTCTGCCGCTGTTTCGTCATTCACTATAAGACGAAGAATACCGAAATCCTCTGTTTCCGCAATAGAGAGCGCTCTCATATTGATATTGTTTTTAGCAAGAATATCTGTTACGGCAACGATTGTGCCTTTTCTGTTAGGAACGAATACTGTTAACTGTTTAATAGCCATTTTTAAATCTCCTCTCAAACTTATATTAATTTACGCTTATCGATAACACGAACTGCCTTACCTTCACTTCTGACAATGCTCTTCGGAGCAACAAGGTGAACGGTCGGATTTATGCCGAGCATTGTTTTCATTGCATTCGCCAAAGCCTTCTCCATTGCAAGAACTTCGCTGACTTTATCCGTGAACTGTTCAGGGGACATTTCAACATTAACCTCAAAGGTATCTGTGTTGTTTGCTCTGTCAACAACAATCTGATAATTTGGCTGATAACCTTCGTTAAGGAGAACTGTTTCGATCTGACTCGGGAAAACGTTAACCCCTCTGATGATTAACATATCATCGGTTCTTCCCATCGGTTTTGCCATCTTAACCAAAGTTCTGCCGCAGGAACATTCTTTTCTTGAAAGAACACAAATATCTCTTGTTCTGTATCTTAAGAGTGGGAATGCTTCTTTGTCAAGGGATGTGAACACAAGCTCACCTTTTTCGCCCTCAGGAAGAACTTCACCCGTGTCAGGGTCAATAATTTCTGCCAAGAAGTGGTCCTCGTTGATGTGCATACCTGTCTGTTCGCTACATTCAAAAGCAACTCCGGGGCCTGATGTTTCCGTAAGACCATAAATATCGTATGCTTTGATTCCCAAGGTCTGTTCAATACCTCTGCGCATTTCTTCTGTCCATGGTTCAGCGCCGAAAATACCTGCCTTAAGCGGAATATCCTCCGGCTTATAACCCTGTTCCTTTAGTGTTTCACCTATATATGCCGCATAAGATGGCGTGCAGCAAAGAATTGTTGCGCTGAGGTCTGTCATAAACTGAATCTGACGGTCTGTGTTTCCTGACGACATAGGAAGCGTCAGACAACCAACCTTGTGTGAACCGCCATTGAGTCCGGGACCGCCTGTGAAGAGCCCGTAACCATACGCAACCTGACAAACATCTTTATTTGTGCCGCCTGCCGCAACTATAGCTCTTGCACAGCAGTCTTCCCAAAGCTCGACATCCTTTTGTGTGTAAAACGCAACAACTCGGCGACCTGTTGTGCCTGATGTAGACTGGATACGCACACATTCTTCAAGAGGTTTTGCCAAAAGACCGTAAGGATAAGCATCTCTTAAATCCGCTTTTGTCAAGAACGGAAGCTTATGCAAATCCTCAATTCCTTTGATGTCTTCGGGTTTAACCCCCTTCTCATCCATAAGGTTTTTGTAGTAAGGTACATTTTCGTAAACATGTTTAACCTGTTTAACGAGTTTTTCCGATTGAAGTTTTTTCATTTCGGAGGTTGACATAGTTTCGATTTCTTTCTGATAATAATTCTGAGCCATTTTTGTTCATCCTTTCAATAAAAAATTTTTGCTCAAGCAGGTTTGCAATTTTTAACTATAATAAAAAAGTCCTCTGCAATCCTGTTTTAAGGATACAGAGGACGAAAATAACATTTCCGTGGTACCACCTCAGTTCGTCGCTATCTCACAACAGCGACCTTATCAGGTACAGCCATACCTTAGTTCTGTAACGGGAACGCCCGTTGCATCCTACTAAAGATTTCTCTCGTTCAGCGCACTGCTAACAGAAGGAATTCGAGAAGGACACCCCATTTGCCTCGCACCAACCGGCAACTCTCTCCATGTTCTTTCCAACCTACTGATTTCTGCTCAAACGCATTTAAATGTGTATATCACACTATTAATCTTTTTTAGCATTATACCACTTTAGAGTGATAAAGTCAAGAGGTTTTTCAAATTTTTTTAAATTTTATTTAACAAATATATGTAAAAGCTTTGCATACAGACTTATTATGTTTTATAAATCCATTTTGAAATTTATGTTGAATAATTGCAGGAATTGTGATATAATGAAAGATAATGAAAAGTTATGAAAGGGAGGGAATGAGATAAACATGAAAAATTTTAATGTCAGACAAGCGGTTAAAAATGCCATGCTGTTTATATTTCTCCCTGTCGTTATTACTATAATCATTGAATCCTTGGGTAGCGAATCCCTCCTTGGCGGATTGGTTAAATTATATACCTCTCCATGGATATTTTTTTGCAACGCATTAATTTTAATCTCTATGCTCTCCGTTGGTGTTTTCCTGAAACGGTTCAGAATGTTTTGGATTTGTTTGATATGCGGAGGTTGGCTGTTGCTCGGAGTCATTAACTGTATAATCGTCTCTAACAGAACTCTGCCTTTTACTGCGTATGACATTCAATTAATTGATGCTTTACCCATTATGATAAGGAAATATTTAAAGCCTCTCTATTTAGCTTTAATATGCCTTGTTCTTGTCGGGATGGTGCTCGGTCTTTTCAGAGCCTTTTTCAGGGCATTATCCGCACCTAAAGTAAAAATCAAACTGAAAGCGGCAATCATATATTTTGTTATAATAAATTCGCTGACAATCGGCAATTTAAAGCTTGCAATTAACGCAGGGACTCTTGATACGAAGTTCACCACCTTGGCAGGAGACTTTGTGGATAACGGGTTTATTTATTCATTTATGCTGGGTGTTGTGGACAAAGGCGTTGATGAGGTTGACGGATATTCGGAGAAGCTTATTTCCTCTATCACGGCAGAATTTGAGACAGAAAAAGTAAAAATTGAGAAAAAGCCCAACATTATATTTTTACAGATGGAATCATTTTTTGATGTTAATTCAATAAAAAATGTGAAATACAGCAAAAACCCGATTCCTAATTTCACGAAGCTTCTCTCCGAATGTCCCTCCGGCTTGTTATCCGTTCCGGTTATTGGAGCAGGAACGGCGAATACGGAGTTTGAGGTAGTAACCGGCATGAGAATTGCCGATTTCGGAGCGGGAGAGTACCCTTATAAGACAATTCTTGTTGACAATTCCTGCGAAAGCATAGCAAACAATGTCCGAAGCCATGGCTACACTTCTCACTTTATTCATAACTATAAAGGTACATTTTACGGCAGAAACAAAGTCTATGCAAATCTTGGATATGATAATTTTTATTCCGTTGAATATATGACGGGATTTGAGAAAAACGAAAGCGGCTGGGCTAAAGACAAAATTTTGACCAAATATATTCTTGAGTGTCTCGATTCCTCTGACGGAGCTGATTTAATCAATGCCGTTTCCGTTCAGGGACACGGAAGCTATAACGAAATAACGGATTTCAAAAGGAAAATAACCGTGTCAAATTGTAAAAACGACAACCTTAAGCTATGCTATGAGTATTATTTAAACCAAATCGTGGATATGGACGAATTTTTAGGGGAGTTGATTGATGCGATTTCAGAGCGCAAAGAGGACACCGTTCTTGTTATATACGGAGACCACCTTCCTTTTCTGGAATTAAATAACGATGATTTGAAAAACAGAAATATATATCAGACCGACTATATTATATGGAATAATATGGGTATGGAATATGAAGACGAAAACCTTTATTCATATCAATTAAACTCAAAAATTTTAAAATCTCTCGGCATTACTGACGGAGTCATTAATTCCTGCCACCAAAAATATAAGAAGGATAAAAATTATCACTATAATCTTCAGGCGCTGGAATACGATATGCTCTACGGCGAAAAATATGCCTTTAACGGGCAAAATCCATACAGAACTTCCCAAATGAAGGTGAACCGAAAGAAAATTGAAATTTCTGATGTATATCTTGCGGAAGGCTCAGCGGATGAATACATCCTCAAAGGCGAAGGCTTCTCGGAAAACAGCAGAGTCAGAGTTGGCTTTACCGTTATGTTCACGGAATATGTTGATGAAAATACCTTGAAATTTAAATGCAATTATATGAAAGAAACTATCCCCATAGTTATTTGGGAACCGGATATTGGTGAATCAAACAGCTTTTATATGAGCAAAAATAAAGATGAACAATAAGCAAATGCCCGACGGATATTCCGTCGGGCATTTCAGACCACTGACAAACTCGGTCTACCGCAAGCAAGCTATATTTATAGGGTGAAACGCAGAGATAGATTTTATAGACTATCCGCATAAAATAGCATAGAAAACGGCAAGAGAAATATCGAATTTCCCTTGCCGTTGCTTGCTTTTTGCGAAATCGTTCTCTACCGTACCATCGGACGCCGACGTCACTCCGTTAAGAAAACAATCCTGTGAATTGTTTTCAGGAGGGAAAAGGGAGCGACAGCGGACGAGGAAAAGAAAAATCCGTTAGGATTTTAACAACTGTCAACGATTTCACAAAATATACACTTCGTTTCTCAATGTCTGCCCAGCTTAATGACTTTGTCATTAAGCTGAAGGCGGTTTATATTATTAAAACACTTGACAAATATGTCGAAATATGGTATATTTTACGAAGTATTAAGATAATCTCAAAATTAAAAACAAAGGGGTATATTGTTATGAAAAAAATTATTGCATTGATTCTCGCGTTATCAATAGTATCTATGTTCACAGCTTGTGGAGGTGCTGATGCAAGTTCATTCTATGACGAAAAGTATGATTACATCGAACAGCTTTGTGCGGCTATTGATGATGACGATGACAACAAAATTGATGACATTCAGGACGAAATCGAAGGATATTGGGAAGATTATACTGAAGAAGCTGAAGCTATGAGAGAAGATATAGAGGACAGCAATGAAGATGATATTGGAGACCTTAATGAAATAATCAACGAGGCTGACCTTTCTGACAGTGCAAGAGAAGCTGTTTCGGAAATGAGAAATGCCTACGGCGTAGCAAGTGCAAATCTCATATATGTTGACCTTGGTGCTTTTGAGGATTTGTTTGACACAATGCTTGATTACTATGAAGATATCGCTGCTGCCGCTGAAGATGATGACAGCGATGAGGTAAAGGATATTGCCCGTGAAGCAACAGACGAATTTGAAGCTATCAATGACGAGTTTGAAGAAGCGCAAGAAGAGTATGAAGATAAAGTCGACAAGCTCCGTGATGAATATAGCGATGAAATCGTTGGAAAGGCTGAAATGTTGTACAACGAAGCTATGATGAAAGCATATTAAAATTGTATAAAAGGCGGTGTTTAAAAAGTCAAAGAGGCTTTTTGGACACTGCCTTGGTTTTAACATTCCTTTTTGGGGTGGAATAAAATAATCTCTTATCATTCCTTGCTCTGCGGATAAGAGAAATTTATTACTTTTTATGCCGACGCAGAGCGGCGGAATGGAGATTATTATGGTGTGTCCAAATTGTAAAAGTCAGTTAAGTAATCAGGCTAAGTTTTGTGCGGAATGCGGAACGAATATTTCGGTTGCCGAAGGTAAGGAAATCAGTTCCCCGCCGCCAATGGTAAGTAAAGCCGCAGAAAACAGAAACCGCAATATTATGGGGCAGATTATCAAATCAATGGCGATTATAATTGCGGTGTTGGGGGTTGTTATTGCATTCGTTTTGGCTGTTTTGAATATGAATATTGTTATTACTCCTGAAAATAAGATAAATTTTGATATTGCGTTGAAATTAAAGAAATTTGATGGCGATATATTTATTTTCGCCCTGCTTGCAGATTTGATTTTGGGATTTATTATTTATGGCATAGGAGCAGTTATTGATTTAATTTGCGGAAGAAAAAGATAAACCGGTTCGAAAAGCTTAAGAAAGGGTGAAGAAGAGTGGGGAAATTTGACGGAATACTTATATGCACCGATCTTGACGGAACGATTTTGCGAAAAGATAAATCTGTTTCAAAGGAAAATCTTGATGCCGTTGAATATTTTAAGGAAAATGGAGGAAGGTTTACCTTCGTAACCGGCAGAATGTATTTTTATTCTAAAGAAACATATGATGTTATAAAACCTAATGCCCCGATTGGATGCAACAACGGTGGAGGAATTTATGATTTTGAAAAGGGCGAATACCTGTGGTTCGAAACGATGGATTGTGAGGCAGGCAAGGCGATTATGGAAATGGTTGACAGGGAAATGCCCGGCATTGGATTTAATATAAACACTCTTCACGAGGCATTGTTTTGTAAGGATAACGATGCAATGGTTCGATTCAGACGGCTTACAGGCGTGGAGAATAAAACTTGTGATTACAGAAATCTCAATGAGTCCATAGGGAAGATTGTATTCGCAGATCTTGACGGTGAGAACATCAAGGCGCTGACAAAGCTTGTCTCAGAGCATCCAATGGCGGAAAGAGTCGGGCTTATTCATTCGGAGCGAACATTGTTTGAAGTTTTGCCAAAGGGTCTTAATAAAGGAACTGTTGCTATGAAAATAGCTGAAATTTTAAATATAGACAAAAACAAAACCATAGCAATCGGGGATTTCGATAATGATGTTTCAATGTTAAAGGCGGCGAAAATAGGAATTGCGGTCTCAAACGCTTCTGAAAATGCGAAAAAGGCGGCAGATATTATAACCGTCAGCAATGAGGAACACGCTATTGCAAGAGTGATTTATGATATTGACAACGGAATTATTGAAATATAAAAAGGATGTTAAAAAAACTTCCAAACATAAAAATAAATTGTTGTTATAAAAAACTTCGCCCCACGGCGTACATAGGTACTCCGAGAGGCGAGGTTTGTTTTTTATCCCTGCTTGATATTATTTTTGAATTTTGTGCAGAGCTTCTTGTATATAACGGAAAATATTAAAGAGATGATAAATACAATCAACGGTATCAAATATACAGAGGACAACGGGGTTATTATATCAAGAGAAATTTTATTTGATACAGTGCGTTTTATCAGTGGTTCTGCAAGAAAGAGGATTTTCTGCATAATGCCTATGGCGAAAATAATCATAGGATGAATGATATATATTATAAGAGAATGATTTTTCCCCCATAAACTGACTTGGTTAAACCAATTATATCGTACATTTTGCATTTGCATAAATAAGATAAATATTGACACAGCCAAAGGAGTTGTGGTTATGTATTGATCTCTTGTGGCGTTAATTCCATAATGAAGAAGGATATATTTTTCTGCAAAACCAAGCAGTATGAAAAAGCATATTGTTAAAATCAATATATTTGTTTTCTTGTTTAAACGGTGTTTCAATTTGTATATCACATTCCCAATTACAAAATAAGGAAGCCCGACACAAATGAAGTTTCTTACATAATATATGTTAAATTCCCTGCCGAATACCGCTATGGAATATTTACCGAACAGAAGGTCTGCAATCAAAAGTAACGGCGTAACGATATACAAAACTCGGAAAATATTGAATTTTGTGCATATCATTGCAATAATAAGGACATACAGTATTGAATTGAGATACCATAAGTGAGATGCAAACGGCGATTCGTTAAAGAAAATAAAATTCCCAAGACTCTGAAAAGAGAAAACAGAGGAAAGCTTTTCGGATAACAAACCGGAATTGTGAGATAAAAGTGTCTGCACGATGGTTGGTGTAAATGCGAATACCAAATAGATTAAGTTTGAAAAAAGAATATATTTTAAAATTTTTCTTATTTGCTCAAGCCGGCGGTTTTTATTAACCGTTTCCTCGTAGAAAAAGCCCGTAATCATAAAGAAAACGGGGACCGCAATGCGGGTTATGGGTATGATGTATTCGTTGGCGTAGCTGTCGGAACAGGAATGAATATACACAACCAAAAATGCACATACAAATTTCAGAAAATCAAGACCTGTGTAACGGATTTTCATAAATACCTCCAAATTCCAATGATTTATACAAAGCTATGGCTTTTAAATAACTATACCATAATTTTGCGGTTTTGTAAATGAAAAGTTGAGGCTTTAATATAAAAGCGGATTTTATAAAGAAACTTTTGTTGTAACGGCAAGTGTTCCGAGAGAAACTGATGCGGTGGTAAGCTGCGGCTTGTTGCGTAACTCTTTAAGCTTTTTCCCAAATTCGGTTTCGGTTATCACGGTGGTTTTAAGATACCCGTGCTCATAGGTGTTTAATGTGACATCGTCACCGCAAAGCTCAATATAATCAGTTCCATCAGCTCTTGTGCAAAGGGGATAAGGAACAGGTATTTCTTCGTTATTCCATGTCAGAACGGGTGAAATCGGTTCTGTGTAAGGCTCGTATTCGGTTCTTGAACGCCCTTCTTCAAGTTGAATTTGACCGGAAGTGTAATCGTTTACTTCGGATGTTCCTGTTGCGCAGAGGAGAAAATGACAGTTTTCTCTTGTAATAACAAAACCGGAAGAATAGGATGGTGCAGATATATCGGTTCTTTTTATAGTAAGGACGCCGGGCTCGGGATATTGTTCTGTCTGGGCAATTCTCATGCAACTTCCGTTCATACCGGTGAATGTGCCGCTCATTATATATACGGTGGAAGGCTTAACTGCAATTATTCCGGAATATCCCGATGTATCGATTCTTATTTCCTGGTTTGTTCCGGAAGGAGGCCAAAGATGTTCGGTTAAAATGGGATTGAAAAGGTTTTTGCTTGGTTTAAATCCTCCGTAAATAGTGATATTATCAGGCTTTTCGTTATATGTTCCGTTTATTTGGAGAGAAGAGCCGGAAAAAGTCTTTTTTTCAAAACCGGCTA
This sequence comes from Oscillospiraceae bacterium, assembly GCA_015068605.1. Lineage (GTDB taxonomy): Bacteria > Bacillota > Clostridia > Monoglobales > Monoglobaceae > SIG454. The sequence goes on from SVKF01000002.1 coordinate 117,581, forward strand.
TTTTATTATCTCCTTTTGTCAGGGTTGCAGGCATATAATTACCTTTATAAAGTGTGGCTTTTTTGTCGCCCGTGTAAATACTCATATAAAATCTCCTTTTTAGTGTTTATGTTAAACACTAAAACTATATAAGTATCATAGTGGCATATTATGGCAAAAATAAATTCTTTATGAGCGGAACAAGCTTCTGTACAAAAAAGAGGATGTATTGCACAGCCTCCGATAAAATATGATTAAATTTTTAATAACCGAGAAGAACGGCAAGAAGATCTATGCCCATAACAATAAGGATGATGATTGAAGCGATTTTGAGAACTTTGTCATTTATGCGGTCAAATAGCTTTTTCAGTAACGGATAAAAGACATAGATGAAAAACATCCCACCAAAGGCTAAAAGTATGCTGTTTTTAAGAAAAATGCGACCGTTAAGATTATATTTTTCGTAAGTATAGTCCCACCATCTCTTGTCAAATATAAGCTCCATAATATAACTTGCAAGATATTCCCAAACGGAAACGATAAAGAAAGCCGAAAGGAAAACCAAAAACGGAGCATAAAAACGACGGGAAAAAGCCAGCTTTTTCAGACAAAAAAGCAGAAAAATGCCGCCAAAGCCATACACGGGCAGATAAAAGCCATGCAAATAACCTCGGTTGACAAAGGTGTGATAAACGCTGTATGCCCAAATAACTTCACAAATCCATCCGGATACGCAAAAAATAAAAAAATAACAGATATATCTATACCAGGTATCTTGTTTTTTAATTTCCATAAATTGCACACCATCCTTAACTAAGTAAAAATATTATAACAGAACGGTAAGTTTCCGTCAAGTGTTTTTATGATTTGCAAAAACACCTCATAATATATGTAAATTCTTAAGGAATAATATGGAAACAAGAAGCATAATAAAACAAGAGGGAAAAATAAATAAAAAATTTTGGGTTTAGATATTGACAATTAAGATTAAATATTGTAAAATTATATAAAAATGAAGTGCCGTGTGCATCTATTTTAATTTTTATCAAAAAAGGAGAAATGAAGATGAAAATCAGTTTCAAAAAGACAGCTTGTCTTGCTATGGCTGCAGTTCTTGCAGTATCATGTTTTGCAGGCTGTAAGAAAACGTCCGACAGAGACGAACAGGGAAGAGTTATTCTTAAGGTAGGCGGATATCCGACAACAGAAGGTCCATCAAAGGATGCTTTCGACGAAAAGGTTAAGCAGTTTGAGGCGGATAATAAGGACTATAATGGTGGTATTGTTGTTGTAAAGGATACATATGCGTTCAGTGTTGACACATTCTTCTCAAAGGCTGCGGGCAAAAAGCTTCCGCACGTATTTAACACAGCTTTAACAGAAGTTTCAACTTGTATCAATTCAAGCTATATTAAAGATATTACAGCTGTCGCTGATAAGTATGGCTATAATAAGAAGACAATCAACCCGAAACTTTGGGATGGCGTTATTGCTCAGGATAACAAGCTCTACGGTATTCCAACATATACATATGCTTTAGGTCTTGCGTTTAACGGTAACCTCTTTGAGCAGGCAGGTCTTGTTAATGAAGACGGCACATATATGGTTCCAAAAACATGGGACGAAGTTGCTCAGTTCGCTGTTCAGATTAAAGAAAAGACAGGTAAAGCAGGATTTATCACGGGTTCAATAAGTAGAATCGGTGGATGGCTCTTCACACCAATCGCTTGGTCTTATGGTGTTGAATTCATGAAGCAGGATAAGAACGGAAAATGGAAAGCAACATTTGACAGCAAAGAAATGGTAAATGCTCTCCAGTTCTATCATGACTTAAGATGGAAGTATGATGTTCTTCCTTCTGATATTGGTAACATCGATAATGCTGTTGCTCCTCAGAAGTTGGCTGCAGGTGAAGCTGCAATGCTTCTCCGTGCTCCGGACTACTTTGACCAGCTCAGCCAGATGGGCGTTGACATCAAAGACTTCGGTTTGTTCCCACTCCCGGCAGGTCCAAAGCGTCATGTAACATTGCTCGGTGGTAGCGTATTGATGGTTTCTAACGAAGCTACAGAAGACCAGACTGATGCTGCTTTAAGATGGATAAGCATCACAACTAACCATAAGCTCACAGATACAATCAAAGAAAACTTCCTTAAGGATATGAAGACAAGAGCAGAAGAAAACAGAGGTATCGGTGTTCTTGAACTTTCTAACTGGTCAGAAGATACAGAGGTTGTTAAGTTCTCAAGAGAATATGAATTGGAACATGCAAACCTTGACTTAAAGAAGGTTCAGGATTATAACGACTTTGCAACAGGTAAGGCTTATAAGAACATTGAAATTCAGCCGGAAGAACCAATGTGTGCTCAGGACTTATATTCAACAGTTGATGCTCTCGTGCAGGAAGTATTTACAAACAAGAATGTTGATATAGCAAAGATTGTTAAGGAAGCTAATGCTAACTTCCAGAAGGACTATCTCGACACAGTAAATATGTAATATATGTGTAAAGACAACTGCCCGATTTTGGGCAGTTGTTTTTTGTATAATAGGAAATTAAAGCTTTCCTATTATACAAAAAACAAGATTAAATTTCTTCTGAAAAATTTTAATATGCGAAACAGTAGAGAATATTATTGCTTTATGACAAAAGGAGATATAAGATGAGTACAGATAAGGTATATGTAACTGATTTTGGTGCTGCTCCGGGGACGGGGAAGGTTTTAACCAAGGCATTTCAAAATGCAATAGACCGCTGCTTTCTATCCGGTGGCGGAGAGGTTTTGGTGCCATCGGGCGAATATATTATTGGAGATATAAGACTTCGCAGTAATGTGACACTTCACCTTATGGAAGATGCAAAGCTTATGGGGAGTAAAAATCCAAAAGATTATATGAACATATATGAAGATGAATTAGAGCCTCTTCCAAAAGAGCAGGCGACAAAAGCAATATGGTACAGACCCGGTGAATGGACAAAAATGGGTGGCGGCTTCAAAAAACATTTGTATACCGCCGGAAGCTATTGGAATTACGGTATGATTCGAGCTGTTTATGCGGAGAATATTGCGATTATCGGCGAAAAGGGCTCGGTAATCGACGGAAGAAATGTTTATGACCCTGACGGCGAAGAGGAATATAGAGGACCTCATGGGATAAATATGCATTTTTGTAAAAATGTAAGATTTGACGGATATACTGTTGTTGATGCCGGAAACTGGGCACACGCCATATTTCAGTCGGAGAATATATCCTTTGAAAATCTCACGGTTGTAAGAGGTCATGATGCTCTCCATACAAGAGCCTGTGATAATGTTTTAATAAATAATTGCAAGCTTGAGACAGGTGATGATTGCATAGCCGGATTTAATAACAACAATGTTGTAATAAAAAATTGTGAGTTAAGCTCTGCGTGCAGCGCATTTCGTTATGGCGGAAATAATGTATTGATTGAAAACTGTAAGGTCTATGGTCCGTGCAAATATCAATTCAGAGGCTCATTTGCCATAGAGGATAAAGTGGCGGGCGCTCTGTATTCGGAAAATGGACGAAATAATCTGTTGAGTTTTTACACTAACTTTGTTTCGGATGACCTTCCCGTAAAGATTGCACCGGGAAAAATTGTCGTGAGAAATTGCTCAGTTAAGGGTGCAGACAGATTTTTGCATTTAAATCTGTCGGGGAACGAACCGTGGCAGAGGGGCAATGCTCCAACCGATATAACCTTTGAAAGCATAAAAGCGGAGGGTATTGAGAAAGGGTTGACGGCTTACGGAAACGGAGAGCCTGATTTCAGCCTGAAGCTTAAAAATATTGATTATACGGTCAGAGAAGGCTCTGAAAAGGAACCTTTTATGAGAGTTGCGAATTTTGAAAAGATAGAACTTAAGAATGTCAGAATATACAACTATAAAGGTGAGGCGTTGGTTAAAAGTTGGTCCGAAGGCGGAGAAATAATCTGCGAGAATGTGGAATATGACGCTGAGAATATCCCTGTGAAAATTAATGCGAAAGAGACATTTGAATGTAATGTTATTTAAAGCGGAATGTCAAGGAATATTGAATACAAATTAGGAGATAAATTATGGATAAAAGCGTTTTGGATAATTTAAAGGGAAAACAGCATAACTATATAGCGCCGTTTTTATGGCTTCATAACGAGGACGATAAATATATTGTTGCGGAAATTGAGCGGATTTTTGAGTGCGGAATACGATCGGTATGCTTAGAGTCAAGAACCCACGAGGAGTTTTGCCGTGATGATTGGTGGTCGGATATAAAACTTATATTTGACGAGTGTAAAAAGCGTGATATGAATGTTTGGATACTCGATGATAAACACTTCCCGTCAGGCTATGCAAACGGGATTTTTGAAGAAAAATATAAAGAACTCCAATCGTTCGGGATAACAGAAAAGCATATAGATGTTGCAGGCCCTGTTAAGGACGGTTGTGCTATGGCATCATGCCATCTTGAAGAAAATGAGGATGAAATGGTTGGGGTGTTTGCCTTAAAGCATATTCCAAACACCGAAAAATACAGCGAAATAATGGATATAACCAACGGATTATCAGGTGATATGGTCTATTTTGATTTACCGGAGGGAATGTGGCGAATTGTCTTTGCTATTAAGACAAAAAGCGGAAAATGGGAAAGACATCTGCCATTTTGCGATATGCTAAATCCAAAAGCTATCGACCTTTTTATCGAGGAAGTTTATCAGCCTCACTATGACAGATTTTCTGAATATTTCGGGAACACATTTTTGGGCTTTTTCTCCGACGAACCAAGCTTTTTGAATAATACAGCCAACGGAAGCTCTACTGTCATGGGAATTCCGTTTGCTCATCACCCATGGAACGACAACCTTAAAGAGAAGATAGAGCTTAAAAATCTCGCAGGACTTTGGTTTGATATTGAAAATGTATCTGACGAAATAAGATATTCGTTTATGGATACAATAACAAAAGCGTACAGCGAAAACTTCTGTGGCAAGCTTGGCGATTGGTGTCGGGAGCACAATGTTTTATATATAGGTCATATTATTGAGGATAATAATACCCATGCAAAAACAGGACACGGTCCGGGGCATTATTTCCGTGCCATTGAGGGGCAGGATATGTCAGGGATTGATGTTGTTCTCCATCAGATTATTCCTGGACTGACAGAATGCAGTAATGCAGGCTGTGTTTCCTATAAGCATATGGAAAATGATTTTTTCCATTATTATCTCGGTAAGCTTGCATCGTCCTTTGCCCATATTGATGAAAAGAAAAAAGGCAGAGCGATGTGCGAAATTTTTGGCGCTTATGGCTGGGCAGAGGGAACGAAGATAATGAAATATCTTATGGACCATATGTTCGTTCGGGGCATAAATTATTATGTTCCGCACGCATTTTCGCCAAAGCCGAATGATGATGATTGTCCGCCGAATTTCTATGACACGGGCAAAAATCCGCAGTATAAATTCTTTAAGAGAAATATGGACTATATGAACATAATGTGTAATATGCTCTCTGACGGAAAGCATATTTCAACCTGTGCGATTTTATATGATGCGGAAAACAGATGGGTAAATAAAGATTTTCTGCCCCTTGAAAAAATTGCAAAGAAGCTTTATGATAACCTTTTTGACTATGACATTATTCCTGCGGATTATCTTGATAAAATAAAGGACGGCGCATTAAACGGGGAGAAATATAATGTTTTAATCGTGCCTTATTCGGAGTGTATTCCAAACGAGGTTATGGAAAAGCTTCAAAAAGCCGATATAAAGGTTATAGCGGTTTCCGAAAACGAATGGGAGACACATTTTGAGAATGTAACCCTTGATAATCTTATTGCGTATATGACAAAAAATGGTTTTGCGGATGCAACAGCCGATTATGACGGCATATTCTTAAGATATTATCACTATACAAGAGATAACGCCCATATCTATATGCTTAGCAACGAGGATATAAATAACGAGATTAACACAAAGCTTAATCTTTCGGCGTTTAACGGCGGAAAATATATCGAGTATGACGCCTTTGAGAATAAGGCGGTTATTAAGGAAAGCGACGGCGAAATCGAGCTGAGCCTTCCGCCTTATCATTCAAGACTTATCATATTCGGGAATGTTGATTTTAACGGAATTCCAAAGCTTGAGAAAACGGAAATAAAGGAAGAAAAGACACTCAACCTTGAATATAAAATAAGCGTTGCAGAGCGGAATGAAGAGGAGTTTAAACCCTATAAAACAACGGATAAGCTTTTTAACATAACGGGCAGAGATGAGCTTCCTCATTTTTCGGGACACATCAAATACGAAACGGAATTTGATGCGGAAAAAGGGAAATATATCCTTGATTTAGGATATGTGGGCGAGGTTGCCGAGCTTTACATAAACGGCGAATTTGTCGGTGAAAAGCTTTTTCCGCCATATAGATTTGATGCTTCGGATTTCATAAAAGACGGCAAAAACCAAATGGAAATCGTTGTTTCAAACCATAACGGTTTCGCAGTAAGAGACTTTTTCTCAAAATTCCTGCTCTTTGAACCGTCGGGACTTTTGGGCGAGGTCAGATTAGAAAAATACACAAACGAAAGTTCGTTATAAAAATAAGGGCATTGCCTCAACTTGGTAAAAAATCACTTGTTGAGACACGCCCTTTTTTCATATCACTAATTGACCATTATTATAAAGAAATTGTTTCAGCTTCACACATTGGATACATATTTCCGTGCCACCACATTATCTTTATGTTTGCGCCATCCGTATTGCTGTCAAATTCAATCTCAACTGTCTCTGAGGCAGGATATTGCTTAAATTCGCTCATAATTCCGTCAGCACCATACATTGCCGCATAAACAGTTCCTATGCTTGTATTTCCGTAAAGAGATACCGTGAGAGTATCAAGACCAACATTCATTGTGTTGTCCTGAACGAAGCTTAAAATTCCATCTGCATAATACCATGTTGCAAAACCGCTTACCGGTAATCTCGTGGTTTTTGCTGTGTCGGAAAGCCCAACATTAAGCCAATTTCTAACCTCGTCTTTAAGCTGAGTGTTTGTCACCTCGCTGTTTGTCGCACTTTGAACATAATCATTTCCAATATAGAAATTGCCAAGATTTACAGCGCTGTCAACAGTGTTTGCAATATCATTGGCTTCTCCCGAGGTTGCATTCAGCGCTCCGAAGAAGAAGCAAGAAGCAATCGTTCCATAGTTGCTCGATGCAATGCCGCCCGGGTTTTCGCCTTCCACCAAGGCGTTTGACCAACAGTTGACAAGCTTTCCGCCTGCTCCTATCGAGCTGCATATAGCTCCGGCGGTTAATTCGTTCTTAATGCTTCCCGTTACACCGAGATTCATAATGGTTCCTGTTATATTCGGGAATAAGCATTCGTCTGTGTTTGATTCAATGCCAATCTTTATGGTGTGCCCTGCACCGTCATAAATTCCTGCAAAGGTTTGAATACTGTCAACACCGTTATATCCTTCAAGATTTGACAAATCAATATTTTTCGTCTGTCTCAGATAAACGCTCGAATAATCATTTTCTGCAATCATTTCGTTAGAAAATGTTTTAAAGTCTTCCGCCGTTTCGATTAAATAAGGACGGGCACGACTTCCGTCAGGCTCAGACAATACATTTTCACCAACAGTTATTGTTATGGTATCGGTCTTGCTGCCGTCATAGTCAGACTTTGCCATAACGCTGAATGAAGCCGCCGTTTCGTTTTTATCAACCACAAGGAAGCCGTCAGAGGCAATAGTTGTTCCCTCCGAAACCTCACTATCGATAGACCATGTAACATCTTGCGGTGGATTATGCTGACCCGTTACTGTTGCAGAAAGCAAAATACCGTCGCCCTTATCCACAACATCGCTCTCCGGAGGAGCTATCGTCACAGCTTCAACAATCGGGCTTGGAATATAGTGCTGTGGGTAGCCGTAATCATTTGTCCAATAAGACACATAACTTGAATTGTAACCAAGCTCACTTGCGGCTCCCTTACGATTAGAGTTTAATATTTCTGCTAATTGAGTTTTTGCCTGAGTGTCGCTTCCTAAAACAATTTCATCATGTGTATATTTCAAATTACCCTTACTTCCGTTATTAATATAATAACACTTCCAAAATACGCATGAGCTATTCTCGTCATAAGGCATACCGATTGGAACAATATTGGTACCTTTTACCGTTCCGCAGAAGGAACAGTTTCCGATTGTTCCGTAGTTATATGTTGTAATACCGCCGGCATTTGTTGCCTCAATAGTCGCATTTGAGTAACAATTTATTATTTTTCCGCCACTTCCTACATAGTATGCTATACCTGCGGCATAAGCGCCACTCTTATTAGATTTAATGGTTCCTTCTGTTCCGACATTCATAAGAACACCGGTTAGCTTCGGGAAAATAGAAACATTGCTATCCGAGGTTATATTAACTATTATCTTCTTTCCGTATCCGTCGTATGTACCTGCAAAGGTTGAATTAGCGCCAATACCCTGATATTCAGAAAATGGAGTTAAATCGATATCCTTTATCTGACGAACAAATTTGCCCTTATAAGTATCTCCTGCAAGCATATTGCTTGTAAATTCCATAAAGTCATAAGCATCGTCAAGAATATAAGGGTTAGAAGCAGAGCCGTTTCCGGTTATTCCGTCACCGACTTCCCATTCCGTAACATAATCCCAGTCTTCTTCGTCTACCATTTCGGCAGGAACATAGAATTTATTATTGATATATATCGCAGTTCTGCCGCTTGTGGAAATTTTTTCGCCGTCTATATAGTATTCATCGTGATTACTATATACATATTTTTCGCCGTTTTCGGTATTGTTGAATGTGAATTTTCTCTCTAATGTGTTATATTTTCCTATTGTAGACACATTAACAAAAAGCTCTTCCGACAAAGCATCAAGGTCAACCCCCATAAAATCGGCACACCAAGGCGCGATATCAGTATTATCGATTATGTAATTCTCACGGGTGTTTTGGGTGTCGCCCAATTCGGGATTTAGTCCTTCGATTAAAGAAACGCCCTCGGGAACATAAACCCAGACACCAACATTTTGGTCTGTGTGGCTTCCTGTTGTCCAGGAAATTTTTCCTGTATTAGCCCCGACAACTACCGCATTAATTGCAGTTTCAACATCTTCAGGATTTTCAGGTATAATCATTCCACCTGTGTCGTGGTCGGGAGCACAGATTACAACTGTGTCAGTACGACCTTTTGCAAAGTCCAACGCAACCTTAAATGCTGCATCAAAAGCAAGATATTCGCTTGTTGTTATAGCAGGATTGTTGGCGTGTCCGCCCGTGTCAACCTTGCCGCCCTCAACCATAAGGAAAAATCCGTCAGGGTCTCCCGAAAGAGCCTCAATTGCTCCTTTTGTCATTTCCGCCAGATTTGCCTGCGTTTCTCCGGACTCTATATCATAAGGAAGCCCCTTGGGGTCTACATTCCCCCAAATTTTGTCACCGGGCTTAACATTTAATAAATCCTCTTTTGTTTCAACAACGGTATAACCGTTATCTATGGCATTTTGTATGGTGGCATAAGCAGACACCTGACCATAGCCAACACCAAGAACAACCTCAAGCCCTCTGTTTTCTACCTGCTGATAAATGTTGTATTTATCACCTCTGTTTGATGCATGAGCTGTGAATGTGGCAGGTGTTGCGTGGGTCCAATCGTATGTGGAAATAATTCCCGTTGCCTTACCAACAGATTCAGCCGCCTCAACCAGGTTGGCTTTAGGAACTCCGTTTTTGTCAATACCAACATAACCGTTAACGGTTTTATGACCTGTTGCCATAGCAGTTCCTGCCGCCGCAGAATCTGTAACTCCACCCGTTACAGGTGCAGTTGTCATACTCCCTGCAAGCTGGGAACTCATACTCATCGGATTTGTGTCGGTATAGGTTTTGTACGGAAACAACTCTGCGTTAAATCCGCCTGCAACCTTTACCATATTGGCAAAATCGTAAAGAGCATAGCCCCCTCCGTCGGGAATAAGATAAATTATGTTTTTGATTTGACTGATGTTATTGCTCTCCTCAACACTATCTGATGCGAAAGTGCAAGGGATTGAAATAACAAGAATCACGATTGATAAAATCAGTGACAACAACTTTTTCATTTTTAAATCTCCCTTTTTCAAATTTATTTCATTATATCATAGGAGATAATATTAGTCAATATTTAAAGAGAAAAACGAAATGGCTTTGAACTAAGTCGCCCTTGTTGCAAGCAAATATGAAAGAACGGGAAGGCTTATTTTAATTTATTTGGCAAATCTGCAAAGCATTATCCTGACTATTGCGGCATAGAATTATAGTGATATAGTCCGAAAAAAGGAGAGAGGATAATGTTTAAAAGATTTATGGCAGGAATATTATCGTTCCTGCTTATTTTCTCAAACACCTTCGCACAGGTGTCGAAGCAGGTCAATACGGATGTTTCGGCAGAGCTTGTCAAAGCTCCCTCTGCAATACTTATGGAACAAACCACAAAGCAGGTTTTATACGAGCTTGATGCCGACAGAAAAATGCCCATAGCCAGTGTGACGAAGACTATGACCATGCTCCTCATAATGGAGGCAATAGACAGCGGAAAAATAAAATATTCCGATATGGTCACAACGAGTGAACACGCCGCTTCAATGGGTGGCTCGCAGGTATTTTTGGAGGTTGGGGAACAAATGAGTGTTGATGAGATGCTCAAATCCATTGCTGTGTCGTCAGGAAATGATGCCGCTGTTGCTATGGCGGAGCATATTTCGGGAACAGAGGAGGCATTCGTTGAACAAATGAACAAAAAAGCGGAGAAGCTTGGAGCAAAAAACACGCATTTTATAAACTGCAACGGTCTGGACGAAACCGAGGAGCATTACAGCACAGCAAGAGATGTTGCCCTGATTTCTGCTGAGCTTTTAAAGCACCCCGATATTGAAAAATATTTGACAATATGGATGGACACCATAAGGAACGGGCAATTCGGGCTTTCCAATACAAATAAGCTGATAAGATTTTATGAAGGGGCAAACGGTATAAAAACCGGCTCAACAAGTGTTGCGAAATATTGCCTTTCCGCCTCGGCAAAAAGAAATAATATGCAGCTTATCGCAGTCGTATTGGGCGCACCCAGCACAGCAGACCGTTTTTCAAGCGCATCAAAGCTTTTGGACTTCGGCTTTGCCAACTATGCCATTGCAGATAACTCCTCATTTAAGGCAAAAATTCCCGAAATCAAGGTGGTTGGCGGAACAGAAAATCAGGTGGAAGCCGAAATCAGCGGTGGTTTAAACGCCATTGTTCGCAAGGGAAACCAAAACAAAATAACGGTTAAGGTTAAAACCGAAGACAAATTGTCTGCACCTGTTAAGAAAGGCGACAAGGTGGGCGAGGCGATATTTTTCGTTGATGGCGAGGAGCTGACAAAAAAGAGTGTTGTTGCGAAAACGGATGTGGATAGAATAAACTGTTTTCAGATGTTTGTGCGATGCCTTAAAAAATGGGCAACGCTGTATTAAAATTTACTTTTTTGCAAAAAGCCATTCTTGAAAAAGATGATGAATGGGTAATTGCCGAAGAAATGGAACGTCTGATAAGAAAATACCTCATAGAAAAAGATACCGAGGAGCTTGAGACTGAGGAGCTTGAGACTGAGGAGCTTATTATATAAAAATTATATAAAAAAACCGCCCCAAATGGAGCGGTTTTTAAAAATTTAATATTAGCCGAGTTCAGCAAAGTATTTGATTGTTCTAACCATCTGGCTTGTGTATGAGTTTTCGTTATCATACCAGGAAACAACCTGAACTTCGTAAAGGTCATCAGCGATTGGAGCAACCATTGTCTGTGTTGCGTCAAAGAGTGAACCGTATGTGATACCAACGATATCAGAAGATACGATTTCGTCTTCATTGTAACCGAAAGATGCAGAAGCAGCAGCCTTCATAGCAGCGTTAATTCCGTCTTTTGTTACATCCTTACCGCGAACAACAGCTGTAAGAATTGTTGTTGAACCTGTTGGAACCGGAACTCTCTGTGCAGCGCCGATAAGCTTGCCGTTAAGTTCAGGGATAACAAGACCGATAGCCTTTGCAGCACCTGTTGAGTTAGGAACGATGTTAACCGCACCTGCTCTTGCTCTTCTTAAGTCGCCCTTTCTGTGAGGACCGTCAAGAATCATCTGGTCACCAGTGTATGCATGGATTGTAGCCATGATACCGGACTGGATTGGAGCGTAATCGTTAAGAGCCTTTGCCATAGGAGCAAGACAGTTTGTTGTACAAGAAGCAGCGGAGATGATTGTGTCATCAGCTGTTAATGTATTTTCGTTTACGCTGAATACGATTGTCTTAAGGTCATTGCCTGCAGGAGCAGAAATAACAACCTTCTTAGCGCCGGCATCGATATGAGCCTGTGACTTTTCTTTAGAGCAGTAGAAACCGGTACACTCTAAAACAACATCTACATTAAGAGCGCCCCAAGGACATTCCTTAGCGTCCTTAATTGCGTAAATTTTAATTTCCTTTCCGTCAACTGTGATGCTGTCATCACCTGCAACAACTGTATGACCGTCATATCTTCCCTGAGAAGAGTCATACTTTAAAAGGTGAGCAAGCATTTTAGGATCTGTTAAGTCGTTGATTGCAACAACCTCATATCCTTCTGCACCAAACATCTGTCTGAATGCGAGACGACCGATACGGCCGAAACCATTGATAGCAACTTTTACTGCCATTTTAAAATACCTCCAAAAAATATATTTTTAAATTTCAACATTTCTATTTTACACTATTTTTCCAAATTATACAAGTCTTTTTTGTAAATTTGTTAAATTTTTAACTTATTTTTTTCATTTATCAGAAAGCTTTGTTAAAAATGCCCGAGTTCTTTCACTCTTTGGTTGTTTCAGAACTTCGTTCGGAGTTCCTTCCTCCTCGATAACGCCGTCTGCCATGAAAATAATTTTATCCGACACGGCCTCGGCAAAATCGATTTCGTGAGTAACTATAACCATTGTGGTATTTTCCGACGCAAGTTTTCTTATAACTTTAAGGATTTCTCCGGTAAGCTCCGGGTCAAGAGCCGATGTAGGCTCGTCAAAAAACAGAATTTCAGGGGAAAGAGCCAAGGCTCTTGCGATTGAAACACGCTGTTTTTGTCCTCCGGATAATTCACAAGGATAGTTATCAATCTTATCGGAAAGACCGACACGGTCAAGAATATCAAGGGCATTTTTGCGGATATTATCCAAAATGTCCTTTTTCTTTTGTCTGTCGCCTTTATAATCGTCCTTGGCTAAAAGCTTTGGAGCAAGCATAACATTGTCCAAAACCGTATATTGCGGAAAAAGATTGAAGTCCTGAAAAACAAGCCCGAAATGGAGCTGTCTTTCCCGCATTTCTTTGGCAGAGAATTTCTCCCCTGCCCGGAAAATGGTTTTCCCGTCAACAAGCACTTCACCCTTGTCGGCAATCTCAAGAAAATTCACGCAACGAAGAAGTGTGGTTTTTCCGCTTCCCGACGAACCGATTATAGACATAACCTGACCTTTTTCCAAAGTTAGGTCAATCCCTTTTAAAACCTTGGTTTTTCCGAAGCTTTTATGTATGTTTTTAAGTTCCAGTATAGGCATAATTAACCTCTGTAATAATTCAATTTCTTTTCAATATAACCAAAAATAAGTGTTAATATTCCGCAGAACACCAGATAGAACACTCCCGAATAGAAGAGAGGCCATATAAGACCGTCAGTTCTTGCAAATTCCTGCGCAAACCATATCAGTTCAACTTCGCTGATTACTCTAGCAAGAGATGTATCTTTAACAAGCGTTATAATCTCATTGCTCATTGGCGGAACAATCCGCTTTACAACCTGCATTAAAACAACCTTAAAGAATGTCTGGATTTTGGTAAGTCCCAAAACCTGTCCCGCTTCGTACTGCCCTTTTGGAATACTCTCAATTCCTCCACGGAAAATTTCCGAAAAATAACAGGAATAGTTTATCAAAAACGCTGTTAATACACAAACAAATCTGGGCGATAAGGCATATCCAAACAAATTCATTGTTGGATACTGATACCCGAAAAGAAGCCCCGGAACATAGAATAATGCTATAATTTGAAGCATAAGCGGTGTTCCTCTTATTATCCAGATAAGCATTTTAATGGGCCACTTTATCACTTTGAACTTACTCATAGAACCGAAACTTATTATCAGTCCGAGAGGAAGTGCAAATATCAGCGTTAAGAAAAAAATTTCAAGTGTTGTTCCAAATCCATCCAAAAGTGTCATTGTAACTCTCGGAAGATCTGTTATAAACTTTTCGTACATAAACTATCCCTCAAAAAACGGCAAATTTAGAATGCCAATTCAACCTTTTTGTATTTTTCAGCAAGCTTGTCAAGAGTTCCGTCAGCTTTAAGCTCATCCATTATTTTGTTGATTTCAGCAGTAAGCGTTGAGCCTTTTCTGCAAGCAATACCATATTCCTCATCTGTAAGCTGAAGAGAAATTGCGAGATTTTCGTAGTCTGAACCTTCGCCTGTCATAGCTTCTGCCATTGTGATATCAATTACACAAGCATCAACTGTGCCGCTCTTAACTTCAAGGAGTGCATCGGTCTGCGCATTTACTGCAACAAAATCTTTGTCGAGTTTATTATCTTTAACAGCAGATTCGCCTGCACTGCCAGCTTCAGCCGCAAACTTAAGTCCCTTAAGGTCATCAACAGATTTAATATCAGCTACTTTTTCTATATTCATAACAACGACCTGCTTATTTTTAGCATAAGCTTTTGTTACATCCGCTCCGGCTTTAATCTTATCTGTAATTGTCATGCCGTTCCAGATACAGTCAATGTTTCCGCTTTCAAGTTCCATAAGTTTATTATCCCAGTCGATTACAACAAACTTTGGCTTAACACCAAGCTTTTCGCATACAGCTTCAGCAAATTCTGTGTCAAAACCTATAAGTTTACCATCTTCATCCTTGTAATTCATAGGTTCATAAATTGTGTACCCAATAATGAGTTCTCCCTTATCCTTGGTATTTTCAAGGTCTTTAGCTGGGTCAACGCCACCGCAAGCGCAAAGCGAAAACGCCATAATCATAGCCATAAGTAATGCAATAATTTTCTTCATTTTAGATTCCTCCCTTGTGTTTTACACAAAAATATGGGTATATTATATCACATTCTCCAAAATTTTGCAATATATATTCTTTACTTTTTCCAAAATTTATGGTATAAGTATAACTGGGAGAGTGAAATCTTATGAAATTTATATTAGCAAGCCAAAATAAACACAAGGCAAACGAAATTGAAAACATTCTGGGAGACGGTTTCTCCATTATCACTATGGACGAAACCGAAGCCCGCAACATTGATATAATTGAAGATGGAGAGACTTTTGAAGAAAATGCTCTTATAAAGGCGAGGACGGTTGCGAATGCGACAAATCTTCCCACAATTGCTGACGACAGCGGAATTTGTGTTGATTACCTTGGCGGAAAGCCGGGAATTCACACCGCCCGTTTTGCCGGAGAAAATGCGACGGACGATGAAAACATTGACAAGCTCTTGTCGGAGCTTGACGGAGTCCCCGAAGAGAATAGAGGGGCGCATTTTGCCTGCTGTATTGCGGTTGTTTTTCCAAGTGGAGACGAACAGACATTCTATGGAGAATGTCATGGCAGAATTTTAACAGAGCGTCACGGGGAGAATGGATTTGGATACGACCCTGTGTTCTATGTACCCGAATATGGGAAGGCGATGGCTGAGATTGAGCCGGAAACGAAAAATAAAATAAGTCACAGAAGTCGTGCACTCAATGCAATGATGAAAGGATTGACAAAATAGAATGAAGCGCATTTTAAGTCATATGCGACGAGCTATTGATGATTATAATATGATATCCGACGGAGACAAGGTTGCGGTTGGAATTTCAGGCGGAAAGGACAGTCTTGCCCTTTTATCCGCCCTTGCGGCATACAGAAAATTTGCCCAAAAAGACTTTTCCCTTGTGGCGATAACCGTTGATATGGGGTTTGAGGGAATGGATTTTTTTCCTGTTGAGGAATATTGCAGGGAAATTGATGTTCCGTATTTTGTAAGGAAAACGGAAATCAGTCAGATTATATTTGATATAAGGAAGGAATCCGGTCCGTGTTCCCTATGTTCAAAAATGCGTCGGGGTGCGCTCAATGAAATGGCGAAACAGCAGGGGTGCAACAAGGTTGCCCTGGGGCATCATAACGAGGATGTTATCGAAACATTTTTTCTTTCCCTTTTTTATGAAGGAAGACTTAACAGCTTCGCCCCCGTCACATATCTGTCGAGAATCGACCTTGATGTTATCCGTCCTTTTATTTATGTTCCCGAAGGGGATATAAAGGGTTATGTCAATCGTGCAGAGTTGCCCGTTGTGAAAAACCTTTGCCCTATGGACGGAGTTTCAAAGCGTCAGGATATGAAGGATTTTATAAACGACAAAAATAAGGATGACCACCATTTCAAGACAAGGATTATGCACGCCATAAAAACAGGACTTGAACCGTGGAAAACAGATAATGAAAAGGGGCAGAGCTTATGATATTGCCACAGGAACGGCTTGACGATTTACAGATAAATAATCTTAAGCTTATCCAAAATCCCGATTGGTTTTGCTTTGGAGTCGATGCGGTTTTGCTTTCGGATTTTGCGAAAAAGGGTATCAAAAAAGGTGCGAAAATCCTTGACCTTTGCTCGGGGAACGGAATTATTCCCGTTTTGCTGACGGCAAAAACCGAAAATACGCATATAACAGGTCTTGAAATTCAGAGTGAAGTGGCTGAAATGGCAAATCGGAGTGTTTTGCTGAATAAAATCAAGGACAGAGTAACTATGCTTTGCGGTGACCTTAAAAATAGTATTGAGCTTTTCGGAAAGAGTGTTTTTGATGCCATAACCTGCAATCCTCCATACAAGGAAAATCATGGAGGGTTGCAGAACAAGACTGATAATTTAACTATTGCGAGACACGAAATATTATGCTCTCTTGAGGATATAATCAATGTATCGGGAACACTTTTAAAGCCCGGCGGTAAGCTTTTTATGATTCATCGTCCTGAAAGACTTGCGGATATTTTGTGCCTTATGCGAAGCTGTAAAATTGAGCCGAAACGGCTTCGGTTTGTGCATCCGTCTCCCTCAAAAACCGCAACAATGATTTTGGTTGAGGGGGCAAGGCAGGGAAATCCAAAACTGTTTTTAGACCCACCTCTTTACGTTCATGACGAAAAAGGGAACTACACAAATGAAATAAACGAAATTTACGGGAGGAACAAATGATGAGCGGAACACTTTATATATGCGGAACTCCCATAGGAAATCTGGGGGATATAACTCTTCGTGTGCTTGAAATTTTGAAATCGGTTGATATGGTTGCCGCAGAGGACACGAGAAATACCATAAAGCTGTTAAACCATTTTGATATAAAAGTGCCCTTAATCAGTTACCATGAGCATAACAAAATTCAAAAAGGTAATGAAATTTTAAAGCATTTAGAGAACGGAAAGAATATTGCGTTGGTTTCTGATGCAGGTATGCCTGTTATATCGGACCCGGGGGAGGATTTGGTTCGGCTGTGCATTGAGAATAATATTGAAATCGTGACCGCTTGTGGCCCGACAGCCTTTACGACAGCTCTCGTTTCAAGCGGAATTACGGGGCATCGTTTTGCATTTGAGGGTTTTTTGTCGGTTACAAGAAAACAGCGGATGTCCCATTTAAATGAGATTAAAAACGATACCCGAACACTGATTTTCTATGAAGCCCCTCATAAGCTGATGGCGACCTTATCTGACCTTTTAGATACTCTCGGAAACCGAAAAATTGCGGTTTGTCGTGAGCTTACCAAGAAATTTGAGGAAATTTTAAGGTGCGATATCGCATCTGCTATCGCCCACTTTGAAAAAACTCCGCCCAAAGGCGAATTTGTTTTGATTATTCAAGGGGCAGACAGAGAAGAGCTTTTGAAATCGGAGAAGGAAAGCCTTCCGACACCTCAGGAGCTTCTTAAAACTATGTCAAGCGATACCCTTTACGGCAAGGAGCTTGTTAAAGCTGTTGCAACAGCTCTTAATATGCCGAAACGGGAAGTATATGAAATTTATTTGAAAATGGAGGATAAACAATGATTTATACAGTAACTCTTAACCCGGCTCTTGATTATCTTGTTGATGTGGAGCATTTCAGACCCGGAACACTTAATAAGGCTGATGCATCTTCAATAACCTTTGGAGGAAAGGGGCTTAATGTTTCCGCTGTCCTTAAGACCTTGGGGGTCGAAAGCCGTGCACTTGGCTTTGTGGGCG
Source organism: Oscillospiraceae bacterium (assembly GCA_015068605.1). GTDB lineage: Bacteria > Bacillota > Clostridia > Monoglobales > Monoglobaceae > SIG454. Next base: position 135,923 of record SVKF01000002.1, read on the forward strand.
GATTTACAGGCAATGAAATTATAAAAATGGCGGAGGAAGTCGGCTGTAACTGTGATTTTATTGACCTGCCCGGTCAGATTTCCAGAATAAATGTTAAAATTAAGCATGGAGAGGAAACCGAACTTAACGGGGAAGGTCCGCAAATATCCTCGATTGCCCTAAATCATCTTTACGGCAAACTTTCAGCATTGACTCCCGATGATTTTCTTGTGCTTTCGGGAAGTGTCCCCAAAAGTATGAGCAACACGGTCTATATGGATATTATGACCCGTCTTCCCGAAGGGGTTAAAACTATTGTTGATGCCAGCGGAGCGGCGCTGAAAAATACCCTTAAATGCCGTCCTTATCTTATAAAACCCAATATTGATGAGTTAAGTGACATTTTCGGTGCGAAAATATCGGTTAAAACAGACGCAGTTTTTTACGGAAAAAAGCTGGTGGAAGCCGGAGCTGAGAATGTTCTTGTATCAATGGGTGGACAGGGAGCAGTCTTGATAACCGAAAATGAAGCCTATGAAATGAATGCACCGGCAGGAACGGTTGTGAACACAATCGGAGCAGGAGATTCGATGGTTGCAGGCTTCCTTGCGGCAATACACAACGGTCAGGATATTGTTGATGCGCTCCATCTGGCTGTCTGTGCAGGCTCTGCAACGGCATTTTGTGAAACTCTTGCCGAAAGAGACGAAATTTTCCGACTTTTGGATATGGTTATCCGTTAATGTGAGAGATATTTGGATATTTTACAAGAAAAATAAAAATTTTTAAAGTTTTTTTCAAAAAACTCTTGCCAAATTCAAAAAAACGTGATATAATATCATAGTTAGTTAAGCGCCGGTAGCTCAGCTGGATAGAGTGTTTGGCTACGAACCAAAAGGTCGGGGGTTCGAATCCCTTCCGGCGTACCAACTTTAAAAACCTCTCAACCATAAGGGTTTGAGGGGTTTTTCTTTTGTCTTTTTTCAGTTGTGTCAGAGGTCGAAAAACGGTCAATAATTCAACTTTAATTCAACTCTCTTTTAAAAACTCTGTGATTTAAGAAAAATATCCGATAAAATTTCAGCATTCTTTCTGTCTGCCTGTTCCACTACATGAGCGTATATATTTGCAGTTGTGCTGACTTGGGCGTGTCCTAATCTTTTAGAGATAGAAACACTATCCACCCCATTATAATATAACATACTTGCCATTGTGTGTCTGAAAGCGTGCGGATTTATATGAGGGAGATTATTTCTCTTTGAAAACTTCCGCAGATAATCGGTGGCACTATCAGGATGCATGGGTTTCCCGTCATACTGACAAAACACAAAACCGCTCCGTGAATGTTTTATCCCCATTTTCAGTTGTTCCTCTGCCTGCTCCCGTTTATACTGTTTAAGAAGTTTCATTGTTTCTTCCGGGAGTGCGATATATCTTTTTGAGGTTTCCGTCTTTGGTGTGTCTTCATATACTCCTATATCGGGAGAATATAAGATATTATTGCAAATATATATCCTTTTATTTTCAAAATCCACCTTATCCCATTTAAGTCCTAACAATTCGCCCCGTCTTGCTCCTGTGATTAAAAATAAATGTATCAGGGTTTTCCACTTTAACGGCTCTGTTTCCATAGCCTCTCTTATATTGGCAACATCTTCCGGCTGAAAATAATTGACATTCTTTTTCTCAACCTTTGGGAGAACTGCCCTCGATGCAACATTGAAAGGCACAAGGCACTCCTTAACCGCTTGTTCTAATACGGTTGATATAAGGCGGTGATGTTCAAGAACTGTTTTTGCACTTAAATTGCCACCGCTCCGCTTATTTAGTTTTCCTGTTGCTAAATATGTGTATAAATCATTAAGTATATCGGAGCGGAGATTTTTAAGTTTTATATGCCCGATTTTCGGATAAATCCGCCGTGTTAAAGATTTATATAATACTATGGTGGAGTGTTTTGTCCCTCTCTGTTCCTTAAGGCTTATAACATAATCACAGTATGAGGCGAATGTCTGTCGGGTATCAGATTTAACGCCCTCTTTACATTCTTTTTCAAACACACTTGCAAAGGCTTCAGCTTTCTTTCTTGCGGTTTCCTCTTTCCAAGTCGGCTCAACATCAAATGTGGCCGTAAACGGTTTAAGTTGTTTCCCGTCTGTTCCCCTGCCTCTATGCACACGGATAGAAAAGGATATGAGCTTCCCGTCCTTATTCCGTCTCTCCTGTATGTTTGCCATTATTTTTCACCTCGTTATTGTATTTATCTTTTAATCTCCTTAACTCATTTTCAATACCTGAAAGCATAACCGAATGTGCAACCGCTCTTGCCGAAAATGGTGAAATAGGGTCTGGGCAATATCCATCTTCTTCATTTTCATCAGTTTCTTTCTTCACAATATAATCTCCTTTAAACTCATATATAATTCCATCAGGAATGACAACATATATAAAATCTGTTATCTTTCCTATTATTGAGTCTAATTGTTTTTCATTTAAGGAAATCTCTTCTTCCATTATGAAATTAAATATTTCTAAAATAGGGCTTTTTCTGAAATGGAATATGTTAAACCATTCAATAACCTTTTCTGATAATCCAGTATATTCGCAAATCCCTTTTATCGTTGTGTCCGTTGTTTTTACATCAGTTCTACCGAGAAGATAATCGGTTGATACTTCAAAATAATCAGCTAGTATGACAAGTTTATCCACTGGTGGGAGAGACGCTCCTCCGCAATACTGACTTACTGATTGTCTTGTTACATCTAATAGTTCAGCGATATCTGCTTGTTTTTTATCATTCACCTTCATCAATTCCGTCAACCGCTCCGCTAACGGACTACATACACTTTTATAGTCGCTCTGACTTGCTTTTTTCATACTTTATCCCCTCTTTCGCAAATTAAACTTTAATTTAATTTTTTAGAGCAATTTTAATTGACTTTTATTTTTTCTTTTGCTATACTATAAATATATCAAATAATATTTGCTTTGTCAAGTAAAAGTAAAATAAAATTTAAGGAGGTAATAAAATGACAAAGGGAGCAAGAGAATTAAGCAGAGAATATCAAAGGAAATGGAGGCAAAAAAACAAAGACAAGGTCAAGCAGTACAATCAAAACTATTGGCAGAAAAAAGCTGAACAACTTGCAAAGGAGAATGATGCGAATGAATAAAACTTTCCTTACAATCAGGGAAACGGCAAAGACGGGGATATTATCCGAATACACATTAAGACTTATGCAAAAACAGGGGAAAATCCCTTGTATTATGTGCGGTAATAAGTGTATGGTGAATTATCCTCTTTTGTTGGAACAACTGAATACAGAAAGCAAAAAGGCGGTGATAAGTAATGTATGAGAATAAAAAAGGAGCTATGCACGCCGACCAAAGCACCGCAAAGCTCCAAAAAATGACGATTAAAAATCATCAGCCTAATAATACCACAATAACACCCGATTTGTCAACTATTGAGCCATACTGCACAATTTTAAATATGCTTGAAACGGGTGAGAAAAACGCAGTACACTTAAAAGCAATTATAAATCGGACAGAGCTTAAAAACAGAGAGGCCAGAAAGTGTATCGAACAACTTCGGCGGAGCGGATTTGTTATTGTGTCAAATAGTAACGGATATTTCATTCCCGAAACGCCTGAAGAATTACAAAAATACATAAATCAAGAGACTCACCGGGCAAAGAGCGTATTCTATACACTTAAAAATGCCCGTCAGCTCTTGCAACAGATTAAGGAGGCGGAGTAATGGCAGAAAGACGAATGTTTGCAAAAACGATAATTGATAGTGATGCATTTATTGATATGCCTATTAGTGCAAGACTTTTATATTATGATTTGGCTATGAGGGCAGATGATGACGGGTTCGTAAATTCACCGAAAAAGATTATGAAGTTTGTCGGAGCAAGTATTGACGATATGAATGTTTTAATTGCCCGTCAATTTATTCTCCCGTTCGAGAGTGGCGTTGTTGTAATTAAACATTGGCTTATTCATAATTATATCCGAAAAGACCGATATAATCCCACCGTGTTCAAAGAAGAAAAAGCCTTATTATATCAAGATGAAAACGGAGCATACAACGAGCGGTCAACCGTTGGTCAACCATTGGTTGACACAGGTAAGGATAGGTTAGGTAAGGTTAGTATAGGTAAGGATAATATAGATATATGTTCCGCTTCGCAGAACAATAAACCCACCCGTCACAAATATGGTGAATATAAAAATGTTCTTCTCTCTGATGATGAACTTGAAAAACTCAAAGCCGAGTTTCCTGCAGATTGGGAAAATCGAATAGAGAGGTTAAGCGAATACATAGCAAGCACAGGCAAAAAATATAAAAATTATCATGCTACAATTCGTAGTTGGGCGAAAAAAGATATTGAGAAAGGAAATATAAGCAATGAACAAAATAAACGAACTACTGAATCGGCAAAATGCGAATACGGGACAACCTATTGATGAAAACGAAAGAACAAACAGACAAGTTGAAAGTTTTAATAATGCTCAAAACCCGCCCGACACAATAACGGGGTATGATTGTCCTATATGCAAAAATAATCGGGTTATCGCATACAACAAAAACGGTGCTTTTTATACACATCCTTGCGAATGTGAGAAAATACGGACATCAATTAAAAACCTAAAAAATAGCGGTTTGGGAGCGGTTGACAAAAACACCTTTGAAAACTATTCAACAACCGAACAATGGCAACAGGATATATTATTTAAAGCTCAACAGTTTGCCTCCGCACCTTTAGGCGGTTGGTTCTTTATCGGCGGTCAGGTTGGTGCAGGAAAAACACATATTGGAAAAGCTATTGCTTACGAATACATCAAAAAAGGCATATTTGTTAAGTATTTGGAATGGAAAAAGGATATACAACACCTTAACGCTTTAGCGAATACGCCTGAATACGAAAAGGCTTTTAATGAATTTGTAGTACCGCCGGTATTATACATAGACGATTTTCTAAAAATCTCAAACGGCACACCTTTGCCCGGAGCAATCAACAGGGCATCAGACTTAATATATGCACGATACAACCAAACAGACACAACGGTTATTATATCAAGCGAACTTACGATAGGAAAAATAATTGATATAGATGAGGGTATGGGAAGCAGAATTGTTGAGAAAACAAAAACATTTGATTCTCTGATAACCCTTAACCCTGATAAAAATAAGAATTACAGGCTGAAATAAAATTCAGCTTGTATAAAAACGAAAACGGAGCGGTATTGCACACCACCGCTCCGAAAGAATAAAAGATAGTATATTGAGCCTGTGAAAATATTATATCTTATTTTCGGGGTGATTGTCAATGTCTGCATATGAGAGCGTATATGCCATATGTCCATTTTACAAAGATGAAACAAAATGCGAGATTAAATGCGAGGGAGTTGTTTCTTGCTCTGTGATAAATAAATTTGAGAACACAGTGCAAAAAAGAGAACACGAGGAAAAATATTGTTATAGTCTTATGTATCGCAAATGTGCTTTATCAAAGCGTATATTCAAAAAATATGAAGAAGGGAAAATATAAAACATGAGTTTTTGCAAATTTTTAACAAAATTTACACATAAAAGGTGGAGGGGTACTCGATTTTGAAAGCAAAAGACGAAAAAATATTAACCGCTTTGCTTACTTGCGGTAATGTGGCAGACGCGGAACGAATAGCAGGAGTAAGTCGCTCAACGATTTACAATAGACTTTCTAATGCAGATTTTAAAGCAGAATATGACCATAGGCGTACAATGGTGTTAAACGAAGCTTGTAATACATTACAGGCAACATTAACAAAAGCAGTTAACACAGTTAAAGAAATTGCCGAAGATGAAACAGCATCACCGCAGGTGAGATTAAATGCGTGTGGAATGTTGCTACAGAACTGCTTAAAATATGTCGAACAAATTGACATACTTTCAAGAATTGAAGCTCTTGAAAACAATACAAAGAAATGAGAGATTTTATGAAAAATAATATAATTCAAAGATTAAAAAAACTGGAACAAAGAATGCCGGATAAGATGAGTGTTTTGATTGAAATAAACGGCGAACAAAAAGAGTGTTCCGTCGATGAATTAGACCAATATCCCAATGCAGGATTTGTTAAAGTAATATACGGCAACAACCTCCTTGATTTAGATGAAATCCTCGATTGGGTTAATAGAATGGCTAATGAATAAAAAGAAAGGATGATATTACATGAATAAAAAAACAGATTGCACGAACTGTAAAGAAAAGTATTGTACATATAACTACAAGTTGGAAAACTCTCTCGCTTTTGATATTTGCAAGGCGTTATCAAGAAAAAACAAAATTCTTATTTCAGCTTTATCAGTAGCAATCACAGGATGGTTGTTCACTATTGCAGGAATTATTTTTTATTTAATTAAAGCTTAAACTTAATGAAATCTCAAAATCTGTCAAAAGAACCCGGTGAGGTAATATCCCATTCTCTCACCGGGTTTGCGGATAATTCCACTCCGAAACTTATTTATTCGGCCGCACTTGACATTGCCCCTGTCGTCTCCTATCATTCTCTAGAAGTTTTCCTGATAAACATTCTGCGATTTTGCCTAACTGTTCTATTCGATTAACATAATCAAATATAATATCCAATCTTGTAATCATCCCCTCACGAGTAAACCACAGTAGCTGTGCATCTTCCGCAGTTTTAGCATCTTGCGAGAAATACTCTTCTATATCTCCAACAACCTCCCTCACTCTCTCTGCGTAGATTTGAATTTCTACCCCTTTATCATTGATAATACTATTATACCTTCTCATAATTTCCTCCTATTTGTGAAAGTTTGTGTATAAAAAACTTGACACAGAGCGGAAAAAGGCTTATAATTAGCTTATAACCGCTCCGAGCGGTTTAAGAGTCTAATATCATTGCTTGGGTTAAGTTTTTGAAAAATAGACTCTTTTTTATGCAATACTGAACCTTTGCGAGTGACACTCTCTTGTAAATTGTCTGTAAAGGTCAAAATATTGATTTTTGAAAGCCGTTGTATCAAATCTGCTACTTACTACGGGAGTGAGACGGATTTTATATTCTCCTGCGATAATTTCACTCTCATTTCTTGACATCATCATTTCTTTGATTTGGTCTTGAATAGCCGTTATCTCGTCCTTTAATTCTTCCTGAAGCCTTTGCAAATTCTTAAGTTCCTTTACCTTTGCCTGTAATTCATTGATACTCATTTGTATCTCTCCTTTGTATTTTATTTAGCCGGAGCGGAACTGTTGTTCCCTTGACTATGAGTATATTATACACTAAATCTAGTGAATAGTCAATATACAATATGCACAAAGTTATGTGATTGTTTTTGTTAATGTTATACACTTGATATAGTGTATATAGTGTGATATAATATAATCAGTAAAGGGAAGCGGCGGCTATCCTGACACCTCATAGAATGGGGGGTGTTACTTATGGATTATATAATCGAATTGCTGATACTCATTGTAGCATTAGAAATTATAAGAAACATAAAAAAATAGCCGCCTACTCTGCAAAGTAGACGGCTTTTGAAAAATAAAGCCTGCGGGATAGCTTTTCAAGCGTTTCCCTTTACTTCATTCTAACACAAATATTTTATTTTGTCAATAGAATGGGGTGAAAACAATGCCAATAAAATACGATAAGCTAATGTCTTTATTAAAAGAAAAGGGATATACCACTTACAAGATACGGCAGGAAAAACTAATAGGACAAGGAACGCTCACAGCACTTAAAAACGGGACCGGTGGGCTTGATAGTAAAACCATAGCACGATTATGCAAAGTATTAAATTGTCAGCCTGGTGACATAATGGAATACGTAGAAGATTAAATTATCAGGGAGAGGAATAACGGCGACTGTTCCGACACCTACCGAAAGGGGGTGTTGATGTGGAAGAAATAATATCTTTTGCTTTAATAGTGATGATAATAGTCCTTTACATAAAGAAATAACCGCCTACTCTGCACAGTAGACGGTTTATTCAAATAAACGGTTTATATTGCGGAAACAACTAATGTTATTCCCTCTCTGATGTAATTATAACACGGTAGCTAAATTATGTCAAGAGGTGATTTAATGGCAGAACAAAAAAAACGAAACCAATATGAATTTGATAAAAAAGCATACGACCATATACATCTGCAAGTCAAAAAAGGCAAAAAAGAGGTTATACAAGCGATTGCAGACAAGCAAGGTAAAAGTGTTAACGGATATATCAAAGAAGCCGTTACAAACAAAATTAAAGCCGATACAGAGCAAGATGTAGAGTTATAAACCAACGGAGCGGACACCACTGCTCCGCTTTTTTCTTTAATAAATTTTTACAAAAAAATAAGCACCTACATAAAGTAGGTGCAGCAGACTGTCGAAGAACCCATTTTGCATTAAGCAAAAATCGGATTCTTCTTCATATTTGTTAAATTCACAATAAAAACAAGCAATTTGGAAGGTGTATTATTGCCCTTCCATTTCCA
>SVKF01000003.1 GCA_015068605.1 Oscillospiraceae bacterium
AATCTTTTATCGGAAACCGCACCAAAGTTGGTGCGTTAGCGTATTCGCTTGAAATCAATTTCAAGAGGTCGCTTCCATAGTATAAAACTACTTCAACTCTGTCGGCATAAACAATGACTTTATCAACGAACATATCAATAATTTCCTTAACTCCGTTAAGAGTTCCTTTTCTAAACTCTGCCTTAACCGAATTAAAAGTCTTTATAATGGTTTCATCTGTTAATGTTGATTTTTCAGCCATTAACTTTACATTACTTAACTGATAGTTGATATTTGCCTTTTCTTCTTCGGTTGCTTTTAGACTTTCTTCTAATGCTTCCGAAATGCCAACTTTCGCAATAGCAGAAACAAGGTTGTATATCTTTTTGTCTGCTTCTTTAATAAGTTTTTCAAGCCTGTTAATCTCTGCTTTGTATGTATCGTTTTGGGAGTTGTAATACTCTTTATACGCCGAAACAATGCTTTCAATCTTGCTATCATCAAAAACAATATTGCTAATTAGATTAACAACGCTTTCATCAAGCATATCTCTATTAACCTCGCCTGTATGACATTTAATTTTGCCGTTCTTATGGGTACAGCGATAACTCACATAATGAGGGTGCGTGTCGCTGGCTTTTCGGCTGTTGCCTACATAAGCCGAGCCACATTCACCGCAAATAATTTTACCGCTCAACAAATAAGTTTCTCTCGCCTTAAAACTCCCAGCCCTTTTTTGACGAACAGACATAATTGATTGTACCTTGTCAAAATCTTCTTTGCTGATGATTGAAGGACATCCGTTTTCAACCCTTATAATTTCGCTATCGTCTTTGTAGGCGTGTCCATTTCTTTTATGTTTTAAACCTTTCGCTTTCTCCGACTTGTTATAGATGTAAGTTCCTGTATATTTTTCGTTTTTCAAAATAGAAAATAACGAGTTTTTACCGAACTTACCACCAGACTTTGTTTTGTAGCCTTTTATTGTTAGTTCATCAATAACTTCGCCGTATGTTTTGCCGTCTAAAATCATTTGATAGATTTTCTTAACGGCTAATGCTTCGGTTTCATTGATAACTAACTTTTTTGTAGTCTTATCAACATCATAACCGAGAGGTGGTATTCCGCCTACGTGGTTTCCCTTGTAGGCGTTTTCTTTTTTACCCTTTTCAACCTCACGGGCAAGATTTCCAATGTAATACTCCGATATGCCAGCCATTACAGCCTGTAATAACTTACTTTCAGGAGAGTTGTCCAAGTTTTCAAGAACACTTAATAACTTTACATTGTTTTCTTCTAATATACATTGATATGTCAATGTATCTAACTGACTACGAGAAAAGCGGTCTAACTTATGAACAACCACAGCGTCAAAATCTCCGCTTTTACTATCATATATCATTTCTTGAAATTCTTTTCGGTCTGCTGTCTTGCCAGACAAAGCCCTGTCCTCGTAAAATCTTAATAGTATGTAGCCGTTTCTATTACAATACTCTCTAATTTCTCGTTCTTGTGCTTCTATGCTTTCCTCTCTTTGTAGTTCGGAGGAATATCTGGCATAGCCCACAACTCTTAATTGCTTGTTAATCATTAGTATCGTCCTTTCTGTATATCATATTGTTTATTTCCGTTAAATTGGCATTGATTTCATAAGCACTATATAAATCAACATTGTTAGCCTTTAATACTCCTCCGCTTGGCTATGATGTTGACAGAGATACACAGACACTCATAATAAACGAGAAAGAGGCTAAAGCTGTCAAACTGGCTTTCAAGCTGAGAGCACAAGGCTTTTCGTATTCCTATATAACAGAACAGCTGAACAGACGAGGCTACAAAACGAAACTTGGCAATACATTCGGAAAAAATAGTCTATATGAGATTTATAATAACATCAAATACAAAGGTGTCTATGAGTACAACAGAGCAGCAGCTAAATCTGCTAATGGTAAATTCAATCGCCACGCAAGCAAAAACAAAGACGAGATAATTCAAATAAAAGACGGATGCCCTCGCATTGTTTCGGATAAGGTCTGGGATAAGGTGAACGCAATGAGCATAAAACGAAGCGGAATAAAACCTAAAGGGGATTATCTTCTTAGTGGCTTGGTAGTCTGCAAATGCGGTACAACAATGCAGGTAAACCGCAGAAATAACCATGGAAAGGACTACATCTCTTTTTTCTGCCCTAAACACAAAAACAAAGAAGGCTGTGATGCAAAAGAAATCAATATGGAAACACTGGAGGAATTTGTGCTACTGCAACTCAGGGAGATAGTGTTCGAGAAAAACAGAATAGAACAACTTTCTTGTGACCTCTCATCGCTCGATGAAAAAAGGGCTAAAAGCACAAAAAGAAAAATCAAGGAACTAAAAACGACTATTCGCCAGAATAAGCAGAAAATCACAAATTGTTTCATACGCATAGAAGATGGATGTCCAAAACCCATAGCACAGCATTATGAGGAAAGGATAACAAAACTAACTGCAACTAACACAAGGCTAAATAAGCAACTAAATGGGATACAGAAGGAACTGGCTGAAGTGCCAACAGAAGATGAACTCCTAAATGCTAAACACAGCTTTATTCCCTATATGTCAAGCACAGTCAATCTGCCTCAAAGAAAGGCATATCTGCAATCTCTTATTGAGAAAATCACTGTCGATGATGACAAAGTGGAGATAATTTTCAATCTGTAGATGGTTGACTGTTTCCTAATAATGTGGTATAATATTTTTATAAATCAAGGCGTTTAAAATCGTATGGGCGGTCTCTTATTGGCTCATACGGGGTTTTCGGTGGAGATTTTGGGGATTTTGACGGTATACGAACCTTCTCCGCCATCTAATAAATACACTGATTAGTGTATTTATTTTTTAAATTTTATCGGCAAGAAATTGAAAAATTTACTTATTAAAGTGCATAGATTTTGCCGATATGGGCAAAATAATGTTGAGAGGTAATCTGTATGAATTATTTATCTGTTACAGAAATGGCAAAAAAATGGAATATGTCGGAACGAACTGTCCGAAATTATTGTGCCAATGATAAAATATCCGGTGCGTTCTTGACGGGCAAGACTTGGAACATACCTGAAAATGCGGAAAAACCCGAAAGAATAAATAAAAAAAGTGATATGCCTCAAAATCTTCTTGAAAGGCTAAAAGCAGAGAAAAAATCTTCTCTCAAAGGCGGAATTTATCACAAAATCCAGATTGAATTAACCTATAATTCAAATCACATAGAGGGAAGCCAATTAACCCACGACCAGACAAGATATATTTTTGAAACCAATACTATTGGTGCAGAAAATGATGTTTTAAATGTTGATGATATTATTGAAACGGCAAATCATTTCAAGTGTATTGATATGATAATTGATAACGCAAATTACAAGCTCACGGAAAAGTTTATTAAGGAACTGCATTTTACACTAAAGTCAGGTACATCAGATTCAAGAAAAGATTGGTTTAATGTTGGTGAATATAAAAAACTCCCTAATGAAGTTGGTGGAAAAGAAACTGCAAGCCCTGAAACTGTGGGGCGGAAAATCAAAGAACTTTTGAAATCTTATAATGAAAAATGCGAGCATACTTTGGAAGAAATTATAGATTTTCATTATCAGTTTGAAACCTTACATCCTTTTCAAGACGGCAATGGTCGTGTAGGCAGACTGATAATGTTTAAGGAATGTCTGAAAAATAATATTGTGCCGTTTATCATTGATGACAGTCTTAAAATGTTCTATCACAGAGGGCTGTCTGAATGGAGCAATGAAAAAGGGTATTTGACCGACACCTGCCTTTCGGCACAGGACAAGTTTAAGAAGTATTTAGAGTATTTTAAAGTACCGTATAACGAGTGATATTATATGATTGGAGGAAAAACCATGATGAAACAATGTAAAAACGGACATATTTATGATGATGCTAAAAGTCAATTTTGCCCATACTGCGGAGCTACTTCTGCGGTTGGGGAGGAAAGTTGTGGAGCAAGAAAGGATGCCGAAGAATTTAGACCTCACGAAAATTTTACGCCTTGTGTCTATGGCTCACCGGAATGGATGATGGGCGTTCGTAACAAGAAAAAATGGTTGTATGCTTTACTGATTGCATTAGGCGTGTCAGCGTTTATTATATTTATAATTTTAATCTATAATAAATAAGCGGAGGGAAATTATGGACAGCTTTAATGTAAAGCAAGAACACTTAAAGCAGTTATCGCAATACAGAAAATCAATTATTCATAATCCTCCGCTAAGAAATCTGTTTTTAGAATTAACTCTCAGATGTAATGAGCGTTGTATTCATTGCGGAAGCAGTTGCGGGCAGCTTAGCGATACAGTCGAATTATCCTTGAAGCAGTATAAAAAAATTCTTGATAATATAAAACGGGATTTTGATATTTCAAAAATTAAGCTTGATATTACGGGCGGTGAACCGTTGCTCAGAAAAGATTTTTTTGATATTATGAAGTATGCTGACAAGCTTGGCTACATTTGGGGAATGACAAGCAACGGGACTTTGATAAATGATGAAGTAGCTAAAAAACTGCAAAAGTGCGGTATGCGTACTATTGCTATCAGCATTGATGGTTTGGAAGAAACACATGACAGACTTCGTGGGCGAAAGGATGCTTTTAAAAGCGCAATGAGCGGAGTGAATGCATTAATCCGAAACGGAAATTTTGACCACATACAAATTACAACTGTGATAAACCATCAGAATATCAATGAACTTCCGCAGCTGTTTGAAATTTTTATGAATATAGGCATCGATTCCTGGCGAATAATTAATATCGAACCTATGGGCAGAGCAAAAGAACATCCGGAGTTGGTTTTAAAAAAAGATGAATACAGATATATGTTCAACTTTATAAGAGAAAAACGATTAAAAGGCTATCCTCTTACATATGGCTGCAGTCATTTTCTCGGATTAGAATATGAAAGAGCGGTCAGAGATTGGTATTTTTTATGTAATGCCGGGTTTTATACAGCAAGTATTACGGCAAATGGAAATATCGTTGCTTGTTTAGACATTGAAAGACGCCCCGGGCTTATACAGGGGAATATTTTAAAGGATAGCTTTAAAGAAATTTGGGAAAATGGCTTTAAAATGTTCCGAACCGATTTGAGTAACCTTAACGAAAATTGCGGTAAATGTTCGGAATGTGATTTTTGTCACGGCGGTGCATATCACAGCTGGGATTATGACAGAAATGAACCTATGGTTTGTTTTAAGAATGTATTATTTTAACAATCAAACTAAATTGTGGATTTTTATTCTCTGCAATATGCAAATTTTCACAAAAAATTTGCATATTTGACTTGACATTTTTTGTTTTTTGTTATATCATTAAAAGTGAGAAAAAAGCACATAATTTATATATAGGATTTTTTTCCGTTTTCATATATGAATGGAGAGATAGATATGCATTTCGGTCAAGATATTGGAATTGACCTTGGTACGGCATCGGTTCTCGTCTATGTTAAAGGCAAAGGTATAGTCACAAAAGAACCGTCGGTTGTTGCCATTGATAAAAATACGAATAAGCTTCACGCAGTCGGTGATGCGGCGCAGAGAATGCTTGGGAGAACTCCCGGAAATATAGTTGCCATTCGTCCGCTTCGTGACGGGGTTATATCGGATTATAACACAACAGAGAGAATGATTAAATATTTCCTCGGAAAGGTCTGCAAGAAATCCTTTTTTAAGCCGAGAGTTATAATCTGTGTTCCCAGCGGAGTGACAGAGGTTGAAGAAAGAGCGGTTATTGACGCAGGTATTCAGGCAGGTGCCGGAAAAGTTCATCTCATTGAAGAGCCTATTGCCGCGGCGATTGGTTGCGGAATTGATATTGCTCAGCCTTATGGCTCAATGATTGTTGATATGGGAGGCGGAACGACTGATGTTGCCGTAATTTCCCTGGGTGGAATCGTGACAAGCCAGTCGATCAAGGTTGCAGGAGATAAATTTGATGATGCAATCGTCAGATATATCAGAAAAAAATATAATGTCTTGATTGGTGAGAGAACTGCCGAGGAGATGAAAGTCAATATTGGCTGTGTCTATAAAAGGGACGACCATCCGGTTATGGAAATCCGTGGCAGAAGCTTGGTGACTGGTCTTCCGAAAACATTGACGGTTTCATCGGATGAGATGCTTGAAGCCCTTTCAGAGCCGGCAGAGAGTATTGTTATGGCGGTTAAAACCGTACTCGAACAAACCCCTCCGGAGCTTATCGGGGATATAAGCTCAAGAGGAATTGTTTTGACCGGTGGCGGTGCGCTGGTTTACGGTATGGATAAGATTATTCAGGCGGAAACGGGCATAAGAACTTATGTGGCAGATGAAGCAGAGTCATGTGTTGCAATGGGAACCGGAAAATCCCTTGATAATATCCATATCCTTCAAGGGTATAACGCAACAAAAAGAAGAAGATAACTTTGTAAATTATTAATCCAATTTTAAGGAGTGAACATAATGAAAAAAAGAATTTTAGCAATGGTATTGGCGCTCACAATGGTATTTACACTTGTAAGCATATCTGCGTCTGCTGTGACAATCAAAGAGGCGATTGAGCAGTATGGACAGGACAAAGGCTTAAGCGGCGCGGCTCTTGAACGTTGGCTTACCCGTGATGTGGAAGTTCCGCTCACAATGGAAGTTAAGGAAGCTGAAACAGACAACTGGGCTGAATCTGTTACGGTTAGAGAAAGAAAAGACACAACTATCCCTGATTTTGATTTCAGAGCAACTCTCGATATGAGTGTTGTTGAAGCAAAGTTTAATGAGTTGGTTGCTGCTGCATTGGTTGCTATCAATGCAAAGGGTGCAAATCCTGATGACCTTGAAACAATTTCGGTTGCAGGTACGTTTGATATCACAATCAAATTGCCTGACGGAATAACAATTCCTGCCGCAGTTGAAAGTGGTTCAAATATGGACGGCTTCAACGATGAAGCAAAAGAAATCTTTGAAGAGGTAAGCAGAAGTGTTGCTGCAAACGAAGCTACAATCAGCATTAAGGTTAAAGACAATCAGACAAAGGCTTCTTTGAAAGATGTTATCGGAAACAATATAACATTCACAGTTGAAGGTGTTGAAATTGCAACATTCGGAACATATGTGGTTGAAGGTACACTTAGTGGCTCAACCGTTATTGGCGGAGATATTGCAACAATAAATTATGTTACAGTTCCAACAGGTGATGTTAAATCCGAAACAGAAAACTATGATGCCGTAAAGGTTGTTGCAAAGAAGACAAGCAGCGGTAGCACAGGCGGCGGTAGCGGAACTACAACAAAGAAAGAATATACTGTTGAATTTGTCGTTGACGGAAAAACATACACAAGCGAAACAACGGAAAATGGCGAAATAAACCTTGATGGAATCGTTCCTGCAGAAAAGGAAGGATATGAATTTGAAGGTTGGTACACAGATAAAGAACTTACAAAGCCTGCAACAAGCCCATTAAAGGTTACAGCTAATACAAAGCTTTATGCGAAGTATGTTGTAAAGGGAACAGGTGAAGGGCCGGTTCTTAATGTTGAAGACCATGGTGCTTATATCATTGGTTACACAGACGGAACAGTTAGACCTCTTAACAATATCGTTCGTGAAGAGGTTGCAACAATCTTCTTCCGTCTCTTAACAGAAGAAGCCGGAGAGGCTATGCATAAGGAAGTTGCTCCATACAGCGATGTTCCTGCAACAAGATGGTCCTCAACTGCAATCGCAACTCTTGCAAACGGCGGTTATATAACAGGTCGTCCTGACGGAACATTCGGACCGAGCGATTATATCACAAGAGCTGAATTTGCAACAATTGCCGCAAGATTTACAAAGGCAACAGAAAACACAGGCATCGAATTCAGCGATGTTGAGAATCACTGGGCTAAGAACTATATCGAAGCTTGTGCTGCAAGTGGCTTAATCACAGGTTACACAGACGGAACATTCAAGCCTGACCAGTATATCACAAGAGCTGAAGCTATGGCTATCGTAAACAGAATGCTTAACAGGGCTGTTGATGCAGAAGGTCTTAAGGATGTTGCAGATGATGTTTACTACTTTGGCGACAATGTAGAAAACACATGGTGCTACTACATCGTTCTTGAAGCAACAAATTCACATGATTACACAAGAGCAGAAGACGGTAAGGAAACATGGACATCTGTAACAGAAGTTCGCGACTGGGTTAAATACGAAAAATAATCTATGAATAATGAAGAGGCTGTGGCAACTTGTCACAGCCTCAGCTTGTCGAAAAACTTGTTCTACCGCAAACAAGCTATATTTATAGGGTGAAACGCAGAGATAGATTTTACAGACTATCCGTATAAAAGAACATTAAAAGGGGATGTTAAAAAATTCCGAATCGCAAGAAAAGAGGGAAAATAACAGGGATTGAGAAAACTTTTGTAGAATATATCCCTGAATATACCTAAAAACAAGGGTGAAAAAATCAAAAATTTTGAATTTTTTAAAATATATTATCTTTTCTTGCTACGAAACAAACTTCGCCTCTCGGAGTACCTATGTACGCCTTCGGGTAACCCAAAGCCTTGGCTTTGGCTCAGTTTGTCCGCTTTAGAGCTTTTTTCCTATCCCCTTAAAATCAAGGCGATGTTTAAAAAGTCTCTTTGACTTTTTAAACACCGCCTTTTTGCGCTGACCCCTTGTTTGCTTTTTGTGAAATCGTTTTCCGGAGCACCATCGCCCCACGGATTTACGATTATTCCTTTGTATTAATCATCAATTTCGGCATCCCAGTCTATAATTTTTCCGTTATCCGCTTTGATTTCTGCGTTGTATTCCATTCTTCCCTGACGAAATTCGACATCATATATATAAATCCCGTCGTCACGCTCAAGTTCAACTTTTATAAATGTAACATCGTTTTCTCCAAGCCCTGCTTTATTAAGGGCAATTTCCTTCGCCTTCTCTTTAGATATATATCCAACCATATCGGGCTCGGAATTATTTGGCTTTGCCTGTTCATCACCGGTTGAAACAACAATTTCCTGTTCTTTAACTTCGGCGCCGCCTTTAAACTCAATAACTTTTTCATTTTCATTCCAATATACGTTCTTGCCCAGAATTTCACCAATGGTCCGCACCGGCAAATATGTTGTTCCCTCGCAAAGAATAGGATAAACTCTTCCTCCGTTGAAATCCTTGAATACCTTTTCCTCACCGTCAATTTTAACAGTTATATCTGACCTTGTCTGTATTTTTCTGTTGTCATAAAGATGCTTTCCGAAAACTCCTGCCGTAAATGATAATACCGCAACTCCAACCATAATTACTCCAATAATAATTTTCTTTTTCATACATCTTCATCCTTTCTTTAAAAAATTAAATTGCGTAGATAATGTTATATCGGTATTGTTATCCACCGCTGTATTAATTATAGCATATATGACAAAATATTTCAATATTTTATCAAAATTATATACAAATATTTAAAAAGTTTTATTCAATGCCTTTTCTGTTGGGTCCATATTTATTTATTCCTGCCTGACTGTCTTTTGTCATAAAAAACATACTGCATAAAATAGCTGCTGCCAAAAATATATTGCTTATAACTTTAAACGGAATGTAAAGCCACATAAAAAACATTCCTGCAATTCCCGTAACCCACCACGCACTTTTCCCTGTATCGTGAACCCGTCTTACGGTCATGGAAACTATTGGTATTATCATTACAAAAATGTAAATCATAAAGAAAAATTCACAAAACATGGAAAGAAAATAAATGACAATATCAAGACTACTCCCATAGAGCATCGGTAAGAAATGCTTGCCTGCATATGACAATGCCAGTGTCAACAAATTAATCATCATCGCATACCAATACTCTTGCCTTCTGCATCTGCCGGTATAATCCCCGTGATTTTTATACATATTCCAAAATGCCTTAAAAGGGTTGACCTTGACAATAATACTTTTCCCCTCATACAATCTCTCTCCGTCACAGGCAGGACAGTAATCAGTATCACCAAGGTCTCGCCCACAGCCTCTGCATACCATAGAACTCCTCCAATAATATAATATATTCGAAATTATATCATTCTCGTTGGAAAAAGTCAAATAGTTTATTCCTTCTGTAATTTTTAAAATATTAAAAAATTTTAAAAAAACACTTGATTTTTTTAAAATATCGTGCTATAATGTATACTGTATACTAACTATACATTTTTGTATTTGAAATATTTGGAAAGGTGGTTGCGGAATGAAGAAGTCATACGAAGCTCCTCGTATGGAGATTGTTTCCTTCAAAACAGAAGAGAAAATATGCGACGGATTGTTTTCGAAATTATTTGGGCTTGATTTCGCAAGCTCCGATGACTCAATGACGCAGGATGCGGTTTTTGATTGGAGTCAGTTGCAATAAGATTTTAAAGATAAGGGATGTTAAAACCCGAAAAAACTTCAAAAAAGGATCTCTGAGCGAGGTCCTTTTTTGAGTTCCTATAGCTTGATTTTCTGTGGAACGGACTTTTCTTTGAAATCTCAAAAAGATTTTAAGTTTAATATGTAATCATTTGCGAAAAGTTGATTGTATTGACTAAAAGCATTAAAAATGATAATATAAATTGCAAGAAAGCACTACAAAAAAGCCTCCCTTGTGTAAAGGGAGGTCAGACCACTGACAAAGTCATTAAGCTGAGCAGACATTGAGAAACGAAGTGTATATTTTGTGCGGATAGTCTATAAAAGCTATCTCTGCGTTTCACCCTATAAATATAGCTTGCTTGCGGTAGACCGAGTTTGTCAGTGGTCTGAGGCATAGTAACCGACTATGCCTATTTTTAGTATATAAAAAATTGGTTTTTCTTAAAATCTCAACAAAAAAGTTATTCCACAGAAAATAAAGTTATAGGTTTGAGTTTTTGGAGTTGACAAAGCTATTTAACTGTGATATAATCAAGGAAGTTATGTAGGCATAGTTATTATTTGAAGGATTACGGTATGAAAAGAATTTTTGTTATAGTGATTCGAATGATGAAAAATAATTAAAATTTAAATAAATTTGGAGGAATCAAATTATGAAAAAGTTATTGGCATTATTGCTTGCGCTTATGTGTATGTTGTCTTTTGCTGCTTGCGATGATGAAAAGGACAGAAAGAAAAAGGACGATAATGACACAAAGGTAGAAGAAAAGCAGAACAACGGAGAAGAACCGAGCGAAAAGAAAAAGCCGAAAAAAGAATTAACAGAAGAAGAGCTTGCTGAAGAAACAGTAATCGGTTTTATGGATGCATTTATGGATCTTGACAAAGACGGTATGGAAAGCTATTTGGATGACCCTTCTTCAGTTTCAGACATACTCGATATGTATGATACAGAAAAATTGGCAGACGAGCAGTTCCCTGCTGAAATGAGTGAATACAAAGATGATTTTATAGATGTTATGGATGTATACTTTGAAAAAGTATCAGACTTGATGTCATACGAAATCACAGATGTAAACGAAGAAGATGGTGTGTATACATTTACAGTTGAATCTGATGTTGTTGGAGAGGAAGAAGCCGGCATACTCGATGGCGAAGAGGTTTTAGAGACACTTGTAAGTGAAGGTAAAATCACACAGGATATGAGCCAGGATGAAATCCTTACTATCTATTTTGAAGAAATGGCTAATCAGATTAGAAAAGCAGATTTCGACACAAGAACAGAAACAGGAACTGTTGTTGTTTACGAAAAAGACGGCGAATGGGTTGTAAATGCTAAAGAAAGTACAATATTCGAGGGATAATATAAGAATTTGTACTTAAAGCCAAGGCGGTGTTTAAAAAGTCAAAAAGACTTTTTAAACGCCGCCTTTTTATTTTAATTGTAAGTTATCGCTATTTTAAAATACGTTATTTTCTTTTATAAACCGAGAAGGCGACATACCTGTTCGGTTGTGAAAAATACGAGAAAAATAGAGAGGGTTATCAAACCCGACCGAAATTGCGACCTCCTTAATGGACAGATTGGAACGACTGCCTTTGAGGAGTTTTTTTGCTTTTTCTATACGAAGAGAAATAAGATATTCCTGAGGGGAAACCCCGTATTCCTGCTTGAACAGGGTGTATAAATAATTCCTGCTCATATGGAAGGTGTTGGCGAGCTTGGTTATGCTTATAGGATTGTAATAATTTTTTTCGATTAATCTCGCCACCTGTTGAACAACGGAAAGGGATATTGGTTCGCTTTCTTCCATGTCCTTCATATGAAGCGCCATAATTTTATAAAAAAGAGAATGCATGGTGTATGCCTCCTCATATTCGTTTGCATAATCTTCACGGAATATGGTCTCTTTAATAAGCTCAAAGCATTCCCTGTTATATTTAAAAGGAAAGACACAATTGTGGCTCAAATGGCATTGCTTAAGCATTTCTTTTGCCAGATTTCCGCGGAACATAATCCAACAGCTTTCGTAAGGCTGTTCATCATCGGCAACAATTCTCTCAATCTCGTTGGGAACGGTGAGATATCCGCAGGTCTTATCAAAATGGGTATCCATATAAATCCCTTTTCCGTTTTCAATATAGTGAAGAATATAAATGTCTCTTTTAAGAAGCTGGTGAAGCCCGTTTGGGACACGGTTATATCCAATTTCGGGTATGGAAATATCCGTGTTTATGTCAATGTTTGAAATTCGACAAATAAGAGGATAATTTTTCGTAAATCGATTATAAACTAACATAAATATACCTCCGATAACATTTGTGTATATTTTACCACGATTTATGTATTTTGTAAAGAGGGTAAATAATGTTACAATAAAATAAAAAATGGGAGAATATTAATAAAAAATCTGTAAAATATGATAAAATTTGTTAAAAGTAGTTGATTTTAATAAAAGTGATTTGTGAATATTTTGAGTGTCAAACAGAAAGGATTGGTTAAAAATGAAAAAAAGGACATTTCAAATGATGATAATTACATTGATTGTTGGTGTTATTATGGCTCAAAGTATTGCTTTTGCCGATACGACAATAACAAAAATTAAATCATCGGACGGGGTTATAATTGTGTCGGGAGAATGGGACAGCGGTGAAGCACTTACCTATGAGGTATATAAAAAAGAGGTGACAAATCCGAAATTTTCCGATATAGCCGGCTTTGGAGAAATTCCTTTTTCCTTTGATAATACATTCAGCTTTGAGTTTGGGCTTAAAGAGACGGGGGTATATAAAATCTGTATTTCTGACGGCTATGATGTGATTTATGAAGAGGTTGTTTATGCCAGCGAGGAGGACAGAACTGCCTTTATGACGGGTGTTGCGGAAATTCTGTCAAATTCGGAAACGGCTCCGGGATTAATCGGGGATATGCTTGAAGCTGAGGAAAACAGAGCTGTTATTATGACAATAGGGATAGACTTTGATAAATATGCCCTTTATACTGAAGAAGTTAAAACAGCTATTTGCAAAAAGGTAGCGGAGCTTGGCGGAAATCAATCTCTAAGTGAAACAGAATTTGTTGAGATTTATAACGAGGCTGAGGCATTGGCTGTTATAAATGCAGGAGAAACGGCTCTCGGCGAGGAAATGATGGAGACCCTTAATTTTTCATTTGAAAATGTCAGATACGGAAACATTAAAGATAATGCAAAAAAGACCTGGATTTGTCAGGCAATGTTAAAGAATGTGCCTTATGGTTCTCTTATGGATATGGAGAAAATGTATAATAAGGTATCAGCTCTTTATGTTATCAATACGGCGAAAATTTCAAATATAAAATCCAAAATTGAAAGCTATGCGGAAATTCTTGAAATTAAGGATACGGAAGAATACATAAAGTATAAAAAATCTGCAACAGCAAAGGTTAATACAAATCTGATTGAGGATATTTCGGAGAGTAAGCCTTATTCGGTTGAGCTTTTCCTTAAAGCTTTGAAAAAAGCCGCAACAACAGAGTCTTCCGGCGGCGGTGGCGGTTCGTCAGGCGGCGGTGGCGGAGGCGGTTCGTCCTCCGGTGGCGGAGCGTCCTCGAAAAATAATTTTGCCATTGAGGAAACACCAAAAAACGAAGTTGAAGAAACAGAAACTGTTGAGACAGCAAAATTTACGGATGTTCCCATGACACATTGGGCATATGATGCAATTTGCGAAATGCAGGAGAGGGGCGTTGTTTCCGGGGTTGGAAACGGAATGTTTCTTCCCGATAAGGCGGTGACAAGAGAAGAATTTGTCAAAATGATAATAACGGCATTCAAACTCGAAGATGAAAATGCAAAGAGTCATTTCCACGATGTTTTTGAAAGCGACTGGTTCTATCCGTATTTGAGCGCCGCTTTTGAAAAAGGCATTGTGACCGGTGACGATTTGGGTATTTTCGGAGTTCATTCGGGGATAACCAGACAGGACGCGGCTCTTATTTCAAGCCGTGCTATGAAGGTTGCAGGGACGACTGCAACCGGAATCAGAGAATACGAAAGCTTTGCGGACGAAGCAGCTATTTCCGATTATGCAAGGGATGCGGTTAAAGAGCTTTACTGTGCCGGAAAGATAAACGGAACAGATACGGGCTTTGCGCCTATGCGGTCATGCACAAGGGCGGAAGCGGTTATGATGATATACGGGATTTTAAGATAAGGAGGGTATGAAATGTTGAAAAAAATAACAAGTGTTTTATTGATAGCGGTTATGCTTCTGACAATGCTTTGCGTAAGTGTGGGAGCAACAGAGGTAGAAAATGATGATACCCGACTTGAGGCACTTAAAGCCCTCGGGATTGTGCGGAATTATGAAGGGGAGGGTAAGCTTTTTGACACAATGAGCAAAAGCACCTTTATAAACTTCCTCCTCAATATGGCTTATGACAATAAATATACGGGTGAATATAGCGAGGATGCCCTCAAAACTGCAGAAGCAATGGGGATTATCGACAATTTCGCCTCGGTTTCGGCAAGCGACACGTTAAAAGGCGAAGAAGCGGTTAAAATGGCGATGTGCCTTTTGGGATATAAGGAGCTTTGCCTTAAAATGGGCGGATATCCGATGGGCTACACGACAAAGGCGATGAAAATTGGCTTGACAAAGGGCATAAGTGTGAGCGATAAGGAAATGTCAAACGGTGAAGCATACAGACTTTTGTATAATGCAATGACTGTGGGAATTGCCGAGGTTGACGCCTTTAAAACGGGCGAAAATAATATGCATTATTACTCGGAATACGAGGATGTTACGGTTTTAATGGCATATCGCAATATCTATGAGCTTGACGGAGTTGTGACCGCTAATCACACAAGCGATATTTACGGCGAAGGCAACGCAAAAGCCGGTTATGTTATGATTGACGGGAAAATATATAAGGATTCCGAGGGAATTTTATATAATATGCTTGGCTGTCGGGTAAAGGCTTATGTTCAGCGGATTGAGGGGGACGAATATAATGTTGTTTATGCCGAGCCTCACTTTAAAAGCGAAATAATCAAGATTGATACGGACAACATAAATTCTGTTTCAAAAGATATAAAAAGCATTGAATTTTATGAAGATGACAATGCCGAAAGAGCGAAAAAGTTATCAATAAAAAGCTCGGTTTCATTGCTTTATAACGGAATTGTTTACAGCGACTACACAGCAGAGGATTTTCTTGTTCCAGACGGGAAGGTTACCCTTATAGACAACGACGGAGATAAAACTATTGATGTTATTAAGCTTGATGTTTATAAAATAATGATTGTTTCAACGGTTTCAACGCAAAATCTGATTATAAACAATGAATATACCAAGCTTGAAAACGGATATGAAAAGCTTGAGTTGGAGAAATATAACGGCGAAAACGATAATGTGGGCTTTTTCTTAAACGGTGAGAGGGTTACAATAAATGACATTTTGCCGGGGGATGTTTTAAATGTTTTTGAGTCAAAAAATGGCGAAAACAAAAATATAGAAATTTATATAACAAGAGATAAAGCGAGAGCTACCGTAACAAGCTATAACGGAAAGAGAAAAGAGGTTATGGCGGAGGACGTTGTCTATGAGCTGTCTGACACATATTTGAGCGCAAATGCCAAAGGCGAAAGCTTTGCCCAAACAATTTCGCCCGGCAGAAGCTATGACCTTTATCTTGATGTAAACGGCAGGGTTGTCGGAGCGAAGGTTGCAGGAGAAAATGAATTAAGCTTCGGCTATTTAAGAAAAGCAGTTCCGTTAAGCGGCGGAATGGATTCTGAATATGCTCTTCGTCTTTTCTGTGCTGACGGGGAGTGGAGAAATCTCACTCTCTGCGATAAGGTCAAGGTTAACGACAAAGGCAGAATGACAGCGGAGATGACCAAGGCTGAAGCCGATAACAATATCGGAAAAATCATCGGCTATGAGCTTGACAACAGCGGAAAAATCAAGCACATTGAGTTTCCCGTTTTATATAGCGAGGATGTAAACGAAGAACGCCTTACTATGACAAGAGATGAAGAGGGCAGAAGTTGGAGATATAATAACACCTCTTTTGACAGCTATCATTATATGACGGGAGACACGGTTGTGTTTGTCATTCCGTCGGAGGAGCTTGACAACGAGGATTTGTATGACATCGGAAATAACTATTCCTTCACATCTGATGAGAAAATCACATCTTACACGGGCTATGGCGTTGATGAGTTCGGATTTTTGGATATTGCATTGGTAAGACGGGATAAATCAACCAGTAAGAAAGTGGGCTATTCTCTTTATTTTGTAAGAGAAATCGGAGCGGCGGTTGACGGCGAGGGAACTGTAACTCCACAGCTTACGGTTGCATCTTCAACATATTTCGGACTTTCGATTTCGGCTGAGAGTGAAGAGCTTATTGCAAAGCTTAATCAGGGCGACATAGTGAGACTCCATGTTAATGCAAAGGGCTATATCG
The DNA here is from genome assembly GCA_015068605.1 of Oscillospiraceae bacterium. Lineage (GTDB taxonomy): Bacteria > Bacillota > Clostridia > Monoglobales > Monoglobaceae > SIG454. Next base: position 16,835 of record SVKF01000003.1, read on the forward strand.
ATAATGTTGAGCAGATGTATAAAATAACCGATAAGGAGCTTCTTGATACCCCGTCGGATTTGCATAGCTATACAACAGTTAAGGGTAAGCTTATAAAGGCAGATGCTCAGGGTGAAAGAGTTTTGCTTGAAAGCTCAAGACAAGTTGCCTTAAAGGTTGAGAAGAGCGTTCCTGTTATGATTTATGATGTTGAGCGGCAGGAGCTTAAAGCAGGCTCAACAGCGGATTTGACGAAAGACGACTATGTTATAGCGGATATTTCCAAATCAAAGGTAATCGGAATTTATATTTACAGAAACTTTGAAGAATAATCCGTTTGCACTGCATTCTCCTTGAGGAGAGGCTCCGTCGAAGACGGTGGTGAGTCGTGGTCATCATTTACTTCCACCTCATCCACCGCAAGCGGTCCCCCTTCTCCTTCAAGGAGAAGGCTGAAGATTTGAAGAATAATAAAAATTTATATAAATTTATTTAAAAAGGAGTTTTTAAAATGAAAAAAGTAACAAGATTTATGTCAATGGTTATTGCGTTTGTTATGCTTTTAAGCCTCGTGCCAATGAGCGCAATGGCAGCAGACAAAGGTGTAGTCGACGGACTTTATGTTGATTACAGCAGTGGTTGTACTGTTGAGTATGCAACAGATTATACGTATAGCGGAAACAGAAGCGTAAAAATCAATGCAACTGGCAGTGGCGGAGTATGGCTTGGTGACCCTGTTGCGGACTTCAAGATGGATCCGACAAAGGCTTATGGCATAGAATTTTATATCTATGTTGACAGCTGGACATCAGGAGAGCTCTGGCTCAAACCGGCACCAAATAACAATCAGAAATATCCAACAGTGTATTACGCTTCCTTGCAATACGGCGATAACGGATTGTATCTTGCAAGAACAAATGCGGGACGCTGGGGACTGGAAAAAATAACAGAGGGCGACAAAGCCGGCTGGTACAGAGTATGGAATAAGACAGCTATTTTCAGTGAAAAGGGAGATTTTAGTTGTGTATCAGGTTACGGTAAGGGATATATGTGGCATGTGGCAGCAAATTCCAGTAATTTCAGCCTCCGTCTTGACGATGTAAATGTATATGAATGGACAGGATATACAACAACGCAGAACAGCGGAACAAGAGGGGAAACACCTATACTTGTTCAGGATTTTGAGAAATCAGGTCTTACACAGGTTACAGCGCCAACAAAGGAAGAACTTGTAACAACCGGAATAAAATTAACACCTAATCAGTATAACAGTGCAAACGGATTTTATGGAATAACAACAGCCCGTACATATTCCGGTGAGCGTTCACTTTATATTGATTCAACAAATGGTCTTGTTGGCTTGGGAAGCTGTGACACAGACTTTGGTATGGAAAATGATACTCCGTACGGAATTAAGTTTTCAATCTATATTGAAGAAAATCCGAGTGGAGTTATGCAACTTTGGCCTTGTAATGGTGCAGGAAACAACTGGGCAAGTGTTTATTACACAACAGTTACAGGGACATCTGCAACAGATGTAAAGCTTGACGGAGCGGCTAAATCAAGATGGAATGTCGTTAAGGAAACAGGCGATAAAGCAGGTTGGTACACATTTGAATCTACATACCCGATTGTAACCGATACAGCATCAGGCGGTGCATTTAAGCCGGGTAATATGTTTACTTTCGGTGGAAAATTTAAGGCATATCTTGACAATATCCAAATCTACAATTGGACAAAGCCTGCAGGGATTGGGGATGTTACGGCAAATGGTATGGGAACAACTCTCCTTGCATCAAATGATTTCGAGAAGCAGTATACTCTTGCTAAAAACCTTATAACAGCACAGCTTTCAGCAACAGAAATTTCAGTTTCATGGAGAAATCCTGCTGAAATTCCTCCAACAGAAATTAAGCTTTATGATGCTGAAACAGGAAATCTTATAGCTGAAAACTTTGATACAACAGCGGATAAAATTAATACATATATTGATACAGATTTCACAGCAGGCGTTGAAAAGAATTACAGAGTTGACTTTATCTATGCTGACGGAAGCATAAAATCACAGTTAACAGGAATAATGCCTACCGGCGGCGGTTATGTATATCAGGCAGGAGACTGGAAGTTAAGCGGATCGACTTCAAAACCACCGGTAAAGCTTGAGATTGATGATAAGGTATACAGAACTTCTGCTCCGTCAATCAGAGTTGCCTCAAATGAAACAAGCTTTAATTCAAAGCATGCATACTTGGAGCTAAAAACCGATGTTGAGCTTGATACAACAAAAACATATCGTGTAACAGGAAGTATAAAGAAAAATCAGGCAGGTTATGTATTCTCAAGAGCGATGGCGACTTATGACATAACAAGCGAAAAGCTTCACAGAATACCCGGTGTTGCAGGAACATGGGGTGCAGGAGTATATTCAGATTTGGGTTGGACAGATTTCTCTTTGGATGTTCAGCCGGCAGGAAGTGCATCTCCGGTAGTTCATTTTATTTTCACAGAAAGTGTTGAAGATTTCTGGATTGATGATGTAACTTGTTATGAGCTTGATGCAGACGGAAATCCGACAGGGGATAATTTAGTTTCCGGAATCGGCACTTTAGACAGCGGAATTGCCGATGCTCCCGAAGCTCCTGAAGGTGTTGAGGTTGTAAACGATGTTGAAGAAGTAATGATTCGCTGGACAGATGCGGCTGACGCTGAATATATCGCTGTATATGACGATGCTATGAGCAGTGATATTCCTGTGGCTTATGTTCCTGCATCTATGGGTTATGTTGATATGAAAAACCTGACACCGGGCAAAACATATAACTATACGGTTAAGGCAGTTAATGCAGAGGGCAGAGAAAGTGCAGACGGTGCAGAGGTTACTGCAAATCCGAAGGCAGAGGCTTTGGTAATCGGTGATTATGAAACAACTGCAAGCGGAAACGATGTAACCGTAAGCATTGATATTAAAAACAACGAAGCAGGAACTGATGTTACGGCACAGCTTATTTTAGCGGTATATAACGGCGTAACTCTTGAAACCATAACAGGAACAACAGTTACAACAATTCCGCAGACTATTTTAAGTGCAAGCCCTGTAACATTATCTAAAACAGTTACAGTTCCGACAGGATATAAGATGGTTATGTATCTTTGGAACAGTATGGAAGGCATGAGACCTCTTAAGGCAAGTCAGGAATACTAATTTGGAGTATCTATAATGAAGAAAAATAAAATTATTTCCGTAATTTTATCCCTTGTTTTTATCCTTTCGGTATTTTCTATACCTGTGGTGCAAGGGGCGGAGACAGAGAGCAGTGTTTTGCTCAATGATGTTGTATATGAAAAAAATAGTGTAATAATCAGCGGAAAAAGCACTCTTGGCGCAGGGGAATACATAACAATAAAGCTCTGCGACAGCGAGGGAGAAGTATATGGCTTCGGCGAAACAAGAGTAAAGCTTGGCGGCAAATTTTCCTTTACACTCGGACTTCCCTCCGAGTGTAAAGGGGAAACCCTGACAGCTTATGTAAGCGACAGCGGAGAAATTCCGGCAACCTGTCAGGTTGAGGTTCCGGCATTCCAAATCGGAACGCCTGTTTTCGGCGAGGCAATCTCATTAGGCACAATAACAAACGGAACGATTTTGACACTAAATTCCGTTACATATACAGACCCGAGCGTTGTTATAAGCGGAGCTTGCTCCGAGGGGGCAGGTTTGACAGTCAGTCTTTCTGTGACGGATAAGGATAATAATACTTATCATACGGCAACAGCAAGGACAAAAAGCGGCGGAAATTATACCTTTACGGTTCAGCTTGATAAAACAGCATACGACAAAGAGCTTGTGGCGAATGTGACTTATTCATCCGATAAGGCATCGGCGGAATTTATATTCAACGGCGGATATAAGAAAAACAGAGAAATCGTTTCGGATTGTATTGCATATATTGAAGAACTGATTTCAGAGTGTGAGGGAAATGGATTATCTGTTGAATATGAAAAGGCAGACTTTGGAATTATAAAAAAATTCAGCGGTTTCCTTGACGGGTATCTGACAAACGGTTTAAGTGTCGAATATGAGCATAACTTAAACGGAATAATTGATATTGCCGATGAAACAATTAAAAATCTCGAAGGGTATTTAAGCGGAAAGCTCAGCGAGAAAATTGCCCCGAAGTATGTTTCTTCGGAGGTGACAATGGACGGACAAAGCCTTATCGCAACCGTTGACATAGACGGAACTTTGGTTAATCAGCCCGTGTTCTTCAACGGCTTGGGGCATTGGTCAGATGCCACATCCGACTATGCGGATTTTGCCGATATGGGAATAAATTATACCCACTATGAAATAGGTCCGAGCAGTGTTTTAAAGGCAGGAACGAACGGGAATAAATATGACATAAACGAAACTGCAATCGAAAATATTAAGAGTGTATTTAAAGATGCGGAGGATAATAATATCCGGATTATGTTTATGACTGCAACAGCTTATTTCCCTGAATTTATCTATGATAATTATCCGGAAATAAACAATGACGGAAGTGCGGCATTTCCTGATTTTATGCCGTATAACCCAACACATCCCGAAGTTATCGAGGCGCTTACTGCATTTTTGAATGCGGTTATTCCCGAAATAAAGGATTATAAGTCATTCCATAGCGTTTGTCTTGCGAATGAGCCGTTCTTTATTTCCCATGAATACCCCGATTATTATATCGATGCTTATCGAGATTTTATTATTAATAAATACGGAAGCTTAAGCGCAGCATCAATAGCACACGGAGAGATATATTTAAGCCGTGAAGCAATAACAATGCCATCATCAATTTCGGTTAGTGCAAGATACAATGACTGGAGAGAATTTAACGATTCGATTTTGACAAAGTGGTTTACGGTTTTAAAAGAGGTTATGGCTGAAATCGACCCGACAATTCCCGTTCAGACCAAGTGTTCAGCCTATATTTCCAGCGGAGCTCACGGAAACAGACGAGTTTTCTGCGGAACAAATTATGAACAATGGTCAGAGATTATGGATATAAACGGCTGTGACGCATGGGGGATTTACGGCGAGAACGGTAATAAGCTTCAGGGGAAAACTATGTGGTACGATTTTATGACCTCCCTTAAAAATGCCCCTGTTATAAACAGCGAAGACCATATTTTGAGAGATAAAACGGAGATTTTATATAACGAAGATGAGCTTAAAATGAATTTGGCTGATGTGTGGCAGGGTGCAATCCACGGCAGAGCCGGTGCGGTTTATTGGCTTTGGGATAAGTCCTCAAGAACCGACGAGGGTACAATTTATTATAACTCTAATCTTTCAAGACGAATTGACACCGTTGCAGGTATAAGCCGTGTTAATCTTGACTTAAACCGTCTTGCAAACGAGATAACCGCAATTCAGAAGAAGGATGCAAGATGTGCCGTTCTTTATTCAAACTATACTCAAGTGGCAAATTCAAATCTTCATAATGCTGCGATGTATGAAGCGTACAGAACTCTTCAAAATAACGGGGAAAAGGTTTATATAGTGAATGATACTTATCCCGAAAGGCTTAATGAAAACGAAAACCCGGAGCTTTTGATTGTTCCTTGTTGTAATTATTTGCCTCAAAAAGTATGGCAGGAAATTGAGGAGTTTATCGGGCGTGGAAAAACCGTTATTTTTGCGGAGTATAACACATCTTATTATAACGAAAACGGTAAGGCTCTGGACAGCACCCTTAAAAACAGCGTTTTAAATGATGCTGTTAGAGTGTCTTTTGGCGGCTGGAGCTCGGATTCTGTAACTCTTTCGGGTTGTCAGGATGTTTATGCTGCAATAGTTAATGCGATTTCGGGATATGAGAACGATGTAACTGTTGAAAGCTCAAACGGAGAAACCGAGTGGACGGCTGCAAAGTATGAGAGTGGATATGTGGTTAATCTATGCAACCTTGGAGATGAAACAACTGATATTACCGTAAGCTTAAACGGAGAAGAATGTGGCGAATTATTTGATTTAACTCAAAATAAGGAAGTATCAAATAAGATTAGTCTTGCGCCATATGAAACAAAGCTTATAAAAATTGAAGGCTCTGAAGAAATAAAAGACGGAATGAGCTTTTGGTATTCAGACGGAAGCGAAGCCTTAGAGGTTAAGGCTGATACTATTTCGTCAAAGGCTAAAACTACTGTTGGTGCAGGAGAAGGCTTTGTCCATATCCTTGCAGTATATTCAAAGGGAAATGTTTTAAAATCTATTTTAACAAATGACGGTTTTGCGGATGAAAACGGAAATATTTTGTCTGAAATCAGTATAACCGTGAAGGAAAATGAGGTTTCGGATATGGTTTTGAAGTCCTATTTGTTTAACAGCTTGGGACGCTTGGAGCCATATTTGCCATCGGCTGAACTTGGTGTGGAATAAATCAGAGAGGAATGATTTAGATGAAAAATATGATGAAACGGGTTGTTGCTTTTGCGGTAGCTCTGGTGTGTATTTTATCCGTGTTTCAAATGCCTGAAATTACATATGCGGCAAGTTCTGCCCCTGCAGGCTGGTCGTTGGAGGTCACGGCTAATACCGTTGGGGGCGTGACAATTGACACAACGGAAAAGTATAGCGGAAATGCATCTATGAAGCTTTATAATCATACAAGAAGAACAAAAGAAGAGTTTGTCAGAATAAGCTATGCAATCCCTGTTGAGCCGGGTCATACATATAGCTATGGCTTTATGGCAAAGGTGAAAAACGGAAACGGCGTTTATGCGCAGATGAACTGGATAAGAACCAATATGGGATACTTGACTCCGACAGGAAAAACTGCTGATTGGCGTGGCTTTGAGTTTACCTATAATAATGGTGACCAGACAACGGCATATATTCGATTTGTTATGGAAAATTACACGGAAGCCCTCTGGATAGATGATTTGTATTTCTATGATACAGCTCTTCCGAGAACTCCCGAAAATAATTTGATTAAAAACCCGTCTTTTGAGGAAATTTCTCCGACAGAGGCGGTTGGAAATGCAAGTCAGGATATTATTCCGGTAAAGAAAAATGATAAGATAACCATTGACGGAACTATGAGCGACTGGGAGGGAATACCCTCATATAAGCTTGATATTTACACGGATTATACATCCCTTCCGCAAACGGTGTCGGGAGATATAAGCTATGCCTATGACGATGATAATTTTTATTTTGCCATGAGGGTGGAGGACGATGTCCATTATCCAATCAGTGCCGGAAGCTACTGGAACGGTGACGGCTTGCAGTTTACAATCTGCCGGTCAGACGAAAACTTCGGAACAGCATACGGCGTGGTTTATGATGATAAGAACGATATAACGGTGGAATTCGGTGATACGGCAATAGTGCCAAAAACCAAAAGAGAAGGGAACAAAACAGTTTATGAGGTTGCAATTCCCTGGTCGGCTTATTTTGGCGAAATACCGCCCGTTGTGCTTTTCTGTGCAATCGCAAATGATAACGATAATGACAAAAGGCGAGGCTGCATAGATGTTGCGCCGGGAATATCCATGTATAAAGGCAGTCAGCTTTTCCCGAAAATGATGCTTTTAGATGACGAAAAGGAATATGCAGTATATTTTCAGGGAGATAAGGATGTAGCCACAGGCGAAGACGCTAACTACATAGTTGATATGTTTAACCAAACCGATAAGGAAAAGGTATTTACGATAACAAGCGAAAAAGCGGGTATCAGCGAAAAGATTACATTGGGCGCAAATTCTTCGGGAAGCTGTAAATTCTCCTGCAAAATGTCAGGGTATGGCGATACGGAGGTAGATGTGACCGTTTCCGACGGGAAAACGGAATATAAAGGTGTTGCAATAACCAATGTTTGTGCAGATATTGAAATAACAAAGCAGGTTATCGAAAAACAGAAGAAAAATTATGCGGAGCTGACCACTCTTATGTCGGAGTGTCTGAAAAAATCCATTCCGATTGAGTATCAGAAGGTAAAATATTACACAATAGAGCTGTTTATAAAATATCTTGAAGAGGATTTGGCGGATAATGATTTAACAAGAATTGCTCATCAGGATAAGGTTATGACAAGGCTTTACAATGAGGCAAAGGCTGAATTTGAAGGCTTGCTCAACGGAACGATTGAGCCTGTGTCTGTGCCGAAGTATGTAAGTTCTCATATTGAGGTGGTTGATAATCACTTTGTTGCAACAACCGAAAGAGAAGACGGAACGAGGGAAGTTCGTCCTGTTTTCTTTGTGGGTGCAGGGCATTGGGCGCAGTCAAGACAGTCTGAGGAAGTTGAGACGATTTCAAAAGTCGGATTTAACTGTATGAGCCCTGAGCTTGGCCCGTGGGATGCTATGTTTGAGGCGTTGCCTGTTAAAAACTGGCTCTTAAAAGGTGTGGGTAGCTACGAGATTGAGGTTTCTGCCTCCGAAACAGAGAAAAGGGGTGGAAAATCCGCTCTGAAAATCGTTTCAAGCACGCCATATAAAAGCAATAACTATAAATATATTATTCAGACGATTGATGCAAAGCCAAATACGACTTATGAATACGGCTTGTCAGCAAAAGGCAATAATGTAAGCAATGCCTTTTATATTCTGACAACAAACGGTGTAACGGGTGTTGGAAATAAAGCAATGAGACAAAGCCTTAAAGGAACTTATGACTGGCGTGATGATGCTCTTTCATATACAACAAAGGCAAACGAAAAGGAATTATACCTTATTATTCTTATAGAGGATACTGCATCAGAGCTTTATATGGACAATGCGTTTATCCGTCAGGCAGGAACGGAAGAAAATCTGCTCTTAAACGGCGATTTTGAGGAAACATATCCTGCTGACCAGTATTATGCGATAGATGAGAGAACGGTGAGAAAGTTTGAAAAGACTTTTTCGGATATGGACAAATATAACATATCTGCCCAGTACAGCGCATCTCCTCATTATGTGCCAAGCTTTGTTTTAAGGGACTATCCCGAGATTGAGCTTCCTGAGCAGTGGGGCAATTTCAATCATCAGGACCCTGACCATCCGAAGCTTTTAGAAACCTATGAGATATTTTATAAAAGCTTGATACCGAGAATTAAGGAATATGAATCCTTTGACGGAATTGTCCTTGCCAATGAGCCGCAGTATAATTCAATGCTTGACAGTTGGGCATTTATAGATGATTACAGAGCGGCAATGGAAGAAAAATATAAGGATATTTCCGCTCTTAATAAGCGCTGGGGAACAAATTATGCATCATTCTCTGAGGTTGAAATGCCAAACGGAATTGAGGCAACACCGAGATATTATGACTGGAAAGAATATAACGATATGATTCTTCCTCAGTGGATAGAAAAAGTGAGCAATTATATTAAGTCGGTTGACCCTGATGTTTTCACTCATGTTAAGGTTATGGACACCTTTAAAACAGGAGTGAACTTCCGTATAAGCTCCAGCGATAATTATGAAATTTTAACGGATTATACCGATATAAGCGGCTGTGACGCATGGTCGCTGATTGCAACTGACGATAACAGATGGAAAAATATTTTCTATGATTTCTTGACATCGGTTAAAAATGCACCGATTTATAACACGGAAGACCATATTATAGTTGATGCAAGAGAAATACTTTACAACGACAAAGAAGTGCTGTATAATATTGCTGATATATGGAATGGTGCAGTTCACGGCAGAGGCGGTTCCGTGCTCTGGATTTGGGACAGATCCTCAAGAACAAAGAACGGAACGATATATTTTAACTCACTCTTAACGGCTCGTCCTGACTCGGTTGCAACTCTTGGAAAAACAACCTTAGACCTTAACCGTCTTTCAAAGGAGATTGTTGCAATTCAGGAGGCGAAGAGCGATATTGCAGTTCTTTATTCAAATTGCAGTGTTCCTTATAACGATGAAATGCTGGATATAATCAGAACTGTTTCGGCAGGACTTGGCGAAAATGGTCAGAAGACAAGATTTGTTGTTGAAAGTCAGCTTGAAAACTTTATGGACTATAAAGCGATTATCGTTCCGGGAAGCATAAGCATCAAAAAGGAAACTCTTGATGCACTCAAATCCTTTGTTGAAAAGGGCGGAAGAGTTATTCTTATCGGGGATAATGCCTTGACTGTCAATGAATACGGCGATAAGCATGATGGAAATACGGTTGCATATATTAAAAATAATGCAATATGTGTTTCCTATGAGGATGCCGGAACAACTATTGCAGGCGTAAGCAAGCAGAGTATAAAGAAGGAGATTTCGTCTCTTGTTAAAGCTTTAGGGCTTGATAAAATTGTGATTGTTGATAAGGCGACAGGCAAGAATATTGTTGATGCAGACTTTTTGACTGCTGAATATGAGGACTCCTATATAATCAATCTTTGCAGCTATGTGTGGGAGGACAAAGAGATTGAAGTTTATCTGAACGGCAAGAAGGTAACTGAGTCCGAGGATTTGATAAACTTCGGTAAGTATGGGGATAGTGTAACCATGAAAGGTCATGTTCCGTTATTACTTAAAATAAGCAAATAACTCTATGGCGGTGGAAACACCGCCTTTGGGTGTATAATAAGACATTAGAGAGGAATAGAGAAAATGAGTAAATGGATTTTAACATCAGATAAGCCTGATTTGGGCAGAATGAGAAAGCACGAGTCTATCTGGACTCAGGGAAACGGTTATATGGGTGTCAGGGCAAGTTTTGAGGAAGCGTATACAAAAGCTGTTCGAAACACTCTGATTAATGGCGTTTTTGATTGCCCGAAGGGGGAAGTTCCGGAGCTTGCGGTTATTCCTGACGCAACAAACTGTGACATTACTCTTGACAAAGAAGTATTTAATATGATTTGCGGAAAAGTTGATAAATATGAAGCAAGTCTTAATATGGAAAACGGTGAATTTACGAGATTGGTTGAATGGACTTGTCCTAAGGGAAAGAAATATGCCCTGGCTTTTTCGAGAATTGTGTCCGATGCGAGAAAGCATATTATGGCTCAAAAGGTATCCGTAACGCCTCTTTCCGATGATGCGGATGTTGAGCTTCTGACGGGACTTGACGGAAAGGTGACAAATTCGGGAGTTCAGCATTTTAACAACCCTGAAAAGCGGGCATATCCCGATGGTGTTAAGGGAATGTATCTGACAACCCTTCAGTCAAAGGTTGATGTTGCAATTCATTTCGGATTGAAGATTAGCCACGAGTGCAACGAAGGTATTTCTATTGACAGGCGCGGACTTTATTCCCGTTTAAGCAGAAAGGTTCAAAAGGGTGAAACCTTCACGGTTGAGAAAATAGTATCTTATGCTCATTCAAGGGATTTTGAGTATGCAGACGGTGAATATAACGACGAAAAGCTGAGAAGTGACGGCAGAGCATATCTGAACGAGGCTATTGACATGGGGTATGATAAGCTTCTTGAAGAGAGCAGTCTGTCCTGGAAGAATTTTTGGGAAAGCTCATTGGTTGATGTTAAGTCCGGGAATGACTTTGTTGATAAAGCCGTGGTTTTCTCCCAGTATCATCTTCACATTATGGCAAGTCACGACGATAATCGTCTCGGAATAGGCGCAAAGGCGCTCAGCGGTGAAGGCTATATGGGACATTCCTTCTGGGATACCGAAATATATATTCTTCCGTATTACCTCTGCACACAGCCCCGGGTGGCAAGACGACTTCTTGAATATCGTTATATGCTTCTTCCGGTTGCAAAAAATAAGGCAAACCGTTTTGGCTTTAAGGGTGCTATGTATCCATGGGAAAGTGCGTGGATAACAGATGGAGAAGCGTGTCTTGAATATGGGGATATTGACCTTCTGACGGGGAAAAAGAGAAAGTTTATGATGGCTGAAACGGAAATACATATAACAGCCGGTGTTTCCTTTGCTGTTTGGCAGTATTACTGTATGACAGGCGATGAGGAATTTATGGCTGAATACGGAAACGAAATTCTGGTTCGCACAGCGATTTTCTGGGCTGACAGAGCGGAAAAGAAAAACGGAAGATATGAGATTTGCGGTGTTATCGGGGCGGATGAATACAAGGAAGATGTTGATAACAATGCGTATACTAATTATATGGCGCATAAAAACCTTGTCCTTGCCGATAAGATACTTCGTGAAAATCCTAACCATATCTGCAATAAGCTATCAAGAGAATATGATATGGAGGATATGGCAAAGAAGATAGCGGAGGTTGCGGAAAATCTTTATTTGCCCATGCCGGAGGAAGACGGAATTATCAATCAGTTCGACGGGGTTAAGAGCCTTAAACCAAAGGATATAACATATTATAAAAATCTTGACACTGTATTTGATATTTTTAAGGATTACGGTTTAGCTGAAATCCTTGAAATGGCTGTTTTCAAGCAGGCGGATTTGGTTATGCTCTTCTATCTTATGAGCGATAAGTTTGATAAGGAAACAATCCGCAAAAACTTTGAGTATTATGAGGAGAGAACGCTCCACGATTCATCCCTGAGTATGTGTATTCATGCCCTTGTTGCGGTTGGTCTTGGGATGAATGAAATGGCAGATAAATTTTTCTATGACTGTCTTTGCGTTGATTTGGGAGAAAATACGAATAACTCCGATACAGGTATTCATTCTGCATCAATCGGCGGAATTTGGCTTGCAACGGTTATGGGCTATGGTGGACTTCGCATAAATGACAGCGGTATTTCCATAAGTCCGATTCTTCCGCAGGGTTGGGAAAGCTATTCATTCCCAATTTACTACAGAGGCAGTAAAATTAAAGTATTTGTTGATAAGGCTGGTTGCCGTGCAGAGCGTGTATCCGGCGATGAAATAACAATAACATTAAACGGAAATAAGACAACTATATAAAAATCGAGGAGGAATAAAAATGAAAGTACATTTTTTGGGAACTTGTCACGGAGTTCAGGAAAAGGGCAGGTATTTAACCTGTATGATGCTGGAGGTAAACGACAAATTGTATTTGATTGATGCAGGAGCACCTTTTGTGTATCTTCTTAAGAATATGGATATTATTCCGAGAGAAAGGCTTGAGGCGGCGTTTATAACACATATGCATGGTGACCACGCACTTCAGGCGTATTCCTGCGTGTTCAATGTTAAAAATGCCTTATATCTCCCTGAAGAATCCGATATACAGGGAATGATTGATTTAATATGGTTTATGCATTGCGAGTGGGCATATGAGCATAATCCCCATTGCGAAATAAAGAGCGTCAGCGAAGGACTTTTTTATGATGACGGGAATATAAAGGTTACGGCAATCCCCACCAAGCATTTAGCAAGGGGCAAGTCCTTTGCTTATATGATTGAAGGGGAAGGCAAGAGAATTCTCTTTACGGGTGATTTGACGGATGCATTTATTGATTATCCGAAGGAAGCCGAAGAATATGATTTTGATGCGATTGTATGCGAGCTGACTCATTTTGATGTGGAAACTGCTATTCCGAAGTTCAATAATTCAAGGACAAAGAGAATGCTCTTTAACCATGTAAGAGATGATAAGGTTGCCCTTTTGGAATCAAATAAAGAAAAAATGAAACACGATTATTATATAACCAATGACGGAGATGTAATCGAAATTTAATATGGATTAACGGATAGGATAAAAAGATGTATATTCAGAATTTACATACACACACATTCTATTGTGACGGAGCGGATTCCCCCGAAGAAATTATCCTTTGTGCAATTAAAAAAGGCTTTTCTTCCATTGGATTTTCGGGTCATTCTTTCAATCCTTATTCGGAATTTTTTGCTAAGCGTGGGGACAAAACCGCAGAATACAGAGAAAATGTTCTCATGCTCAAAGAAAAGTATAAGGATAGGCTTGATGTGTTTTTGGGGCTTGAGGTTGAGGATTGCAGTCCTGTTGACCGCTCGGGCTATGATTATCTCATTGGCGGTGTTCATTATCTTAATGTGGGGGACACCTATAAGCTTTTTGACAGTAATCCGGAGCGTTTCAGAAATATGATAAATGAGCATTTTGGCGGAGACGGAATGAGATTTGCGAAGGCGTATTATACCGCTGTGAGTGAGCTTCCGTCTAAAGGTGATTTTGACATTATTGCCCATTTTGATCTGATAACCAAGCATATTGAAAAAGAAAGCTTTTTTGATATAACATCAAAGGAATACAAAACTGCGGCATACGAGGCAATAGACGCATTAAAGGGGGAAATTCCGTTTTTTGAGGTCAACACCGGAGGGATTGCCAGAGGTTACAGAAAAATGCCTTATCCTATGCCCGATATTATAAAGGAGTTTAAACGACAGGGCTTCGGAGTGGTTATAACCTCGGATTGTCACGATAAAAATATGATTGATTGCAAATTTGATGAGGCGGCAGAGCTGCTGAAGGAATGCGGATATAAAGAGAAATATATTTTGACGAAAGACGGCTTCTTTGGGGTTGCTATTTAGGAGAAGAATAAATGGATATAACGGCTATTATACTTGCTTTCTCAATTTTGGGAGCATTGGACAAGATTTTTGGAAACAGATTTGGGCTTGGGAAAGAATTTGAAAAGGCTTTCAATCTTTTAGGACCTATGGCGCTTTCTATGATTGGTATGATTATTGTTGCGCCGTATATAGGTCAGCTGCTCAAGCCTCTTTCGTCCTTTATGACGGAAGTCTTGCATATTGATGCATCTATCCTTCCGGCAACCCTTTTTGCAAATGATATGGGCGGAGCACCTCTTGCAAAAGAAATGACGGGGAATAATGCCATTGGAATGTATAACGCACTGGTGGTTTCCTCTATGATGGGGTGCACAATGTCCTTCACAATCCCGTTTGCTTTGGGCGTTGTTAAAAAAGAGCAACACAGCGAGCTTATCTCGGGAATTTTGTGGGGAATTGTCGCAATTCCCGTTGGCTGTATTGTTGCAGGGCTTATTTGCAAAATTCCGATTTTTGTTCTGATTGTAAATCTTATTCCCCTTATTATTTTCTCGGGAATTGTTGCAATGGGGCTGGTTTTTGCACCAAATTTAAGCGTGAAGATATTTAAGTGGTTTGGGATTTTTATCACGACAGTAATAACAATCGGGCTGGTTATGGGTATCATTCGATTTTTAACGGGATATGAAATTGTAAAAGGCTTGGAGAAAATAGAAGAAGGCGGAATGGTTTGTCTTAATGCGGCAATTGTTCTGTCGGGCTCGTTTCCGTTTATGTATGTGGTTTCAAAGCTGTTGGGAAGACCTCTTAAGGCGATTGGAAGAAAAATAGGAATAAATGAAATATCCGTTGTCGGAATTGTATCAACCTTGGTGAGCAATGCACCGGCTTTTGGAATGATGGATAAAATGGATAAAAAGGGAACTGTTATGAACTCGGCATTTGCAGTAACGGGCGCATTTGTTGTTGGGTCTCATCTGGCATATACCATGGCGTTTAATGGTGGAGCGGATTATATTGTTCCCGTGGTTGTCGGGAAGCTTGTTTCAGGTGTGTTGGCACTTGCCTTATCGGGCATGATGTATGGAAAAAACAGGAATAAAGGAGAAAAAAGTCATGGGAATGAAGTTAATTAAAACAGTTGCGGGTAAAAAGCCTATGGTGGAAAGCCGTGACATAAAGATAAGCAACAATAAGGAGCAGGAATGGGCACTCATCAATATTTTTCCCGATATAGAATATCAGGAAATCAAAGGCTTTGGCGGTGCGTTTACAGAGGCGGCATCAACAACTCTTGATAAATTGAGTGCGGATAACCGCAAAAAAATATTGGAGCTTTATTTTGACAGAGAAAAGGGACTGGGCTATAACTTCGGGCGTGTTCATATAAACAGCTGTGACTTCTCTTTAGGGAATTATACCTGTGTTGATGAGGGGGACGAAACCCTTGAAACCTTTAACATTTCAAGAGATGAAAAGTCACTCATTCCTATGATTAAAGAAGCTATGGAATATGGCGAAATCGAAATGTTTGCATCCCCCTGGAGTCCTCCTGCGTATATGAAAACGAACGGGAAGATGAACGAGGGCGGAAAGCTTAAAGACGAATATAAGGAGCTTTGGGCGGAGTATTTCGTTAAGTTCATTGAAAAATATAAAGAGTCGGGAATTGATATAACAACAGTTTCCGTCCAGAATGAGCCGAAAGCGGTTCAAAGATGGGATTCCTGCATTTATTCTGCGGAGGAAGAGCGGGATTTTGTTAAAAATTATCTCGGGAAGAAGATGCAGGACATAGGCGTTAAAATCCTTTTTTGGGACCATAATAAAGAGAGAGTTATTGAAAGAGCGAAGGTTATGCTCTCTGACGAAGAAGCGGCAAAATATATAAGCGGACTTGCCTTCCATTGGTATAGCGGCGACCATTTTGAGCAGCTTGAAATGTTTAATAAGCTCTATCCGAATAAGGAGTTGGTTTTCTCGGAAGGCTGCTATGAATATAGCCTCGGTGCAAAGGAGACCGTTCAGATTGGAGAAAAATATGCCCACGATATGATTGGAAATTTTAATAATTACTGTAACACCTTCTGCGACTGGAACTTGCTCCTTGACGAAAAGGGCGGACCTAATCATGTGGGGAACTTCTGCGATTCTCCTATTATGGCAGATACGGTTAATGATGAAATTCATATCCACGATTCCTATTATTATATAGGTCATTTCAGTAAATTTGTCGAAAAAGGCGCAAAAAGAATAGGGAGCAGTAAATGGACACCTGAATTGGACACTGTGTCGTTCAAAAATCCTGACGGAACAGTTGTTACCGTTGTTTTAAATATGACAAATGATGAAAAAGAGTTCTCTATCAGCATAAACGGAGAAATGTTTGAAACCAAACTTGAGCCACATTCGATAGCAACATATATATTTAAATAAAAAATCCTAAATTTTCAAAAAGAATAAAACGAGGCTGTAGCAAAATGAAATCATTTTGCTACAGCCTCGTTGGGGGACGGACGCAAAATGCACCGACCACACAAAACACAAAAAAGCGAATAAAAAGGTTGTAGCATTTTATTTTTTGCTACAACCAATTTTATTTGTGCATCAAATTGTTTCTGAGTAAATATATCCTTCGCCCGGCGCGAAAATGTGAAATCTTTGGGTCGGGTTAATTTTTGTCAATTCATCAACGAAATGTGCCGGATTGACACAGTTAACATCATATAAATCAAAATGAGTCGGTATAAGAAGCTTTGCCCCAATGTTTTTTGCAATAGTCAACGCTTCCCGACTGTCAAAACACCCGATTATATCCAGCACATTTGTCCTGTAAAAATCTCTGCCGTTGATTGGGAGAATTAAAATGTCACAGCCCTTAATGCTTTCTTCAAGTCCCTGATACGGGCAACCGTCTCCCCCGTGGAAAACAGAAATTTTGCCAAAATCAAATTTAAATCCGACTTCAAGATAATCTCCGTTTTCGTCAACATGAAATTCTTCGTGGGCAGATTTTATTGCCGTTGCAAAGATGTCATCATCAAGAACGATTTTCTCCCCGTCTTTCATTGAAACGATGCGGTCTTTTTCAATTCCATAGCTTTCGATTATGCCTGCAATTGCCCGTGAAACATAAAACCTTGCCTTCTTATTTATTTTTGCAACGGCAGATAAAGTGTCCGGGTCTGCATGGTCATAATGAGCATGAGTGCAGAAAATAAAGTCCACAAAATCAAGCTCCTCGGCGGAAATCGGGGCAGCATAGCGCCTTATCCACTTAACATTTTCGCTACAGCAGTTGCGGTCAACATAGTCGGAAAGATAGGCATCCGTCATTATGTATTTATCCTTGTATTTAATGATATATCCCACCTGACCAAGATAAAAAAGCGCAATTTGATTATCAAAAAGCTTTGTGTTTAAAATTTTGTTTTTCATAAGTTTTCTCCTAAAAAAGATTTACTATTGACAATTATATCACGCAGTGATATAATTGTCAATAGGGAGGTTGAAATATGAAGAAATATATTAACCAACTTGATATGAAGATGGCGAATGCGGCGGATATTTTTTCTCTTATTCGCAAAAGAGAGCGGATAACAAGAAAAGAAATTGAGGCGGAAACGGGTTTTAGCTGGGGTGCGGTGTCCACCATAACGGCTCAGCTTATCGAAAAAAATTATATAAGAGAATTTAAGCTTAAAGTCAAGGGCGGAGCAGGGAGAATCCCGTCTTATCTTGAGGTTAACGGTGATGACTTTTTCGTTTTGGGTGTCGATATAAACATTTCGGGGTTTAAGGCGGTTGTTTTAAATCTTAAAAATGAAGCGGCAGAGAGCTTTTGCAAGAAAGCGGTTTACACGGATTGTGACTCACTCCTCGGTGAGATAATTAACTTTGTGAGCGATACACTGTCCTCTGTTAAAAATAAAAAGATTATCGGTATAGGTGTTGCAATGCAGGGTCTTGTTGATGCGAAAAATGGTATATCTGTTAATATTCCTCATTGCAGAAGCTGGGATAATGTTCCTCTCTCTCAAATCCTTCGGGACAGATTTGATATTCCTGTTTTTATAGAACACGACCCTGATTGTGTGCTCTATTCAATTTTAGCGGAGGATATTTGTAAGGATGCGATTTTATTCCGTGTTGATGAGGGTATTGGTATGTCGGTTTTGCTTGACGGAAAAATTTTTAACCGCCAGGGTGCATTTGAAGTTGGGCATACGGTTTCTGTTCCCGACGGAGTTTTATGCAGCTGCGGAAAGCAGGGCTGTCTTGAAGCCTATGCCTCGGAAAACGGCATGGCAAGACTTGCGGGAAAGAGCTTTGAAAAGCTTGTTGAGTCAGCCAAGAGCAAGGATAGGGAAAGCCTTAGATTATTTTCGGATATGGCAAAATACCTTGCCGTTGCTGTTTCAAATATGTCAAATATTTTGTGTATTGATAAAATTGTTCTCTGCGGAGATATGTGGAAATATAAGGACTTGTTTTACAATGAATTTTTATATAATGTGAAAAGCTTAAGCGGTAAGACGAATATGGAGTTTTCGTTTATAGATGTTGAAAATGCCGCAATAGGTGCGGCGCTCATTGCTATTGAAAGGTCAATAAAAATAATAGATTTCGGAAAGGATGTTTGATGATGAAAGCGGTAGTTATTAACAAACCACACGATGTTAAGCTTGTTGAAACCGAAATTCCGCAACCGCCACAGGGCTTTGCGAGGATTAAGGTTAAGGCGGCGGCGATTTGTGCAACGGATTTGGAGGTTGTCGAGGGGAATATCCCTGCCAACTATCCCATTATTCCGGGACACGAGTGGAGTGGAATTGTTGATGCGGTGGGGAGCGAAAAGGATTCCCATTGGGTTGGTAAGGAGGTTATTGGAAGCTCTGATGTTGTTTGTCTTGAGTGTGAAGCCTGTCGTAGCGGTAACTGGAGATACTGCGAAAGCTTTGAGGAAATAGGTTTTAAACGAAACGGAGCTTATGCGGAATATATGGTTGCCCCCGTTTACGGTCTTTGCGAAAAGGCTGAAAATGTACCATTTGAGGAAGCGGCACTTTGCGAACCCTTGGGCGTTGCTCTCGGAACTCTTAAAAAAGCCCGCGCAAAGATGGGACAAACAGCGCTTATTATAGGAGCCGGCTCAATAGGTCTTTGTATGCTTGCGGCAGGAAAGGTTATGGGGCTTGAGAAGATTGTTGTATGTGCAAGAGGAAAAGGCGGTCTTAAGGTTGCCGAGGAAATGGGTGCTTATGCAACGGTTTCCACAAAGGAGCAGGATTTGGAAGAGGCAATGAAAACACTTCATCCCGAGGGGACTGATTTGGTAATTGACGCAACCGGTGCGGAGGAGTGTATTCAGAAAAGTCTCCGAATACTGAAAAGAGGCGGAACTCTGGCTTTGGCAGGGTACGGCAAGGGGAAGATTATGAGTATCCGAATTGATGATATTCATATTAAAAACCTCAAAGTTGTGGGGGCAGGAAACAACTGGAACATGCATAAAAAGGCAATGAAGCTTATGGAAAGCGGAGCGGTTGACCTTTCCTGTTTTGTAACGGAAAAAATTTGTCTTGAAGATTTCAAAATGGGGCTTGACCATGCGAAAAACCGCCCCGACAAGTTTGTTAAGGCGGTATTTGTAAATGAATAAGGGAATACTCGGGATTGACTTAGGAACATCCTCTGTTAAGCTTCTTTTAAGATTTGACAGCGGTGAAATACGCAAGGCAAAAGCTGTTTATGAAGAAAAGACGCCAAATGGCTGGTTGGATGCCATTTCAAATGCCTTTAGGGAGCTTGATGTAAAGGAAATCAAGGCAATCGGGCTTTCATCTCAGGTGGGGACATATATCATAAACGGAAAAGATGTTATAAGCTGGGACGAGGGAATCGGAAGGGCTGAGCTTGATGAAATTAAGGGAAAATATTCCGCCCATAAGTTTATTGAAGAAATAGCAATGCCCCATCCCGATATTATTTCATATCCCATACCAAGGCTTATGTATATAAAAAAGCACTATGAATGTGTGACATCCGTTTGTCAGCCAAAGGATTATCTGTGCAAGGTTCTGACGGGGAATTTAGTGACAGACCAATATTCCTACCGTGGACTTATTCACACAAGAAAGGGGAATTACAGCGATTTCTTCCTAAAGGAAATCGGCATTGATAAAAATATTCTCCCGAAAGTTATTCCCTATAATCAGCTTGCAGGGGTGACAACAAAAGAGTGTGAAAAAACAGTCGGTATTCCCGGCGGTATCCCTGTTTATACGGGGCTTAACGACTTTTTTGCATCAGTTTTTGGAATGGATATTGAAAATGCAGGAGATATGTTTGATATAACAGGCACAAGCGAGCATTTGGGAGTGCTTACGGAAAAGCCTTGCGAAGACACAAGGATGGTTTCGGGGGTTTATTTCAATGATTTTATCCATTATGGTGTCACAGCATCAAGCGGAGCATCATTATCCTTTGCTTTAAGAGAATTTGAGGTAAAGGATATGGATATAAAGGCGTGTCTTAAAAACAATCCGCCGATTTTCGCTCCCTATTTAAACGGGGAGAGAGCACCGATTTTTGACAGCGATGCAAGGGGCGTTTTCTTCGGCTTGGGGAGTAATTGCACCAAACAGGATATGGCATACTCTGTTTTGGAGGGTGTTGTGTTTAGTTTGTATCACATATACGAAAGCATGGGGAAGCCGGATTTTGAAAGTATAAAAGTCAGTGGCGGAGCGGCGGAGAATACGGTTTTGAATATTCTTAAGGCTGAAATGTTTGGAAGGGATATTTTAGTGCTTTCGGAGAATGATACCTCCGCTTTGGGGGCTGTAAAGGTAGCGACAAAGATGCTAAACCCTGATGCTTCGCAGTTTAACAGTATCAAAGAAGTGGTTTCACCAACAGGCGAATTTAAGGAAATATTAGAGAAACGATATGAAATTTACAAAAATCTGTATCCGTCGTTAAAGGAACGGTTCAGAGAATTTTCAAATATGAGAAAGGAATTGATTTAGATGAGTTGCGTAATTTTTGGAGCAGGAAAAATTGCAAGAGGTTTTATCGGCCATCTGCTTTATTTAAGCGGAATTGAGTTTACTTTTGTTGAAAAGTTCGACTCTTTGGTTGACCTCATAAACGAAAGAGGCGAATACACGGTCAACATTTTGGGCAACAGCGAGGAAAACTGCGTTGTTAAAAATGCTAAAGCGTTTGGTTTTGCAGACAAAGAGAAAATCGCAAAAGCTATAGCTGATGCTGACGCTGTTTTCAATGCGGTTGGAGGAAAGAACTTAGGAGAAATAGTTCCGTTTTTAACTGCAGGAATTGAAGAAAAGGCGAAGGTTGGCGGAAAACTCAATATTGTTACCTGTGAAAACTGGAAAAAGCCTGCGGATATTCTTCGTGACGGAATTTCCGAAATAATAAGCGATGAGGCAAGAGAATATTTTGAGAATAATGTTGGCATAACCGAGGCGGTTATTATGAGAAGTGCCATTGAATCGGATAAAGAGCTTCTTGAAAAGGACCCTCTTGTTGTTAATGTTCAGAATTTCTGGGAGCTTCCCGTTGATGCATCAAGACTTTGCGGAAATCTCCCCGATATAAAAGGCTTAAAGCTCATCCCTGAATTTACCGGATTTTTAGAGAGAAAATTTTATACATATAATGCGGCGAACGGAACGACATCGTATCTTGGTGCACTTTTCGGCTATGAAAAAATTGCTGATGCGGCACACGATGAGAGGATTTTGAAAATCCTTGACGGAGTTTATCAGGAAACGGCAAAGGCTTTGTCTTTAAAGCATAATTTCCCTCTTGATGAACAGCTTGCATTCACTCTCACATCAAAGAATAAATTGCAGGATTATACCATAGTTGACTTTATTGAGCGAAATGCCCGTGATCCGCTCCGCAAGCTTGGTCCTGACGACAGACTTGTGGGCTCTGCGAGACTGGTTGAGTCCTTCGGCATAAAGCCCGAAAACCTCTGCACAGCCATTGCGGCGGCAATTTATTATAAGAGCGAGGGTGACGAGTTTGCAAATCAGCTTGGTGAAATGAGACAGGAAAAGGGCGTTGATTATGTCCTTGAAAATGTGTGTAAGCTTGACCCGAATGGAAATATAGCAATGCTTGTCAAGGAAAAAATTGAGCTTTTGAGAAATGAGGGGTATATCAATGAGTAAAATAACAATAATCGGTGCAGGAAAGACGGGGAGAGGCTTCATCGGCAGACTTTCCGCAGAGAGCAACGCTGATATTCAGTTTATTGATAAGGATGAAAACCTTGTAAAGGAGCTTAACGAAAGAAAAAGCTTTAAAGTCAGCTTTTTTGGCGGAGTTCGTGAGGATATGGAGGTTTCGGGATATAAAGCCGTGACATGGGAAAATGCGAATTTGTCCCACTCTGAGCTTATAATCGTTTCCGTTTGCGGACCAAATCTTAAGGATGTGGGTGAAAAATTATCAACACTTTTGGATAAAGACAGACACTACTATATTATAACTGCGGAAAATTACTCAAAGCCTTCAAAGGTTTTAAAAGAGGCGATAAACCTTCCTAATGTTTCGGTAAGCGAAGCGACGGTTTTCTGCACAACCATAGAAAACGGCGGAATAGACATTTCTTCCGAGAATTATCCTTATCTCCAGTGCGACGCGGATTTGTTGGAGGGGTATACACCTGAAATTTCTGCAATAAGACCTATTGGGGAGTTTGGAAATTTCCTTACAAGAAAGCTGTTTACCTATAATGCCGCAAGCTGTGTTATTGCATATCTTGGCTGGCTTAAGGGCTATTCCGATTATGCTCAGGCGGCAAATGATGAACAGATTTTAGAGCTTCTTGACAAAAACTATGAGGTTACAAACAGGGTTTTATGCAAGGAATTTGGTTATGATGAAGAAGACCAGAGAGAATTTGCACAGCTTTCCAAAAACAAATTCTGTGATAAGACAATTATAGATACGGTGGCAAGAAATGCCCGTGAGCCACAGAGAAAGCTGGGAAAAACCGAAAGAATTATCGGGCCTATGCTTTTAATTAACAAATACGGAGAAAGTGCATTTGTTCTCGAAATGACTGCGGCGGCAATGCTCCTTTATGATAATGATGGCGAGGACGAATGGAGAAAGATTAAAGCGGAAAAGACCCCTATGGAAATTCTTGACTCCATTTGCGGAATTGGGGATAATAAGGCACTTTGCGACAGAATTCTTGCCCATTATGAACAGATGAAAAAGGAGAGAGAAGTATGCTGACTGTAAAAGACAAAAAGTTCTATTTAAACGGTGAAGAGTTTAAAATACAAAGCGGTTCTTTCCATTATTTCAGGGCACTCCCCGAATATTGGGAGGATATTTTAAGAAAAATCAAGGCGGCAGGGCTTAATACGGTTGAAACCTATACCTGCTGGAATATGCACGAGCCTCATAAGGGTGAGTTTAATTTTTCGGGCATGCTTGATTTGGAAAAGTTTATTCAGCTTGCCCATAAAGTCGGGCTGAAAATGATAATCCGAACAGGTCCTTATATCTGTGCGGAATGGGAAAACGGCGGACTTCCGTCATGGCTTTTAAAAAAAGAATATAACACAAGACTTCGCTGTTGCACAGAGCCGTACCTCACTCATTTAAAGGACTGGTTTAATGTTCTTTTGCCGAAAATCAAGCCTTATCTTGAGGAGAACGGTGGACCTGTAATCGCTTTGGCGGTTGAAAATGAATATGGCTCATTCGGAGACGATTTTGAATATCTTAAAGTGGTTGAAAAAATATATAAGGACGCAGGAATGAACTGTCTTTATATTGCGGCAGACGGAAATAAGAGATACCACCTTTCAACGGGGAAAAGCGGAGACCATATTGTCCACGGAATGGACTTTGGCGGCGTTGGCTCAAAGGAATCCTTTGCGGTTGCCGATGAATTTGACGAAACCGCACCGTATTTTGTTGTTGAATATTGGGCAGGAAACTTCACTAACTGGGGCTTTGACGAATGTACTCATATCCCCGACGAAGTGGTCAGAGAGAGTATGGAAAACTATGTTGATATGGGTGCGAGCTTTAATATCTACATGGTTTTCGGCGGAACTAATTTTGGCTTTACAAACGGGGCGCAGGGCGCTCTTTCTTGGATGAGAGATGCCTATAACCCGGTTGTGACAAGCTATGATTATGATGCGGCGATAAGTGAATGGGGCGGATATACCCAAAGATATTTTGATATAAAAAATGCGATGGAAAGAGACCACGGGAAGGCGGATATTGCCGTTCCGTCATCACCAACGCTCCAGAATATCGGAACTGTTAAATTGACCGAAAGCGGAGATTTCTTTGAAAATCTTCACATCGGAAGGAATTATAAGAGCGTAACCGTTGAATCGATGGAGGAATATGACCAGATTGGCGGTTATATTATGTACAGCAAGACAATGACCTATGATGCTGAGCTTAATATCATAAAGCTTGTCGGTCTCCACGACAGAGCACACGTCTTTGTCAATGGCGAGCTTGTTGCAACCCGTTTTAGGGGCTTTGATGAAAGCATTATTGAATATCCGAGATATTTCAAGGCAGGCGACAAAATTGATATTTTAGTTGAAAATATGGGACGAATTTGCTATGGTGAGGATATGTATTTCGGTGACAGAAAGGGCATAACCGGTGCGATTATAATGACTCACAAAAAGGGCAACGAAGTCCGTAACCCGGGCAAGGTTATTTTCAACTGGGATGTTAATTGCTTTGAACTCGATAATGTTGACAAGGTGAATTTTGAAGAAAAAGCTCCGTCAAAATATCCTGCATTCTTCAAAGGAACATTCAAAACTGACAGTAAGGAATCCTGCTTTGTTCACTTTGATAATTTTAGGAAAGGCGTTATCTTTGTAAACGGCTTTAATCTTGGCAGATATTGGGAGAGAGGGCCCCTTGAAGCCCTTTATATTCCCGGTGCTATATTAAAGGAAGAAAATGAAATTGTTATTTTTGAAACTGACGGCGTAAAAGGTGATTTTTCGGTTGAGATAAGCAATATTTCGGGAATCCCGAATCATCATCCGGAAATTATGGTTGATTAAAAAATTTAAAACGGGGCTGTGGCGAAATTTTTGCTGCAGCCCCAATTTTGTGTGGTCGGTGCATTTTGCTATTTAATGCAGTATATCCAATCATTTACGCTTTAAAAAAATGTTTTTTATACGATTTTTTGTTGTTTTGTGTGGTCGGTGCATTTTGCTACAGCCCTTTTTATCGAAAAATGTCGTTATTTATATAGTTTTGTCTTATGGATTGACAAATCCGGCTATTTGTGTTACAATTATGTTACAAATTTTCTAAGGAGAGATAGTATGAATTTAGTTATCGGAAAAGGAAAACGCATAGTTTCTTTGCTGATATGCGCTTTAATGATGCTTAATCTTTGCTGTATATCTTATGCGGCAACAGAAACAGCTGATGTTAAGATGCTTTGGGCGAGTGACTTTGCAGGTGAATGGAAAACTGTTGATGTCAGTTCAGTGATTTTTGAAAAGTCGGCTATTGAGCCCGGTGATGAGATTATCAGATATTTTGATGTTCAAAATACGGGTGATCTTGCGATTTCTTATGCGCTTGATTTTATTATCGCAGAGGGAATTGACACGACCTTATCGAGTGCGGTTGATGTTTATGTTAAAGAAGATATTGCAGGGAATACTGCAGTTTCCGATATGACAAAGGTCGGCACTCTTGCGGAAGTTCTTGCTGAGAAAACTCTTTCAACGGGAAAAATCAGCCCTGAGGGTGAAGACAGTGCAGAGGGCTTTTCGAGTGTGTCAAGAAAAATCGCGGTTGCTCTTAAAATGCAGGACACAACCGAGTATTTCGGAAAAACATTAAGCGGCTTTAAGCTTCAGCTTACAGCGGAGGAAACTGACTATACATATAAACAGGTGGAAAAATTCTCTGTTAAATTCCCGAATACCGATAAATATTTATATAGAGTGGGTAACAAAAATACCGTTGCTCTTGGTTCGTTGTTTGCAAACGACAATGTAATCGGAACCGCAAATGTTACTGTTGAAAATATAAGCGGTGATGCAAACGGCTCATATTCAGCGAATACATCCGACTGGGCAAAGGGCACAATTCAGTTCACGGGGACAGGCTCTGTTAAAGTGACAATTGACGATGATGGCAGAAAAACTGCACCAACAACTCTTTATCTTGAGGTTATTGACGCTGAGAACGCAACATCTGCAGCATCTGCTAAATCTAACAATGTTGTTCTTTTAAATGATGTTAACTTTGGTACGCTTTCTGTTGAAAATGGCTACACTCTTTACGGTAACGGTTTTACGATGACTTGCTCAAGCGACCAGGCTACACAAGAAATTGATTATTCCTTTGTAAAGCTTGACAATGGAACACTTGATAATGTCAGAGTTGTTGTTCCTAATTTCTCATATTCTATTCTTTACGACTCGAATAAAAAGGATAGTGGAAACCCGTATTATCAGCCTACAGGAACAACGGATGTAAATGACAGGTATTGGTATAATATGAGAAGTGCTATAACAGCTGATGGAGACAGTAAGATTCTCAATTCCTATGTTTCAGGCGGTCGTGCGGCTGTTTACGCAATGAGTGGAAATCTTTTAATAGATAATACAACTATTTATGGTGGTGCTACGGCAAATATTCATGTTACCGCGGCGAAGGATTTGGTATTAAAAGATTCGGTTTTAGTTCAAAAACCGATTCAGGCAACTGTTCATGATACATCTAAAACGGTTATGGGGCTCAGTATAATTGCACAATGTGATGGAAATACAGGAGAAGCTGTACCGATTACAATTGAAGGTGATTTTGTTCAATATGCATGGGTGAATAGTGAATATAAGTCATATGTTCCAAGTTCCGGTTCAAGCCTTGTAGATGCAGCGTTTTCTAAAACTGCATATCTTCACTCAATAACCTATCCTGATGGCGAAACAAGAGATTCTTTGAATCTTGGTATACTGTATATGCCGGCTGATTCAAACGGAAGTGTGAGTGCACCGTCTAATATTACAGATAACAGAGTAAATAAAACCGATATTCCTTATGAATCCGTTAAGGTTTCGGCAGGGCTTGCTTCTGCTTATGTATATTCTTATAAAAATACAAACGGAACAGCGGAAAAATTTAAATCAGTGCCTGATTACGTTTCCACGGCTCAAGGGAAGATTGCCGGTGTTGTTAATTATGATGATTCGGTAAGCGGAGTTGTTTATACAACGTTCTTTGACACATCAAATGGATTGATGTCAAAGCTTACAGTTGATCTTGATGCCGTAGGCACGTATGATTTTAAATTCTCAGATTTTAAGGTTATGAAATATGGCAGAGAATTGAGTTTTACGGTTAAGGATTCTAACGGAATTGTGATTGATAAATCTCAAACGATAAGCCTTACTGATTCAACAGTTCTTGGTTATGTGTTAGAGATAAATGATAATTTATCGTATGATAAAAATGGTGTTATTGTTGTCGGAAGTGATTCAATAAGTGAATATGATTTGACAGTTGTTGCAACCAAAACTTCGATTAATCCGCCTGAATTTGTAACAGCAAACTTTACGCAAGACGACCCGTTGATATGCGTAAAGAGTAAAGATGGTGACTGGACGGCAGCGTTTCCGGCATCTCTTGATGGGATAGATATTAAGTATTGGAGTGTTGCTGAAAAAACATATAAAACAGTTAATATCGGAAGCTTGATGCCTACGTCTACAGGGAAAGCAAATGGGACAAATAACTATTGGGAATATAAGGCGCCAAATAATGACTTTACATTAAAAATAACAGGAAGCACTGTTAAGGATTCAGTATATACCATGCCTGTTGTTGTAGATAATAGCGGGAAAAAGATGTATTTTGTTATGTCATCGACGGATGCATATGTAAGTACAAAAACTGCGGCAAGAGCTAATACTCTTACCTATACATTTACTGATAATAATGGTGGAAAGGCAGAAAAAACCAAGAGCTGGACAGTTAATCGAGCAGATTACAGCTCAAAACAGTATTCTTACAGTGACTTTGTGAACGGAACTTTAAAAGAAGCGAGTAGTGGTTGTCTTGTTGAAGGCACACGTATAACACTTGCTGATGGAAGTCAGAAAGCCATTGAAGACCTTCATATAGGCGATGAGCTGATGGCGTGGGATTTCTTTGAAGGTAAGTATGTTTCAGCACCACTTTCTATCATTATTGACCACGGCAAAACGGATTATGAAATAATCACGTTGAAATTTGATGACGGAACAGAACTCAAAGTATCGGTATATCACGGATTATATAATGCGGATTTAAGAAAATCTGTTGTTATTGACACAAATACGGTTGCGAACTATGTTGGTGACCATTTTGCAAAGAAAAACGGAACAGCTAAACTCGTTGATTATGAAATCACAACGGAAAGTGTTTCCAGCTATTCATTAGCGACGGCTGTATACTATAACTGTATCGCAGATGATTTCTTTACGGTAACTCCTGACCCTGTTGATGGATGGTATGATTACTTTGAAATAGATGAAAATATGAAATATGTTCAAAGTTCCGTTGAGGAAAATATTGCAAAATATGGTCTTTACACCTACGCAGATTTTGAAGATTATTTGACGTATGAAGAATTTGTGGCGTTTAATTGTCCTTATCTTAAGATTGTTGTTGGAAAAGGATATTTCACATTTGAAGATATTCTTGGTCAGATTGAACTTTGGGGATTGGGCTTTACAGAAAACAAGAATCCTGATGTAATCCTTCCGGGTGGCAACAGCGGAGTTATGCCTATGAGTGATGAGGCGGAGATTATTACCATAACTTCCGGCGAAAACTCAATTTCAACTGCAACTTACGGGATAACTGTGGCTGCAGGTGAGACAGTTGTTGAAAACGGAAACTATGCGATAACAGCTGATGAGGTTGAGCTTAAATTTACTGCAACAGGTGACGCAAAATCCCGTTATGCAAAAATTACTCTTGACGGGGATGTTTATTACACCAAGGCTTTGGCGGTAAGCGAAGAAACAACGGTTACAATCAAAAATGCAAATGGACAGACCGTAACGGTTGAGGTTATATACGGTACACATGAAAATGAAACTGTATCGGTTATAGATTTGGGAACATTCACATATACTGTTGACGGAGCAAGTGTGACATTCTCAAACACAACAAAATATGACATAACAAACGGATTTGATGTTTATATTGCGATTTTCGGCGAGAATAACCAGCTTCTTGATATTGCGAAGAAGTCCTATGAAACCTTCGGAGCAAAAACAACAGATACCTTTGCGCCGGTTCTTAAAGAAACAGCAGGAACAATTAGAACATTTATCTGGAAATTTGGAACAATGATTCCGTATTTTAACTAAACGATTAACAAAAGCGACTTCGGTCGCTTTTGTGCGTTTTTGGGGTATGTCGAATTTTGTTGGAGAAAAATTTAAAAAATACATTGACAAAAAGTAAACAATGTGGTATAATTTATGATACACTTGTGGAATTGTGTGTATATTTAAAAACGTTAGGCGATTTTCACAAAAGTGTGGAGGAAAAATTATGAAAAAGTACAAAATTATTAAGCTTTTTGCATTGTTAATTGCTATATGTATGGTATGTGTCAGCATGGGGGTTATTCCGGTTTTTGCATCAAGCCCTGAAATTGTTTTGGAGGATTATACGGCGTATGACCCGACAACTCTTGAAGGTGAAGCGAAAATAAGAGTCGGAATTAAAGGCCTTTCCGACAATGCATCAATTCTTCAGACCGGCTTGAATTTTAACGGAAATATGAAATATAAAGGGATAACCTTTTTAAAGGGAGAAGATAATCTTCCGCTGTGTTACAGAAATTATCCCAATGCGGCTCTTGCCAATAACGATAAATTTTTAATGCCCAGCATAATTTCAAGCACGCCTCTTGAATATGCTATAGATGAAAATGGAATTTCCTATCTTTTTATCCTTACCTTTGAAAAAGATAAAAATATAAGCATTGCTGACTCAAGCTTGTCAGTTGAGGTGGATGGTTCTTCAACATTTTATATGAAGGATTTAAAAGAGAAGAAATCGATTTCCGCAGGGGAAAGTGTTGAGGCTAAAGCCAGTGCATCGTCAAAAAGTTCAAAGGTTGCGTCGGTTAGACTTGATATGAGCGGATTTCCGACCTTCTGCTGGGGTGCGAACAGTAATGCATCCTATGCAGGAAGTGAGGTATTTGTTAAGCTTACAAGTGAGGATACTGAAGGGTATACGGTTTATACAGAGCTTAACTGTGCAAACATTTCAAAGGGTGGACACAGAGAAAGTGGCTCTGCCCCTGTATTTACGGTGACAAACACAGTTCTTGATGATAATTATACAGTTGAAATTTCCGGTGCCGGATTTGTGACAAAGGTTTACGAGGGAGTTTCCTTTGATGAGACCTTGGTTATAACAAATGCGGAATTTGTTCCGGGGGATGTCAACGGTGACGATGTTGTTGACGCAACTGATAAAGCTCTTGTTCAAGAAGCTATTGATAACAAAGCAACAGAGGAAATTATTGAAAAAGCGGATTTCAACCGTGACGGCGCTGTTGACGACAAGGATATGACTGTTTTTGCAAATATTGAGTCGGATTCCGATGTGTCAAATGCGACTGTGCCTGCTAAACCGAATAAGCCGACAGTAAATGGCGGCGCAAAGAAGATTACGGTAAGCTGGTCTGCTCCGAATAACGGCGGTGCTGATATTACTGGGTATGTTATAAAATACGGAACAAGTTCATCAAAGCTTGATAAAACAAAAACAATTTCAAATGCCAATGCGAAAAGCGAGACTATTTCAGGTCTTTCGGCAGATACGACATATTATGTGCAGATTGCGGCAATAAACGAAAAGGGAACAGGTGAGTTTTCCGATATAGCCAGTGCTAAAACTGACGAAGAATCCACTAACACCGGTGGCGGTGGTGGAGGCGGCGGCGGTGGCGGCGGCGGTGGCGGTGGCGGCTCCTCAAAGGAGGACAAAACCGACGACAAAGACGATGCCGACAACAAGCAGGAAACTAACGATAAGGTCGATGAAGATAATGAAACAAAGCCTTCGACAAGCAAAAGCTTCACAGACCTTAACGGATATAGCTGGGCAGAAGAATCCATATATATGCTCAAAGAGCTTGGTATAATCAGCGGAACAACGGAGAGCACCTATGCTCCGGCTCAGAATATAAGACGAGGCGACTTCATTCTTATTCTCACAAGAATGCTTGGAATTGAAGAAGAATTTAGCCAAAACTTTGCCGATGTTGTGCCGGGAAGTTATTACTATGATGCAATCGGAAGTGCCAAAGCGGCAGGAATTGCAACGGGTGATGGCGTAAACTTTATGCCAAATAACCCCATTACCAGACAGGAGCTTATAACCCTTGCGTATCGTGCGTTTTCTAATGCAGGATATATAAGCGGTGGAGATTTGACGGTTCTTGATGAGTTCAATGATAAGGCGCTCATTTCCGATTTTGCAAAAAATGCGATGGCATCAATGGTTGAAGCCGGAATTATCAAGGGGAGTGACGGAAATGTTAATCCTTGGGGAAATGCAACAAGAGCCGAGGTCGCTGTTATGTGTGCAAGACTTGTTGCACTTATGAATAAGTAAAAAATTAAATTTATATAAAATGGCGAAAGCCGAAAAAGTAGAAAAGGGGTAAAACCAAATGAATTTTAAGAAGATTTTATCATTGGTTCTTTCTGTTATGATGATTCTTACATCTGTAAGTGTTTTCGGGACAGAAGAAATCACAACACCGGATGCAGAAGTTCTCAAAACTCAGGTTATCACAGATCTTGATGTTACAGCCGTTCCTGTATACGATTTAGGTGCAGAAGAAGACTTAACATTAGATTTTGGTATGAGCTTTGAAGCACTTGAAGACTATGAGGATGCTATGGAACAGCCTTATTTCAACTACATTGTTGACTTCAAACTTACATTTGATCAGGATGTAACAGCTGTTCTTGCAGGTCAGTATGGTGACTATCCATGGATTGCAATTAAGGCTGAGGAATATACACCTGACTTTGTTGGCGGTTTAGCTGCTGATGTTGATGGTATCAAGTTCAATGCTAATGAATCTGTTTTTGTCATGGGCGGACAGGATATTGTTAACGCTAACCTTACTTATGATGAAGTAATTTCAGGCGTTCGGAAGTTTGACTGTGGTGTTAAATTTGCTTATAATACACTTTCAGGTACAACAGCTAAGCTTGAACTTGTTATGATTCCTACAAAGGTTATTGAACATGAAGGTACACACAGCAATGGTGCTGAAAACGGTTCATGTGATTTCTATAAAGACGGCGTATGCTATGGGTACGATAGAGCAGATGCAATTTCTGTTGACACTGTTGAATACACATACAACAAGAATGCTCTTGGTATCAACACAGAAACAACTGATGAAAAGAAAGCTGCAATCATTGAAGAAAAGCTTGATGAAATCACTGCTTCTGAAGAAGCTGCTATGGGTGCATTAGACATCATCGCAACACTTCCACAGGATATTAAGGATGCAATCGCTCCTGAAACAATTGTGGCTATTATCGAAGCTACAGGTGCTGATATTGAAAACGTAACAGATGCAACAGTATTTGAAACTTCAGCTAACGGAACAATAACAGTTACAATTAACGAAGCTACTCCTGAAGAAGAGTTTGAAGATTATGACGATGTATATGAAGTTACAGCTACATGTAGCGTAGATGGTCCGGTTGATACAACTCCTGCTCCTGTTCTCGTTGCTATCCCTGTTGCAGATGCAAGCCTTGTTTATGCAGTTAAACACCTCCATGATGGTGTTGTTGAAGACCTTCCGTTTGTTAGAGGTAATGGAGTTATCTACGTTCAGATGAGTAAGTTCTCTCAGATTGCTGTTCTTTCAAACAATGCTCTTCAGACAGGCGAAGCTGAAGTTAAGCTCGTTGAAAAAGACGCTCCAAGAGGTCAGGCTTGGTTTGATGTTGTTTTAGCCGGTGCTGATGTTGATGCAATCAAGGGCTTCACAGCAGGTTCATTCGTTGTATCAGTTGACGGTATTACAGACGACAACTTTGATTATGAAATCGTTAATGCTGATGAAGATACAGCAAAGGCAATCGCTATTTCATACAATGCATTAGATGCTAAAATCAACGGCGCAAGAGAATATCTCCTTGATGTTCCTGCATTTGATAAGAATGGTGGATATACAGTAGATGTAAACAATGAAGTTGTTCTTGCAAAGATTATTGTTACAGACTACGAAGATGGCGAAATCTCAATTTCTGATGTAAAGTTCAGACAGTTCGATTACGCACAGGAAGAGGAAAACCTCGAAAAAGACATTAATGTTGTAAGAGAAACAGGTGCAGCTTATGATATCGAAGTTCCAACTCAGAAGCTCACAATTGAAATTGACTTCAACCATGCAACAGAAACAAACAATGAAGCTGAATACCAGGATATGTGGGTTGAAATTATCGATGCTAACGGCGTTGAGACAATAAAGCTTGGTAACGACAACGGCGACGTTGAATATACAACAAACAAGTATGTTGTTGAAAAGACAGTTTTAGCTAACACAGACTATGTTATTAACGTAAAGGGTGCAGGTTACAGAACTGCAATCTACAACCTCAACATGGGTGAAGAAGACAGAACATTAAAGTTCTGGAACAACTACAAAGATGGTGCAGTTGTTATGGAATATAACGGTAACAACGAGCTTTCAAATGTTAAGTACAATGCTAACTTCTTAGCAGGTGATATCGTTATGGACAGAATCATCGATATTTATGACCTTTCAGCTGTTGTTTCTTACTTTGGCGAAAGAGGAATTATCGGTGTTAATGATGACTATGTTAAGTATGACCTTAACCGTGACGGAAACATCGACTCTATCGACGTTTCAATTCTCCTTACATCCTGGGGAAAATAAAATAAAATATTAAAGACAGGTTTTATAGGATGAATTTATCTGTCTTTGGGAGAGTGGCTGTTGTTATAGTTAAATTTCAACGGCCACTCTGTGTTTTTAATTAAGAAAAGAGGGATTAGAAACGTGAAATTCAATAAATATATTGCACTTTTTCTTGCGTTAACTCTTATTTTTTCGTCTGTTGGAACAATGGTATCCGGTGAAGAAAATCAGGCTACCGTTGACAATAAGGGATGGCGAAATGTCGGCATCCATGCCCAGGAGGATAATGTCTCGCCTGATAAGCCGAGCAGACTTTATCTTAATGAGGCATCAAATATTTATCTTTCCATTGATAAGCCCAATAAGGGTGAAGTCATAAATGGAGAAAGAGAAACTCACTACGACTTAAACGGATATTCGGTTAAGTTTTATTATGATGACGATTTTTTCAGATTGAACTCTGAAACTCCGGATAAGCCCTTGAACTATAAGCTGCCTTTTGACGATAATGATGGAACTGAGGTTGAAGGCGGAGTTATAGTCCCGTCGGAGGGGTCGGGTTATTTCCCGTATAAACACGGCGCTTATACAGTTGAATTGGAGGAAATGGGCGGAAAGAAATATCAAGTTGTCTATGCAACAATTCTTTTCAGCGGAACATGGCTTCCCGATAAGGATGTTGACTGGTATAATCTTTGCGCAGTTCCCGTTATTCCCAAAAAGACAGGAACAACAGAGGTATTTGTTGAGGTCGGGACAAATGATGAATATGCCCTTGAGCTTTATTCAAAAAACAAGCCCGGCGAAGATAGAAAGAATTTCGAGATGTCGGTTATTAATAACGGCGTCCACACTATTATAATTGAAGATCAGCCAAAGCCGGCTGCCCCGAAGGTTACTCCTTCCTCGGGAACATATCCGGAGAAGCAGACAATAACCATAACTGCAGGGGAAGACTGTGATATTTATTACAGTTTAAACGGCGGAGCTGAAGAAAAATATACGGGGCCGTTTGATATTACATCAGACACAACCCTTGTATGCTATGCGAAGAAAACAACAGGTGAATTCCGCGAGAGCAGTCGTGTCACCTGCAAATATATAATTACGGCGGAGCGACCTTATCTCTTTAAGTCAGATAAAGAAACTCTTGTGCCGGATGAATATTTTACCGAGACAGATGCGTTTAAGGTATATTTTTCGGATGAGGATGAATATAGAACTATCCCTGACGGAACAATAATTTATTACACATTCAGAGACGATATTGAGCCTTCGAAACCGGTAGAGACTGCCGGCAATCCAAATGATGGTTGGGTTGCAGTTGCAACGGCTTTGCCGGAGTTGCTCATTGAAGAGCCTGTTAAAATCCGTATGTTCACGGATAAGCAGGGAGTTTACAGCGATGTTGTTTCATATTCGCTGGGATTTGCGCCCGTTAAGGTTGAGGTGGAGGATTTTAACACAGGGGATTTGCTTCCGTCGGGAATTTATGACAATCCTCTTGAAATCCGATTGGTTTCATCTCCAAACGCAGAGATTTATTATACCATAGACGGGACAAGTCCGCTTGACACTGTGAACAGATATGACGACAGTGAGCCTCTTGTCATTTCGGAAAATACAACGCTTCGTGCGGTTGCAAAGCTGAACGGGAAATTTGGTCCGGTTATGACGAACTGGTATGTTATAAACGGTGATTCTGACGGATATGGTGTTAATGCGTATTATCCGCCCGGAAAATATGAGGGAGAGGTTACGGTTGTACTCACTCCCGAAAACCCTGATTTTACGGTTTGGTATAAATATGACGGGGATACGGAGTGGAAGGAATATGACCCGGAACAACCGATTGTTATTACGGAAGACAAAACCATAATAGCACACTCAACTGATGGAAACGGAAATGCAAATGGCAAGGAATATAATTTTAGCTATAAAATTATGCCAAAGTCTCCGATTTTTTCACCTGAAAGCACCCAGTTTAAAAGTGCTAATAAGGTAACGGTTTACAGTCCGGAGAGCACAAATGAAAATACGGATAGTTATAGCTTATACTACACGGTTGACGGAACATGGCCGATAAGTCGACCGACTGATGGGTCGGAGCCTGAGCTTTTGGACAGCCCGAATGTGTTTAAGGCGGATGATATAAGTGATTCGGTGGTTATTCCTGTTTCGGGACACACGGTTATAACTGCGGTTATTTTAAAGGATGGAAAGACATTCTCTCATGTTGTTCAGCATACCTATGATGTGACAAAGCAAAAACCTGTTAAGCCTGTGGCAACCTTGCCGGAGGGGGTTTATGTCCGTGAGATTGGAACAGATGAGGACTTTGATTTTACCACATTGTTTATGCCAATTCCTGCAGGAACAGAGATTTATTACACTGTAAATGATAAGGGTGAGGAATTTTGCCCTGACCCGGTTCCAAACACAACAACGAATGGAACAACATATTATAATAAAAATAACCCTGTCCCCATTGTTATAGAGGGCGAAACCATAATTAAGGCTGTGGCGGTAAACCGCTATGGTGTTAAGAGTGATATTGTTGTGTTTAAATATACGGTTATTCCCGAAGCTCCAAAAGCGGCAGAAGGCGGAACTGTGGCAGGTGTCACCCTTCCCGTTGTGCCGGTCAAGGCGGTTGTGGGAAGTGAGGTTGTCTATAAGATAGGTGACTTTGAAAACAGATTTGTGTGCACAGATGAAGAATTTTATATTGACACAGCGACCGGAAATGCTTATGCTGACCCAAATGACCTAAATAGTATGTTGGGTCAAGCCAGCGGAAAAACTAACACAGGTTCAGCGTTGCTTGAAATTTGGTCAGAGCTTGATGATGTTAAGAGTGAGCCGAATTATTATCTTTATAAGACCAGCGGTGTTTTTGACGATTTAACAACAATTGCTCCCCCTTATGCAGATGTTCCGTCAGGGAAATATGATGAGGTGGCAATAGATGATGAAAACAGTTTGTTGGTTGTTCACCTTGATTCTATCAATGAGGATGCCACTATTCAGTACAGACTGAAGGACAGCACAGACTGGGAAGACTATAATGCATCTGACGGTGTTAAGATTAAAAATGGTGACGATGTTTTATACGCAAGATGTACAAGGTTTAACGGAACTGAACAAATTTTCAGCGAAACCGTAAGCTACACATACATTTTCTATCCGATTGCTCCGTATATTTCTCTTGATTCGGGAAGATATACCCTTGAGGATATGAAGCAGGCGGATATAAGCCTTGATGTTGAGAATAATCCTCATAAGCCACACAGTAAATACGAAATATATCATCGTCAAAGCGGAGAAACAACGGATTATCCGCTCAGATATGATAATGTGTTTACTGTTGATGTTAATGAAACTATGTCGGTTAAGGCGTATGTTAAGAATACCCAAACAAAAAGAATAAGCCCTATGGCGACTCGCTATTATATTATTGAAGCGGAAGCGTCGGGCGGTGCGGTTGAAATGGAGGAGCCGTATTACGGTAAGAAGCGAATTGCCCTCCAGTTGGTTACTATTGCTCCGTGGAATGAAGGGATTAAGCTTTATACGGATAATACGGAAGAGGGCGTTGAAATAAAATATACCTATACCCGTATTTTGCAGGACGGAACTCCTGTTAGCAGTAAGGTGACTGTCTATGACCCTGCGTCTCCAATAGCCGTAACCTCCAACACAAAATCAATTCAGATTGAGGCGTGGCTGGTTAACGAAAACGGAGAAATCAGCGGAACAAGAAGGGTTTTCAATGAAATAAAGTTTGAAAGCTTTGATGCACCGCTTACTTCTCTTGAAGGCAAAGACACAACCCAATTCTCGTCGGGAACGACTTACACAATCGATTGTGATGAAGAATATAAAAATGACCCGACAATAACAAGGTATTATACAGTAAACGGCAAGGACCCTGTGGTTTATGACAGCATAACGGGTTATCCTACAATAAATGGAATTTTGTTTACGGATGATAGTGAGCCTCTTAAGCTTACTGCTGATACAACTGTTAAAACCGTGTATAGAAGTGCTTGCGGTGACTGTGAATATTGTAATCATGGTAATTATGATATGTGTCAACAGGCGATTTTCGGTACAATCGGAACTTACCGCTATACAATCAAAAAATCCTCCGGTGGTGGCGGAGGCGGCGGTGGAGGCGGCGGTTCGTCGAGCGGCGGCACTTCATCTCAAACTTCCTCACGCAGATATACAAAGGATATATTCGGGCAGGAGCATCCGACTCATATAGGGTATATTTACGGATACCTTGACGGAAGCGTAAAGCCTGAAGGTCATATAACAAGGGAAGAAACTGCGGCGATTTTATACAGAATTCGCAATAAGCAGTATGAAAAACCATTTGCGACAACAGGAACTGTTTTCCCTGATGTTGCACGCAGTCGGTGGTCGGTGACAGATATTGAATATATGGCAAGTGAAAATGTCATTATGGGCTATCCTGACGGAGAATTCAAGCCGACAAGGAATCTATCAAGAGCTGAATTTGCGGCGCTTATTTACAGATTTGCACAGCTTGAAAAAACCTCAAAGAAAAATCCGTTTACGGATTTAAAGGAAAAGCACTGGGCATACGAAGCTATTATGTCCCTTTGTGACAACGGACTTATGCAAGGCTATGGTGACGGAATTTTTGCTCCCGAAAATGAAATAACAAGAGCAGAGGTTATGACCGTAATCAATAAATTGCTGGGAAGAAATCCGTCGGAATCCTATGTTAAAACTCTTGGTTTTAACCCGTTTAACGATTTGAAGGAGAATAAGTGGTATTATGTGACAGTCCTTGAGGCGACCATAACCCATGACTATTATCTTGATAAATCTGATGTGGAAATAAAATGGGAAAACTGGAAATAAAGGGTTGGTTTATTTGACTAATCTAAAAGAGGCGTTAGCGAAATCATTTCGCTAACGCCTCTTTTGGTGTTTTGTGTGGTCGGTGCATTTTGCTAACGCCTCTTTTTAAATATTAAAGCGGATACGGAATTTAATGCTGTTGAAAGGGGTAAGCATAAAAGAATTACCCATAAAATAATCAAAACCGAAATTTTTGGCGCAAAGGCATATTTCATAAGTATTGCCGTTCGTGAAAAGAACAGGGAGTGAAGAAACCAGATATTCATACTGTGATTTCCCAAAAGAGAAAATGCGGATTTTACATATCCCGGCAAAACCGAGATTATCCTGCAACAAAGAAAAATAAATATGGGGACATAAATCACATCAAAGCTGAACATAACTCCGACCGTGTCCTCTTTGTAGGCTCTTAAATACATCAGAATAAGCATAAGAATAACGCATACGGGAAGCTCATATTTTTTCAGCTTTTCAAACAAAATTCCGATTTTGTCGAAAAGCTTGTATCTTGCAAAGCACAGTCCCACTAAAACGCAAGGAAGCCACAGGAAATATTCCATGGTGAAGAACACAAGCCTTATAACAAGCATACTTGTCCCGGGGACTTGTCCGAGCCGATAATTTATTAAGGCAGGAAGCAATAGGAATATAGGAATTGTTATGTATGCCTTTTTGCTCATCAGCTTGTAAAAAATCGGGAGAGTCAGCATTATTTCAATATAAAACCGAACGTACCACCCAAAGGTCACTAAAGAGCAGTCATAAGCCACCATGTTCTGAAGAATAAGCGACAGCGTTATATCCGTCTTTCCGAGGGCGAGGTTTATTGGAATAACAACCCCGAAAAGGATAAGCCAGTATGAAATCAGAAATGTAACCAGTTTTTTCAGGGTAGTTTTAAGGGTATTCCCTGATTTGTATGAGAAAAACATACCATACCCCGTCAGAAAGGCAAAAATCGCAACACAAATATGACCAAACTGTCCTATGACATATTCAGCCGTGTTGACCCGAAACGGGATACCTATGTAGGAAACTCCTTCAACATACCATTCGGGAAATCCGAAGAAATGGTGAAAAAGCATAAGCAATATTGCAACGCCTTTTATGATTGCGGTATAATCTTTTGTAAATGAAAATTTTTCTTTCATATTATTCCTTTATATTATAAAGAGGCTATGGCAAAATAATTTCATTTTACCATTGCCTCTTTTGGGGTCGTTTAATTAGTCTGTCCAGTCAAACCTATCCTGATTTCTTTCAACGAAAATCTCATAAGCTTTATCTAAAATATCCTCATCCTCTTCGGGAAGAAGGAGAGAACCGTCAGGATTTTCAGGGTCTTCAACCATTTTAAGGATAACAACCTCTTCGATTTCGTCAGTTTCTTCTTCAAGGTAAGGAACGCAGATGACATAGCTGTCCTCCCCAACCTTAACCGTGTCAAGATGCTCAAACATCTCTTTTTCGCCATCATCGTTTATAAGTTCAACGAGATAGTTTTCATTATTTTCCATGTGACTCATAATAATCTCCATTCTCCTTTATAAATTAACATTTATTTTATCTCTTTTTATTTTATTGGTGGTTGTTTTCTGGAATGCCTCATCAACAACGATTATTTTGTTGACTCTCTTGTAAACAGGAAGGACTTTAAGTGCGTCGTCTATGTCTGTCTTAATCTGTTCCTTGCCATTTTCAATTCCACATTCTTTAAGCTTTTCTTCGGATAAGAACACCTGGCAGGCAAGACCAATATCTATTCCTGCTTCGTCCTTGATACCATATACAACGGTTTCAGCAACATAAGGGATTCCCATAATATAGTTTTCGATTTCTTCAGGAAAAATATTCTTTCCGTTATCTAAAATTATGATATTTTTCTTTCTTCCCGTAATCAAAATCTGACCGAACTGATTAACAGTTCCGAAATCCCCTGTCTTAAACCAACCGTCTTCGCTCAAAACTTCGGCTGTAAGAGTGGGTTGTTTGTAATATCCCATCATAACAATGTCGCCTTTAACACAGATTTCACCAATCCCCTCACTGTCAGCATTATCAATTCTGATTTCACAGCAGGGAAGTGGGATACCAACCGTTGCGCAGTCATTAAAATCGTTCTGGTTAACACTAACCAATGGCGAACATTCGGTTATTCCGTATCCGTTCAAAAGATTTATTCCGATTGCGTCGAAGAAATCACCAAGCTCCTTACGAAGAGGCGCACCTCCGCAGATAATTTCAATAAGGTTTCCGCCAAATGCCTCATGAACAGATTTAAACAACTTTCTTCTTAAGTCAATCCCGATTTTTCTTAAGCCGTTGCTGACTTTTATGAGGATTTTAAGCGCAGTTTCCTTGCCGCTTGCCTTTGCGTTTGACCATATTCTCTTATAAAATACTTCAACAAACGCAGGAACAAGATAAATATTAGTCGGTTTATAAAACTGAAGATTTTTAAGAACAGTCTTAAGATTTTCGTTTATTGCAAGGGCACAGTGCAGATGAATTGCAACCAAAATCCCGGCAACAGCCTCGTATGTATGGTTATATGGAAGAACGGAAAGTCCGTCTCCGTAAAGGGTGGCAACGTGCAAGCCGTAATAAACACAGCTGACCAAATTATGTTCTGTAAGCATAACGCCCTTTGCAACACCCGTTGTTCCCGATGTGTAAACAAGCATACGCATATCTTTCGTTGACTTTTCAATAGCTTCAAAGCAGTGGTCTCCGTTTGTGTATATTTCCTTTCCTTTTTCAATAAGCTTTTTAAAGGAATATGTATTTTCTGTATCATCATCGCTGTCTATGGCAACAAAAGTTGTTATTTTCGGGAAGTTTTCTTTATTTTCCTCAACAAACTTTTCGTAAGTTTTGGTATAGAACAAAACCTCTGCGTCACTTTCGTTTAAAACAAAGCTCATAGGCTCTGCAGTAAGCTCCTTGTCAATAGGAACATAAACCCCGTCGCTCTGAAGCATTGTAAGATAAACGCATATCCAGTTGTAGCAGTTTTCGCCCAGCATTGCAACATGTTTATTTGCAAGACCCATGCTCTTAAGTGCGGTTCCAAGATATATGGTTGTGTCGCGAAATTCCCTAAAAGTCACTTCACGCACATCGCCGTTTTCACGGAATTTATATGCAGGCTTATCCCCTGCTTCCGAAACGGCAATTTCCAACATTTCCCGAATAGTTGAAAATTTTGTTACAGAATTATATTTAATTTTTGCTTTGGACATATATACCACCTTTTCTTATTTCATACATAATTATCATAACATAATAATTGGGAATTTACAAGCTTTTTTGCAAAATTTGTCATTTGGTGGCATTTTGTGGCTTGCCACAATATGCCCATTGTAATTTTATTCAAAAAATTATAGAATATGAGTATCGAAAAAAGATATAAAAAGGAGAAATAAAAATGATAGAAATTGAAGAAATAGTTAAAAAAATAAAAAACGGAGAAGAGAGCAAGGAGGTGCTTTACAGACGAATTAAGCCGTTTCTCGATTTTCAGGAGAAAAAATATATGGGCTATGCAAACAAATGGGAGATAGAGAGGGACGAGATAAAGAGCATAGTTTGGCTTGGAGTGGAAAAAGCCATTGAAACTTTTCGGGGGGAGAAGAATTACAAATTTACCACATGGGCATCAAACTGCATAAAATATGTTTTCCTGGAGGAAAATAAAAAGACGGAAGCCCGTCATATATCCTTTGATATAACTGTCGGAGATGACGAATTATCCATGGAGGAATTGATTGAGGACAGCTCGGCTTATTTAGAGTTTGAAAATATTGAAACAAAAATTGACGGGAAAAAGGCGTTGGCGGCTCTTAATAAGCTTACGGAGGAGGAACGAAAAATTATTGTCAGAACTTACATAAAAAATATTCCCCCGACAAAGGTTGCCGAGGGAATGGGAATAAGTACAGGAAGAGCAAGAACCTTAAGGCTTTCTGCTCTGAAAAAGCTTAAGAATGCTGTTTTGCGTTAAAAAGCTGTATTCCGCTTCCATAAAGTATTATCAAAGCAATAACGCAGATGATAAGCTCGGGAACCATATATGTTGCATTATAAATCAGGGAATAAATCCAGGGGTTTTGCCCTTTTGGTGCATAATCTGCAAAAAGAATTGCCCCCGATAAAAGTGAACACAGGTATCGAAGCAATACTCCCGTTGTTGTTCCGAGGATAATTCCCAAACAATTTTTTTTGAAAAATCCCGAAACTCCCAAAACGCCATAGGCTAAAGTATAATCCAGTAAAATTGACATAGGGTGATAAATTACGCCGTCAAAAATAATCGAAATTGCGCCGTAAATAATTCCGCTGATTATTCCTGCGGTTGCCCCTCGTCTGAAAGCCAGAATGAAAAGGGGGATCATTGTCAAGGATACCGTTCCGCCCTGTGGCATACTCCAAACCTTGACAAAGCTTAAAATAACTGCAAGAGCAATCATAATTGCCGATTCAACCATTGTTATAAGTTTTTTATTCATATAATTTTCAAATCCTTTCTTACGCACAGGCGTGAAAAATTGATTTAATAAAGTATATCGGGCCCGAAAAAAATCGGTGCACCCGAAGATACACCGATAAAATACACTTTATCTGACTCCCTCCGTTGGCATTATCCAAATCAGGTTAAAGGGTCGAAACCATTGTTTCCTCTCAGCCCATATTGAGCTCCCCTGTGCAATATTAAATTTTCATCGGCTCTCACCGATGGGTTTATTATACATCAAAATCTACTGTTTGTCAAGAAAAACTATCAAAACCGCAATATCAGCAGGTGAAACTCCGGAAATTCTTGATGCCTGACCGATTGACATAGGTCTTATTTTATTAAGCTTCTGTCTTGCCTCAAGGCGAAGTCCCGAAATCTCCTCATAGTTAATATCCTCGGGAAGCTTGCGGTTTTCAAGCCGTCTGAACTGCTTTGCCTGACTCATTTGGCGATTGATATATCCCTCATATTTAAGAGAAATCTCAACCTGCTCAGCAACAACATCAGAAATATTTTCAGGTCGGGTTTTATCAATAGCACCCATAGAAATATAGTCAACTTCAGGGCGTTTGAGCATATCCGATGCCTTAACGCCGGTTGTTATCGGCGTGCTTCCCCTTGATATAAGATAATCGTTGACTTCCTCCGACGGTGGGAAGGTAAGGCAGGAAAGTCTTTCGGTTTCCGCCTCAATCTGTGCCTTTTTCAAGAGGAATTTATCGTATCTCTCTCGGGAAATCAAGCCAACCTCATAGCCTTTTTCAAGAAGTCTTAAATCCGCATTATCCTGACGGAGCAAAAGACGATACTCCGAACGGGAGGTCATCATTCTGTATGGTTCGTTAGTGCCTTTTGTAACCAAATCGTCAATGAGTGTTCCGATATAAGCTTCACTTCTGTCAAGAACAAATTCCGACTGACCCTTGATTCCCCGAACAGCGTTAATGCCTGCGATAAGTCCTTGCGCTGCCGCCTCTTCATAG
Organism: Oscillospiraceae bacterium; assembly: GCA_015068605.1. Taxonomy (GTDB): domain Bacteria; phylum Bacillota; class Clostridia; order Monoglobales; family Monoglobaceae; genus SIG454. The sequence continues at coordinate 61,575 of SVKF01000003.1, forward strand.
CCTGATGTACCGTTAAACTGTCCTGCTCCGAAAAGACCGCCTATTGTTTTAAACTCAAGGGTTGGTTTAAGCTGGAGCGGATTTGCACAGTCATATTCGATTGCATAGGCATTTCGCATAACCTGAGCATTCTTAAATCCCGGAAGAGTTCTGAGCATTTTAAGCTGAACATCCTCTGGCAGACTGCTGGAAAATCCCTGAAGATACATTTCGTCAGTGTTAAGACCCATCGGCTCAACAAACAGCTGATGTCTTTCCTTATCACGGAAACGGACAATTTTATCTTCAATGGATGGGCAGTATCTTGGCCCTATTCCCTTTATATCACCGCCGTATAGAGGTGAGCGGTGGATATTATCCATAATAACCTGATGAGTTTCCTCATTGGTATAGGTTATGTGGCAAACTGTCTGATTTTCAAGTTCTCCCTCCGTTTCAAAGGAAAATGGCGTAATCTTCTCATCGCCATACTGAACTTCAAGCTCGGAAAAATCAATGGAGTTTTTGGAAATTCTTTGGGGAGTTCCCGTTTTAAATCGTACCAACTCAACACCAATGTCAAGGAGACTTTGTGAAAGCTCCGTTGCAGGGAAAACCCCGTCAGGTCCGCTTTCCTGAGAAAAGTCACCGATTATAATACGGGATTTCAGATATGTTCCCGTGCAGACGATTGCCGCCTTGCAGGGGAAACAAGCCCCTGTTCGGGTGTAGACTGCCTTAACACGATTGTTTTCGTCAAGCTCAACACGGACAACCTCGCCTTGACGAAGATGCAGATTTTCCTGCATTTCGATAGTGTGTTTCATAACCTCTTTATATTTATTTCGGTCAATCTGGGCACGGAGAGAATAAACCGCAGGACCTTTGCCTCGGTTCAAAATTCTCGACTGGATAAAGGTTTTATCTGCCGCCTTACCCATTTCTCCGCCCAAGGCGTCAATTTCACGGACAAGATGCCCCTTTGCCGTTCCGCCAATACTTGGGTTACAGGGCATATTTGCAACACCATCAAGACTTATGGAGAAAAGACAGGTCTTTGCCCCAAGCCTTGCCGCCGCAAGAGCCGCCTCCGCACCTGCGTGTCCCGCACCGATAACGGCAACATCATATTCTTCAACAATAAACAAAGGAATTCCTCCTTTAAATAATAAACTTATATAAGGCAGGGAAAATCGCACAGAATATTCAAACTCCACCCCAAGCTTAAAGGGTGGAGTTTGGGCATAGCATAACTATATGCGATTTGTGTGGTTTTACTTGGCTTAGCCCGGTGGCCACTGCAAGTATCTGCCTGCCAAAAGGTGGAAATGAATATGCCCAACGGTTTGTCCGCCGTCCATACCGCAGTTATTAACTATGCGGTAACCGTTGTCCGCAAAGCCTTCAATTCTCGCAATGGTTGCCGCCGCCGCATAAACATCACCTATAAGAGCGGAGTTTTCTTCGTTAATTTCGTTAGTTGAAGAAATGTGCTCCTTCGGGATTATAATAATATGCTGTGGCGCTTGCGGTTCAATATCACGGAATGCATAAACCGTTTCCGTTTCATAAACCTTAGTTGATGGTATATCGCCTTTTATAATTTTACAGAAAAGGCAGTTTTCGTCTGAATAATATGTCATTTTCTCCACCATCCTTATATATTTAGATTAAAGTTTTAACAATGCTGAGTGCTTCGTCAATCTTTGAAGCGTCCTTTCCCCCTGCCTGAGCGCTGTCCGGCTTACCGCCACCGCCACCGCCTGTCACTTTCGCAACCTCACGGATAATATTTCCGGCGTGAGCACCCTTCTCGATAGCCTCTTTTGTTGCCATTGCAACAATATTAACCTTTCCGTCTGCATTTGATGCAAGAACGATAACGGAGCAAGGAGCTTTCTGCTTAAGGCTGTCACCTGCATTTCTCAGAGAGTTCATATCAAGACCGTCGTCCATTTTCTTGGTGATAATCTTAATACCGTTAACTTCTTCAGCTTCGTTTATAACATCACCGATGCTTCCCTGCGCCATTTTGCTCTTAAGGCTTTCGATTTCTCTTTTAGCCTCTTTAAGCTCTTCTGTGAGAGAAACTGCCTTTGAGGCAACCTCTGTAACATTTGATTTAAGAGCCTTTGCGGTTTCTATAACTGTGTTTTCAGTCTTAGCTAAAAGTTCTAAAACGCCAAAGCCTGTAACCGCTTCAATTCGTCTAACACCTGCCGCAACACCGCTTTCGGAAACAATCTTGAAAAGACCGAGGTTTCCTGTGTTCTTAGCGTGTGTTCCGCCGCAGAACTCAATACTGTAATCATCTATTTTAACGATTCTTACCGTATCGCCGTATTTTTCACCAAAGAGAGCGGTTGCGCCGAGTTTTTTAGCCTCTTCAATCGGTGTTTCAAAATTTTCAACAGGGATGCAATTAAGAATTGCCATATTAACCTCTGCTTCAACCTTTTTGATTTCCTCGTCTGTCATAGCGCTGAAATGAGAGAAGTCAAATCTCATTCTGTCCTCAGAAACATAAGAGCCTGCCTGAGCAACATGGTTGCCGAGAGTGTTCTTAAGCGCCGCCTGAAGAAGGTGAGCCGCAGTATGGTTTCTTCTTATAGCATTTCTTCTGCAGGTCGCAATCTTTGTTGTTGCGCTGTCCCCGACCTTAACGGTTCCGCTCTTAACAACTGCCTTATGGAGGAACTTACCGTTCTGCTTCTTAACATCAGAAACCTCCAAAACAAAACCGTTTCCTTCGATGATACCGCTATCTCCAACCTGACCGCCGCTCTCGGCATAGAAAGTTGTCTTGTCAAGAACAACTGTTATTTCGTCGCCCTCTGTTGCATCGTCGCTTAATTCGTTACCCTTTGCGATTGCAAGGATTTTACCCTCTGCTTCGTCAGCTGTGTAGCCTTCAAAAATTGTCGCATCTTTAATGAACTTAAAGATGTCCTCTTCCCAAGCGGCATCTTCCATATCACCTCTTGCACTGCGGGCACGCTCTTTCTGCTCATTCATGAGAGCAGTAAAGCCGTCTTCGTCAACGATTATTTCCTTCTCTTCTGCAATTTCTCTTGTTAAATCGATTGGGAAACCATAAGTGTCATAAAGCTTAAATGCCTTGTCGCCGCCGAGAGTTTTCTCTCCTGCGTCCTTAATTTCCTTTATATAGTCTTCAAGGATAACAAGTCCCTGGTCGATAGTTTCAGCAAAACGCTCTTCCTCGTTCTTGATAACCTTTTCGATATATTCAAACTTTTCTTCAAGCTCAGGATAAGCACCCTTTGATTCTTCCATAACGGTTTTTGCAATTTTATAGAGGAATGAACCGCCTATTCCTAAAAGTCTTCCGTGTCTTGCGGCACGACGAAGAAGTCGACGGAGAACATAGCCTCTTCCCTCGTTTGACGGAAGAACACCGTCAGAAACCAAGAATACTGTACTTCTTATATGGTCGGTTATAACACGGAGAGAAACATCTGTTGTGTCGTCCTTTCCGTAGTCTTTTCCGGAAATTGCGATTGCGTGGTCTAAAACCTTGCGGATTGTGTCAACCTCAAAAATAGAGGTAACACCCTGCATAATGCAGGCAATTCTCTCAAGACCCATACCCGTGTCAATATTCGGATTCTGAAGTCTGTTATAAACACCCTTGTCATCTTTATCAAACTGTGTAAAAACCAAGTTCCAGAACTCAACAAATCTGTCACATTCACAGCCAACCGCACAGTCAGGGCTTCCGCAACCGAAAGCCTCGCCACGGTCAAAGTAAATCTCCGAACAAGGACCGCAAGGACCTGTTCCGATTTCCCAGAAGTTGTCCTCTTTGCCAAGGTAAACAATTCTGTCAGGGCTAACGCCGACTTCCTTTGTCCAGATTTCAACAGCCTCGCTGTCTTCTTCGTAAACACTGACCCAAAGACGGTCAACAGGGATTTCCAAAACCTTTGTTATAAATTCCCAAGCCCACGCTGTTGCCTCGTGCTTAAAGTAATCCCCGAAAGAGAAGTTACCAAGCATTTCAAAGAATGTACCGTGTCTTGCGGTTTTACCAACTCTCTCAATATCGGGAGTTCTGATACACTTCTGGCAAGTTGTAACCCTCTTTTTAGGAGGAGTTTCCTTTCCCGTAAAGTATGGCTTAAGAGGCGCCATACCTGCGTTGATTAAAAGCAGACTTGCATCATTTTGCGGAACAAGGGGGAAAGACGGAAGTCTTAAATGCTCCTTGGTTTCAAAAAATGCAAGGTATTTTTCACGAATTTCGTTTAATCCTAATTTCTGCATAATTACACCTTCATTTCAATTTATTTTAAAGTTAAGCTTTTGCATAATATATCAAATTACATTATACCAATAAACCCCTCTTAAGTCAAGAAAATCACGATAATTTTTCATTAAATTTTTGTGACAAAAGCCCATTTCAAAAAATTTTTTAAAAAAGTCTTGACTTTCTCTGACCTTCGTGCTATAATTTAGTTAAAGGTCAAAGAAAGTCAAAGTCAAAAAGGTGATGATTATGAAGTTAAGTAATTTAATAGAAGAATTTATAAAAGAGATGATAGAGGCGGAGAATGGCGTTATAGAGCTTCAGAGAAACGAGCTTGCAGGAAGATTTAACTGTGTTCCGTCGCAAATCAACTATGTTATTTCGACAAGGTTTTCACCGGAAAGAGGTTATATTGTAGAGAGCAGACGAGGTGGTGGCGGTTATATTAAAATAAGTCGGGCAGTTTGCGACAGCGGAGAGAGCTATATGAAAAAGATGCTTTCCCTTATCGGGGACTATATTTCCCAGACAGATGCCAATGCCATAATTCAGAATTTATATGAGCTTGACATTATAAGTCAGAGAGAGGGCAAAATAATGGTTGCGGCAGTGAGGGATAATGCAATTCCCATAAATCCGCCGCAAAGGGATTTTGTCAGAGCAAAGCTGCTTAAAAACATACTGGTCAATATCTTATAAGGAGGAGAATGATTATGAAATGTCAAAAATGTAATGAGCGTGAAGCAAACACGCATATTCAAAAAATTGTAAACGGAAAAAAGACGGAATATTATCTTTGCAGTAAATGTGCCGCAGAGTCCGGGGAGCTTAAAATCAGCTTTGATGGAGATTTTGATAATTTCTTCGGCGGACTGTTCGGGAAGGGAACAAATCTGTTTTCCGCGCCGGCGGATAAGGTTTGCGGAGTCTGCAAAATGACCCTTTCGGAATTTTTGAAACACGGAAAGCTTGGGTGCAGTAAGTGTTATGAGGAATTTGAAGCATCGCTGTCAAAGCCCTTAAAGCAAATTCACGGTCAATCCACCCACACGGGCAAAATTCCCAAACGGAGCGAAAAGGAAATCAGCCGCGAGGCGAAAATAAGACGGCTTCAATCAGAGCTTGAGGCGGCAGTTTCAAATCAGGAGTTTGAAATGGCGGCAAAGCTTCGTGATGAAATCAATGCTTTAAAAGAAGGAGGGGAAAAGTAATGTGGTACACCAAATTCGGAAATATGGGTGATGTTGTTTTATCAACAAGGGTGAGACTTGCCAGGAATTTAAAGGATAAACCCTTCCCAAATCGTGCTGATAAATCTCAGCAGGAGGAAATTATAGACATATTAAAAGCGGCGGCGGAAAAAATAGAAAATACCAAATTCTTTGACCTTTCAAATATGCAGGAAAGAGAGAAAAAGGCACTTGCGGAGCGGCATATTATAAGCCCTCTTTTAACGGACAATAAAATTAAGCGCGGTTTGGTTTTATCTGATGACCAGAGAATAAGTGTAATGCTTATGGAGGAGGACCATTTAAGAATTCAGACTATGCACGAGGGATTTGCCATAGAAGAATGTTTAAACTCCGCAATGGAGGTTGACGATATTTTAGAGGAAAGCTTAGACTATGCTTTTTCGGAGAAGCTTGGATATCTGACCTGCTGTCCGACCAATGTGGGAACGGGATTGCGTATTTCGGTTATGGTATGCCTGCCGGGGATAACAATGGCAGGGAGAATTGATTCTCTGTCACGCACTCTTTCAAAAATGGGGATTGCGGTGAGAGGAATTTTTGGCGAAGGAAGTCAGAGCCTTGGGAATATATATCAAATTTCAAATCAGGTAACCCTTGGCATAAGCGAGGAAGAAACAGCCCAAAAGCTTTCGGAAATCGTCAGCGAAATTATTTCTCAGGAACGGTCGCTCCAACAGAAAATCTATCTTTCGGATAAGTTCAGAATAGAGGATAAGGTTATGCGTTCTCTGGGCACACTTAAATATTCAAGGGTTATGGGCTCGGAGGAGGCATTGGGACTTATATCGGATGTACGGTTTGGTATAAATCTGGGTATAATCAAGGAGACGAACCTGGAAAAGCTGAATGAAATTTTGTATTCCATCCTGCCTGCAATACTTTCCGCAAGCTACAATGTTGAAACTGTGGCGGACAGAGATATAAAAAGGGCAGAGGTTATTCGTGAAAAACTAGGCTGATTTTAAATCGGCGGAAAGGACGGTAAAAATCTTATGTTTGAACAGAAATTAACTGAAAGAGCAAGAGAAGCGATTATGCTTTCGGAAGATTGTGCCAAAGAAATGGGGCATAACTATATCGGAACGGAGCATCTTTTATGGGGGCTTATTTCCGAGGGCGAGGGCGTTGCGGCAAAAGCCCTTGAAACGAATGGCTTGACCGCAGATAAAGTCGAAAAGAAAATAGATGTGTTTGTTGGAACAGGCAAGCCTCTCGAAAAAATATCAACAGGCTTCACACCAAGGACAAAATCCGTTTTAGAGCGAAGCTATGCAGAGGCGATGCGTCTTGGCCACGGCTATATCGGAACAGAGCATATTCTCATATCCCTTCTTCGTGAGGGGGAGAGCCTTGCTGTGAGAATTTTAAGCGACAGCGGAATTAATATTCAAAAGCTTTACAGAGATATTATAAAAGCGGTCAATGAGGAGGGGGAGGAGGAAGCACCTCAGTCTCCGCAGGAAAATCAAGCTCCGCAAAAGCCAAGAGGGAAAGCTAAAACGCCAACTCTTGAAAAATTTGGCAGAGATTTGACGGATATGGCGAGAAATTTAAAACTTGACCCGGTTATCGGCAGAGATTTGGTTATTGAGAGAGTTGTTCAGATTCTGTCAAGACGAACAAAAAATAATCCGTGTCTTATAGGTGAGCCCGGAGTTGGTAAAACCGCTGTGGCTGAAGGTTTGGCGCAGAAGATAGTAAACGGTGAAGTTCCCGAAATTTTAAGGGATAAAAAGGTTATAACCCTTGATTTATCTTCAATGGTTGCAGGGGCAAAATATCGTGGTGAGTTTGAGGAAAGACTCAAAGCCGCAATGGACGAAATACGAAAAGCGGGGGATGTTATCCTCTTTATTGATGAAATCCATACCCTTGTGGGTGCAGGCGCGGCAGAGGGGGCAATAGATGCTGCAAATATTTTAAAGCCTGCACTGTCCCGTGGTGAAATTCAGGTTATCGGTGCAACAACGATAAATGAATACAGAAAATATATCGAAAAAGATGCGGCTTTGGAGAGAAGATTTCAGCCAATTCAGCTTGACGAGCCAACGCAGGAGGAGTGCGTTGAAATCCTGAAAGGGATAAGGGATAAATATGAAGCACACCACAAGGTTACAATAACCGACGGGGCGCTTACGGCGGCTGTTAAACTTTCGGTAAGATATATTCCGGACAGATTTCTCCCCGATAAAGCGATTGACTTAATTGATGAGGCGGCGTCAAAAATCAGAATGAAAACTCTGACCGCTCCACCTGATTTAAAGGAAATTGAGGAAGAGATTGAGAAGGTTAAGAAGGAGAAAGAGGCGGCGATAACAACCCAGGAATATGAAAAAGCCGCAAAACTCCGTGATAAGGAAAGAGAACTTTCGGAAAAACTCAAATCCACCAAGGAAAACTGGAAGAGCGAAAGCAATATGGCAACCAAAAAAGTAACCCCCGAAGAGATTGCGGAAGTTGTTTCAATTTGGACAGGCGTTCCCGTTAAGTCAATTTCGGGCGGCGAAGGAGAAAGACTTTTAAAGCTTGAAGAAACTCTTCATAACAGAGTTATCGGTCAGAATGAAGCGGTTGTGTCGGTTTCAAAGGCTATAAGACGAGGCAGAGTTGGGCTTAAAGACCCGAAACGCCCGATTGGTTCATTTATCTTTTTAGGTCCGACGGGCGTGGGAAAAACGGAGCTTTCAAAGGCTCTTGCTGAAGCAATGTTCGGGGACGAAGATGCCCTTATCCGCTTTGATATGTCGGAATATATGGAAAAACACACCGTTTCAAGACTTGTGGGCTCACCTCCGGGTTATGTAGGTCACGAGGAGGGCGGTCAGCTTACGGAAAAGGTGAGAAGAAAGCCTTATAGCGTGGTGCTTTTTGATGAAATTGAAAAGGCACATCCCGATATTTTTAATATCCTGCTTCAGATTTTAGATGACGGAATTTTAACGGATTCACAGGGCAGAAAAGTTGATTTCCGCAATACGGTTATAATTATGACATCGAATTTAGGCGCAAGAATGATAACTGAAAATAAGAGCCTCGGATTTTCTGCAGGAGACAGCGGGAAAACGGAGCGGGATTATGAACGGATTAAGTCGGATGTTATGAGCGAGGTTAAAAGAGCGTTCAGACCCGAATTTTTAAACCGTGTTGACGATATAATTGTGTTCCACCAGCTGACAGATGATGATATTAAGCAGATTGCGGTTAAGATGCTTGAAAACCTTTCAAAAAGGCTGTTGCAAAACGGCATTGAAGCCAGATTTACGGAAAAGGCAGTAAGTGCAATCGGCGGAAAAGGCTTTGATGCGATTTACGGAGCAAGACCTTTAAGACGGGCAATTCAGTCGGATATAGAAGACCTTATTGCAGAAGAAATGCTTGAAGGCAAAGTCAAAGACGGCGATAAAATAACCGTGGACTATGTGAAAGACAAATTTACAGTTAAGCATCGCAAGGGCACAATTAAAATTGAAGAATAAATATGGCGGTGCAGAAAAATGTACCGACCGCACAAGGCGATATAAACTCAATAAAGCCTTTTAAATGCACCGAAAACTTAAAATAAAGAGAAATTTGTCCTTGATGAATACGCGGCTTATAACATGCAAAGACAGTTAGATGCATTAATGCCAACAATAAAACAATCTGCAGAATTAGCAAGTAAAGCATATGAGGTAGACGCATTTGAGATTCTTGCGGCATTTTTGCAAGATGAAATTGCAAAATTAAAACAAAAATATAATATAAGATAATATTATCTGTTTTTCAAAAAAGTTAAACTTGACATATTTGATAAAATATGATAATATAAGTGTAGCAAGAGGGAACGACATCAGTTGTTTCCGCAAAGTTAATAGTTTTTTACAAAACCGTCACTTGTGCAGAAGTGGCGGTTATTTCTGTATGTAAATAATAATTATCATTACCAATAGAGTAAAAGAAATTATTTCTTCCACATTAACACCCCCTTTCATAGAGGTGTCGGAAACAACCGCCGCCGTTTCTCTTGCTACAAATGGTATTATAACACAACAACGCAGGCGGTGTCAAATTGAAGTTGTCATAATAAAGCCACTTTTTCACTATTTTCATACATTTCTTGTCTTATCAAGGTAAACGGCAAATTCTTCTCTTACCTCCGGCAGTGAAACAATTTTAACTTTTTTACCAAATTTCAAAAACCAACTTAATTATTAAATTTGAAAAATATATTGATTTAATAATCCAATAGTGGTATAATATATTCACCACATACTATAATTTTAATAATAGATTTTAGATATTTTTATGAATATCTATTTTTGCTATCCTTTTGGGGTATCATAAAACAAATTTGTGTTTGTTAAAAACGCAGGCTGTGATATGGTATTTGTTTTGTGATATTCATATTTGGTTATAGTGTGTGGTAACATTGAAATCGAGCCGCGTTTTTATGCGTGGCAAGACTTCTGTTGCCACGCATTTTTTATTGCGTGAGAATTTAGAAAGGAGTAAAATTTTAAGGTCATACATAATAATAGTTTAGAAAAAGGAGAAAAATTATGAAAAAAATTATTACAACTATTTTGTTAGGAGTTTTATGTTTATCGTTGTGTGCATGTAACACAAAAAATATCGTCTCTAACACTATGGAAGATGTAACCAACAAAACATTTTCATTGGGAGAAAAAGCAGAAATAGACGATGTTGAGGTGACCATGGTTGATGTTTATGAAAGCACAGGTGAGGCGTTTTCAAAGCCTGCAGACGGAAATGTATATGTGATTTGCGAATTCAATATCGAGAATAATTCAAGCAAAGATTTGACTGTATCGTCCATGCTTAGTTTTGAAGCATATTGCGATGATTCTTCCTGTAATTTAAGTATTTCGGCAATGGCATCAAATAGCGAAAAAAAGCAATTAGATGGAAAAATCGCTCCCGGGAAAAAGCTTTCCGGTATTATAGGCTATGAGGTTCCTGCTGATTGGAGTAATATGGAAATAAGATACACACCCGATCCTTTAAAAGATGACGAAGTTGTATTTGTAGCAACCAAATAATTTAATAAATTCGGAATACTTTTATAATGTATTAATAGATTTATATAGGTAAAACATAGTCCCATCATCGTGATTTTACTCAAAATGATGGGACTAATCTTATTTTTAATTTATTCGAGTTTTAAAACTCCGAAAAGGCTCTTATTTACAAGCTTCTTCAATAGCAACAGCAACTGCAACAGTCATACCAACCATTGGGTTGTTACCTGCGCCGATAAGTCCCATCATTTCAACATGAGCCGGAACTGATGAAGAACCTGCGAACTGAGCGTCTGAGTGCATTCTTCCCATTGTATCTGTCATACCGTAAGAAGCAGGACCTGCAGCCATGTTATCAGGATGGAGTGTTCTTCCTGTACCACCGCCGGATGCAACTGAGAAGTATTTCTTACCCTGTTCGATACATTCCTTCTTATATGTTCCTGCAACAGGATGCTGGAATCTTGTTGGGTTAGTGGAGTTACCTGTTATAGAAACATCAACGCCTTCTAAGTGCATGATTGCAACGCCTTCACGAACATCGTCGGAGCCGTAGCAACGAACTTTTGCTCTTTCGCCCTTTGAATAAGCTGTTTCCTTAACGATTTCAACCTTACCTGTGTAGTAATCAAACTTTGTCTGAACATAAGTGAAGCCGTTGATTCTTGAGATAATCTGAGCAGCGTCCTTACCGAGACCGTTTAAGATAACACGGAGGTCTTCTTTTCTTGCCTTATTAGCTGATCTTGCAAGACCGATAGCACCTTCAGCAGCAGCGAATGATTCGTGACCTGCGAGGAATGCAAAGCACTTTGTTTCGTCACGGAGGAGCATAGCGCCGAGGTTACCGTGACCGATACCAACTTTTCTGTCATCGGCAACAGAGCCGGGAATACAGAAAGACTGGAGACCTACACCGATTTTTTCAGCAGCGTCAGCCGCTTTTGTTGCGCCGTCTTTGATAGCGATAGCTGCGCCAACAATATATGCCCAGCAAGCGTTTTCAAAGCAGATAGGCTGAATTCCTTTAATGATGTTATATACATCAATACCCTTATCATCACAGATTTGCTTAGCTTCTTCGATTGAAGCGATACCATGCTTATTAAGCTCTGCGTTGATTTGGTCTATTCTTCTTTCATAACTTTCAAATAAAGCCATAGTTATAACCTCCCTCTCTTATTCGTGTCTTGGGTCGAGAAGCTTTGCAGCATCATCAACTCGTCCGTACTGTCCGCTTGCTTTTTCCATAGCTTCGTTAGCGTCCATGCCTTTAGCGATCATTTCCATCATCTTGCCAAGGTGAACGAACTTATAACCGATAATTTCGTTGTTTTCGTCAACAGCAATCTTTGTGATATAACCTTCTGCAAGTTCAAGGTAACGAGGACCTTTGTCAAGAGTTGCATAAGTTGTACCAACCTGGCTGCGGAGACCCTTACCAAGGTCTTCGAGGCCTGCGCCGATTGGGAGACCATCTTCAGAGAATGCAGTCTGAGTTCTTCCGTAAACAATCTGTAAGAAAAGCTCTCTCATAGCTGTGTTAATAGCGTCACAAACGAGGTCTGTGTTAAGAGCTTCAAGGATTGTCTTGCCAACAAGGATTTCAGAAGCCATAGCAGCAGAATGAGTCATACCGCTACAACCAACAGTTTCAACGAGAGCCTCCTGAATAATACCCTCTTTAACATTTAAAGTGAGCTTACAAGTACCCTGTTGCGGAGCACACCAGCCAATACCGTGAGTAAGACCGGAAATGTCCTTAATTTCTTTAGCCTGTGTCCATTTTCCTTCCTGAGGAATCGGTGCAGGACCGTGGTTAGCACCTTTAGCCAAAGGACACATCATTTCAACTTCAGCTGAATATTTCATAATATTCCGCTCCTTTCAATAATGTATTTAAATTTTTAATTATATTACAAATTGACCATCGTTAATAATATCACAAAATCCCCATTTTGTCAACAATTTTCCCGAATTTATGTAAGATTCCAGTCCACGGGGGCGATGCCTTTGGATTTTAAAAATTCATTGGCTTTTGAAAAATGTTTGCACCCAAAAAATCCGCCGTATGCCTGTTGTTGCTTCTATGAGATCATAGCTTTCTGTGTATTCTATGCCCTATTCCATTATCTTTGAAACAATTCAATCGCCAAAAGAGGAATATGTATTGATAGATAGCACTTCGCCAGTTTGTTTACTTATAACAACATAGGGCCTATAAAACTTACCACCAGCACTCCAACCCTTATTTTCATCCTTATACCTAAATGTTTGACAAATTCTCCATGCATTCTGTTGGTCTAAATATTCAACTTCAAGATAATAAATTTTATCTTCCGTTTCATGTTCCAAAGGCTTTTCTGTATATTTTTCCAAAATAGCTTTTCCAACAACTAAAGCAGTTTCTTCATCAGGAATTACTCCGCCGTTTTTCAATCTTTGATTGTGCATATCAATATAACTTATGGAACGCTCTTCATCAATCTTATGCCCGATACCATGCCATGCTTCATAATATTTGCATCTCTTTTGTTGTAATAGTCTATCAAGCAAAATAGAAAAATCTCTTTGGTTTATCTTAGAGTCAAGATGTTCACTAAACACATCTTCAGTCCTTAACAATCCATATTGATATGCTTTTTCAATAGCCATATCCAAATCAATTTCATCCTTTTCTAAACATCTAATCATAAAAGCCAACGCTTCGGTTATCGTAGCATCACGGTCAGAGAAGAAAAAATAATCTGTATTTTTCCCTGTATGCGAACTCCGATAAGTCGGAAAATCAACAATGCACTCTATTCCATATGCAATTCTACTCTCCCATGCACACCCTATATATGTAAAAGGTCCCACATCTACAAAAGCATAGCAATCTGCTCCGTCCATCATATTAACATCATTGTCAGTCAAACCGATAACCCGCATAATTGCAATTAAACATTCTTCCCGAGTAATCGTATCATCATTCAAAAAGGAATCCTCATCCAAAATCCCAAATTTTATTAGATCATGCTCGGTTACATCAGATTCGATTTCATCAGCACATATAGGTATTATGTTTAAAATACAACAAAAAAATAAAATTAAACTTATAATTTTCTTCACATATTCACCTCATTCATTAACAATAGCTATCGGGTTTGTCCCCTTATGTAAGATTCCAATTAACGGGGGCGATGCCTTTGGATTTCAGAAACTCATTGGCTTTTGAAAAATGTTTGCACCCGAAAAATCCACCGTATGCCGACAATGGGCTTGGGTGAACGGTTTCTAAAATTAAATGATTCGGGTTAGTTATAATTTTGGTTTTCGCTCTCGCATTTGACCCCCACAAAAGGAACACAAGCGGTTTTTCTCTTTCGTTAAGGTGTTTTATTATGCAATCGGTGAACTCTTCCCAGCCTTTCCCCTTATGGCTGTTGGGGGACGCTTCCCTAACTGTCAATACATTATTTAAAAGCAAAACGCCTTCCTTTGCCCATTTTGTGAGATTTCCGCTCTTCGGGATTTCAATTCCCAAATCGTCGTGGATTTCCTTAAAAATATTCACCAGTGACGGAGGCGGTTTAATCCCGTCCTGAACGGAAAAGCAGAGGCCGTGTGCCTGTTTCGGGCCGTGGTAGGGGTCCTGACCGATTATGACAACTTTCGCCCCACTGTATGATGTATACTTTAAAGCGTTGAATATGTCAAACATATCGGGGTAGATTGTGTGGTGAGCATACTCGGCTTTCAAAAAACTGCGGATTTTAAGATAATATTCTTTTTGGAACTCGTCTTTTAAGATTTCGTCCCAGTCATTTCCTATGTTTACCATAATATTCTCCTTATGTTAAATATATTTTAATTCTACCATAAAAGGAGTGAAAAATAAAGAGAAAATAAAAAAATTTTAAAAACTATTGAAAAAAGAGGGAAGATGTGCTATAATTATCCTAACATTATTTGAGCGGTTAATTTAATAAAGCACCATTTTGCCTTACCCGACGGGGGTTATGGCTCTTTTTTGGTGTTTTATCGGCACGAAAAATTTTAAAAATGGAGGTAAATTGTGCAAAAATCTAAAAAAATAAAAATTACTCCCCTTGGCGGTCTTCTGGAGATTGGTAAGAATCTTACTGTTTTCGAGTATGGGAGCGACATTGTTATACTCGACTGCGGTCTTGCCTTTCCCGATGATGATATGCTTGGCGTTGATATGGTTATCCCCGACTGGACTTACCTTGTCAAGCATCAAAACCGCATAAAGGGTATCGTTTTAACCCATGGTCATGAGGACCATATAGGAGCAATTCCTTATTTCTTAAAGGAATTTAATGTTCCTGTTTACGGAACAAAGCTTACTCTCGGTATCTTAAAATACAAGCTTGAGGAACACGGGATTGTCAACTCGACAAAGACAATCGTTGTCAACCCCGGCGAAACCTTTAAGCTTGGAGATTTTAAAATTGAATATATAAGGAGTAACCACAGCATTGCCGACGCAGTTGCTGTTGCGCTCCACACTCCTGCAGGAGTTGTTCTTCATACGGGCGACTTTAAAATTGACCCGACCCCAATCGACGGGGAAATGATTGACCTTGCAAGAATCGGTCAGCTTGGAAATGAGGGTGTTTTAGCCCTTATGTCAGACAGCACCAACGCGGAGCGTAGTGGTTATACTATGAGCGAGCGGACGGTTGGCAAGACATTTGACAGTATTTTTGAAAACTGCGACAAGCGTATATTTGTTGCGACCTTTGCGTCAAATATTCACAGAGTTCAGCAGGTTATAAACGCCGCTGTTAAACACAAAAGAAAAGTTGCGGTTTCGGGGCGCAGTATGGAAAATGTGCTCTCTGCCGCAATCGAGCTTGGATATATGAAAATCCCGAAAAACACACTGATTTCTCTGGACGAGATTAACCGCTATCCGAAAAATCAGCTTGTTATAATCACAACGGGAAGCCAAGGCGAACCAATGGCTGCTCTTTCCCGTATGGCATTTTCGGGGCATAAAAAGGCGAACATTGAAAACGGGGATTTGGTTATTATTTCCGCAAGCCCTATTCCGGGCAACGAAAAGGCAATTTCCAATGTTATAAATGAGCTTTTAAAGCACGGAGCAGAGGTTGTCTATGAGGCACTTGCCGATGTTCATGTTTCAGGACACGCTTGTCAGGAGGAGCTTAAAATCATCCTCGCTCTTGCAAAACCGAAATATTTCATTCCTGTTCACGGGGAATATAAGCACCTTTGCGCTCATCGTGAAATTGCTATGCAAATGGGGATTCCAAGCAAGAATATTATTATGATGGACAACGGAAAAATGCTTGAAATAACCAAAACAAGTGCCAAAATTGTGGATACTGTCCCTGCGGGAAAAATTCTTGTTGACGGGCTTGGTGTCGGCGATGTTGGAAACATTGTTCTTCGCGACAGAAAACATCTTGCACAAGATGGTCTTATTGTTATCGTTCTCACTATCGACAAGGCGAGCAACACGGTTGTTGCAGGGCCGGATATTATTTCAAGAGGCTTTGTTTATGTTCGTGAGGCTGAAAATCTTATGGACGAAATGCGCTATGCCGCAATGGACGCTCTCGATGAATGTATGGATAAAAATATAACAGACTGGTCAAGCATAAAGACCAATCTGAAAAACGCTGTGGGCGGATATATTTTCTCAAAAACCAAGAGAAAACCAATGATTCTCCCTGTTATTATGGATATTTAAACGGTGATATAAATGGGTAAACAAGCGAAAACCAATGCAGTCAGGATTCTTGACTCAAACAAAATTTCATACGAGCTTATAAACTATGACAGCGACGGATTTATGGACGGTGTTTCAATCGCAAACAAGCTTAATCAAAGGGTTGAGGAAACCTTTAAAACCCTTGTAACCAAAGGGAAAAGCGGAAATTTCTTCGTTTTTGTTATCCCTGTCCATAAGGAGCTTGACTTGAAAGCGGCGGCAAAATCCGTTTCGGAAAAATCTGTTGAATTGATTGCTGTTGCTGATATAAATAAGGTCACGGGCTATATCCGTGGGGGTTGCAGTCCTATCGGAATGAAAAAGCAGTTTATGACCGTTGTTGATGCCTCCGCAAAGGCTTATGAAAAAATAATGTTCAGCGGCGGCAGACTGGGGACACAGATTAAAATGTCCCCCTTTGAGCTTATAACCCTTATAAATGCAAAGTTTGAAAATATCACGATATAAATCAAAAATATTTCCGTCGGCAAAATAAATGCCGGCGGTTTCCACATTACTCTTTACTTTTCGACAATTTTATTGTATAATATGTTTGGATTATTATATTATTTGAACTTTTTCGGAGGTAAAATCAGGTGAGTGGGTATCTTGCAGGTATTGACATTGGCTCAACAACTGTCAAGCTTGTCATTTTAAATGAAAATAAAAATATTATATACAGCAAATATCGTCGACATGGGGCACACACAAAGGAAACTTTGCTGGAGCTTCTTTTTGACGCAAAAAATACATTGGGCAGCTTTTCCGTTTCAGCATCAATAACGGGGTCCGGCGCTATTAATCTGGCTAAAAAGCTGGAGATTGATTTTGTTCAGGAGGTTGTTGCGACTGCCTCTGCAGTTGAATTTACTGCGCCTCATACAGATGTTGCTATTGAGCTTGGCGGAGAAGACGCTAAAATTATATATTTTACGGGTGGTCTTGAGGAGAGAATGAACGGTGTCTGTGCCGGTGGAACAGGCTCTTTTATCGACCAAATGGCGGCTCTTTTGCAGACAGATGCCACGGGGCTTAACGACGAAGCGGTCAACTATACGGAGATATATCCTATTGCCGCTCGTTGCGGTGTTTTCGCAAAAACGGACATTCAGCCTCTTATAAATGAGGGTGCAACAAAGGCAAACCTTGCCGCATCTATTTTTCAGGCGGTTGTCAATCAGACAATATCAGGACTTGCCTGCGGAAAGCCTATTCGCGGAAATGTTGCGTTTTTGGGTGGGCCTCTTCACTTCTTGCCTGAACTTAAGGCGGCGTTTATCCGCACATTAAATCTTACTCCCGAAACAACCGTTGACCCTGAAAATTCTCATTTGTTTGCGGCATTGGGCTCTGCCCTTGAATCGGAAAATTCCGCTTCTGTATCTGTTGACGATTTAATCGGAAAGCTTGAAACAGGGGACGAAATCACATTTGAAATGCCTCGTCTTGAGCCTTTATTCGGCTCCGAAGACGAATATAATGAATTTATCCGCAGGCATAAAAAGTCTGTTGTTCCGTCAACGGGGCTTGACCAATATGAGGGTGATTGCTTTTTGGGAATTGATGCAGGCTCAACAACAACAAAGCTTGTTTTAATAGGCGACGAGGGGCAACTGTTGTTTTCATACTATGCAAACAACAGCGGAAATCCCATAAAGACCGCTATAAATGCCATTGATATTTTAAAGAAACAGCTTCCCGAAAATGCAAAAATTGTCCATTCCTGTTCAACGGGCTACGGAGAAGCTCTCCTTAAGGCGGCATTTTCTCTTGACGAGGGCGAGGTTGAAACCATCGCTCATACCACAGCGGCAAAATTTTTCTGCCCTGATCTTGACTGTGTTTTGGATATTGGCGGTCAGGATATGAAATGTATAAAAATTAAGAATAATTCCGTTGATTCGGTTATTTTAAACGAAGCCTGCTCATCCGGTTGCGGCTCATTTATAGAAAACTTTGCAAACTCTCTTGGCTTTAATGTCAGCGACTTTGCAAACAAAGCTCTTTTTTCAGATGCTCCCGTTGACCTTGGAACAAGATGTACGGTTTTCATGAACTCCAATGTTAAGCAGGCGCAGAAGGAGGGGGCAAGTGTTTCTGATATTTCGGCAGGTCTTGCCTATTCAGTTATCAAAAATGCTCTCTTTAAGGTTATCAAGCTGACAAGCGGCAGTGAACTGGGCAAAAATATCGTTGTTCAAGGGGGAACATTCCTCAACCATGCCGTTTTGCGTGCCTTTGAAAAAATAACGGGAATTGAAGCCATTTGTCCGGATATTTCAGGGCTTATGGGTGCTTTTGGTGCGGCGCTGATTGCTAAAGAGCGATATAGCGGTCAGGGGACGACAATGCTTTCTCTTGACGAAATTTCAAGCCTTGAATATACCTCAACCTCCACCCGTTGCAAGGGTTGTTCCAACAACTGTATGCTGACCATTAACAAATTTTCGGGTAACAGACGCTACATAAGCGGAAACAGATGTGAAAAAGGTCTCGGAAACGATTCTCCTCAGGAGAAAAATCCGAATATGTTTGAATATAAGCGAGAAAGACTGTTCTCGTATACCCCACTTCCCGAAGAAGCTGCTGTCCGTGGAACGGTTGGTATTCCGAGAGTTCTTAATATGTATGAAAACTATCCGTTCTGGGCGGTTTTCTTTGAAAAGCTTAAAATCAGAGCGGTTTTATCCCCATATTCCGATAGAAAAATATATGAGCTTGGAATGGAATCCATCCCGTCTGAATCGGAATGTTATCCGGCTAAGCTCTCTCACGGTCATGTTCAATGGCTTATAAATCAGGGGATTACCACGATTTTCCACCCTTGCGTTTTCTATGAACACCAGGAAACACAAGATGCGCAAAATCATTATAATTGTCCTATCGTTGTATCTTATGCAGAAAATCTTAAAAATAATGTTGAGGATGTTGCCTCGGGAAAGGTTAAATATATCCGTCCCTTTATTGCGTTTACAAATGAAAAAATATTGGCGAACCGCCTTTGTGCTGTATGTCGTGATAACTGGGGTATTCCCGAAAAGGAAGTCCGTATGGCGGTTAAATGTGCATGGGAAGAACAGCGAAGGGCGAAAGAAGATATTAAAAAAGAGGGAAAGCGAATCCTCGACCTTATGCGAAGTCAGGGGAAAAAAGGTATTGTCCTTGCAGGAAGACCTTATCATATTGACCCTGAAATCAACCACGGTATTCCCGAAATGATTGCATCTTACGGGTTTACTGTCTTTACAGAGGACTCCCTTCCCATAGACTTTGCTCCTCAAAGACCACTCCGTGTTGTTGACCAGTGGGTTTACCATTCCCGTTTATATTCTGCGGCGGAGTTTGTGACCAAATGCAATGACATTGAGCTTATCCAGCTTAACTCCTTCGGTTGCGGTCTTGATGCCATTACCACAGACCAGGTTTGCGAAATTCTGGAAAACAGCAATAAGCTTTACACTCTTTTAAAAATAGATGAGGTCAATAATTTAGGTGCTGTCCGTATCCGCATAAGAAGTCTTATTGCCGCTATAAAGCTGCGTGAAGCAAACGGAATTATTGCAAAACCCGTATCTCCCGTTCATAATCGTGTTGAATTTACCAAAGAGATGCGTGATAGGGGTTACACTATAATCGCTCCGCAAATGAGCCCTATTCATTTTGATATTATAGAGCCCGTTTTCAAAAAGCATGGTTATAATGTTGTTGTCCTGAGTAATGATAACAGAAGCGCCATAGACACGGGGCTAAAATATGTTAATAACGATGCCTGCTTCCCGTCAATTACTGTTGTGGGGCAGATTATGGAGGCTGTTCTGTCCGGTGATTATGATACCGATAAGCTCGCCATTGTTATGGCTCAGACGGGCGGTTGCTGTCGTGCCAGCAACTATGTCAGCCTTATCCGTCGGGCTTTGGAAAAGGCTGAGCTTCCTCATATTCCCGTTTTGTCCCTCAATGCAAACGGAATGGAGAAAAACAGCGGTTTTTCACCGTCTCCTCTGTTTTTATTTGATATTGTCAAGGCGGCAATTTACGGAGACCTGCTGATGCGTTGTCTTTATCGTGTCCGTCCTTACGAGAAGGTAAGGGGTGCGGCAAATGCACTGCATCAGAAGTGGCAGGATATCTGCATTGACTCTCTCGTCAATAAAAAGAGTAAGTTTAAATATACCGATGTGTGCAGAGGCATTGTTGAGGCATTTGATAATTTCCCGATTAACGAGGAGCTTGTTAAACCAAGGGTTGGAATTGTCGGGGAAATTCTTGTTAAATATATGCCTCTTGCCAACAATCAAATCGTCAATCTTCTTGAAAAAGAGGGTGCTGAGGCTGTTGTTCCCGACCTTATCGACTTCTTCATTTATTGCCTTTATAACAACGAATATAAAGCCACATACCTTGGAGATTCGCAAAAAAGCAACTATATCTCGAAAACTGCAATATCTGTTATAAATACTATCCGAAAGCCTGCTGTTGCGGCTCTTAAGAAGAGTCGCCGTTTCCATGCGCCTGTTCCCATGAACAAAATCGCAGACCTTGCAAAACCCATTTTATCCATAGGAAACCAGTATGGAGAAGGCTGGTTTTTGACTGGCGAAATGGCGGAGCTGCTTTCCGTTGATGTTCCGAATATTGTATGTATTCAGCCTTTCGGCTGTCTTCCCAATCATGTTGTGGGCAAGGGGGTTATTAAAGCACTCAAGAAAAAATACCCCGATGCAAACATCACCGCTGTTGACTATGACCCGGGTGCAAGTGAGGTTAATCAGCTTAACAGAATTAAGCTTATGCTTCAGACCGCTAAAAAGCGTTTGCCGAAAGAATCGTCCATTCGACAGGAAGCGGCAGAAAATAAGCCGCCTGCTATAGTATAATAAAATTAAGGGACTCTCTTAAAAGTTAAAGGAGGAAAAAGATGACAAAATCATATTCAGAAATTACGCCTTTGATTAAAAATCTTGCCGAAAAATCAAAAAGTAATAACCGGATAACCCGGGAAATGTATATAGAAAATAATGTTAAAAAGGGACTTCGTGATAACAACGGTAATGGGGTTATCACCGGTTTGACGGAAATATCAACTATTATTTCCAAAGAAAAGAATGAAGCAGGGGACACCATTCCGTGTCCGGGCAGGCTTTATTATCGTGGTATTAACATCAAAGACCTTGCAAACGGATTTTTGAAAGAGGGCAGATTCGGATTTGAAGAAACTGTTTATATCCTCTTGTTTTCGGAATTGCCAAATGAGGAACAGCTTAGAGAATTCAATGAGCTTTTAGCAAATTACAGAACTCTCCCGACCTCCTTTGTCAGGGATATGATTTTAAAAGCTCCCGGCAAGGATATGATGAATATTCTTTCAAGATGTGTTCTCGCCCTTTATCCTTATGACGATAATCCCGATGATATATCTTTGGAGAATGTTTTAAGGCAAAGCCTTCAGCTTATTTCCATGTTTCCCCTTCTGGCGGTATACGGATACCATAGCTACAGGCACTATCACCTGAATAAAACTCTGCATATCCGAAACCCGAAGCGTGAATTTTCCACCGCTGAAAACCTTCTTCGTATTTTGAGAAAGAACGGTGAATTTTCAGACCT
The DNA here is from genome assembly GCA_015068605.1 of Oscillospiraceae bacterium. GTDB lineage: Bacteria > Bacillota > Clostridia > Monoglobales > Monoglobaceae > SIG454. The sequence continues at coordinate 83,442 of SVKF01000003.1, forward strand.
TGAAGCCCGTGTTTTAGACCTGGCTTTAGTTCTCCACGCAGAACACGGCGGAGGAAATAACTCCAGCTTTACAACCCATGTTGTGACCTCGTCGGGGACAGATACATATTCATCTGTTGCGGCGGCTTTAGGCTCTTTGAAAGGTCCTCGTCATGGCGGAGCGAATATAAAAGTTGCCATGATGTTTGACAATATTATGAAAAATGTAAATATTAAAGATAAATCCGCCCTTAAGGACTATCTTGTTAAAATTCTCGATAAAGAAGCCTTTGACAAAAGCGGTCTTATATACGGAATGGGACACGCGGTTTATTCCATATCCGACCCGAGAGCCGATATGCTAAAGATTTGTGCGAAGGATTTATCCCGTGAAAAAAATTGCCTTGAGGAATTTGAGCTTTATGAAACTGTTGCAGCCCTTGCAACGGAGATAATAGCGGAAAAACGGAAGATATATAAAGGGGTCAGCCCTAATGTTGACTTCTATTCCGGTCTGGTTTACAGACTTCTCAACCTTCCTTATGAGCTTTTCACACCTATTTTTGCAATTTCAAGAATTGCAGGCTGGTCAGCCCACCGCATAGAAGAAATTGAAAATGCAGGGAAGATAATCCGCCCTGCTTATATCGGGGTTAAGCCTGAAAGAGACTATGTTCCGATAGAAAAAAGGTAACAGAAGTTAATGTGCACCGCCCTCCAAAAGTTAGACCAAAATCTAACAATTAGAGGACGGTGTGTTTTGCGTTAGCTTTTTGATTTCTTGTAAAGCAGGGCATATAATGCCGTAACAGCCAAAATTGATGCGATTAAGTAGGCTCCGCTTAAGCTGTCGGGGATAAATATTTCCGAAAGCAAAATAACAATCAAGCTGCAGAAGAACGCTCTTGTTATGCTTGACAGGGGAATAAAGCTTTCTGCCATTTTGTGTATCTTCCCTGCTGTCAATGTGCAGGTTAATGCATTGCTTGAAAAGAACATTAAAATAATTGCAAAATTCCCCAAATAGGGCAAAATAACCCAGACAATAAACAGCCTTAACGCCGAATCCCAAAGACTGTATTTCAGTAGTTTTTTCTGTTCGCCCAATCCGCCGAGCATACTGCTTGAAAGGGAATCTATGACCATAAGAGGGCAAAGCAGGGCTAACGGGGCTATATATTTTGCCCCTTCGGTTGTTCCGTATACCATAAGAGATAATTCTTCGGGGAAGGCGGAAAAAATAACAAAAACAAGAAACCCGAAAAATAAACCGATTTTTCCGATTCGTTTTGCAATCCCTGAAAATTTCCCTTTTTCCGTTGCTCTTGAAACCTCAGGGGATAAGAGTGCCATAAACGAGGAAATCAGATTTAGGGGGAAAACAATAAGAGGCATGGTCATTCCTTTAATTAAGCCATATTCTCCCACCGCATTTTCTTTTCCAAACCTCTCAAATCCGTCAATAATTTTAACATCCTCAATCATGCGGAAAAATGAATTTCCCACAGCAGAGGCAGTCATTGGAATTGTCATATTTAGTATCCCTTTGACGGGACAGCCTTGGCTTTTCCTTCCTTTTGAGTGAAATTTATAGCGTATAAGAAGATAAACACAAGATGAAAATTCGCCGATTGTAAGCCCCGCCATAACTCCTGCACAGCCGTATTCTGTCCCAATATATAAGCCTTTCCCGAGGAAATAGCTGATTGATGCAATCTTAACTGCCTGCTCAACAAATTCGGACTCTGCAGGGATGATGACCTTTCTTATTCCGTAAAAATAGCCTTTTATGCAGTATGAAATTCCCATAAAAAGTGATGCCGGAGCAATGCATAAAAGTCCCGTCACGCATCTCATATCGTTTAAAATCGATTGGGACAGCCATTCCGCAAATAAAAATACAAATGAAACACACACAGCTCCAACGCAGAAAACGGTTTGCAAAGCAGACTTGACAACTCCAACGCTCCCCTCCCGATTTCCCTGCTCTTCTTTGATTGAAACCAGCCTTGAAACCGCAACTCCCATGCCTGCCGAGGATAGGCTTAAAATTATTCCGAACACACTCATTATCAGGGAAAAAATGCCCATTCCTTCTGCACCCAGTTGTTTTGAATAATAGGAACGAAAGGCAAAATCAATAGTTTTTGTTATAATCCCCGTAACGGTTAATATCATCATATTGTAAGCAACAGGATTTCTTCTCACAAAATCACACACCCACATAGCTTTATATTTATTTATATTAAGAATGTTTTGCTCTTATGAGAATAAATATAATTTATAAAGCTATTGATTTTTACGGCAAAATGTGTATAATATATATTAAGCTATATTAAAAAAAAGGGGGATTGCTTGTTATGTCAGAAAAATCCGGAGAAAAGGCAAAATCAAGCAATATTTTTTCAAAAATCAATAAAACAAGGCTTATTGTTTTAGTCTCGGTTTTGTCGGTCTGTCTTGTTCTCGGCATTTTTATGGTCTATGCAGGGAACTATGCCGATGTATACCCGAATACATACATAAACGGAGCTTCTATCAGCGGGATGACCGCCGATGAACTTAAGGCTTTCTGCGAGGAGTATTATGAGAAAAACAGTGTTCCCGAAACCTTGAATTTTGTTGTGGACGGGAAAACATTTTCCGTTAAATCTTCAGACATAGGCTTATGCTTTGATGCGGAGAGAACCCTTGCCCTGACCATAGGAAACAGAGCGGAAAACGGATTTTTTTCAAACCTTGCGAACTATACGAAAAGTATATTCAGCGACACGGTTTTAAACCCGTCGGTTAAGATTGATTCAAAAAAATTTGACGAGGTTATGGCTGAATACTTAAAGCCTTATGAAATCCGGCCAAATAACGCAAGCTATTCTGTTGAAAATAATAAGCTTATTATAAAAAAAGGTAACGACGGGAAAAAGCTTGACAAAGCCCTTTTAATTGCTGAGATTGAGAAAAATATTAACTCACCATCTTCATCAATTCCCCTTGTGTTTGCGAAAGTTGAGGGAAAGACCTTTAATGTGGACTCCCTCTACAAGGAGCTGACGGGGGCGGCAAAGGATGCTTATTACGAAAAAACCTCGGACGGAAATGTTATTGTTATTGCGGATAAACCTCAAATCAAAGTCAATAAGGACACTTTGAAGAAGGCTGTTGAGTCAAAAAATTCATCCTCTTCTGTCGCTGTGACGGTTATTCCTGCTAATAGAACAAAAAAAGACCTTGAGGAGGCACTTTTCTCCGAGACAATAGGAACATGGACCAGTTATTTCTCAACAAGCAATGTTGCAAGGTCGGAAAATGTCCGGCTGTCCGCTTCCAGAATAAACAACACAATCCTTATGCCGGGGGAAAGCTTTTCCTATGATAAAACAGTCGGTCCGAGAACTGCTGAAAACGGCTTTAAGGTTGCCGGTGTGTATATAAACAACAAGGTGGAAAATGGTATAGGTGGTGGAATTTGTCAGACCTCGTCAACCCTATATTCTGCGGTTCTTTATTCAAATCTTGAAATAGTTTCAAGAACTTCGCATTCTCTGCCCGTTAGCTATATGCCTGCCGGACAGGATGCAACTATCGCCGCAGGGGCTATTGATTTTGTGTTCAAAAATAACACGGAATATCCCATTAAAATCGAAACCTCCATAGAGGGTGGCGGTATCACCTGTTCAATTATCGGAACTCCCGTCAAAGGTCAAAAGGTTGTTATAAGTAATGTGACAACCGCCTCATATACTCCTTCAACAGAGATTGAAACAGATGCAAGTATTCCAAAAGGCTTCAAAAAGACGGTGAAGGGCTCCGGTGGCTATGCGGTTTCATCAACAAGGTTGGTATATCAGGATGATGTTCTTGTTAAAACCGAGCCGCTCACAAAGAGTGTATACCATGCCACACCTCATATTGTGACAGTAAATCCTGATGAGCGAGGTGTTGCAGTTGAAACACTTATTGAGCAAGGGAGTGTAACAGATGCACCGTTGCCTGAGGATATTGAGTTAAACGGCAGTGAATCCGAGAACTTGGAGGAGGATAATCCTTCAATCGAGAATTCAGACGATGAAGTGATTGAAATTTAAATTTTTTGTGGAGCATAATTCTAAATACCCCCGTTATGAGATAAAGCCTTTTTAAAGGTATTCATCATAACGAGGGTATTATATTATTGGGAAAGTTTATATATCTCGACTTTTTTGAGATATATCTTTTTGGATAATTTTATATATGGCGGAGAAAAGCGGAACGAAAAGGAGCATTCCCGTTATTCCGAAAAGTCCACCGCCTACGGTGATTGCCGTAAGCACATAAAATGAGGGTAAGCCGATTTTTTTGCCCACAACCTTGGGGTAGATAACATTTTCCTCAAATTGCTGTAAAACGATAATAAACAATATGAAAAATAGTGATTTTACGGGGGAAACCGTCAAAATCATAATTGCGCCGATTCCTGCCCCGATAAACGCACCTGCAACAGGGATTAAGGCTGTGAAACCGATTAAAGTTCCAATCATTGCGGCATAGGGGAAGCGGAAGATATACATTCCGATAATGCAGAGAAAACCGAGAATGACAGCCTCAAGACATTGTCCCACAATAAAACCGTGGAAGCTTTCGTTTAAAACGGAAGCCGCATAGAGTATTTTATCCGTAATTTTTTGAGGAAGATAATTGCGGAGAACTGCTTTAAACTGAAATGCAAGTTTTTCTTTTTTCAGCAGGATGTAGACGGAAAATACGATGCTTATAAGAAGGGATATAACCGATGAAATAAAGGCGCTGACGGCATAGAAAATTGTTTCTGCCGCAGTTCCGATGCCGCTGAACAGCTTTTCTGCAATTTTTCCTGTCAGTTCGGTCATATCAATCTCCGACAAAGCCGAGGAAATTGACTCGGGCATGGCGTTTAGCAGTTTTTCGTTTTCCATAATATCATCGATAATCAAAGGAATTTCGGAGACTAATAATTTTATGCAGGATATGAGCTCGGGGATAACGAGAATCATAACCAAGGTGATAATTCCGCACAGAGTCAGCAAAGAGGCGACAAGACACACGGGTCTGCGAGTTTTTTGGATGATTGGCAGGTGATTTTTTGACGGGAAATACAGCTTTTCGTATCTGCTCATAAGAATATTTATTATATAAGCAATGAAAAATCCGATAAGGACGGGGTTTATTGCATTCCACAGCCTTATGATAAAATTTTCAAATATCCCCCGATAATAAATAATTAAGAGCGCCCCAAGAGCGGTTAAGGTTCCGAAAATAATGGTTTTTTTGACAGTATTCATTTCATCCTCCGTATGGGTTTTATTAGATTATAAACTAAAAATACATAAAAAATAAGTCGGATTTTAAATTATGGTGGATTTATATTTTTTTCTGTGATATAATAAATAAAAAGGAGGCGGAAGAAGTGGATAAAAAACAGTATTTATGTATAGATTTAAAAAGCTTCTATGCCTCTGTTGAGTGTGTTGAACGAGAGCTTAATCCCATGACAACAAATCTTGTTGTTGCCGATTCGGAAAGAACGGAGAAAACCATTTGCCTTGCCGTAACTCCAAGCCTTAAGGAATACGGAATTCCCGGCAGAGCAAGACTTTTTGAAGTTGTTCAGAAGGTTAAGGAGATAAACCGAGAGAGAAAGCGGAAAATTAAGAATAAAGAATTTTCGGGCGAAAGCTATGATAAAACCGAGCTTTTGAAAAACCCTCATCTTGCGGTTTCATATATAATTGCACCGCCGAGGATGGCGCATTATATAAAACACAGTACGGGAATTTATAATATATACCTAAAGTATGTTGCGCCGGAGGATATTCATGTTTATTCCATTGACGAGGTTTTTATGGATATAACAAGCTACCTCAAAAACGGGAAAATGACCGCAAGAGAAATGGCGTCAAAAATAATAAAGGATGTCCTAAAAACAACGGGAATAACCGCAACGGCAGGGATTGGAACGAATATGTATCTTGCCAAGGTCGCCATGGATATTGTGGCAAAGAAAATTCCTGCAGACGAAGACGGTGTGCGAATTGCAGAGCTTGATGAAATGTCATACAGAAAAGAGCTTTGGGAGCATAAGCCGCTGAATGATTTTTGGCGGGTTGGCAGGGGTTACAGTAAAAAGCTTGAAGAACACAGGCTTTATACAATGGGAGACATAGCCAAGGCATCTCTTTCAACCTATGGCGAAAATCTTTTGTATCGCCTTTTCGGAGTGAACGCCGAGCTTTTGATTGACCATGCCTGGGGTGTCGAGCCTTGCACTATTGAGGATGTTAAATCCTATAAACCTGAAAATAAAAGTATCGGAGCGGGGCAGGTTCTCCATTGTCCCTACGATTTTCATAAAGCAAGACTTATCGTTAAGGAAATGACCGAGCTTTTGGCTCTTGATTTGGTGGAAAAAGGAGTTGTTACCGACCAGATTGTGTTGACGGTGGGATACGATATTGAAAACCTGAAAGGCGGAAATAATGGCTATAAAGGTGAAATCACAACAGATTTTTACGGCAGACAAGTCCCCAAGCACGCCCACGGCACAGCCAATATCGGCAGACATACCGCATCTGCAACAACTATGAAAAAGGCGGTAACAGAGCTTTTTGACAAAATAGTTGATGAAAATTTGCTTATAAGACGAGTAAATCTTTCTGCAAATCATATCTTGCGCAAGATAGAGGCGAAAAGCACGAAAACCTTTAAACAGCTTGATTTATTCACAAGCTATGACGAAATAGAGAAGGAGATAAGAGCTGAGGAAAGAGAGCTGAAAATTCAGGAAGCCACCGTGAATATCCGCAGAAAGTATGGAAAGAATGCGGTGCTTAAAGGAATAAATCTTCAGGAGGGAGCAACAACTGTCGACCGCAATAAGCAAATCGGCGGACACAAGGCGTAGAATTATGGGAAATTATGATGATATAATAAACCTTGAATATAAAAAGTCAACAAGTCGGAAACAAATGCCAAGAATTGATAGGGCGGCACAGTTTGCCCCATTTTCGGCTCTGACGGGCTATGACGGAGCGGTGAGAGAAACCGCAAGGCTGACGGACAGACGGATTGAGCTTGATGAATATATGAAAGAGGAGATAAATGGGAAGCTTTTAAGTCTTTTGGAAAATGAAAATACGGAAGCGGAAATAACATATTTTGTCCCCGATAAAAGAAAATCGGGCGGAAAATACGAAACAAAAATCGGCATTGCGAAAAAAGTTAATGAGGTAGAAAGAACTCTTGTTCTGACCGACAAAACCGAAATTTTTATTGATGACATATTAGAAATTGTGATAATATAAATAGGAATCAATTATCTTATCACATATATTTTAGTAACATTTTTTCTTACATTAACTAAGAAAAAAACAAAAAGCATATTAATTTTAAATGTTACAGCATAGCACCAATGATTTGTTGGGAAGTCGCCTTCTCCTCGAGGGGAAGGGGAACCGCTTGCGGTGGATGAGGTGGTGCAGTAAAATGCAAGATAATTCAACAGTTACATCTGTATTTTACACCTCATCAGTCTCACTGCATACCCAGCTTCCCCTCAAGGGGAAGCCATAAGGAGAGGTCGTAAGAGGAAGCCCTCAAGGGGAAGCCTGAAAATAGTAACCCATTTATGCGCTGACTTTGGTTGGCGCATTTTTTATTTTCGGGTGGGTATTTATTTTAAAAAACTATTGATAAATCATAAGGTTTGTGTTATAATAGAAAATGCCAAATGAATCAAATTTAATATATGAGGGTATTTGTAAGGGGATAATTGTATCTTTTTTTAGGAATAACTACACCAAGGAATTTGATAAAAACGCAAATTCTAACGGTGTGGTTGTGATAAATATCCTCACGTTTGATTTGTTTGGCGACAATTGGAGTTTGCGTTTTTTATGCGTCGGCTTCGGTTGGCGCATTTTTTAATTTTCGGGTGGGTATTTATTTTAAAAACTATTGATAAATCATAAGGTTTGTGTTATAATAGAAAATGCCAAACGAAGTTAATAATATAAAGAGGAATATTTTGTAAGGAATATTTTTGTTATTTGAGTACAAATTTACAGTTAAAGAATTTGATAAAAATGCAAATTCCAAGGCTGTAGATTTGGATATTCCATTATTAGCTTTGTTTGGCGACAATCGGAGTTTGCGTTTTTTATGCGCTGACTTTGGTTGGCGCATTTTTTATTTTCGGGAGGATTTTGATGAGGAAAATAGTTGCTTTTTTGATGTTAATTTTTTTATTGACGGGATGTTCACCAAAGGAAGCGGAAAAAACATCGGTAGAAGATTACTCTGATGTATGGGAAGCTGAAGAGGATGAAAGTGAAGAAGTTGAAGATGTTGAAGAAAACCAATATGTCGGGTCAATAAAATCCAATATATATCATATTCCTAATTGCAGCTGGGTTAAAAACATAAAAAAAGAGAATGAAATCCGGTTTGACTCCAAAGAGGAAGCAACATCAAGAGGATACCGTGGATGTTATACCTGTATGTAAAAAATAGGCGCAAATAAGGGCTATGGCAAAATCGTTTTGCCATAGCCTTTATTGTGTAACGAAAACCATGTGACAGTCGTGAAAGTCAAGGGATTAAAGAAGGTCTTTCATTCTGAAAATCATAACAGCGGTTTCTGCACGAGTTGCAGTTGCAGATGGTTTAAATGAATCGTCTTCATAGCCGTTTATAATTCCTTCTCTTGACAAAGCTGAAACTGCTTCCCGGGCATAATCTTTTATTTCTTCGCTGTCTTTGAAGAGGGAGTCGTTCCACTCACCCTTTTTAATAAGCTTTTCCGACAACAGAAATCTGTATATAATAACGGCGATATCCTGGCGAGTAATATTTAAGCGGGGCATAAATTGATTTTCGCCCAACCCGTTTACGAGGTTAAGCTTTTTAGCGATGCCGACTTCCTTATAAAAATAGTCGCCTTTCTTCACATCATCAAAATTTTCAGAGAAATCGGCTGACTTACCGGTTGCACGAATGAGCATAAGGGTGAAATCCGCTCTTGTTACGGTTTTTTCGCTGCCAAAGCTTTTGTCTTCATAGCCTTTAACAATTCCGTCCTCATAGAGTCTTAATATTGCATTTTTAGCCCAGGGGAATTTATTAATATCCGTAAAAACCTCCGAAGGCTCATCCGATTTATTTATATTTTCAGACATTTTCATCAGATTGTCATTCGAGGTCAGGCTTCCGTAACGATAGAACGCATAACCGTCAATATCGCACATACGAAGGTATTCGATTTGGGCTGTAAGCTCGTTTATTCCGTTTTCCCCGTACCATGGGCTTGTTTGGTCGGTTGTGTCGGAGGCTCTGTATGCCGCAAGACCGGGGCAGAGCTTAACGGATGTATTTTTTGTCACATTTTTCCACCAGTTTGCAAGAATGGTAAAATCTGCAATTTCAAAGCCTCGGTGCCAGTAAATCTGAGGCATTATCCAGTCGATAAGATCTTCCTTAACCCAAAGCTTTGTGTCGGCATAGCAATTAAAATAAGTTTCAGAGCCGGAGGTTGCACTGCCGTCGGGGTGGTTTTTCTGATTTGCCCATATTCCTGCAGGGCTGACACTGAAAATTAATTTTTCGTTTTCTTTATGGATTATAGTGGTTAGCTCTTTTATAAGGGCTGTGACATTATCTCTTCGCCATTCGTCAAGGTCTTTTCCGTTGCCATAGGCGGCATAGGCGTCGCCGTCCGAAAAGTTGCCGTCGGGATAGAAATAATCGTCAAGGTGAATTCCGTCCACGGCATAGTTTTTAATTATTTCATCAATCCCGTCTGCAACAAGCTTGCGAACCTCAGGGAGACCGGGGTTATAATACATTTTTCCGTCTGTGTGGGTTATCACATATTCGGGATGCAACAGGGCAGGATTATCCGGAGAAAATCCGTTTTCATCCCCTGCGGAGACGGTCACACGATATGGATTTATCCATGCGTGGAGAGCTAAGTCTCTTTTATGGGCGGATTCGATTGCGTATTTAAGTGGGTCACATCCGTTTTCGGGAGCTTTCCCCTGAGTGCCGGTCAGATACCTTGACCATGGGAATATTTCCGATTTATAAAAGGCGTCGGAAGCAGGACGAACCTGAAAAAAGACTGTGTTAAGCCTTGCCTTTTTGCAGTTATCCATAATATCGTCAATTCTTTTCTTAATCTCTTTTTCAGAGGAGGTGTAACCCGACGGGAAGTCCAGTCCAAAGACCGTTGCAACCCAAACACCTCGGATTTCCGAGGTAGCGGTTTGGGCTGACGCAGGTTGCGGCGTTATGTATGTTATGAGAACAGACATCATTATACTGATGCTGATTAGGGCGGCAATTAGCCTGAAAAGGTTGATTTTTCTTGCCGTAATTTTCAACATATTAATCTCCATTCCGCCGCTCTGCATCGGCTCAAATAGTAATAAATTTTCTCTTATCCGCAGAACAAAAATGATAAGAGATTATTTTTGCTTACTGTCCTCCGCTTGCTTTAATCTTTGTCCATTGAGATGAATAGTATTCCTTGATTGACTGTGCCTGATAACGGAATACCTCATCTTTTTCGTAGCCCGTTCTTGGAGTGTAGGCATTTATTCCTTTATAATCCGTTTTTGTCATTTCGTCATAGGCTGACTGAATTGATGAACTGTAACCAACTGCAGTTGTGTTTCTCAGCGCATTGTCTTTATCCAGTATAAAATTGATAAAGCTGTGTGCCAAATCGGTGTTGGTGCAATCCTGTGTTATAACCATTCCGTCATACCAGATGTTTGTCCCCTGTTGAGGCTCAAGATAAGCAAGATTTGGGTTCTCTGTTATAATATATGCGGCATCGCCGGAATATACAACCGCCATTGCCTTATTTCCGGAAATCATATTGTCTATAACATCATCACCGGCATAAACGGGAGCCATTGTTTGGCTTTGCTCCAACAGCCATTGATATGCTTCGTCAATTTCCGATTTTTTGTCCGTGTTGAGAGAATAGCCAAGGGCTTTCATTGCAATCATAAAGGAGTCACGCTCCGAGTCATACATATAAATATCGCCCTTATACTTGGTGTTTCGGAGAATATTCCAGCCTTCTTTAAGGTCGGCCTCGTCAACTTTGGTTTTATCATACAAAATTCCGACACTTCCCCAGAAATAAGGAACGGAATATTTGTTGCCCGGGTCATATTCTTTATTGAGAACGCTCGGGATAAGCCCCTTGGCATTAGGGATTTTTGAATAGTCAATTTCCCTGATTCGTTCCTCTTTTATGAGCCTTTCTATCATATAGTCGGAGGGGATTATTATATCGTAAACCTCGCCCGAATTTATCTTGGTATACATAGATTCATTGGAGTCAAAGGTTTCGTAAATTACCCGACAACCGTATTTTTCCTCAAATTCGTGAATTAAGTCCTCGTCAATATATTCGCCTGCGTTATAAATCTTTAATGTCTTGGAATTTGTGCTGTTGCAGGAGAAAATGAGAACACTGATAAGCAAAACAATACCCAAAAATGCGGCAATCTTGCTTAAATGCCTTGAAAGACGGGTTTTCTTGATTTTTGGTGCAAGATTGACAATCAATGTTATGGTGATAATCGCAACAATCAGTATGGTTGAAAGGGCATTCATCGTTGGGTTTGTTCGCTTTGTCATATTATAAACCACAATAGAAATGTTTTTAACACCGTTCCCCGATACAAAATATGAAATAACAAAGTCGTCAATGGACATGGTAAAGGCGAGGAGAACACCGGCATAAATTCCCGGTTTAATCATTGGAATAATAACCTTCCAAAGTGCCTGCCAGGGTGTTGCACCCAAATCGAGAGCGGCATTTGCAATATTGACATCAAGAGCTCTGACTTTAGGATAAACACTTGTTATAACATAAGGAGTACAAAAACAGATATGGGCTAAAAGCATAGTCATATATCCCTTTTGAATTGAAAGGGCTGAAAACAAAATCATAAGCCCAACCGCCATAACAATATCGGGAATCATCATGGGAATATTGTTTATATTAAGTGTCCAGTCCCTTAAAACCTTGCGGCATTTTGAAAGACCGATTGCAGTCATTGTTCCGAGTATTGTTGAGATAACGGTTGAAATTATTGCGACTGTCAGGGAAACATAAACCGCAGACATAATTTCCGAGCTGTTAATCAGCTCGCTGTACCACCTCATTGAAAACCCCGTAAAATGTGTCAGGGATTTTGACTCGTTAAATGAAAATATAACGGTAACAAGGATTGGGAGATAGAAAAATGCAAAGCACAGGAAAATATAAAGTCCCGATGGAATTTTAGAGAGTTTTTTCATCATAATTGCTTGCTCCTTTCTATATTATTCGTCTGTTTTGTCAAATTTTTCGGTCAGCTTTATGGCAATAAGCATAATTGCGGCAAGAACAAAGGATATTGCTCCACCGAAATTCCAGTCACCCACATGAACAAACTGACTTTCTATGAGATTTCCCACCATCATATAGCTTCCGCCGCCTAAAAGCTTCGGGATAACGAAGCTTGAAATGGAAAGAAGGAAAACCATAATAATACCGTTTATAACGCCCGGAAGAGACAGCTTGAAAATAACCTTTTTAAAGGTCTGAAATTTGTTTGCCCCTAAATCATAGGACGCCTCGATAAGGGATTTATCCATTTTTGAGAGACTGGTGTGGATAGGAATAATCATAAAGGGTAAAAAATTACAAACAAGCCCCAAAATTACCGCAAAATCCGTATACATAAGAGTCATTGGCTCTATGCCGAAAAAGCCCAAAAACGAGTTGAAAAGCCCATTATCCGAAAGAATACTAATCCACGCATAGGTGCGAAGAAGCATATTAATCCACATGGGAATGGTTACCATAAGAATTAAAATAGACTGCACCTGCTCCGAGAAACGGGAAATAAGATATGCCATTATGTAACCTAAAGCAAGGCAGATTAAAACCGTTATAATGCCGACTTTAAGCGAAGCCCAGAAAACGGATACATATGCCTGACTCAATATGTTTTTAAAATTATCAAAAGTGAAGGAAACGGTAAGAACCGAGTTTCCGTCGGTTGTGAAGGCATAAATCAAAATCATTATAAGCGGAATTACTATAAGAAGTGCCGCCCAAATGAGATAAGGGAGGATAAAATTCTTGTAAATTTTCATATTGCCCACCCCATTGTATACATAACATGAATATCCTCAGGGCCGAAAGAAAGACCAACCTTAAGTCCCGGCTCAAAATAGTCGGTTGTGTGGATTTTATAGGTTCTTATATCGGTCTTAACAAGAATTTCATAGTGAACTCCCTTGAAAACAACTGATTCAACAACGCCTTGAAGCTTGGTTTTGTTTATATAGTCATCGGCTATTATGTCAATATCTTCAGGGCGGAGAACCACCTCAACCTCCTCGTTTTCATTAAAGCCTCTGTCAACACAAGGAAACTCAAAACCGTCAAACTTAACAAGACAGTCCTTGAGCATATTCCCCTCAATTATGTTCGATTCACCGATAAATGATGCAACAAAACGGTTTTCAGGCTCGTTGTAAATATCGATTGGAGTGCCGATTTGCTGAATTTCCCCGTCCTTCATAACAACAACCGTATCGGACATGGAAAGAGCCTCTTCCTGGTCGTGGGTAACATAAATAAAGGTTATGCCAACCTCCTGCTGAATTTTTTTAAGCTCGCTCTGCATTTCCTTACGGAGTCGTGCGTCAAGAGCGCCCAAAGGCTCATCCAAAAGCAAAACCTTCGGCTCATTAACAAGTGCGCGGGCGATTGCAATTCGCTGTTGCTGTCCACCCGAAAGAGAGGTAACATCTCTGTTTTCATAGCCCGAAAGACCAACTAAAGACAGCATCTTTTTAACCTTTTGCTCAATAACATCTTTTGGCATTTTCTTAAGGTGAAGTCCAAAGGCAACATTTCCGAAAACATCAAGATGCGGAAAAAGGGCATATTTCTGAAAAACCGTGTTGACCTCACGCTTATAAGGGGGAACATTGGAAATATCAATCCCGTTGAATAAAACTTCACCCTTGTCAGGGTCCTCAAAGCCGGCAATTATGCGAAGAGTCGTAGTTTTTCCGCACCCGGACGGTCCGAGAAGAGTTAAAAACTCATTTTCATATATTTTAAGGTCAAGACCCTTTAAAACCTGCTGTTCATCAAAAGTCTTGGTCAGTCCTTTAAGTTCAATTATGCAAACATCATTATTTTTCATAGCTAAATTGTCCTTTCCTTAAAAATACGGTGGTGAGGAAACCCAAAGAAGCTTTGCCTCTTTTATCCCACCGTTATATAAATAGTAGTTTTCATTACAGTATATATAGAAGGAATCTCCGGTCTTTGCCAAAATCTTTTCCTCACCATAGCAAATGGTGATTTCTCCTTCTAAAACGAAGCCGAAATCCTCCCCGTCATGAGGGGGAACATCCTCCGATTTACCCTTTGGCATAAGGGTAAGATGAATAGGCTCCATAAGATTTTTTTGTGCATTTGGGACAAGATACAAAATCTTATATTCCTCCTGCTCATTCTCAAAATAGTCGTCATTGGTGCAAACAATAACATTTTCTTCCGGCTCGTCTGCCTTGAAAAAATCCGAAAGAGATGAACCAAGCACTTCCAGAATATCCTCTAAAGTTGCAATAGAGGGGGAAGATAAGTTATTCTCCACCTGCGATAAAAAACCTTTTGAAAGCTCACAGCGATTTGCAACATCCTCAAGGGTAAGCTGATTTTTAAGCCTTAGGCTTTTTATTTTACTGCCAATATCCATAAAAAATCACTCCTTCTGTTTAGGGCGGTTACATCAGGTCACTTATAAGCTTTTGTATCGGTTCATCATCCTTGAAAAATTCGTGCTTTCCTTCAAAAACTTTGAATTCCACCCACTTCGTTCCGACTTCCTTGCACATATCCTTTATCCTGTCGAAAGAGTCTATGCCATATTTGAAATTGAACAATTCGTCATTATCTCCGATTTCAATATGAAGCTTTCGGGGATAAGCCAGACAGGCAACCTCGGCATCGTCAAACTTTTCCGCAGATTTATTCCATACCCAATCCTGCCAACCCACAGCATCTCGCTTATTGAAGAAAGAACAGGATATTGCAGATTTAATACGGGTATCGATAGCAGTTGTGTATAAAGTATAAAATCCGCCATAAGACAGCCCAACCATACCGAAGCTTGAAACATAGTCTTTTTTCTCGAAATAGTCAAGTATTCTCATAATGCCAAAAATCTCAATAGCAGTTATCGAACTGCCAACACGTTTAAGTTGTCCGTCAATAAGCTGTCTGTTAAACTCCACACCATATTCATCGCTCCACAGTAAAAGCTGTGGCGCAAAAATATGAACATTGTTTTGCCGTACTCTCTGAAGCATATCGTTGTAATTCGTTGTATCTCCGTATATTCCCGAAATCAGCTCGGGAGTGCCGAGTCCGCCGTGTTGCACAATGATGAGCGGTTTTTCCCCGTCGCCTTCCTGCTTGAAAAACAAGCCGCCAAGCTTTAGTCCCTCAAGGATTTCAAATTGCATACGATAAATTTCAAATCCGTCTTCTTTGGAAAGCAATATTGTTTCAACTTCGGGAAGCTTATCCGCTACATAATCAACAAGGGGCCAGCCCAGCATTTTCTTTAAATCCTGACGATATTTTTCCTGATTTGAGAAAATATTTTGGGCGTAGTCTTTCCTGATTGCTTCAGCCGCTTTTTGGCGTTTCTCAATTATATTTTTAATTCCGCCAACATAGTCTTCTTTATATTTTTTTGTAATATCTCTTTCTTCACGATAGTTCATAATAATCTCCATTTCGCCGCTCTGCATCGGCACAAACAGTAATGAATTTTCTCTTATCCGCAGAGAAAGGAATGATAAGAGATTGTTGTTTTAACAATCAAATACAGCTTTTTAAGTCTGCTTATGTCAAGAGATTGCATTGACATCTCTCTGTTTTTTAGTATTACTAAACTTTGTTTTAGATAGGTTTAGCGATACTAAACATTAAATTTGATTAAATCAAACAAGTGAGTTTATTATAAGGCATAACGACAGAAAATGCAATAGTTTTCATTAAAATTATTAAAAAATATCCAAAAAGCATATATAAGGTTGGCTTTATTGCCAAAAATGAGGAGAGACAGCTTCAAAAACTTGACATTTTTCTTAAAATAGTGTATCATTTAAGCTAATGTATATATGACGATTGAGGAAAGGAGCGTAATTTGATGCAGGAAAAGTTTAATGAATATTTGACGATGGTTTTTGAAGGACAAAAACACTTTGAAGGCATTCCGTCCCATTGGTATAGTGACTATAATGTTAAAAGAGGACTGCGTAATGCTGACGGAACAGGCGTTCTTGCAGGGCTTACGGCAATAGGCGAAGTTCACGGATATCTTGTTGACGAAGGAAACCGTGTTCCCATTGAAGGAAGCTTGAGGTATCGTGGGATAAGCATAAAGGATATTGTTGATAACTGTCTGAAGGAAGACCGTTTCGGATTTGAGGAGGTCGCATTTCTTTTGACCTTCGGTTATCTTCCGAACAGAGAACAGCTTGACTATTTCACAAAGCTTTTGGCAAACAACAGAAAGCTGCCGGACGGTTTTGCGGAAGATATGATTTTGAAAGCACCGAGTAAGAACATTATGAATAAACTGGAAAGAAGCGTTCTTGCCCTTTATTCATATGATGATAACCCTGATGATATATCCGTTTCAAACCTTTTAAGGCAAAGTCTTGAGCTTATTTCAAGATTTCCAATGATGATTGCATACGGTTATGCGGCAAAAATGCATTATTTCAACGGAACAAGTCTGGTTTTGCATAATTCAAATCCGGAACTGTCAACAGCGGAAAACTTTTTGTATGTAACTCGTGCGAATCATAAATTTAAGCCGATTGAGGCGAAAATTCTTGACCTTGCATTAATGCTTCACGCAGAGCATGGCGGCGGAAATAACTCCGCATTCGCAATTCGTGTTCTGTCATCATCAAATACGGATACATATTCAGCGATTGCGGCAGGTGTTGGTTCTCTCAAAGGTCCGAAACATGGTGGCGCAAATCAGAGTATGATGCGTCAAATGGAAGAAGTTAAGGCGGCTGTTTCAAACTGGGAGGACGAGGAAGAGGTTAAGGAATACCTCTGCAAGGTTCTTCGCAAGGAAGCCGGTGACGGAAGCGGTCTTATATATGGTGTCGGTCATGCGATTTATTCCCTTTCTGACCCGAGAGCGATTGTCCTTGGTGAGTGTGCAAAAACTCTTGCCGAAGAGACGGATAATATGAAGGAATATAAGCTTTATGAAGCTGTTGCAAAAATGGCACCCGTTGCCTTTAAAGAGGTTAAGGGAATAACGGCGGCAATGCCGATAAATGTTGACTTTTATTCAGGTCTTATTTATAAAATGCTTGGTATTCCGGAAGACTTGTATACACCGATATTCGCAATGGCAAGAGTTGTCGGCTGGTGTGCACACAGAATTGAGGAAATTATGACAGGCGGAAAAATAATCCGTCCGGCTTATAAGAGCGTGGTTGAGAGAAGCGGATATATTCCGATTGATGAAAGATAAAATTTAAAACTTCAGGGATTGGTGAAATTCCATACCGGTGGTAAAGCCCACGAGCCTTATTAAAGGTTGATTTGGTGAAATTCCAAAGCCGACGGTATAGTCCGGATGAAAGAAGAAAGCAGATTTTCTGTACCCCGTGGAGTTTTCTGCGGGGTTTTCATATATAAAGAAAGGAATGATTTTATGAAAAATAATTTTTATGCTAAGAAAATAACAAGAATTGCGGTTTTGGTTGCGATTTCGGTGCTGCTTCAACATCTTGTGCCATATAAAGTTGCAGGCTTTCTTGATATAGAACTATCGGATTTTCCTGCAATAATCGGAAGCCTTGCAATGGGGCCTGTTGAAGGGGTTTTAATTGAGCTTTTGAAAAATATTTTTCATCTTCCCGTTTCCGGAACGGGATTTGTGGGCGAGTTTGCGAATTTTGTCGTAAACGGAACCTTTGTTTTTGTTATCGGAATTGTTTACAGATTTATGAAAACGAAAAAAGGTGCACTTTTATCATTGATATTAGGCACGATTGTTATGACCCTTGCGGCAATCCTGACAAACAGATATATTATGCTTCCGATGTATATGGAAGATGCTCCTGTCAGTGTTTACTGGAACATGATTTTTGTATTTATAACTCCGTTTAATTTTGCAAGAGGTATTGTGCTTTCGCTCTTGACATTTTTCTCATATAAGAAATTGCGCACACTCCTTTAAAAAATACTTTACATTTTTGGGAAAATATGATATAATGACAATGCGAAACAATTAAAAAAGCACACCGGTGTTTTTTGCTTTTAGGCAAAAACGCACGTTTATTTTCTATGCCTGTGTGCTGATAATAAAATTGTTTCGCAGCAAGTGCGTTTTTCGGGCGCAGCTTGTCTGCGCTTTTTTTAGTTAAACGCACTTAAACGCCAATCGTCGCGAAACAAAGCTGGCATAACAAAAAGACGGCTTTTGCCGTCTTTTTGTTATGCAATAATTTGTTTTTCGTTTTTATCTTCCACAGTTCTTCTTGTAATCTGTGCTCCAAGTCCTTTAAGTTTTTGAACAAAGTTTTCATAACCACGGTCAATATATTTAAGATTAAACACCTCGGTAACTCCGTCAGCCATCAGCCCTGCAATAACCATTGCGGCACCGGCTCTTAAATCCGTTGAAGAAACGGGTGAACCTTTAAGCTTTTCAACACCCTCGATAACTGCAACTCTGCCGTCAACAGTAATCTGAGCCCCCATCAAGGTGAGCTGACTTATGTACTGAAATCTGTTGTCCCACACGTTTTCGGTGACAATACTTGTTCCGTTTGCAACAGACAAAAGGGCAACAATCTGAGGCTGGAGGTCTGTTGGATAGCCGGGATAGGGCATCGTGTTGACCTTGACCTTCTTAAGAGGCTTGTCTGCAATAATCCGCACACAATCATCGCCTTCAACAACCGTAACACCCATTTCGATAAGCTTTGCCGAAAGGGAATCAAGGTGTTTGGGAATAACATTGTTTATAACAACATCTCCGCCCGTTGCGGCGGCGGCAATCATAAATGTTCCTGCCTCAATCTGGTCAGGGATAACGGAATATGAGCCTCCGTGAAGCTCGCTCACACCTTTAATTTTAATAACATCGGTTCCGGCACCCTTGATGTTTGCTCCCATAGAGTTAAGGAAGTTGGCAACATCAACAATATGAGGCTCTTTCGCGGCATTTTCAATAATGGTCGTTCCCTCTGCCAAAGAAGCGGCAAGCATAGCGTTTATTGTTGCGCCAACGCTGACCTGGTCCATATATATAGGACTGCCCACAAGGGATTCCGCCTGAATATCAACCAGTCCACGGTCAACAGAATGGGTTGCGCCAAGAGCGGTGAAGGCTTTAAGGTGGAGATTTATAGGACGAACGCCGAAATCACAGCCACCGGGCAGAGCAACCTTTGCGTGTTTAAATCTGCCAAGCAAAGCTCCCATAAGATATGAGGAAGCCCTGATTTTCCCGACCATTTCGTATGACGCTTCAAAGCAATCAAGATTAGTACAGTCAATAGTTATAACGCCTTTATCGGTAAATTCCGCCTTTCCGCCAAGCTTATTTATAATCTCGGCAAGAACATAGGTATCGGAAACTTCAGGAACATTGTCAATAACGCAAACGCCTTTAACCATAATTGCGGCAACGATAAGAGCAACAGCGGAATTCTTTGCACCGCTGATATTAACCTCGCCACAAAGCTTTGCGCCCCCAAGTATTACAAATTTTTCCATTAAAACACCAGCTTTTCTTTAGCTATTTATATAAAAATACCGTAAAATTCAACAGAATATATACATACACCGTAAATTGTATCATAAAATTATTAGCATTACAATAGTTTTTTGAAAAATTTATGATGTGGTGCGTATTTTTTTATTTTATCATAAGTTAGTTGAGAATTATGTCAGTTATTCTGCCCGGGTTCGATTATTGATAAATCGGGCAAAAGGGGCTCGGATAAATCGAAATGTCCGCCAAAATCGGGATTTTCGTTACCGCCAATATTAATTTTAACTTTTTCAATACCGTCAATTCCGCAAAGAGTGTTGACAATGGAATAAACCGCCATGGTCTCTTTTGTTGAGCCGCCCGTGTTGTGTTTTGCAAATTCTTCGGATAAATCAACTGTGCATATATTATCCTCCAAAGTTGCGGACAAAACGTTGACTTTTCCCGAAATTGATGGGTTAAGCTCCTCGGAAACGGGTCCGTTTATAAGAGTATGAACGATTGTTTCCAGAAATTCGGTTTCACGGGTGCTTACCGTAAGTGTCTCCGGGCAAAGATACATAACCGCATCGTCAGGATAGTAAAATGAAACCTCCTGATTTATTGTTTTTTCCTCCTGCTTTGACGGAGGAGTGGTTTGCGTTGCGGTTGGTTTCTTTTCTGCAGGGTCATCTTTGCAACCCGAAAACACTATAAGAGATAAAACGGAAATTAAAACCAATAAAAATTTTTTCATAAAAACATCTCCTTTGGGAAATTTGTGTTAAGTCGCATGGTATACAGCTTTTGTTTTAAGTATATAAAACTGTATTTCCGTCCGGGTCGGTTACTATCAATTCTACGCCACCCCAAGATGTTTTAACCGGCTCAGGACAATCAACTCCCGCTGATTTCAATTTTTCATAAATTTCGTATACTTGACCATTTGTCGTAAAATACAAGTTGTTACAACAAGGTTGATTTTCTCCCTCAGGGATTGACCATATCCACAAAAGAGGCTCTTTCTCATTTGTGAGAGCAAGTGCTGCCCCGAAATAATCATCGGATTCCTTTTCCTGATGAACTTTAAAACCTAATAATTTATAAAAATCAAATATCTTTTGAGGTTGTTTAGAATAGTAATTAAGTCCGTGAAATTGCATAAAAACATCTCCTTACATATTCATTATACCACATTTTATGAAAATTTCAACACAAAAAAACGGCAAAGCCATATATTATATAGCCTTGCCGCAATTTTTTAAACAAGATTAAGCTTCAACCTTAACAACTTCCTTGCCTTTGTAGAAGCCACAAGCCTTACAAGCTCTGTGAGGCATTTTGAACGCACCGCACTGTGGGCAGGCAATCATACCCGGAATGCTGAGCTTCCAATTTGCTCTTCTCTTATCTCTTCTTGCTTTAGATGTTTTTCTCTTTGGAACTGCCATTTTCTTACACCTCTCTCCAAAATGATATATCCAACAGATAAGCTAATATCTGCATAATCTACTCAAAAAATTTATCAAGAACATCAAACCTCGGGTCGGTCTCCCTTGTATCGCAGGAACACTCGCCTTCGTTAAGATTCTTTCCGCACTTAATGCAAAGTCCTTTGCAGTCATCCTTGCACAGCTTTTTCGAGGGAAGATTCATATAAATATTATTATAAACAATCTCGTCAAGCTCAACGGAATTTCCCGTATAGAAAATTATATCGGGATTTTTGTTTTCGTTGTCATCAAAAGGGGTTTCTTTTTTCAGAACTTCGGAAAATTCAATTTCCAAAGTATCTTCAAAAGGGGCAAGACATCTGTCGCAAATATACTCAATCACGGCACTTGCCTTGCAGGAAAGATTGATTGAACCGCCCAAAGACACGAACTTGGCACTAACCTTAACAGGCTGTTTAAAGCGAAAATCAAATCCGTCAAGAGCTGAAAGGTCAACAACATCTTCTATGTTTAAAGCCTTTCCCTCAATGTTTGCGATTGACAATAAATCGACCGTCATAATAACACCCTTTGTTAAAACAAAATGGTGGGCACAATAGGGCTCGAATCTATGACCCTCTGCTTGTAAGGCAGATGCTCTCCCAGCTGAGCTATGCGCCCGTGTAACAACGCTTGAAAAAAGTGTGGTGGGCACAATAGGGCTCGAACCTATGACCCTCTGCTTGTAAGGCAGATGCTCTCCCAGCTGAGCTATGCGCCCGCACCGATTTAACATTCGCAGGATTACCCACGAAAAGCGTCAGCAATTATTATACTGTAAACTTCTGAATTTGTCAAGCGATTTCGCAAAATTTCTTGAAAAATATTATTTTTTTCGCCAAATCGGAGTTAAAACAAAATAAGCTATGGCATAATGAAAACATTTCACCATAGCTTCATGTCTGTTTCTCGTCTTATGAAAATTGATTATTCACCTTTTGATTCAAGATAAGCGTTAATCTTTTCAACAAGAGCGTCAGCGTCTGTTCCGTGAACCATACAAGCCTGTTCAATGCTTTCTCCGCTTGCGGAAGGGCATCCGAGACAGTGCATTCCGATTTCAAGGAAAAATGGCGCTGTTCCTGCATCAAGCTTCAAAACATCCATTATAATAGTGTCTTTTGTAACTTTAGCCATAATTTTCTCTCCTTATATATTTAGTAAAAATAAAATTCACAAATCATATTATACTACATTATGACAATTTTATCAAGAGGAAAAAATAAATTTATTGTTTTTTTATGGACAAAAAGAGATTTCTGTATTAAAATAGAAGTATATACTGATTATTGGAGAATAGAAATATGAAGCAAAAAACAGTTTTTGTATGTACTGAATGTGGGAATAAATCCCCGAAATGGATGGGGAAATGCACTATGTGCGGAAAATGGAACACCATGGAGGAGGAAGTTATTTCGCCTGCGCCGTCGGGTGGTTTTTCTCTTGCACCAACCGAATCTCCCAAAAAAATCAAAGAGATTGACGAAACGAATGAAAGTCGTCAATCAACGGGAATGAGCGAGTTTGACCGTGTTTTGGGCGGCGGACTTGTTAAAGGCTCTTTTGTTCTGGTTGGGGGAGACCCGGGAATAGGAAAATCCACCATTCTTCTTCAAATATGCGAATTTTTGGGGAAAACCTCGAAAATTCTTTATGTTTCGGGCGAGGAATCCCCAACTCAGATAAAGCTTCGTGCCGAAAGACTTAAAATAAAGACGGAAAATCTGAAAATCTATTCGGAAACGAATATGAACTATGTTAAAAATGCCATAGCTGCGGAAAAGCCTGATATTATCATTGTTGATTCCGTTCAGACAATGGTAAGCCCTGAAATTGGCTCTTCGCCGGGAAATGTGTCCCAGATAAAAGAGGTAACGGCAACCCTTATGCGAATTGCCAAGGATAACAATATCTCCATATTTCTCGTTGGACACGTGACTAAAGACGGGGCGATTGCAGGCCCTAAAATCCTTGAACACATGGTGGATACTGTTCTTTATTTCGAGGGTGATAATCAGCAGGTTTACCGAATTTTAAGAGCGGTTAAAAATCGTTTTGGCTCAACCAACGAAATTGGGGTTTTTGAAATGGAGTCAAGCGGACTTCGGCAGGTTGCAAACCCGTCGGAGGCATTGCTTTCGGGCAGACCTGATGACAGCCCGGGCTCTTGCATAACCTGCACAATGGAGGGAACTCGTCCTGTTCTTGCGGAAATTCAGGCGCTTGTTTCTCCAACCAACTTCGGAAACCCAAGGCGAATGACCCAAGGACCGGATTTAAACCGTGTTTTAATGCTCCTTGCCGTAATGGAAAAGCAGTCGGGGCTTCACATTTCGTCTTATGATTCCTATGTCAATATAGTCGGAGGCTTTAAGATTTCGGAAACGGCGTCGGATTTGGGGATTGTTTTATCTCTTGCCTCCAGCTTTCGCAATCGAGCGCTCGACAGCGGAATTGTTGCAATCGGAGAGGTGGGCTTAACGGGAGAGACACGAAGCGTCAGCCTTTTGGAAGCCAGAATTTCCGAGGCGGAGAAAATGGGGTTTAAAACCTGTATTATTCCATACATAAATTCCAAAAGGTTAAAAAAGTTTAACGGCATAGATGTTATTCCTGTTCGAAACATACGGGACGCAATTAATAAATTTTTGTAATATTTAACAAAAATTGAAAATTTATGAATTTTTGCTTCAAATATGTTTGAAATTTTTAGAAATTGTGGTATAATATAAATAGTAAATTCTTAACATTTTATCATAACGACCCAAGGCTTTATCGGGCGGTTAGATAAATGTAAATACTTCTTTATGACAAACAACAACTGACATACACTGAAAGGAGTGGATACATTTGTTTGAAATAGGGGACAAGGTTGTTTATCCTATGCATGGGGCAGGCATTATAGTAGGAACTGAAAGTAAAGAAATATTGGGTGAAATGCGTGAATATTTTGTTCTGCAGGTCACCAAGAAAAATATTAAGGTTCTTCTTCCTGTTGATAATCTGGAAAACACAGGTCTTCGCAGTATAGTTTCCGAGAAAGAGGCAGATGAGGCAATAAGCTTTTTTTCAGAAGTTGGCGAGGATGATAATAACAACTGGAACAAACGCTACCGTGACAATATGGACAAGCTTAAATCGGGGCAGATTAAAGAGGTTTGTTATGTTGTCAAGACTTTGCTTCTTCGTGATAAGAAAAAGGCACTTTCCAATGCAGAAAGAAAAGTTTTAAGCAACGCTAAAAGTGTGCTTTTGTCGGAAATAGAAACTGTTAAAAATATAACAACTCCCGAGGCGGAAAAGCTCTTGGGGTTATAAGCTTAAGGGATATTTATGAAGGATTATACTTGTACCGCTTTAATCGTTGCGGCAGGAAACAGCACAAGAATGAGCACTCTTGGAAACAAGCAGTTTCTGAGTCTTTTGGGTGTGCCGACTCTTGCAAGAACTGTTATGGCGTTTAATGATGCTGTGCAGGTTGATGATATAATTATAGTAACTAAAAAAGAATTAATAGGAGAGGTTAATGCTCTTTGCGTAAAATATTCTCTGGATAAGGTCAGCCATATTATCTGTGGCGGGGAGTCCCGACAGGATTCTGTCAAGCGTGGGCTGGACGTTATCAGGAAGGAATGTTTTGTTGCAGTACACGACGGGGCAAGACCTCTTATTTTATCGTCCAAAATTGATGAGGCTATTCAGTTTGCAAAGGAAAACGGCTCGGCGGCATTGGGGATACCCCTGTCAGATACCGCAAAGGTTGTTGACGAGAATGAAAACATAACCGGAACTCCCGACCGAAGCACTCTCCGTCTTATTCAGACGCCGCAGATTTTCCCTCATTCTCTGCTGAAAAGAGCCTATGAACAAGCGGAAAATGATAGTTATACGGGGACTGATGATTGTTCGCTGGTTGAACATCTTGGTGAAAAGCCTAAATATATTTTTGGGGATTATAACAATATAAAAATAACAACTCCCGAGGATATTTTAAAGGCTGAAGCAATATTAAACGGAGGGAAAAAGACTATGCGAACAGGCTTTGGATATGATGTTCACGCACTCAAAGAGGGCAGGGATTTGATTCTCGGCGGTGTTAAAATTCCTCACGAAAAAGGTCTCGATGGTCACTCCGACGCAGATGTTTTAATCCATGCCTTAATGGACGCCCTTTTGGGGGCGGCGGCGCTTGGGGATATAGGAAAGCTTTTCCCCGACAGCGATAATTCATTTAAGGGTATTGACAGCCGTATCCTCCTCCGAAAGGTCAGAGAGGTTTTAAATATAAATAATTTCGGGATTGGGAATGTTGATATAACTGTTGCGGCTCAAGCCCCAAAGCTTGCACCGTTTATAGATGAGATGCGAGATAATTTAAGCGAAGATTTAGGGATTGACAAATCTTTTGTTTCCGTCAAGGCGACAACAACGGAGCATCTTGGCTTTGAGGGCAGAAAAGAAGGAATTTCCGCCTATGCAATTTGTACTATTTTATGATTTTGGAAGAAAAATGAAGAAAAGTGGAATATAATTAACAATAATTGACTATAATTAGCTGTAATCACAGTTGAATTTTAGTCTCTTATTATGTAATATATAAGCATTAGCACTCATTGATTTAGAGTGCTAACACAAAAAAGTTTTTATTATCTTTAAGGAGGTTTTTATAATGAACATTAAACCATTGGCAGACAGAGTTGTTATTAAAATGGTAGAAGCTGAAGAAACAACAAAAAGCGGTATTATTTTAACCGGCTCTGCAAAGGAAAAGCCGCAGATTGCAGAAGTTGTTGCAGTTGGTCCCGGCGGAATTGTTGACGGTAAGGAAATTAAAATGGAGCTTATGGTTGGCGACAAGGTTTTAATGAGCAAATATGCAGGAACTGAAGTTAAGCTTGACGGGGTTGAATATACAATTCTCCGCCAAAGCGATGTTCTCGCTAAAATCGAAGACTAATATATTGGAGGTAAATTGAAATGGCAAAGCAGATTTTATTTGGTGAAGACGCAAGACACGCTCTCCAAAGAGGTGTTGATGCCCTTGCCAACACAGTAAAGGTTACACTCGGTCCGAAAGGCAGAAATGTTGTTTTGGACAAGAAATACGGCGCTCCGCTCATTACTAATGACGGTGTTACAATCGCAAAAGAGGTTGAGCTTGAGGATGCATTCGAGAATATGGGTGCTCAGCTTGTTCGTGAAGTTGCAACAAAGACAAATGATGTTGCAGGTGACGGAACAACAACTGCAACACTACTCGCGCAGGCTCTCGTTCGTGAAGGCTTAAAAAATGTTACTGCAGGTGCAAACCCGATGATTCTCAGAAAGGGTATCGCTATGGCAGTTGACACAGCTGTTGCTGAAATTGTTAAGAACAGCAAGGCTGTTGACGGAAAGGAAGATATTGCAAGAGTTGCTTCCGTTTCTTCCGCTGACGAGTTTGTCGGAAACCTCATTGCTGACGCTATGGATAAGGTTTCAAACGACGGTGTTATAACTGTTGAAGAATCAAAGACCGCTGAAACTTATTCTGAGGTTGTTGAGGGTATGCAGTTTGACCGTGGTTATATCACGCCTTATATGGTTACTGACACAGACAAAATGGAAGCTGTTATCGACGATGCTTTCATTTTGATCACAGACAAGAAAATTTCAAACATTCAGGAAATTCTTCCCCTCCTCGAACAAATCGTTCAGGCAGGTAAGAAGCTTATAATTATTGCAGAGGATATCGAAGGCGAGGCGCTTTCAACTCTCATCGTTAACAAGCTCCGCGGCACATTCACTTGTATCGGTGTTAAGGCTCCGGGCTTTGGCGACAGAAGAAAGGCTATGCTCGAAGATATTGCTATCTTAACAGGCGGAACAGTTATCTCCGAGGAAATCGGACTTGACCTTAAGGAAGCTACAATCGACCAGCTCGGCCGTGCAAGACAGGTTAAGGTTCAGAAGGAGAACACAATCATTGTTGACGGTGCAGGAAATGCTGATGCTATCCGTGCAAGAGTTAACCAGATTAAGGTTCAGCTTGAGGAAACAACATCAGAGTTTGATAAGGAAAAACTTCAGGAAAGACTTGCGAAGCTTTCAGGCGGTGTTGCTGTTATCAAGGTTGGTGCTGCAACTGAAATCGAAATGAAAGAGAAGAAGCTCAGAATTGAGGATGCTCTTGCGGCAACAAAAGCGGCTGTTGAGGAAGGTATCGTTGCAGGCGGCGGAACAGCATTTATCAATGCAATTCCGGCGGTTGAAACTCTTATGAACAGCCTTTCCGGGGATGAAAAGACAGGCGCAAGTATTGTTCTTCGTGCTCTTGAAGAGCCTGTTCGTCAGATTGCTTATAACGCAGGTATCGAAGGAAGCGTAATCGTTGACAAAATTAAGGGAAGCGATGTTGGCGTTGGATTTAACGCTTTAACAGAAGAATATATGGATATGCTCAAGAACGGTATTGTTGACCCAACAAAGGTTACCCGTTCAGCACTCCAAAACGCATCTTCTGTTGCGGCAATGGTTCTCACAACAGAGAGCGTTGTTGCAGATAAGCCGGATCCGGCAGCAGATGCAGCAGCGGCTGCGGCAATGGCCGGTGCCGGCGGCGGAATGTATTAAGATAAATGAAATATCTCCGTTGTGATACGGGATGATACAGACCAAGGCGATGTTTAAAAGTCTCTTTGACCTTTAAACATCGCCTTATTGTATCGAAGACACATTTTCTGAATTTCTTTTTCGTTTTTGGAGTTTTAATCTCTATTTACATATATATGATATTTCCGTTCCTTGCATCATAATACAAATAGCTTTTATCCTCAAAGGATACCTTCCAAACGGGCAACGAAAGGACGCTTTCATAAACTCCGGCACTCTTTCCGAGATAGTATCCGAATTTAATTTCTGTTATTTTCAGAGGCTTATCCGTTATTTTATCTCCGCGGATTGCAACAAGAATCCCCTCAAGAGGCATTAATTTTTCTTTATACACGCTTATATTATCTTCTTTTATTATATTTCTGCCTCTGATTTCATCTATTCCCTTTTCCGATATATCAAATTCAATAAAGCTGTCAAAAAACTCTCGATTGTCATAAACAAGATTAAACCGAGCCACCGCCTTCTTTCCCGAGATGCTTACATAATCCTTGCGATACATTTCGGCATTTATCCTGTGTTCCTTCATATATTTCTCGCAAGCACTCAAAATATCTGCTTCGTTTAGTCCGATTTTTTGCTTTTCATTGGGTTTTATGACAAAAAGCTCATCATTCTCCGAAATCGTCCCATTCTTCCCCGTCAGCTTTTTCGCAAAGGGTGATTCGGAGGAAATCAGTCTTGACACATAACACGCCGAATATTCCTCTATATTTTCAGGGAACATATCCGCTTCAAGAATGATATTTCCCTTTTCCAACACGGTTATAACATCCTTGCGTGTTTCGTCGTTAATCCGCATATCCGACCTTTTTATTTGAATGTAATATATCAGGAAGAATATATTTATCACAACCAGAACAACGATTACTATTTTTTTAAATCGCTTCCAATCCATATTTTCCTCCTTAATTGACCGCCCATTCCGTTATCATCTTTTCGT
The DNA here is from genome assembly GCA_015068605.1 of Oscillospiraceae bacterium. GTDB lineage: Bacteria > Bacillota > Clostridia > Monoglobales > Monoglobaceae > SIG454. The sequence goes on from SVKF01000003.1 coordinate 112,349, forward strand.
TATTCTTTTTATAGCCGTAGTATAAATGGCAGTCATAGATATAAATATTTCCCGAATTTTTGTTTTTACTGCAATATTCGTCTATTGCCGTTATCATCTGTCTGTTTGATATTTTCTCACCGGTTTTTACAAAATTTTTAAGCTCCATTTTGAAGCTGAGTAGCTTACCGTTTGATATAACAGCTTCGACCGCATGAGAATCTTTATTCTCCGCATATTCCATAATATGCCCGTTGATATAATAATCAAAGCACAGCTTAATATCGCTTTGTTTGTCCTCGGAACATTCCATTTTCGTAAGTTTTATCTCGTAATCCGCATTTTTAATATCCGTGCCGGTTATTTCAAACATTCCCAGTATTCTTTTTAGGGTAGCGGATACTGCAACATAAAGGGCGTTTGACTCTGTTTGAACAGTTCCTCCTGTTATATCTATCCCGTTTTCGGGTCCGTTTGCGTAAAATTCTATAATACCATCGGCGTTTAAAACAATGCGGCGGTCATCTGCAAGTAAAATTCTGGATTTTTCCGTATCACCATAGCTTCGCACCTCTCTTGAATCACAGCCGAAAATACTCATAACATTTCTCGACAATTCATTCTGCCCCACCTCCATCAGCTTATCCGAATAGCTTTCAGGCACCTTTGCCAGAAGAACCGGAGTTTCGATATTTACCATCGGAATTGTCAGCATAGAGCTAATCATAGTCGAGTTCCCCGTATAATTGTCAAGCTTTAGCTCATAGCCAAAGGCATAGTTTTTATCAACAACGTTTTCCAGAGAATTTATGGCTTCGTTAAGAGAATCTATGGGCATTGATGTATCGAAGCGCACTATCTTTTCGGTTTTAATCTCTTTAACATAAATAATAGCTGTTTTCTGTTCGGGAAGCCCCGTAACAATCAGAACATCGGAAAACTCCGTAATGAAGTCACTGACCGGATTTTCGTTTATTTCCAGAAACTGCACCTGGAACAAAGGGTTTATATCTGCCGGAAAATGCAGAAGAACTGAATTTACGGAAAGCATATTTTTCCAAACGCTCACATCTGTTACAACTGACCCAGCCGTTGTCTTCCCATACATATTCTTAACAATCTCCATTGCAAAGGAGTTGACCTTAAGATAACGCTCCGTTGACGAATATAAGATGTCTCTGTCCCCTTCTTTATTAACAACTATATATTCGGGGCTCATATATTCCCAGAAGGTCTTGGTTATATTTTCATCATCAATATCCGAGGGGTTTTGAAAAACTTCCTCTATGGTTGCTCCGCCAACTTCTTCTTTCTCAACACCGATATTCTGTGCACGAAAAACCACAGAGAACATCACAGCGGTTATCGCCAAAAGAATAAAAATCAATGCAGTCGACAAAATGTTCTGTCTTTTATCCGTTTTTGTCAAAAAAGAAAATATTTTTTTCACGCAACCGCTCCTCTCTTTATAAGATTAAAAAGGACGACTCAAAAGCCGTCCTCTCAATTTCCGTTTATTTTAATATGCGCCCCAAGAACGTATAACATCTATAATGTTATAGTTATGCTTTACAATGAAAAATTTTCCAATTTGAATCATATCATCTTTCTCGGCATAAATCATAAAGCTGTTTGCACCCTGCTCGAGATTAACCGTATTAAAAAATAATGTGGATTCCCCAATAGCACAGGACACACTCTGCTGCTGTGTTGCAACAACACCGTCTTCGCCAACCGTCGTAACCGTCTTATAAAGTTTCTCGTAAAGACCTGTATCAGCATTAAAATAGTATATGGTGACAACAGTCCCAACTTCGCCATAGCCGGAAATAACATAAGAATTGTCAAAAGTCAAATCCGTCGTTCCTTCAGGATTTGTAACCGTTATTAACGCTTTCGTATTTCCAATCTCGTCCGGTGCCAAGCTATCAGGTGCAGCCGACACACTTATTCCGAATATTCCGATTATGGCGGCAAGTATTATTAAGCAACTTATCGTTTTCTTCATAACATTACCTCCTTATTTATTATAAGCAATTCCCTCATAACAGGACACTACTCATCTTTCGTAACAACAGTATACCACACTTATGTTACACAAATATTACAGGTATCTTACATTTATATAAATTATTCCAAATGTGGGAATTTAGCTTTATTTATCCTCTTTTTTATCTTCTTCCAGTATTTTTTTGTGGGTATCGTAAATCTCTTCAACCCTCTCTCTTGAAAGCGTGGAGAGAAAACTGAAATTCTTTTCCAGGGATTCTCCGATATATTCTATCCCTTCCTCGTATTGCCCGTTTTCCATAAGCAAAAGCCCATAACCGTAATATGGCTCCGGAAATGCCGGGTCCCTGTCTATAAGCTCTTCGTATAGCTCTGTCGCCTTCTCGGTTTCACCGCACAGAGCATAAGCCTCCGCTAAATTATCAACTATAACATCATCGTCGGAATTATATTCATATGCCTCAAGACAAAGCTTTAATGCCTTTTCCTTGTCCTTTTTTATTATGTAATAAAGACCCAGTGTCTCATATACAACAGATGTTTTATAGCCTTCCCCCATAATTTCCTCAAGTGCCTCAATCGCCTCATCTAATTGTCCGTCTTTCCACATAATAAGAGAATTTATGGACTTAAGCCTCTGTTTTTTCAGCTTATCGAGCTTTCCGCCCATGGAAGCCTTGTTCAAAATAACTCTCGCATCTTCAATATATCCGTTTTTTATGAAAAAATATCCGCAATTCAAAGTCGCATCAAAATTCATTTTTTCCATTTTCGCAGCTTTGCGATATAACCGTTCCGCCTTAGCCTTATCTCCTTTTGCCAAGGCGTTTGCCGCCATTCCAACAAGAATAGTCCCTCTTTTCAAAAACGAAAATACGGCAATAAATAAAATAACTAAAACAAATATAATTCTCAATATTTTCACCTCATGCTTGTTTCTTAATAAACGCAATATTTATATTATAGTATAATTTTAAAATAAAATCAACCGCTTTTATGATTATTTTTCAAAAAAGGGTTGAAATCGAGAAAAATTTGTGTTATAATTATCAGGAAATTTTTATTTCGCTGGTGTAGCACAGTTGGTAGTGCATTCGATTCGTAATCGAAAGGTCACGTGTTCAAGTCACGCCACCAGCTCCAAAAGCCCTGAGGTTTTCCTCGGGGCTTTTTATGTCGTGACGTGACGGAAGGAAAAAACGCTTTGCGTTTTATTGAATACCAAAATGCTGTTGCATTTTGCAATCCTTCGCTACCGACAATTCACCGAATTGTCGGCTTAACACTCCGACGCCACCAGCTCCAAAAGCCTTGAGGTTTTCCTCGGGGCTTTTTGTTGCCCAAATCTTATTTTATTTTGACAAGGTTTTAGTGGTGGAGTGGAAGTTAAACTTGAAAAAAGTAAAAAAATAATATTTCCCAAAAACAAACAAAGTTCATTTTTGGGAAATAGAAATCGGGTAACTATGCTTATTGCGGAAATTATCAAAAAAATTTATTTTTTCTTAAAATTGACTTTTGGTTGAAATCTCAACCAAAACATTAAATTGAGTATATTTTCCCTGAAAAAAACTTTTTTTCTGGTTATTGACATACGTAAAAAAATCAATTATAATAGGTTATGTAATAAAGATTGCTTATGCAATCCGGCACAAATCTTATGGTAAAAATATAAGGTTGGTGGTCGAATGGTTAAAATTAAATAAAAACGGGAGCTTGTATTACAGGCTGAGAGGAAGGTGTGACCTTCGACCGAGAACCTGATTTGGATAATGCCAACGTAGGGATGCCGAAACATTTTGTTTTAGGAAAACTTAAGTTTACTTAGGAGTTACCAAATCGGTAGCTCTTTTTTTCTTATGGGAAAGACACAGTTTGGTTTCCTATAAGAAGATTTAATTATAGTTTCGGGAGGTGAATTTTGCATCCGATAAAATCGGACGGATATTTGGCGAGCGCCTTTTGTCTTGTATTTTGCGATGGGAACCCGTGTTTCGGGGTGAGAGGAGAAAATTAATTCTCGACCGAGCAAGGCATTTGCCTTGTATAATAACAAGAAAAGAGGAATTTAAAAATGACTGATTCAAAAAACATACTTAAAATGATTGTACTTTCAATGCTTATAGCTCTCGGTGTGGTTATATCCCCAATACTTCGAGTTGAGGGAATGTGCCCAATGGCGCACTTTATCAATATCGTATGCTCCGTTTTTTTAGGACCGTGGTATTCACTTTTGTGTGCAACACTTATCGGAATTATCCGTATGTCCATAATGGGAATCCCACCGATTGCGTTGACCGGGGCAATATTTGGTGCATTTTTGTCAGGTGCTTTTTACCGCATATCCAAGGGTAAAATTATCTTTGCCGTAATTGGTGAAATCATCGGAACGGGGATTATCGGAGCTGTTGTTTCATATCCCGTTATGAATTTCATCTGGGGAAAAGAAGGGCTTGGCTGGTTATTTTATGTTCCGTCCTTTATATGCGGAACACTTATCGGCGGCAGCATCGCCTATGTCTTTTTGCGAAAACTCGCTGATACCGGAGTCCTCCCCCAAATACAAAATATGCTTCTTTCAAAAAGCTATCAGGACAAAAGCGGTTTGCTCTCAAACACATTGGTGATTGCGTCCTTTGGAGGGATACTTTTTGTTGTAACAGGGATTTCTTCGGGAATATTTAACCTCACAGCCCCCGTGTTTGATGTGTTGCCTTATGTGTCTCTCACCGTTTGTGCAGGCACAGCAATTATTTATTATATTTTGAAGAAGGTGAAAAAATGACAGATAAAGCTTGTGAAATACTTAATCTTGTCAGAACACAAAAGCCGCTTATTCATTGTATAACAAACCCCATATCCATAAACCAATGCGCAAATGCAATACTTGCAGTCGGAGCGAAACCAATTATGGCAGAACACCCGAAAGAGGTATGCGAAATAACCGCCTCATCTGATGCTCTGATGCTTAATATTGGCAATATTACGGATGCAAGACAGCGCTCTGTTTTGCTCTCTATGAAAACAGCGGAAGAAAAAAACATCCCTGTTTTGTTAGATGTTGTGGGAGTAGCCTGTTCAAAATTCAGACGAGAATACACATTAAACCTTCTTAATAGGTTTACGCCCTCTGTAATAAAAGGAAATTATTCGGAAATTAAGGCGTTGTATGACGAGGGATATTCTTCCTTGGGAGTTGATGCCGAGCCTTCAATTAGAGCGGATAATATTTTAAAGGTAGCTATAAAACTTGCAAATAATTATAAAGCTGTTATTCTCGCCACCGGGGAAATTGATGTGATAACAAACGGGGAGAGAGCTGTTTTTATAAGGAACGGAACACCTCATCTTGCAGCTGTCACAGGAACGGGATGTATGCTGGGGAGTCTGTGTGCCGCTTTTATGACGAACGCAACTCCTATGGAGGCAAGTGTTTTTGCTTGTTGCTATCTGGGGATTTGCGGAGAGCTTTCCAAAACCGATAAGGGGAGCGGAAGCTTTATGGTGAATTTGATGGACAGACTCTCAACCCTTGACGGAAAAGAAATATTAAAATATTCAGATATTGAGGAAAAATAAAATGAACTTAAATACAAAACTATATTTTATAACCGACAGCACCGGATTTTCGGAAGAGGAATTTTTATATCGCATAGAAGAAGCTATAAAAGGCGGTGCAACCATTTTGCAACTTCGTGAAAAGGTGAAAACCACATGGGAATATATAGACCTTGCCGAAAATGTGCATAAGCTTACAAAAAAGTATAATGTTCCGCTTATAATTGATGACCGTGTGGATGTTGCTCTGGCTGTAGGGGCGGAGGGGGTTCATGTGGGACAAAGTGATATGCCTGTTTGGTTAGCAAGAAAACTTATGGGTAACGATAAAATTATAGGTGCGACCGCAAAGACGGTTCTCAGGGCAAAAGAAGCTTATGAACAAGGGGCAGACTACCTCGGTGTCGGTGCAATTTATCCCACTTTGACAAAGGTTAAAACGGTATTGACCTCAAGGGAAACTCTTATGGATATTTGCAAAGCCGTGCCAATTCCCGTAAACGCTATCGGAGGCATAAACAAGGATAATATCAATGCTTTAAAAGGAGTCCCGATTGCAGGGATTTGCGTTGTATCTGCAATTATGAAAGCTGATAATCCAAAACTGGCAACATTGGAGCTTATTAAAAGAGAAAAGGAGCTTGGATTATGGTGAAAATCAGAAAAATGAAAACAGCATTAACTATCGCAGGGAGCGACTCGAGCGGTGGCGCAGGTATTCAGGCGGATATTAAAACCATGACAATGAATGGGGTTTATGCTATGAGTGTCATAACGGCACTTACCGCCCAAAACACTCTTGGAGTCAAAGCAATCCGGGAAACCGACCCCGAATTTTTGGAAGAGCAAATTGATGCCGTATTTGAGGATATTTTTCCCGACAGTGTGAAAATCGGAATGGTTGCAACCGCCGAACTCGTCAGAGTAATAGCAGACAGATTGAAATTTTACGGTGCAAAAAACATTGTTATAGACCCCGTAATGGTTGCAACAAGCGGTTCGTCGCTTATAAAAAATGATGCAGTAAAGACCTTGTGTGAAGAGCTTTTGCCCTTGGCAACACTTGTCACGCCAAACATACCGGAGGCAGAAATTATGTCCGGCTTTAAAATCTCCTCAGAAGAAGATATGCTTAAGGCGGCAAAGTATATCGGGGACAGATATGGGTGCAATGTTCTTTTGAAAGGCGGACATAATATAAATGATGCAAACGACCTTTTATATGAAGCCGGTAAGCTTATATGGTTTGACGGGAGAAGAATTGACAACCCGAACACCCACGGAACGGGATGCACCTTATCCTCTGCCATAGCCTCCAATCTTGCCAAGGGGTTTAACCTTTCCGACTCGGTAAAATATGCAAAAGAATATATATCCGCCGCCCTTTCAAAAGGTCTTGATTTAGGTAGCGGCTCAGGACCTTTAATGCATAACTTTGCGTTAATCAAATGATGATAACGCAAGCTGTCAGGCTGTGTAGGTTTATGGGACAGGTCAGTATGGAACAAAAGATATCCACCCCAAAAACGCCGATGATTAGGATTTGTTAAAAAATAACTAATTTATAATAAAACTATTGCAAAATGGAAAAAATTATGTTATAATTAATCCAAATTGAAAATTTTTAAGGAGGTTATATATATGACAAACAATAAGAAAGTTTTGGCATGGCTTGACGAGATGGCAAAAATGTGTCAGCCTGACCAAATCGTATGGATTGACGGAAGCGAAGAACAGCTTGAAGATCTCCGCGCAGAAGCAGTTGCTTCAGGTGAAATGATAAAGCTTAACCAGGAGAAGCTTCCGGGCTGTTATTATCACAGAACTGCTGAAAATGATGTTGCACGTGTTGAGGACAGAACATTTATCTGTACTCCTACAAAGGAAGAAGCCGGTCCAATCAATAACTGGATGGACCCTCAGGAAATGTATGCAAAGCTTTCAAAGCTTTATGAAGGCTCAATGAAGGGCAGAACAATGTATGTTATCCCATATTCAATGGGTCCTGTTGGCTCTCCGTTCTCAAAGATTGGGGTTGAGCTTACAGACAGCATCTATGTTGTTCTTAATATGGCTATAATGACAAGAATCGGTAAGGCTGTTATCGATGCTCTCGGTGATGGCGATTTCGTTAAGTGTCTCCATGCTAAAAAAGATGTAAATCCTGAAGAAAGATATATCGTTCATTTTCCACAGGATGACACAATCTGGTCAATTAACTCAGCTTATGGCGGAAACGTTCTTCTCGGTAAGAAATGTTTTGCGCTCCGTATCGCATCTTACCTCGGTAAGAACGAAGGCTGGATGGCTGAACATATGCTTATCCTCGGTCTTGAAAATCCAAAGGGTGAAGTTAAATATATCTGTGCCGCATTCCCATCAGCTTGCGGTAAGACAAATCTTGCTATGCTTATTCCGCCGGAAGGTCTTAAGGCTCAGGGATATAAGGTTTGGACAGTTGGCGATGATATAGCTTGGATAAGAGTTGGTGAGGACGGCAGACTTTATGCTGTTAACCCTGAAGCAGGTTTCTTCGGTGTTGCTCCGGGAACAAGTGTTAAGACAAACTTTAACGCATTAGAATCAACAAAGAAGAATACAATTTTTACAAATGTTGCAATTAATAACGATGATATGACTGTTTGGTGGGAAGGTCTTGATAAGAATCCGCCTGAAAACGCAACAGACTGGCTCGGTAATAAGTGTAACGGTAAGGAATATATGGCTGAAGGCAAGAAGCTTGCTCATCCAAACTCAAGATTTACAGCTCCGGCTATCAACTGCCCATGTATTTCTTCTGAATTTGAAAATCCGAACGGTGTTCCGATTTCTGCTATCGTATTCGGCGGAAGAAGAGCAAAGACTGCTCCGCTGGTATACCAGGCTCGTGACTGGAACCACGGTGTATTCGTTGGTGCAACAATGGCATCTGAAACAACAGCGGCTGCGGCAGGTACTGTGGGCGTTGTAAGACGTGACCCAATGGCTATGCGTCCGTTTGTTGGCTATAATATGGCTGATTACTTCCAGCATTGGTATGATATGGGTAAGAAGATTTCCAACCCACCGCAGATATTCAATGTAAACTGGTTCAGACTTGATGACGAAGGCAACTTTATGTGGCCGGGATTTGGTGACAATATGCGTGTTCTTAACTGGATTATCGACAGATGTGAAGGTAAGGTTGACGCTGTTGAAACCCCAATCGGTTTTGTTCCAAACAAGGAAGACCTTGACCTTGACGGTCTTGATATTGATGATGCAGCTTTAACAGAGCTTCTTTCAATCGACAAGGATGTTTGGAAGGACGAGGTTAAGCAGCAGAGAGAATTCTTTGCTCAGTTCGGCGACAGACTTCCGAAGGAAATCGTTGACAGCATGAATGACCTCGAAAACAGACTTGGTTAATTTTAATAGAATAAAGCAGACGTCTAAAAACGCAGGTATATTTTGCGAAATCGTTTTTGTCGGCGTACGGTGGTACGGTAGAGAACGATTTCACGAAAAGCAAGCAACAGCAAGGAAAACTCGATGTTTTCTTTGCTGTTTTAATGTAATTTTATGCGGAAAGTCAAGAATATCTGCCTTTTCAATTTTCCTTTTGTATATTTTTTGCTTGCGGTAGAACAAGTTTTTCGACAGTCTGAAACGGTGCAGTTTTGAAATGAACTGCACCGTTTTTATCTTTGTGCATAAGAAAATTGACATAATTTTTAATTTGCTTGATTTTTCCAATGTATTGTGATATTATCAATATTAAGATATAAAAAGGAGGAAAAATGATGGTAAATCTTGATATAAAGTCAATTTCGTCGCTTGAAAAGGTGCTTCCCTTGCAGGAGGTTAGCTTTTCGGAAGTGAAAAAAGGGAGTGCTCTTAAAAATGAGGAATATTCTTATCAGCTCGCTTTTAAAGCAACGGAAAATATCCATGGGATAAAAGAGCTGAAGCTTGAAGTGGTGTCTGATATTGCGGAAAATATTTCTCTTTATAATGTCAGATGTGTGCCTGTTCTCAATCCCATGTTCTACGATGAGCCTGATGAAAATTATATGCTCAAAGGTCCGGGAATGATGCCTGATGTCCTTGATGAATACACCGATTATGTTATGGTTTCGTCAAATTATTACGGTGCTGTTTGGGTAAGCATTAAGGTTGACGAAAAAGTGAAAGCCGGAAACCATAATATTAAGATGCAGTTTAAAGATGAAGAGGGGGTCTGGGGTGAAAGTGATTTTATCCTTGAGGTTTTGGAGGAAACACTTCCAAAGCTCCATATTCCTTATACGAACTGGTTCCATTGTGACTGTGTTGCTTCTTATTATGAGGTTGAACCTCTGTCCGAAAAGCATTGGGAACTTATGGAGGATTATATAAAAATGGCGGCAGACCACGGGATGAATATGATATTGACCCCTGTGTTTACACCACCTCTTGACACAAAGGTTGGGCTTGAAAGACCGACAGTTCAGCTTGTTGATGTTAAGTTTGCAGACGGGAAATATACCTTTGGTTTTGAAAAACTTTCAAGATGGCTGGAGCTTTGTGCAAAATACGGAATCGAATATCTTGAAATTTCTCATTTATACAGCCAGTGGGGGGCGGAACATACTCCGAAAATTGAGGTTTTGGAAAATGGAGAGCTTGTTAAAAAGTTTGGTTGGCATACAGATTCTTTGGGGGACGAATATAAGGCGTTTATTTCCCAATTTATCCCTGCGCTTAAGGAGTTTTTGGACGGAAAATGGGATGAGGATAAAGTGTATTTCCATATTTCCGATGAGCCAAACGAGAAACATCTTGAGACCTACAACAAAATCCACGATTTTATAAAGCCGCTTCTTGGAGATATGAAACACATGGACGCAATGTCTCATATTGAGTATTATGAAAACGGATTAGTCGATGTTCCGGTTATCGCAACAACTTCGATTTATGATTTTCTGAATAAGGATATAGCGCATTTGTGGGCTTATTACTGTTGCGGTCAGGGTAAGTTTAATTTGAGCAACCGCTTTTTGGGAATGTCGTCCCAAAGAAACAGAGTTATGGGAATTCAGCTTTATAAGTTTGATATGAAAGGCTTTTTGCAGTGGGGCTATAACTTCTATTACAGTCAGCTTTCCACCCACCTTATAAATCCGTATCTGACAACCGAGTCAGACGGAGGATTCCCGGCAGGGGATGCCTTTGTGGTTTATCCGGGAAGACATGGCGCTGTTCCGTCAATCAGACTCAAGGTGTTTAACGAAGCTCTTCAGGATTTGAGAGCGCTGAAGCTTCTTGAAGAAAAAATCGGAAAAGCTGCGGTTTTGGAAATGATTAAAGAGGTTGAAGACTTTAATAAATATCCTGAAAACGGAGAATATTTCATTGCTTTAAGAGAAGCTGTTAACGAAAAACTTAAATAGAATTTTAAAAGGCTGTAGCAAAATTTGCTACAGCCATATTATTTGTTGGCTCTGAATTTGCCGGGGGTTATACCTCGATGCCGCTTGAAAAATGTTATAAAGCTGCATTCGTTTTCAAAGCCCAGTAAATAGCCGATTTCCTTAATGTTTTTTTCCTTACCTGCAAGAAGTTTTTCAGCCTTGTTGATTTTTGATTTGACTATATAATCGTAAAGAGAACAGCTTGTCTGATTTTTGAAAATGCGATTAAGCTGTTTTGAAGAAAGACAACATTCCTTGGCAACATCTTCAACGGAAATCGAAAGGTGAATGTTATTTTCTATAAACTGTTTGGCGATGATGAAACGGGGGTCAATGCTTTTGTCTTCCGGCAGGGCAGGGCTCATATTAACGGTCTTTATTAGGTTATAGATAATCTCAAATATTCTTCCCCCGACAAGAGAAGGGGTGAAAATATCCGTGTTATCGCAGTATTTGAGAATATGGTCTATGTTTAGAAGAATGTTTTGGGAAAGCCTGATTTTTTTAATCTCTGTATTTTCCGGCATAAGAGTTTTGTTGCAGGAAAATGCAAGGGAGGTCTTTAGAATATCTGCGTCGCATCCGAGATATTTATGATTGACTCTGCAGGGAATAAACAAAGCCTCATTTTCCCCTATTTCATACTCATTCCCATCACATTCGTACCTGCATTTCCCCGAAAATGCCAGGTGGATTTCGTAAAAGGAGTGGCTGTGGCTTCCGATTAAGACGGGCGCAATAATGCTGTCGGCATTTAATATATCCATCCATAAAATTTGCAAATTCAACGGAAATTCCATATCAAAAAAGTTCATAATATTCAGTTTTTTGGCACGACTTAATGTGTATTCCGATATAATCATATCCGTCTCCTTTTCGGTTTAATAGAAGTATTATATCAATGGATATGTTATCTGTCAAGAAAATGTCCTAATTTGAAAATATAATGTCCTTATTTGTAATTGACAAGGGGCAAATTTATTGATAGCATTTTGTTGAGGTGTTGAAAATGAGAAATAAAATTAAAAACAAAGAAAAAACTGTCGGAATGTATGTTCAGCTTTGCGATATAACAAATTCGAGAATAGCAGGACTTGTGGGCTATGACTTTGTGTGGGTTGACACGGAACACAGCTTTATGTCCTATGAAACTTTGCTGAATCACATAATCGCTCTTAAAAGCACCGGAACTCCCGTCATTGTCAGAGCTCCTCAAAATGACCTGACCGCAACAAAGAAAATTCTTGAGATTGGGGTTGACGGCATAATTTTCCCTATGATTAAGAGTGCCAAGGAGGCAAATAAGGCTATCGCATCAACCCTTTATCCTCCATACGGCAACAGAGGTTTCGGGCCCATGAATGCGGTGGATTACGGGCTTAAAGATGTGGGGGAATACATAAAAAATACAAAAAGTGAGCTTATGAGATTTATTCAGATTGAGCATAAGGATGCCATAGAGGATTTGGACGAAATTATGAAAAATCCTTATATTGACGGCTATATCTTCGGAGCAAATGATTTGTCGGGCTCTTATGATATGCTTGGTGATATCTATTCGGAAAAGATAGTTAATGTTATGAAGGACACAATAAAAAGGCTTCATGACAACGGTAAATATGTGGGAATTGCATCCGGCGGATGTACAGAAAAAATAATTAAACATTGGGCCGATATGGGAACGGATATGATTATTGCCGGAGCTGACTTTGACTTTATAAGAGAAGGAGCAAGACAAAACCTTGCAAACCTGAAAAGAATACATCTCGGTAAGTAAATAAGTCTAATAATGAAATGGCAGGGAAATAAGGTGTTTTCTCTGCCATTTCTGTTTAAAAACCTATTTTGAATAAAAAGGCATGAAGTTTTGTCAAAATACTTGCAATTATCAGAAAATTGTTATATAATATATCCGTATGTATAAAAAAATCAGAAAGGGTGTTATACATTTGAAAAATCAAGAAAAAACAATGGAAAAAATCGTTGCCCTTTGTAAAGGCAGAGGCTTCGTTTATCCGGGTTCCGAAATATACGGCGGATTGGCAAATACATGGGATTATGGCCCACTTGGTGTTGAGCTTAAGAACAATGTTAAAAGAGCTTGGTGGAAAAAGTTTATCCAGGAAAGCCCATACAATGTTGGGCTTGATGCCGCAATCTTAATGAACCCTGAAACATGGGTGGCTTCCGGTCATGTGGGCGGATTTTCTGACCCGCTTATGGACTGTAAGGAATGTAAGGCGAGATTCCGTGCCGATAAGCTTATTGAAGATGCTGCAGGGGTTAGCGCTGACGGTTGGTCTGACGAGAAAATGATGGAATATATCAAGGAAAATCAACTTCCTTGTCCTGAATGCGGAAAGCATAATTTCACGGATATTAGAAAGTTTAACCTTATGTTTAAAACTTTCCAGGGCGTTACGGAGGACTCAAAGAACGAAATCTTCTTAAGACCTGAAACTGCACAGGGTATCTTCGTTAACTTTAAAAATGTTCAGAGAACATCAAGAAAGAAAGTTCCGTTTGGTATCGGTCAGATTGGTAAGTCCTTCAGAAACGAAATAACACCGGGTAACTTCACATTCAGAACCCGTGAGTTTGAACAGATGGAGCTTGAATTCTTCTGCAAGCCGGGCACAGACCTTGACTGGTTTATGTATTGGAAGGATTACTGCAAAAACTGGCTCTTGTCTTTGGGTGTTGCAGAAGAAAATATCAAGATGCGTGACCATGACCCTGAGGAATTGTCACATTACAGCAACGCAACAACAGATATTGAATTTATGTTCCCGTTTGGTTGGGGCGAGCTTTGGGGTATTGCTGACAGAACTGACTTTGACTTAACCCAGCATTCAAACCACAGCGGTGAGAAGATGGAATATAATGACCCTGAAACAAACGAGAAATACATTCCGTATTGCGTTGAGCCGTCTCTTGGCTGTGACCGTGTTACTCTTGCGTTTATGGTTGAAGCCTATGACGAGGAAATTGTTGATGCAGAGAAGAATGATGTTAGAACAGTTATGCATTTCCACCCGGCACTCGCTCCTGTTAAGGCGGCAGTTCTTCCTCTTTCCAAAAAGCTTTCCGAGGGCGCAGGCAAGGTATACAGTATGCTTGCAGGAGAGTTTATGTGTGAATATGACGAGGCAGGAAGTATCGGTAAGCGTTACCGCCGTCAGGACGAGATTGGAACACCGTTCTGTATTACTTATGACTTTGATTCCGAAGAGGATAACATGGTAACCGTTCGTCACCGTGACTCTATGGAACAGGAAAGAGTTGCAATCGATGATTTGGTTGCATATATAAGCGAGAGAATTAAATTCTAAAAATTTTATGGAGGTAAATATGGATTTTGATAAGATTTATGGCCATGACGGAATAAAATCCCTGCTTATAAATTCAGTTAAAGCCTCCAGAATAAATCATGCGTATATTTTTGAAGGGCAATCGGGCGTCGGACGGTTATCTGCCGCCCTTGCCTTCTCAAAGGCAATTCTTTGCGAAAACAATCAGGAGGGAATGCCTTGCGGAGTGTGTAAAAGCTGTACTATGGCGGAGGCACTGTCCCACCCCGATATAAGAATCGTAAGCAATGAGCTTTATGATGAAAGCTCAACCTCAAAGGATATTTTGGTTGGAACTATCCGTGAAATGAAAAAGGAAATTTATATAAAGCCTTTTTATTCGGAGCGGAAAATTTATATCGTTCCAAAAGCGGAAACTATTAATGAAACAGCCCAGAACAGTCTTTTGAAGGTTTTTGAAGAGCCGCCGGATTACTGTACGGTTATCTTGATTACGGATAATATTAACGCATTTTTACCGACTATTTTATCCCGTGCGGTGGATATAAGATTTAATGCTTTAGAGAGAGAGACGGTTGAAAATTATCTTCGGGATAATTTTTCTGTATCGGAGGAGGTTGTGAGGACCAAATCCGCTATGAGTGACGGGAGTATCGGTAATGCGATTTCCCTTATGAATGATGAAAAAGCGGATGGCGACAGAGGAGCTATTATAAATGAAATTTGTCGGTTGTCGTCGTCTTCGGGAAAAAATCTTTATGATATTATAAATAAGCTTAAGGGGTTTTCGCAAAATCCCGAATTTATGATGAAAATAATAACAATGTGGTTCCGTGACTGCGTTTATTATGTGCAGGGCGGAGACATTGTTAATCTTGATAAAAAATATGAACTTGAAAAATTCTGTGGCAGTATGCAAAAAGATGCTCCGTTTCATCTTTTGGACATTGCTGTCCGTTACAGCAGATATATAAAACAAAGAGGCAGGTTTCCATTACTCATAAACTGTATGCTTCTGGAATGTTGGGAGGTTTTGTATGACAGAGATAATTGGAATAAGATTTAATACCGCAGGAAAGATATATTATTTTGCTCCAAACGGGAAAAAAGCCGATGTGGGCATGGGGGTTATCGTTGAAACTGCAAGAGGTGTTGAATTCGGAACGGTTGCAATTGCAAATAAAATGGTGGACGAGAGCGAGGTTGTTCAGCCCCTTAAACCAATAACAAGAATTGCAACAAATGCTGACTATAAACAGCTTGAAAAAAATAAGGAAAAGGAAAAGGAAGCCTATATTATTGCAAACGAGAAAATCGCAGAGCATAAATTGGGTATGCACCTTGTTAATACGGAATATACTTTTGACGGCAGTAAAATTCTCTTTTATTTTACTGCAGAGGGAAGAGTTGATTTCCGTGAACTTGTTAAGACTTTGGCAGGGATTTTTAAAACAAGAATCGAGCTTCGCCAGATTGGGGTCCGAGATGAAGCCAAATCTTTAGGGGCGATAGGTATTTGCGGAAAGGCGTTGTGTTGTTCAACCTTTCTAAACGATTTTCACCCCGTTTCCATAAAAATGGCGAAAGAACAAGGGCTCTCTTTGAATCCCACAAAGATTTCGGGGGTTTGCGGAAGACTTATGTGTTGCCTTGAATATGAACAAAATGTCTATGACGAAATGCTTAAGGTTGTTCCGCCAAAGGGCTCTTTGGTTGAGTGTGTTGACGGAAAGGGCGTTGTTATTGAGGTTGAAACCTTAAAGGCGAAGGTTAAGGTTAAATTCGGAAGTGATGACGATATGGTTATCAGACAGTATGATGCCAAGGATGTTAAGGTTTTGAAAAAGGGAAAAGCCCCGAAGGAAGAGGAAGAAATTCCGGAGGGTGTTCCGGAGGACTAAATCGTGGGAAGAACATATAACGGTAAGGCGAAGCTTCTTTATCTTGCTAAAATTCTTATTGAGGAAACTGACGAGCTTCATCCGCTTTCCACATCGGAAATACAGAAAAAGCTTGAAAAGTGCGGATTTTCCGTTGAGAGGAAGGCGCTTTATGATGACCTTCAGACCCTTGAAGATTTCGGAATGGATGTGCAAAAGCTTAAAGCCAGAACAAATCTCTATTTTGTTGGGGTGAATAACTTTGAGCTCCCCGAGCTTAAGCTTTTGGTTGACAGCGTTCAGTCCTCTAAATTTATAACCGAAAAGAAGAGTGAGGAGCTTATTCGTAAGCTTGAAAAGCTGACCAGCAGGTATAACGCAAGCCTTCTTCAAAGACAGGTCTTTGTTTCCGGCAGAGTTAAAACCTCCAATGAACAGATTTATTACAATGTTGATGCAATCCATGAGGCGATTTCCAAAAATCGGAAGATTTGCTTTAAATATTTTGAGTGGACTGTGGATAAGAAGCAGGAATTTAAGAGAAACGGTGAGGAATATGTCCAGTCCCCCGTTGGGCTCTCTTTGGTGGATAATAATTATTATTTAATTGCTTACAGCAGTAAATATGACAAGATTATTCATTTCAGAGTGGACAAAATGAGCGGAATTCGTGTTTCGGAGGAAATGGCTGAAAAACCGGATGGAAAATTCGATATTGCGGAATATACCAATAAAACCTTTAATATGTTCGGCGGAAAGTCTGAAAGGATAGAGGTTTTGGTTCATAATAGTCTGATTGGGGTCATTGTGGACAGATTTGGCAAAGAGGTAAGCACGATTAAGGCTGACGATGAGCATTTTATTGCAGTTTTAAGCGTTAATGCAAGTCCGCAGTTTTATGGCTGGCTGCTCAGTCTTGGTGATAAAATAAAGGTCATTTCTCCTCAAAGAGTTGTTGATGAAGTGAAAAATTATACAAAAACAATATTTGATATGTATAAATAATGGGGAATGGCGTAAAATGCGCCGACCACAGAAAACACAAAAAAAGTAGATACATGGTGGTTTTCCGTGTGCCTACTTTTTTCTTTTTACTACTTCAAATATGCGGGTGGATTTTCGTTGACCAGATGTAAAATTTTACAGTAATTTCGGGGAGTTTTCGCTCTCACGATAGAGAACGAACTTGCGACCGATAACCTGAACACACTCTGCTCCGAGTATCTCTGTCATCTCGATTGACGCTTCTCTTGCAGTATAGGGTGCGGTTTCAAGAACGTGAATTTTAACCAGCGCATTTGCATCAAGAGCGTCGCTTATAGCGTTTATAAAATTATCGCTTATGCCGTCCTTACCAATTTGGTGGAGGGCGTTTATTTTGCTTCCCAGCCCTCTTAAATAGGCTCTTTGTTTGCTTGTTATCATTTTATTTCTTCCTTTCTTCTATGTAATCGGTAATTTTTCCAAATTCTTCAAGGCTTAATCTTTCGCCCCGTATGTCAAGAGGCAACCCTGCAAATTCGATTGCTTTTGCGATTTCTTCTTTTTCAATGCTTATATAGGGGCTTTTTGAAAGTGCATTTAACAAAGTCTTTCGTCTTTGCCCGAATGCGGATTTAACTATCTCAAAGAAAAGCTTTTTGTTTTTAACATCAACAGCAGGCTTATCCAGAACACGAAGGTTTATAACCGTTGAGGCAACCTTTGGTTGCGGCATAAAACAATGAGGCTCTGCGTGACAGACGATTTTCGGCTCGGTATAAAACTGAACGGCAACGGATAATGCGCCATAATCCTTTCCGCCGGGCTTTGCAACCATTCTTTCGGCAACCTCTTTCTGAATCATAACGGTCATGGAAAAAACACGGCTACATTCTTCCAAAACCTTCATTATAATCGGGGTCGTTATATAATAGGGAAGATTTGCGCAAACGGCAACCTCCATATCCCCGAATTCCTCTTCTATAAGCTTATTTAAATCTACCTGCATAACATCCTCGTTTATGACCTTGGTGTTTTTGAAGTCGTTTAGGGTATAGCCAAGCAGGGGCATCAGGCGTTTGTCAATCTCAACGGCAACAGTCTTTTTGCTGTTTTGAGCAAGAGCTCGGGTGAGAGTTCCGGCACCGGGCCCAATTTCAAGAGCGCCTTTGCTCTCGTCAATTCCCGACCCTAAAATTATTTTATTTAATACATTTTCATCGATTAAAAAGTTTTGTCCGAGGCTTTTTGAAAAGGAAAACCCGTAAGCCCCGAGAACATTTTTAAGCTGACTTGGATTTGTTAAATTCATTTATTTCTCCTTATTTGCGACAAGTGCTTTGCCGATTTTAAAGACATCCCCTGCCCCAACGGTCATAACAAGGTCGCCGGGCTGTGCATTTTTTCGGATATATCGCTCGATTGCGCCAAAATCATTCATATATACAGCCTTGTCAATTGCGGCGGCAAGGTCACAGCTATGCACCTTTCCGTCATATTTTTCTCTGGCAGAATAAACATCTGCTATAATCAGCTTATCCGCAAGAGGTAGAACATCAACAAATTCCTTGAAAAGGTTGTATGTTCTTGAGTAGGTATGTGGCTGGAAAATACACCATACATTGTTATAACCCTGCGCTTTTGCAGTTTTTAAAGTTGCTTCAATTTCCGTTGGGTGATGGGCATAATCGTCAATTACGGTAAAGCCGTCGGTTTCACCTAATTTTTCAAAACGTCTTTTCGTTCCCGTGAAGCTTTCAAGCCCCTCTTTTATAGCATTTTTGTCAATACCCAGACAATATGCCGCCGCAGTTGCCGCAAGTGCGTTAAGGACATTATGCTGCCCCGCAACCTGCATATCAACGGTTAAGAAGGGTTTGCCCTCGTGGAGAATTTCAAAGGAATTTCCTCTGTTTTCGTTGGACTTTATGCAACTTGCCACAAAATCCGCAGATTTGTCATTTATCGCATATTTTTTCACAGATGTTTCGATATTTTGCACAACGGAGACCGTGTGTTTATCGTCAGAACAAACAATAATGTTGCCAAGGGGTGAATTTAGTCTTGCAAATTTCCCAAAAGATGTTATAATATTAGATAGGTTACCAAAATAATCTAAATGGTCAGCCTCGATATTTGTGATTATTGACAAAAAAGGTCGAAAGTTTAAAAAGCTTTCCACATATTCGCAAGCTTCACAAACAAGGTAGTCAGTACTGCCGATTCTGTAGTTTCCGTTAATCTGCGGAAGCTCGCCTCCAACTAAAATAGTTGGGTCAAGATTTGCGGCAAGAATGATGAGAGAGAGCATGGATGTTGTTGTGGTTTTTCCGTGTGTTCCTGCGATTGCAAGAGGATAACGATACATTGTCATAAGCTGCCCCAAAAGTTCGGCACGCTCAAGACATGGAATTCCTTTTTCTTGTGCGCAGACAAGCTCCGGGTCATCCTTTGCGATTGCTGCTGTATAGCAAACGAGTTTTGGCGATTTTATATTTTCGGCGCATTGTCCCTCATAGACAGTAACCCCAAGCTCTTCGAGCTTATCGGTCAGATTGGTTTTTGTTCTGTCAGAACCGCTTACTGTAAAGCCCAGGGATAAAAGCATATGGGCTATGGCGCTCATGCTTATGCCGCCGATTCCTATCATATGTATATGCGAATTGGGTGCTAAATTCTTGATATTGAATTCGTTCATAATAATCTCCATTCCGCCGCTCTGCATCGGCATAAATAATAATGAGTTTTCTCTTATCTGCAGAGCAGGGAATGATAAGAGATTAATTCGTCCGTATGCATTTCCGAGCATAAATGCGAGGGGAAGTTTGCACGGACAATAAAATCCGCCGAAGGCTTAACGGGAAAGGAAATTTTGCGTTAAGCGCTCCTTGGAAAAAATTTGCTTATATATTCAGTATATCACAAAGAAAGATAAATATCAATATTTTTAAAAGGGAAAAGAATTAAATTTTACATATTACCAATTAAAGGAGGCTCCTCTAATGACTATTACAGACATTAAAGTGAGAAAAATCAACGCTAAAGGAAGAATGAAGGCAGTTGTTTCTGTTACATTCGATGATGCTTTTGTTGTTCATGACATTAAGGTTATCGAAGGTCAGGAAAAGCTTTTTATTGCAATGCCAAGCATTAAGACTCCTGACGGCGAATTTAAGGACATCGCTCATCCTATTAACAGCGAGATGAGAGAGATGCTTCAGACTGCAATCCTCGATAAATATGAGGAAATTAAAGCAGAGACACCTGAAGAAGAAACAGAAATTTAAGAAAGACATTATAGATATGGGATAATCCCTTCACATAAAGGACAAAAGATACTGTTGTCCTTTATTTCTGTTGTAAAAACTAAAAGTGGCGGTGTTTAAAAAGTCTTTTTGACTTTTTAAACACCGCCTTTGTCTTAAGGGGGTTCAAATAGCACCCTTGATACTATTTTGGAGTTAGGGGGTGCAGAACATTCTGGAAATCAATAATTCTTTGCCGTATAAAGGCTCATTGCGGCATTTTTATCACACAAATCATTCCATGTATATGTCTTTTTGTACAATTTGTATTTTTCCATACATTAATTTGCTTTGCGGCAGAAAATTCGCAATAAGCCGAAGAAGATAATGATGGATAATTTGCAGCTGAAACATTTACACTAAAAATTGTTGATAACATTAAAACTAATGTTAAGATTAAAGAAATTTTTCTTTTCATAGTTATTTTCATTTCGATAATAAAATTTTAGCGCAATTTTTAATTAGCACCAACGAAAACGAGCCCCCGAAAATCTTCGTAATTTATTTGCAAAATAAAAAATGCGCCAACCGAAGTCGACGCAGAAAAAACGCAAACTCCGATTGTCGCTAAACTAACCATATATATAATACCACATTTTTTACAATTTATCAATAGTTTTTTAGAACTTCAGCAAAATAAATAAAAACCGCCACTTTTGTGACGGCGTAAAAAGTTATTTTTTGATGTTTCGGAGTTTTGTTTGGCGGTGTTAATGGAGGGAATGAGCGTATTTTGCTTCTCTGATATTAGCACCTATACTTGTGGCGCTTCTTTCTAATTGGTTAGTAATGGAATAATGACCTTTGATTCCATCGCATAATTTCAAGATTTCGACTGCAAAATTTATGGATAAATCCGCTAATTTGTTTTCTGCCATTCAAAACATCTCTTTACAGCATTATATAACAACTTCAAAATAATTCAATAATGAAATCGTTCACTTTGTTCACGATGAAATCCAAACGAGTTTGGATGAAATCAAAGCCTAACGGCTTCGATGAAATTAAATCCGTCTCTACATCCCGATGAAATCGGATTTCATCAGGTCGTGATTTCATCTGCATAGCAGATTTATTCCGTCGCAAGACGGATTTAGTTGAAAAGACGGTGGGTTTTCTATCAAAACCTACCGTCTTTTCTGGTGCCGGTGATCGGGGTCGAACCGATACGGTATCGCTACCACTGGATTTTGAGTCCAGCGCGTCTGCCAATTCCACCACACCGGCAAATCAACGCAAGATATATTTTATCACACATTGAAGAATTTTGCAAGCTTTTTTTGAAAATTTTTTTAATCTTCTTTTGCAAGGGGTAGATTTACGGTAAATCTCGTAAATTCTCCGAATTCGCTTTCAGCGGATATGCTTCCCCCGTGACTTTCTATAATTTCCTTTGTTATGGCAAGACCAAGTCCTGTTCCGCCCATTTCACGGGAACGGGCTTTGTCCACACGATAAAATCGTTCGAAGATATGAGGAAGGTCTTTTTCGGGAATTCCCCGTCCTGTGTCTTCGACTTTAATATATGCTTCGTTATAAACATAGCCGCAATAAATACGAACAGCACCTGCATCGGTGTATTTTATGGAGTTTGAAATAATGTTTTTTATTGCCCGTTCAATCTGGAAACGGTCTCCGAGAATAACGGGGCTTTCGGTTGTCAAATTGTATATAAGTCTTAAAGCTTTTCTGTCAGCTTCAACCTTGAAGGTAGCAACCGTATCTCTGACAAGCTCGCCCAAATCAAACAGCTCTTTTTGGATTTCCTCTTTTTGGGCATCATATCGTGAAAGAGTGAGAAGGTTTTTAACAAGAGCGGTCATTTTATATGTTTCCGTATGAACGGTGTTGAGGAGACTTGTTGCCATTTCCTTATCATCAAGATAACCGTCAAGCAGGGTTTCCGTGTAAGTCCCTATGGTGGTAAGCGGAGTTTTAAGCTCGTGAGAAACCTCTGCAACAAATTTCCGACGGGATTCTTCAAGATTGAATTGCTTTGTAACATCTTCAAAAACGGAAACAACGCCTGCAACCTTGTCGTTTTCAATTTTAAAAGGAACGATATATGCCTTAATATGACTTCCGTTGAACTCGATATCCCGTTCTTCTGTACGGAATTTATTAAGATACATAAAATCCTCCATAGGAAGGTGGATACCAAAAGTTTCCCAAAATTCATCAAATCGGGTGTCGGGAGTCAGAAGGTCTTTAAAAAGCAATTTGGCAGCACCGTTTACATGGATGATTTGCTGGTCGGTGTTAAAGGCAACGATACCGCTGTTTACATTCTCAAGAATAACCTCAACCTTATGTTTTTCTCCTGCAACTTCGGAAAGAGCGGTGTTCATAACTCCGCCCATATAGTTAAAGGTTTCCATGAGAGTCCCGATTTCGTCCTGAGAGACGATTTCCAGCCTTGACTCAAAATTCCCTTCTGCAAAATCCTCAGCCTTCTCCGTTAAAATCGTTATAGGCTTGGTTATGGTTTTTGAGAAGAAGAAGCAGAGGAAAACCGAAACGAGTGTGCTGATGAGGAGCGCCTGCATTATAATGGAAAGCATATTTCCAACTAAAGTGTTGACAGCGTTTCTGTTATCCTTGACATAAATAATATATTCCTTATCTCCCACGGAAAAATTATTGGCATAATCCATATAGTTTGAATCAAAGCTGAACTTCTTTCCAACCTTTCCCGCCATTGCGGAAATGATGTTTGGTGTTTTTTCAAGAACGGTTGTTTTGTTATTATATGAAGTTATAACCTTTCCTGATTTTGCGTCAAGAATATAACAGTCTCTTTCAGCCCCGAGTCCCATTTTACCTGCATAGAGAGAAATGGAGTTGGTTGCCTTTGTTATTCTTTCGGCATCTGTTCCTTTTGAGGAAAGGGCATTTTTCAGGGAAACAATCAAATCTCCGTTTACGGCTTCCTCCTGCTGGGAAATAAATGCTTCCTGATAAACATCAATAATGTTGCTGACCATAAAAATTCCTGCAATAAGCATGGTTATAAAAACTAAGGCAACAAACATAACAACCATTTTCCATTGAAGTCTTTTGAACATTATTCCACCACCTCAAGTATACCGTCAGTAACACGGAAATAAGTATTTTTTTCGTCCACCGAAATATTATCCTTAAAAAGATAGTTTATGACTTTAATTGTTTCGGGAGCAATATAATTAACGGATTCGGGAATTTCAAAGGATTTGATAAGATTTCGTGATTCAACACCGTAAATTGCACCGGTTTCAATCCGCTCTGTGCCATCTTCGACCCGATAGGATTCTCCTATTCTGACAGGACAATACCACAGCGTTTTCCCATCCTTGCTGTAAAGAGCACCATTAATGCTGACATAGTTTGGGTTAGAGTCATAAACTTTGATTTTTTCAATGCCGATATAATTATAAAGAGCCACAGCCAAGGTGTTTCCGTTCTGATTGGGAACATTCAAAGGAGCGCGTTTTTCTATAACATAGCTATCGGGAAGAGTCAGCTCTTTAAGGTTATAGCAGTATCCGAATGAGAGCTCGTCTATTTGTGTTATTCCTTCGGGGATTTCAAAAGTTTCGTCTGTTTTTCCGTTGGGATATGCGATAAGTCTTGTCATTTCGGAATTGTATAAAACACCGTCTTTAGCACAAAAATAATCATTATTAGGGTCAACCCCGAAAGCCTTTAGTTTGTTCCGGGCAAAATTATGGAATAAGTGGGAGCTGTAGTAGGTATTGCTGTCCACCCGACAGTCTCCCCCTAAGGTTTTAACATTTTTCGGAATAATCAGAACCTCGTTAGTGAATTTGGAACAATGATTAAATGCCCCGTCTCCGATATGAACAAGGCTTTCCGGAAGCGTCAGAGTCCCCGTGAATGAGCATGATTCAAATGCGGAATAGCCGATATATTCAAGAGAGTCGGAAAGTGTCAGCATTCCGTTGAGCCTTGAGCATCCGCCAAAAGCCCCGTTTCCTATGTGGGTTGCGTTGGGAAGGTCAAGTCCACCCGTTATTTTCTCGCAGCGCAAAAAAGCATTATCCCCGATATAAGTTGCATCTGTCAAAGTTACATTGCCGGAAACATTTGTGCAGTATGCAAAGACACCATCGCCAATATGCTTTACATCAGGCAGGGAAAGATTGCCCGTGAGCCCGCCGCAATAGGTGAAGGCATAATCCTCTATGCGACTGACTTTTTCGGGGATTTTCAGTTCACCTGAAATATTGGAGCAGGAAAAGAAACCGTAGCTTCCGATAGCTTTTATGCTTTCGGGAAGCGTCAGGGAGGTTATGTTCAAACATTTGGCAAATGCGGCAGGGAATATATATTCAACTCCATCGGGAATATTTAATTCACCGCTCATTTTTTCGCAACCGTAAAAGGCGTAAGCGCCTATGTAATTAACGCTTTCGGGAATATCAAAGGTGTTTGAGGCATTATTGCAGCTATAAAACGCCGTCGGACCGATAATTTTTATTCCGTCCGAAATACTTATTGAAGTTATCTCTGAGGCTCTTTCGCCGAAAATACTTATCATATTGTCGGGAGAGGAAAGCGGCGCTACGGTTGTTATGTGTTTATTTGAAACGTAGTTTGGGATAACAATATCATTTTCATCCCCAATATAGGATATAATTCGTTTTCCGTTGTCGGAAGTGAGCCAATCCTCTTCATCTCCGATAACCCGATTTTCAACGGTGAGAGCCGGATTTGTTCCGTCGGTCAAGGGTATAAGGGAGCTAAGATTGTCCCATATGGTGACAAAAACACTATGATTGTCCGAAATTTCAAAGTTCGGAATGGTTATTTCATTCACACCGGAAGGCAGATTTTTGTCCAACAAAACAGAGCAAGCCCGAACAAGCTCGCCCTCTTCGTTTTCGGATATGATAATAAGAATATCGTCATCGGATGTATAATCGGATGATTTTATTATATCAACGGCGGAAACGGTATTGTTATATTTATAAATAACGGAAATTTCGTAGGGAGCGGCATATACCGTATCTCCAACCGCATGGAAGGAGGAGAGAAACAGAAAAAGAGCAACTAAAAACAGTGTAATTTTCTTTTTCATAAAATCCTCTCCCTTTTATAGTATTTTTTTAGCCTAAAATTTCCAGATTTGTCCCGTAGAAAATATCATCCTTGCCACTTATCATTTTGCAGAATTCCTCAAACAATTCCCAACGCTCGGGGAAAACATCAAATTCATAGGAGTGTCCCCAGATATAGAAAACCTGCGGAGAATTTGCTTTTAGTTCAAGAAACTCTTTTCCCTTTTCAAAAAGCAAATCCCATTGCCCATGATGATGGATTGTTCCTTTATACTGATAAAGGTCGGGATATGGGTCAAAACCTAAAGTTGTTGTTATGGTTCTTGCGTATTTAATAGGGGTGTTATTCTTTATAAGCTCTGCTGTTCGGTCGTTGCAGTTAGTTCCGCCGCAGGGATAAGCCATTCCCAAAACTTCGTATCCGCAAAGCTCTGAAAGGTTAAGGCGGTCCTGCTCAACCTGACGGATAACCTCATTATCGTCTTCGATTGTGGTAAGATTAGGGTGGGTGAGGGTGTGAACGGCAACCTCGTGTCCCTCATAGATGTGTTTAACATCTTCGGGGTTAACCTTTGTGTGGTTAACGATTTTTCCGTTCGGAGTCACTTGTCCCGGTCTTCCCAAAAGCTCGGAGTTCAGGTTGAAGGTACATTTAAGGTTATACTTATTGAAAATTTCAATCAGACGAATATCTTGCGTAACCCCGTCGTCATAGCTGAAAGTTATTGCTTTGTTTTTTCCGTTAAACATTTTTTATCCTCCTAAAGATAAGTTTTAATTTTTTTGAAAATCAAGTCTG
The DNA here is from genome assembly GCA_015068605.1 of Oscillospiraceae bacterium. Lineage (GTDB taxonomy): Bacteria > Bacillota > Clostridia > Monoglobales > Monoglobaceae > SIG454. The sequence goes on from SVKF01000003.1 coordinate 138,661, forward strand.
AAATTGCGTCCATACCCATGTCGCCCGGGTGCATTGCAACACCCTCGTGGTCAAAAAGTCCGTCAGCACGCATTTTCGGGTTTTCACCGAGCTCACCAAGATAAATAAAGTCATGGTTGTTATCTTTTGCATATTTCTCTAAAGCGTTGTCTCCGGGATGCTTCCAGAAACTTGATGTTATAATAATTTTTGCATTTTTATTTTTGTTGAGAAAATCAACAAATTCACTGTATTTATTGTAAAAAACTTCTTCGTCAAAATCAGCCGTAGGGCAGTTTTCCACAATGCGGAAAATGATTATGTCTGCCTTAAAATCCGATGCCTCCCTGAAAAACTGATGTTGGGAAGCTCCGTCACTATAATACCTTTCCCAATCTGCTGCATGGCAAATGCAAAAGGTTGAGTCAGGCGATAAATTCAAAATTTTTGAAATAGTCTTATGAACATAGTCATTTTCTTTTGAGGATGCCGCCATACCCCAGTCACCATGCCAACCAATATCGGGTTTAATGCCGTGACGGGTAATAGAGTTTCCCACAAATAAAACACGCTTTCCCGAATTGTCGCTGTGTTCATAGGTAATGCGCGGATTGTTGCCAAGTTGATTGGCTGCTTTAACAGTATTTTTGTCTATCTGTGCCATAATTTGTTTCTTTTGTAGAGTGTTGTTTCTAAATCTTCTTTTTATATAAATCAGCAGTATCACCCCTAAAATCGGGAATATTGATGCGGTAATCATTCCTGTCTTAAGTCCGATTTGCTCTGCGGATTGCATGGTTGACAGACTTAATGAGGATGCCCATTGACTGACAGAAACCTTGTCCACAACAATGCCTAAAAGCTGAGGTGCAACAGAAGCTCCAAAGTCACCTGCTGCCGCCATTAAAGCGTATGACGCAACGCCCGGGGACGGACATTTTTCTTCCATAAGGATTAACGTTCCCGGCCAAAGCATAGATGTAAATATTCCAGTCAAAATGCAGGCGATAAGAGCAACAACAGCATTTCCTGAAAAGCCTGCAACGAGATAGCAAAGTGAGGCACCGACCATGCTCCAAAGAAGAATTGAGGATATATTTCCGCCATATCGGGAGTGTACAGTTCTGGTCAGAGCAAGCAGGATTGCAAAAACCATAAGTCCTGCCGTGTCTCCAATGGTTTTAGGAAGCCCTAAAGCATTTTCTATATACCCGGAAATCCAGTTTGTCATGGTATTTTCCGCACAGCTCCCCAAAAAAAGACAAAGAGCTAAAATTGCAATAAGCTTTGTGTTTTTAAATAAAGGCTTTCCTTTTTCGTCACCTGACATAATTATATCGGGCAAGGGGAAAAGGCTGAATCCGATTGAGGCGAAAATTGGAAGAACAGCCCAGAAAAGGGTAAGATACATCCAGTTTTTCGTACCGAAAATTTTAAAAAATATTGTGCTTATAAGAACAACCGTAACAACTCCGTAGCCATAAAGGGAGTGTAGCGCACTCATATCCTTGTCGGGGGTTTCCGACGGGATTGCCGCAACAAGCGGACTGAGCAAAACCTCACACAGCCCTGCCGCTATGGAAAATATGATTGTTCCCGTAATCAGCCCCAAATAGGCATGGCTTGGGAAAACCCATGGAACAATGGCATAAGTGAGAAGTCCAAGACTTGTTAAAAGCGGCATTATCCGGACAGTTTTTCGCAGATTGAAAAATCTGTTAAAAAAAGTAAAAATCAAGTCAACGGTAAGCTGTGTGCAGAAGTTGGTCAAAACCAGTGTGCCGAGCAGGGTATAAGAAATTCCGTAAGTCTCACGGAAAGTCACAAATAGCATGGGCGGTAAGCTGAAAATAACCGACATTGCAAGATATGTATAAAAGCAAGTATATTTAGTTAAGCGAAAATTTTTAGCTTCCATAAAATTACTCCTCAAACAGAATAAACCTTAATCTAATTCTATCACAAAAAAATATGTTTGTAAATAGAAAAATAGGATTACTTTTTATATTGACATTTTATGGGTTTTGTACTATAATTTCTGTATAATGTTTGTATACTTGGAGGGAAAATTTATGAATTCACAACAGGCAGTTCGTGCCGCTATGGAGGCACACACTATAATTCCGGCGTTTAACATTCCATATCTTCCTATGGTTGAGCCGATTGTTAAGGCTATCGTTGACGAGGATTCCTTGGCTATGATTCAGGTTGCCCGTCTTGAATGGGAAAAGTTTGAGTCAAAGAGCCTTGAAGCTGTGGCAGAGGAATATAAAAAATATTGCAAAGAAGGTTATACGCTTCTTCATCTTGACCATGTTCCGGCGATTGATGAGGACCAGCTCAAGGTTGATTATCTTTCGATTATAAAGCGTGCGCTTGATTGCGGATATCAATCGGTTATGGTTGACGGCTCCCGTTTACCACTTGAAGAAAATATTGCAACAACTGCTGAAGTTGCAAAGCTTGCAAAGGAATACGGGGCTGCGGTTGAAGCAGAGCTTGGCGCAGTTTCAGGACATGAGGGAAGCGGAATAGGTCTTTCCTATGAGGAGCTTTTCACAACGAAGAAGGGCTTTACAAAGCCTGAAGAAGCAAAGAAGTTTGCCATAGAATCCGGATGTGACTGGATGAGTGTTGCGGCAGGAAGCTTCCACGGGGCTATCGCTTCAAGCACGAAGCACCTTAAAAAGCCTCAGGCTCGTCTTGATATTGAACACATTGCAGAGCTCTTTAAGGTTACCGGAAATATGCCGCTCGTTCTTCACGGCGGAAGCGGAATTGAGCAGGACTATATTTTAAGAGCAATGGAAAACGGTATTGCAAAAATCAATGTGGGAACTGAAATTCGTCAGCCATATGAATTTGCTCTTGAAGAAAAGCCCGGTGATATTGCTTATGCGCAGGAAAAGGTTTATGAGAGAACACGCTGGGTAATAAGCGAATTTTTAAGAACAACAGGAAATCATTCAAAACTTAAATAAAAATTTAAAATCCAAATCCTTTGAGAGACAAAGGGTTTGGATTTTATACTAATTTGAAAAGGAGAGATTATTATGCCACTGGTTGATATGCCGGTTGAAAAACTTTATGAATATGAGGGGTCTTCTCCGTGTCCTGCGGATATTGATGAATACTGGGATGATGCACTCAAAGAAATGAACGCTTTAGACCCGAAGGCTGAATTTATTAAAAAGGAATTTCCGTCGAAAAGCGCGGATATGTTTGAGCTTTATTACACGGGAACAAAAAATGCGAGAATTTATGCAAAGGTTGCCGTTCCGAAAAATATTGAGGGGAAAGCACCTGCGGTTCTTATGTTCCACGGACTTTCGGGATGCTCCTGCGAATGGAGAGATCTTTTGTCCTATGTTTCACAGGGCTATGTTGTTGCGTTTATGGATGCCCGTGGTCAGGGCGGAAAATCCGAAGATGTTGGCGGAGTTTCGGGAACGACTTGTACAACGCCGTTTATGCGCGGAATTGAGGGGGATAAGCACGATTTGCTTATGCGTGATGTGTATTTAGATACGGCTCTCCTTGCAAAAATCATAATGGGGCTTGATTATGTTGATGAAACCCGTGTCGGTGTTACGGGTGGCTCACAGGGCGGAGCTTTATCTGTTGCCTGTGCCTGCCTTGTTCCGCAGATTAAGAAGTGTGCCCCTTGGTATCCTTATCTTTCGGATTATAAGAGAGTTTACAATATGGACTTAAATGTGGGCGCTTATGATGGTCTTAAGTATTATTTCAGACATTTTGACCCCACACACAGCCGTGAGGATGAGATTTTTGGTCGGCTTGGGTATATTGACCTGCAGAATATTGCAAAAAGGATGAAAGCAGAGCTGCTTATGTTCACGGGACTTATGGACACAACCTGTCCTCCGTCAACTCAATTTGCTATTTACAATAAGGTAAATTCAAAGAAAAATGTTATATTATTCCCCGAATATGGACACGAGGGATTAAAAGGTGCAAACGATATGACATTTGAATTTTTAAGTGATTTATAAGGAGTGACGGTATATTGGATTTTGATAAATTATTGGAATTTTTAATTCAGCTGGGAATTTCTCTCGGTGGAAAACTGCTAGGTGCACTTGTAATACTCATAGTCGGGCTTAAACTTGTTAAGTATGTTAAAAAATGGATAAAAACAACGGAAAAACTTGAAAAACTTGACACGGGTGTCCGTTCCTTTTTGTCAAGCTTTGCATCCATATCTCTTTATATAGTCCTTTTTATAACGGTGGCAATGACTCTCGGAATTCCGACAACATCATTTATAACAGCGTTGGCTTCTTGCGGTGTTGCAATCGGTCTTGCCCTTCAGGGAACGCTCAGCAACTTCGCAGGAGGGCTTATGATTCTTCTCTTTAAGCCCTTTAAGGTTGGAGATTATATCGAAGCATCGGGCGAATCGGGAACAGTTGATTCAATCACGGTTGTATACACTATTCTCCGAACACCGGATAATAAGATGATAACCATTCCAAACGGGACTTTGACTAATTCTGTTATTGAAAACTATTCAGCCCATGATACACGCAGAGTTGATATGGTTTTTACGGCATCTTATGACTGTGATGTGGACAAGGTTAAAGAAATTCTTATGAATGCGGCTCGGTATCACGAACGGGTTTTAAAAGATCCGGAGCCATTTGTCAGAATGACGGAACATGGCGAAAATGCACTTAAATATACAGTTCGTGTATGGTGTAAAAATGAGGATTACTGGGATGTCAAGTTTGACATAACAGAAAGAATAAGAAAAGATTTTGCAGAAAATGAAATTGTTATTCCGTTTCCGCAGCTTGAAATTCATCAAAGATAATAAAATAGGCATGGCAAAATGTAACTGCCATGCAAACAAAAGGCGGTTAAGGCGGTTTCAACCGCCCTCAGACCACTGACAAAGTCAAAGTCAGTGGTCATTTTTTGGTGCCTTAAGGCGTGGGAATAAACCCCCAGTTCTACTGGGGGAAGATAAAAAGCTTTAGCAAAAGAAAAACCTCCATGATATAGTAGTAAATGGTTTGGCGACCGCATTACTAAAAATATATCATGGAGGTTTTTAACAATGTTTAAGAAAACAAATAATGAAATAAAGCACACAGCACATTCTAGTTATAGATGTCAGTATCACATAGTA
>SVKF01000004.1 GCA_015068605.1 Oscillospiraceae bacterium
GAGAATACTATAATAAATGTCGACATTTATTATAGTATTCTCCCTCTTTTTCATCGGGAAGTTGAAGAAGCCTTACTGTTCTTATGCCAAATTCCGTACAATTTTCTGTTCCATTACATTCAATATAAAGCTTATATAAGGGGTGTTCCCCATATCCAATCGGAAACCAAAGCTTTGGATTTCTTATGTAAAGAATTTCTCTTAACATTTCTTCACTGCACCATATACTGCGAGTACGGATAATTTCTCTTAACGGGTCTTCAATCCTTAAATTTATAAGACTACCTTTTTCAAAATCTTTAAAATTCACTTCTATGCCAATTTCTGCACATTCTCCATCAATACTTTTTGTATAAACATATACGCTTTCAATTTTTATACCGTCATTTCTTTCTCTTATACAAACATCTCCACTTATTCCGCAACTTACAAAGCGCATAGCCCAATCCCATCCAAAAGAATATTGAGGTCTTCTGCAATAAAGACGAGGAGCGCTGAATCCGGCATATCTTTCTTTTTTGCCGTCAATTTTCATAATCGATGAATAGAAATATACTTCTATAGTATTCTCTCCGATTACCAAAGCATCCTCAACATCAAAAGAATGAGGTATATACGCATTATCACAATAGGCAATATGTTTATCGTTAAGATATATATCACAGTATGTATCCAGCTTTTCAAAAACAAGTTCTGCGTTTTTTAACGATTCATCTATTATAAACTTCTTTGTATAAACCCAATTATAAAGTTCGTACTTTTGAAATTTTTCAGCATTATCTCTGTAAAAAATATCCTTTTCTTCGCTTATTTCCGAATTCACAATATCATTTAAGGCACTGCCCGGAACATTCCCGCATATATTTACTTTTTCACCGTTTGGAGCCGTTCCGCACGCTTCCCATTTTCCGTTTAGATCAATAATTCTCATTAGATTACCACCATTTTATTTATTGTATAATTAATTTTAACATATTTCCGCATTTTCTTCTCTCCATTTTTGTATATTATGTAGCCATTTTCTATATATAATTAAAAAAATCCCCTGCGCACCGCACAAAAACGGCACACAGGAGACAAATAATACCAACTATTTCTCGCTAATATTTTTTACATAATTATTTCTCATATCCACGGGTAAAACCCCATATTCACTTTTAAAATTCCTCATAAAGGTTGAAAGTGAATTGAACCCTGATTCCTCGGATATATCACTTATCTTTTTATTCGTGGTTATAAGCAGCCTCGCCGCATAGTTAAGGCGAATTTTTCTGATATAAGAAACAAGAGTTATTCCTGTATGCTTCTTAAAAAACTGGAGCAGATACTGCTTTCCTATATAGAAATTTGCCGCAATCTCATCCACAAGATTTTCCAATGCAAAATTCGCCTGTATATAGCTTATCATTTCTCTTAAACGGACATTAGACAAAGAACAACGCTCCTTCATATCCGAATCAATGTTATCCAGAATAAAAAGTATCATTGAGCAGGCTATATGTTTTTTAATCCGTTCATGGAAATAATCGTTTTCTTCTGAAAATTTTTCAAGTGCATAGAAAAGATTTTTTATTATTTCAAGCTTTTCCCCTTCAATATTCGTCAGTATTCCGCCTTCAATAATTGTCAACATATTGACAATTTCATCCGGAATATAAAAAACAGGAATCTGAACATGAAAGATTTCGCACTCTTCTTCCAGACGAAGTTCATGGAAATCATTAAGCCGCATTACAGACACATTACCCATTCTTTCATCGTATGGCGTTCCGTTTATTATATTCTTGCCTTTTCCTCGAACAGCAATTTCAACTTCATAAAAAGTATGCCAGTGAAGCTTATATCCCGAAATACAGCGTCTGTCCGTTCTAATGGAACTTGCATTATGCATTTCAATTAACTCAATAAAATCCTTATCCATAGCTTACCACCCCACTCTATTATGTATAAGTATATCATAGTTTTATCAAAAAATCTATTCATTTTCAAATAAATTCCTTTCAAATCCTAAATACTTTATTTCCTGAATATAATAGGACGTCACCGTACTCTCTTGGAGTTTTCCCTGTTTGCTTTTTAAAAATACGACTGAAATAATTTGCGTCTTCAAAACCAACTGCAAGAGAAACTTCCCCAACGGTCATTTCCTCTGTGAGTAACAAATCTTTTGCTTTTTCAATGCGTTTTTTTAGTTTATATTCATTTGGAGAACAACCGTGACAATTATAAAAAATGCGTCTGAAATGGCTTTCTGAAAAACGGCACATTTTTGCTAATTCTCTGATTTGTATGCATTCTGTATAATGCTCATCTATATATTTTTTAGCTGCCTTGACTTTATTGAATTCTTCACAATAATCTCTTTTTTGAAGAACAATGAAATACTTATATAAAAGTTCATAAACAAGACCTTTTGATTTAACCTTATATCCATTTTTCTTATTAAGCCATATATTTAATATTTTTTCAAGAATAACCCCGGCTTCAAAATTATCCTTTATCACCAGATTGTCCGCAATTTCATTGAAATCTTTAAAATATTCATCGAGAACTCCACAAAAACTTATATCAAAATTAAGCGTGATATGACAAAAATTTTCCTGACTTGTACACTCAACCGAATATGTCGATTTTTCTGTCAGAAAAAGAAGCTCTCCACTTTTTAAAGAAATCTGTTTATTTTCGAATCTGTATAATGCACTCCCTGTTAAACAGTAAACAATCCCTGCACATCTTCTTCCATCGATGTATCCGTCATATCTATATCCGTTCACATAATTATAATTGTGTATAAGTATAATATCTCTAATACCGAAATCAAAATCACCCTTAAACAAGTCTTTCATAATCATTCACCCACTAATTAAATTATAGCATCGGTATATTGACCTGTCAACTCATTTTTTAGTCGTTTTGTGCTAATTTATAATTGATTACCCTATTTAAAATAAAAAAAAATATGGTATAATTATAATGCAAATTTATATGAGAGGATGAATTTTATGATACATACAAGACGAACAAAAATCGGAATTGTTGGTATGGGGCATTATATTTACTGGCCTCAATTCGATGGTCTTAAAGCTGAGCTTATGCAAAAACAAAATGATTTTAAAGAATATTTTTCAGAGAATTCGGATTTAATTGATTTAGGCTTTGCCGATGATATCGACTCGGCAATAATTGCTGTAAAGAAAGGAATTGCAGAGGATATTGATGCACTTTTCATTATAATGTCAACCTATATAACTTCTGCCGTTGCTTTCCCGTTTGCAAAATATTTAAAAGTACCGCAAATTCTTGTAGGAATCCAGCCACTTGACAGACTGGACTATTCAAAAACCACCACATATATGCAGCTTTGCAACGATGATATTTGCTCAATACCGGAATTTGCAGGCGTTTATGAACGCTTAGGTGCAAAAAAGCCGTTTTTCATTGTTGAAACTTCTTCAAACAAAGATGCGATACAGAAGCGTGTTACCGAATATGAAAAAGCAATTAATGCTCTTTCTTCCTTTAGGTATGCGAAATTTGGATATCTTGGTCACACCTATGACGGAATGTATGATATGAACACAGATCCGACCGCATTTGCAAAGACTTTCGGAAGTCATGTTAAGATGCTCGAAATGTGCGAACTTGTTGACTATGTAACTAATGCTTCACAAGGGGATATAAACGACAAAATTGATGAAATAAAAAGCTTATTTGAGATAAAAGAACCCTCCTGTGACCCACTTACAGACTATGTAAGCGAAAAAGATATTGAATGGGCAGCAAGAAACGCAGTGGGACTTGATAAATTAATTGAGGTTAACGGGCTTTCGGCACTTGCATACTATTATAAGGGAGAAAACAACAATCTTTATGAAAAAGTTGCATCAAATCTTATAATTGGTAATTCTCTTTTAACAAGTCGCGGAATTCCGCTTGCGGGAGAGGCGGATTTAAAAACAGCAGCTGCTATGCTTATTATGAACAGAGTTGGCAGTGGCGGCTCTTTCGCCGAGCTTCATCCCTTTGATGTGGTTGACGACATTGTTCTCATAGGTCATGACGGACCACACAACATCAATATCAGCGACTCCAAACCGATTATAAGAAAGCTAAAGAAATTTCACGGAAAATCAGGGGAAGGTATTTCTGTGGAATTTAAGCTTAAGACAGGGGAGGTATCTCTTCTTTCTTGCTCGGTTCAATCCGATGGGAATTTAAAACTTATTGCGTCAACTGCACAATCGTTGCCCGGTGCAATACCGCAAACCGGCAATACTAATACAAAATGCAAGTTTGATATTCCTGTTGAAAGATGGATTGAAAAATGGTGTGAAGCAGGTCCAACTCATCATCTTGCATTAGGGGTCGGAAATCATATAAAAGAAATTGAAATTTTTTCAAAAATGTCAGAAATTCCTTTATTCAAGGTATAAAAGGAGAATATTATGTTTAAAAATATAACTCTTGAAATAGGTCTTAAGCCCTTTAAAGAAACCACTCCTCAATACATACATACTGTATGCGAAAAAATGTTTACTCAATGGCGTCCTTTACTAAAAGACCGTCAGTATATCTCAATTATGATTTGGGCATCTGACGGAAGCGAAATTCTGGATTACACGGGTGATATTGACAAAAGCTTTGAATGGTGTTGTTATATTGGAACTGCAAACAAGGAGCTTGTGGGCGATATGCCACCCGAAACATCTTTGCACGAGCGGAAGCAGTTTTATATGGAAAATCCACCCGTTATGACTTATAGAATTTTAAAAAATATAATTTCCGAACTTAAATCAGTTGGAAAAACATTTTATCCCGAAAGTACAATTCGTGTAGGCGCAACATTTGATATAGGTCCGGAATTTGCCGTATCTGACTTTAAATATAATCGACACAGAGAAGTCTGTAAAGGTAGCGGTTGTGACTCACTCGGATTCATAGATGCAACAGCTCTCCTCAAAGGTGATAACTACCCTTATGCCGCATTTCCAAACGGTGTCCCTGAAAACACTCCAATGGGTACACTTTTAGGTGCACAGGCTGATATCTATTTAAAGGATATGGGTTTTGATTATATATGGCTTTCAAACGGTATGGGATTTTGTTATGAACCATGGAACAGTTATGGAAAAATTTATGACGAAAATCAGTTTTATCCTGAAAAGCTTGATAAAACCAAAGAAAACATTTTCTTATTTTGGAAACTTTTCAGAGAAAAATGTAAGGATTTCCCTATCGAAACTCGCGGAACAAACTTTTCTGTAGGCATTGATTATGCCTGCGACGGCGTGCCACTTCACGACATATATAGCGCCAATCTTAATATAACTCCGCCTCCAAATTCACCATGGGCGGCGATTAACGATGACATTGGGATAGAAATGCTCGGTCAACTTACAAGAAACTGCAATCTGCCACAAAACGACTATATGTTTCGTTTTTATCTACATGATATGTGGTGGCTTAATTCCCCTTGGTACGACAGATACGAAAGCAACCCCTATGACATATATATCCCTATGTCTTTATCTCGTATAGACGAAAACGGAAATACATCCGCCCCGTCTCTTTTTAACATTCTTTCTGTGGACAATTCTATGGGAGATATGCCGGACTGTTGTGTAAACGAGGTTATACCGCATATTTTAAAAGCGGAGAAAGATGTTCCTGATGAAGCTGCACCTTTGGTACTTTTATACCCTATGCGTGAATATACAACGAGTCATAGTGAGAAAATGCTTCATGAAATGTATTTTGGCGATACATTTTTGAAAAATGCCCTTAACTCCGGTTTTCCTCTTTGTAGTGTTGTTTCAACGGATAATTTTTTAAAGCACAATCTTGAAACATATTCAAAAAGCATTCTGATTTTCCCTGCATCTTTCGATAATGCTGAAGTAAAAGAAAAACTCTATGAATACGGCAAAAACGGAGGAAAACTAATAGCTTACGGCAGTTCAGATGAGCTTGACAAGCTTAACATCAAGTGTACAAAAATTGATATTGCAAAAGATATTTCACAATTTTTTGACGGAATAAAGGCATTTGGATACGAAATCAATTTCATTAAACCAAATAGTGAAATACCTCTGCCTGCAATGACTATTCACAAAAACAATAACGCCTTTATGTTTAATGTGTATAATCGCAGCAACACGGTTGAGTCACGCTTTAAATTTCCTTTAGGTGCTCCGATTTTAAACGGCTATGATACTGAAATTATAAACGGATATTCAACTTATCGTTTTCCAAGAAGTGTACATTCCGAATGTCGTGTTTTTATCAAACAAGAAAACGGTGTTGTACGCTCGCGTGAGCAAATTCCAACTAATCGGAAATATCGCAGAAAAATTGAAATTTCAGGACTTAAAAACGCTGAGGTATGTCTTTTTGCGGAAAAGTACTGTATTGATAAAGCCGATATAGCTACATTGGAATACCCTGATTCAACCCCTGTTTTATGTGAAAATTGGGAAGTAGTTTCCGACAGTGAAAACGGCACATACTTGCGTATCAAAAATGTTTCGGGGAAAATCTATTTATGTATGCCGTTTAAAGATAGAATGTAATAGGGGGATGGCAAAATGCATCGACCATGCAAAACACCGAAAAAGCGTATAAAAAACATTTTTAAAAGCATAAATGACAATATATAGCTTGTAAATTAGGAAAGAAAATTTGCAAAAGAGCGAATTTATAAATTAAAAAGTGTTTTGTGTCTTGAATAAACCTCACCTCTCGGAGTGCCTGTGTACTCCGAGAGGTGAGGTTTGTTTCGTGGCAAAAAAAGATACGGGGATTATGTCAAAACATCCCCGTTTATTTATCTTATCTTAAATTACAATTGAATTTCCATCCCATCTGATGAAAGAGTTACAGGAAAAGGAAAATCTGCTAATGATATATCATCAAATCCTTTTAAATTGGGCTCATAATAGTGTGTTATAATCATACGGTCGGTATCTGTTTTTCTTAACATATCTGCCACATCCTCAAAAGCCGCGTGCGCCATTTCACATACAACCATATCATAATGCTCACCGTACACCAAATCCGGATATTCTAAGAATCCTTGTCCCATATCCCCCGTAAACAAAACTTTCTTTCCGTTTCTTTCAAATGTATATGAAAACGCAAAATTATTTTCTCCAAGGTGGCGGGTGCTTTTTGCCGTAACACAAATATCTCCGTTGCTGAAAATTTTACCCTCTTTGGTTATTTCAAACTTTACCGTTTCCTTCGCCTTATCTCCCGAGACATTCATAATTTCAAGCCAATCTATAAAACCATCTCTGCCCTTCTCGCATGGAAAAAAACAAGTAGCGTTATCATTATATCTGAATCTTAACATAGGCTCAATAACACAGCTTAAGCTTCCAACATGGTCATTATGCATATGCGTTATAAATATTCCGCGAATTCTTTCAAACGGCTTATCATTATTCACCATAAGCCATTCAACAGGGCCACCTGCATCCAGTAAATAACTGAATTCATTCGTTTCAACCAATGTTGCTGAAGTGAAACGATTTTTTTCTGCATAGCCATGACTGCTTCCTAAAAAAGTAATTTTCACAGAAATCCCCCTATTCCTTAAATTATCATTATAGCTTATCAGAAGAAAACAATATTCATAATTGTGAACTAACAATAAAGTATACCATAATATATATTTTTTGTCAAGCCCACCTTAGCTGTATCTGCTGCAAACTTGTACAAAATTTTTATTTTATTATCAAGTCTTTTATAGCCTCTCCTACAAGAATCAATCCCATTGCCGACGGGACAAAGGATATGCTTCCCGGGATCGATTTTCCGCTTTCTTCATTGATTTTACCGGACAACGTATTCGATTTTTCTTTTGAATACACAACCTTTAAATCTTTTACTCCTCTTTTTTTCAGTTCTCGTCGCATAACTCTGCAAAGGGGACATTCTTCAGTTTTATATATATCTGCAACCTGAAAATCCTGAGGATTCAGTTTATTTCCTGCCCCCATTGCGCTTATTACCCCTATATTGTTCTGTTTGCATTTTTCAACAATTGCAAGTTTTGCAGAAACAGTATCTACGGCATCGATTACATAGTCGACCTTCCCTTTGAAAAAATCATCTATATTTTCCGGCAGGCAAAAGCTTTCCAATGCATTTACTTTTATATCGGGATTTATATCTGAAATTCTATTCTTCATAACCTCAACTTTAGCCATCCCAACAGTTGAATGAAGAGCTATAAGTTGACGGTTTATATTTGAAGCAGAAACCCTGTCCTTGTCAACAAGTGTAATCTCGCCGACACCAACGCGGGCAACCGCCTCTGCTGAATATGAGCCGACACCACCTATTCCGAAAATCATAATATGTTTTTTCTTAAGTTTTTGAACCGCCTCAACGCCTATCAGCATTTCTGTTCTGTTATATATTTCGCTCATATTTTCTCCTATAAAATTGGGCTGCAGCAAAACAAATCATTTCGCCACAGCCTCTCAATCATACACTATTTTTTTGGATTGACAATATCTCGCCAATCAAGGTCTCCACGGTCAAGACCGCGAATCATTACTTCCGCCGTTGCAACATTTGTTGCAAGGGGGATATTATGAACATCACAAAGACGGAACAATGCCGACACATCCGGCTCATGGGGCTGAGCCGTAAGCGGGTCACGGAAAAAGAGCACCAAATCTATCTCATTATACGCAATTCTTGCACCAATCTGTTGGTCTCCACCTTGCGGTCCTGACAAAAACAAGCTTACAGATAACCCTGTTGCTTCATTTACAAGACTTCCCGTTGTGCCCGTTGCACATAGATTATGTTTTTGCAATATTGTTTTATAAGCTATACAAAAATCAACCATCAAATCTTTCTTCTTATCGTGAGCGATAAGTGCAATATTCATAAAACAGACCTCCTGTCATTATTTTCTCTTCATTGCTTTAATAGGAATATTGGCTGTAAGCGCAGGAACCGCTGACTGGCCATCTTCACTTTGCGCTGTTGTTATCTGAATATCAAGACCGCTGTCTGCAACATCCATATATTTTTCAAGCACTTTCATAATTTCGTCTTTAATCTTTTCCAAAAATTCTGTATCCGTATTTGCACGGTCATGAACCAAAACAAGCTTCAGTCTGTCTTTTGCCAAGTCTTTTGAAGCAACTTTGCGACGTCCGAATATTCTGGATAAATCTATCATTTCAATTCTCCTTTTCCGATATTATTTCTTTCTGAACTTTCCAAAAAGCTTTGAGAAAAATCCACCGGCATCAAGTTCCATAAGCGGAACATTTTCGCCACTTAACCGCTTTGTTATATTGCGATATCCCTGACCTGCAACAGATTTCATATTAACAACTGCAGGCTCACCTTTGTTCGTCGAAACAATAATATTTTCATCATCCGGAACAATTCCTATAAGTTCGATATTTAAAATATCAAGAACATCATCAACATTCATCATTTCTCCGCGCTTAACCATATCAGTTCTGATACGATTAATCAAAAGAAAATGTTCATCAATTTCATTAGCATCCAAAAGACCGATAATTCTGTCAGCATCACGGACAGCAGAAACTTCAGGAGTTGTGACAACTATTGCCTTATCCGCTCCTGCAATTGCATTTTTGAAGCCCTGTTCAATCCCTGCAGGACAGTCGATTATAATAAAATCAAAATCCTCTTTAAGTTCCTCACAAAGATTCTTCATCTGCTCTTCCGTAACAGCATCCTTATCCTTTGTCTGTGCCGCCGGAATAAGACAAAGCCCCTCATAGCGCTTATCCTTGATAAGAGCCTGTCTCACCTTACAGTTTCCTGATACAACATCAACAAGATCATATACAATTCTGTTTTCAAGTCCCAAAACCACATCAAGGTTACGAAGCCCGATATCTGTATCAACCAAAACAACTTTTTTCCCTAACAATGAAAGCCCTACCCCAATATTTGCAGTCGTTGTTGTTTTACCAACTCCACCTTTTCCTGAGGTTATAACTATTACCTGCGACTGTTCCTTTGACATAACTTACCTCCATAAGTAAAAACCAAATTTAAAACACTTTTTCTACAAAATCATTCATACTTTTTTATTATATCACATATCTCTTAAAAAGTCAAAATATTATTTTCTTTTTTGCAAAAATTCTTCAATAAATATTTTGTCTTCCTTGATATATGCAAGCTCAGGGCTGAGATAGTCCTTATTTTCCCCCTCCGGCGACCTTGTTATAAGATCAGCAATACGAAGCTGGGTTGGTGAAAGATTAAGGGCAACCACAACAGCTTCGCGGTTTCCGCTCTTTCCGGCATGAACAAGCCCTTTAACCGTTCCCATAACGAAGATATTTCCCTCTGCAATAACCTCTGCACCCGGATTCACATCCCCAACAATAACAATATTCCCATCTGACTCAAGAAGCTGACCCGATCTTAATGTTTTCTTATAGAACTTTGTGTATTCATCTTCTGCCTCAACACTCATAGCTCTGTCAAGAATCTGTTTTGCGTTTATTGCTTCTTTAACCTTTTCTTCTGTTGTCTTTTCCGGAGTTTCCGGATTTTCCCAGAACTCCACACTATCCTTAAGCACATCTGAAATTTTATCAGTTATACTTTTATACTCTTCATTAGTGAGAGGAGTTCCCTTAAAACCGATTTTCTTTACCCCTTTAAAGAAAGTTTTGGATTCTTCAAACTTCTTCACCAGCGCCTCTTCAACTTCTTTGCAGGTGGCATTTTCGTTTATATAAACCACCATTCCGTTCTTATAAAGTTTTAGAGTAAGCAACTCTTTCTTTTCAGCCATTTTTATCATCCTTCCTATCTTAATATTCTGTTCGGCAATGCAACACCGTCAACAACTCCGCCAAGTCCGAGATATGTTTCAAAAATTGCTCTTCCGATTTTAGCCGCATATCTGCTGGACGCACCATGTTCAATGACCACAGCAACTGCAATTTGAGGGTCGTCATAGGGTGCAAATCCGACAAACAACACATTATCGCTGCCACGACTTACCTCCGCAGTTCCCGTTTTTCCGCCAACAGCAACCGGAAAATCTCCAAAAACCGCCGACGCTGTTCCGTCTTCCGTAACTCGTCTCATTCCGTCTTTCACCGCTTCATAGGTTGAGTCCTTTATCTTCATTTCGGATAAGATTTCAGGTTCAGCCTCATATACAATTTCATCTGTTTCGTAAGCTCTGATTTCCTTGATTATATGAAGCTGTTTTCTCGTTCCCTTATTGAGAAATGTCGTTATATAGCTTACAAGCTGTGCCGGAGTAAACATATTATCCGACTGACCTATAGCCGCCTGAAGAACATCCCCCGGATACCATTCCATATTCAATCTTTCTCTGTATTTCGGTCCGGCAACTATACCCAATTCTTCATATAGCTCTATCCCCGTCTCTTCACCGAGCCCGAAAGCCTTTGCATATTTATTAATATTATCAATTCCGACAAGCCTTCCGGCTTCATAGAAGAAGCAGTTGCAGGAAACTCCTATTGCTTCAGACACATTCAGCGGGCCATGTGTTCCGCCACTTTTCCAGATAAGGCAGGTCGGCTGATACGACGGGGCATAATATTTATAAACTCCGTCGCAGGTTATTGTCCCAGTTGGAGAAATAATACCTTCCTCAAGAGCCGCAATAGCAACAAGAGGCTTAAACGTTGACCCGGGAGTGTATGCTCCGCCCAAAGCTCTGTTAAACAAGGGCTTGGTTTCATCCTTTAACATATCATCATAGGACTCCGTATAAATTTCCGGGTCATAGGACGGATAGGAGGCAATAGCCAACACCCCGCCTGTCTTCACATCAACAGCAATTGCCGCTCCGCTATATGCGTCATAGCCTTTGTCCTCTCTTGCCGCGGCAATATTTTCCATAAGAGCCGTTTCTGTAACTTCCTGGAGTTTAGAATCTATGGTTAAAACAGCATAGTTTTCCGTTGTTGGGGGAACTTCGCTCAAAACCTTTTCGACGCTCCCTTTTTTATTTTGCTGTACGACCATGGAGCCGTCTTTACCCTTCAGATAACCTTCAAGCTCCTTTTCTATGCCGTCTTTTCCGATTATGTCATTCATTCCATATCCGTCTTTTTTCATCTTTTCGTATTCTTCAGCATATATAAGCCCCGTTCTTCCCAATATGTGAACAGCCAAAGCACCATTGACATATTGACGCACAGGCTCGATTTCTACGGACACGCCCGTCATTTCAAAGCTTCGTTCGGATACCTGATGGACAACCTCGATCGTCACATCCGTTGCAAAAGTATATGGATTTGTTATTCCGAACTGTTTTTTCTCCATTTCATATCTGACGGCAACTATATTTCTCCTCAGCTCACCCGTGTATTTTGACAAAATTCCATATTCCTCCGCAAGAGAATCGAGTATTTTTGAGGGAGTATCATTATCGGAAAAGTCATTCTCCCTTTTCCATTCCTTAATATTCTTCTCTCTGTCTTTTTCAAAATAAAAATCAACGGGCTTTCCTTTTATGGGAAATTCATCAACGAACTCCACATCATGCTTTTCAACAATATCCAAAAGCACAGCAATCGTATCATTTAAGGTTGCATCATCTGCACCGACATCCTGAATTCTTATATAATACCCCATACGGTTAGTAACCATCGGTCTGCCGTATGTGTCAAAAATTTCACCTCTCGATGCCTTTATAGGATAAGACCGTTCTGTCTGATTTGTAATCTGCTCACGATACGCCTGTCCGTTTAAAATCTGCAGTTTAAATAATACTGACACAAAAAACACCATAAATCCTGCAAGAAATACGCCAAGAATTACATATCTGTGTCTGACACTTCTGTTTTCCAATTCATTCACCTTTTTTCATCGTACAATCTTCTGAAAAAACCGTTTAAGGGAGCATATACAATCAGCATAAGTACGCTATTATATACCGCTTCAATACCAATAACATACAATATATGCAAAATTCCGTTTACCGGAGAGAACAATGCGTTTATCCCTTCAATTAATATCGTCCACCACACAATCGCTATAGCAGATATAACGACATTGCTTCTTCTAATCATATTTTCACAGAAAAGAACTGTGAAAAAGCACTCGAACATAAATAGTATACCATTAAGACCGAGACAATGACCAACAATAATATCATAAAATAATCCATAAATCATTCCCAGCCAGATTGCTTCCTTTTGGGACACATAAAACCCGGCTATGACAAGATATATGATAAACATATTCGGCTTTACACCGAATAAATCCATTGCGGCAAAAAGAGTCGTTGAAAGTATTATTGCTATAAGTAAATATACCGTATGAAGAATTCCTTTCATATAATCATCCTCTTATTTCCCCGGCTCTTCGATAGTGTTCCTGACCACCATAACCTTGGAAATTCTTTCAATATCAACAGAAATCTCCACAACCGCATATTGGGATATTCCTTCAATTTCTGATTTTATCTCGACAACTTTACCAATTTCAATCCCTTTAGGGTATACTCCGCCAAGTCCCGAGGTTTCAAGATAATCTCCGACAACTATATCATTATTTTTTGATATAAATGACAATTTACACTTTCCATCCTTACCGAGAGCCGCATCTCCTTCAATAACACCCATATCTCCAGACCGGACAATAACCGCTCCGGCGTTGTGTTCAGCATCCGTTATAGCCGTCACCCTCGCCCATGTTGAGCCTATATCACTTATTCTGCCCACCAGAACATTATCAGCCGTAACAACACCCTGACCTATTTTCAGACCATCTGTGCTGCCTTTATCTATAACAAAGCCCTCATACCAGTTTGAGGCACTTCTTGAAACAATTTCCGCTGCAGTCAATTCAAGTTCAGGATACGCTTCCTTAAGCAAGAGCATTGAACGAAGTTCTTCGTTTTCTTTTGTCACTTTCTCTATTCTTTGCTTATCTATCTCAAGTTTTCTGTTCTCTGTCTTAATTTTTTCGTTTTCACTTTTAATTTCATCCATATCGTCAAAGTAACCGAAAAATCCGCCTACTTTCTGACCAATCCACGAGCAGGCATTTTGAATCGGAGTTATGGTCACCATTGCAATATTCGCCATTATCGTGGACTTTGTTTTGGTCGCATTAACAACTCCTAAAATAACGCTTAACGAAACAGTGATTGACAATATGAGAACAAAAATCCTGTTTCCGAATAATTTTTTCATATATAATCTCTCCGAAAAAAACTAATCTCCCACAAAAATGCCTTTCATTTTTTTGATTTCCGATGCCGCTCTGCCTGTTCCCAACGCAACACAGTTAAGCGGTTCTTCCGCAATATAAACCGGAATATCTATATTTTTGTTTATAAGCATTCCCAGTCCTCTCAATGTTGCGCCGCCACCTGACAGAACAATTCCTGTTTCATAAATATCCGCCGCAAGCTCCGGAGGAGTTTTTTCAAGAACGGATTTTATTCCCTCAATAATAATTTCAAGACTTTCGGATATAGCCTCACGGATTTCCGCCGAATTAACGGATACATTTTTAGGGAGTCCCGACACGCTGTCACGACCGTGAACCTCCATTGTTATTTCATCCTTAAGAGGACAAGCAGAGCCAATCTGGATTTTGACTTCCTCTGCCGTTATTGTTCCAAGACTTAAATTATACTTTCTTTTCATATATCCGATTATATCTTCATCAAAGCTGTTTCCCGCAGCCTTAACCGAATTTGAAACAACAATACCGCCGAGAGAAATAACCGCAATTTCCGTAACCCCTCCGCCGATATCAACAATCATTGAGCCAATTGGTCTTGCTACCTCTATTCCTGCGCCGATTGCCGCCGCCATAGGCTCTTCAATGAGAAACACCTCTTTCGCACCTGCCGCAATCCCTGCTTCTCTTATAGCTCTTTTCTCCACCTCTGACACACAGGCAGGAATAGCCATAACAACACGAGGTCTGAAGAATGAATTTTTCGTCACCTTCTTTATAAAAGCCTTAAGCATTGATACCGTTGTATCAAAATTCGCAATAACGCCTTCCTTGACAGGAGTTATGGCACACAAATTTTTATGTGTTCTTCCAAGCATTTCTTTCGCTTCACTTCCGACAGCAACAACGCTCCCATCCACTTCATTTATGGCAACAACGGACGGTTCCGACAAAATCACCGTTTCCTTCTGGCATATCGTTGTATTTGCTGTTCCAAGATCAATTCCAATTTCCAATGGCATATTTATCACTCTTTCTTATAATTTTATATTCATATATCATAAAAGGGATATACTAAACTCCTCTTTTAATAATTTACATATTCTTTCAACGGGAAGCCCGACTATATTAAAATAATCCCCGTGAATTTCCTCAACAAACATTGAACCTCGGAGTTGTATTCCGTACGCCCCTGCTTTGTCATCACATTCACCCGTCGCAATATATCTGTC
The DNA here is from genome assembly GCA_015068605.1 of Oscillospiraceae bacterium. Taxonomy (GTDB): domain Bacteria; phylum Bacillota; class Clostridia; order Monoglobales; family Monoglobaceae; genus SIG454. Next base: position 15,426 of record SVKF01000004.1, read on the forward strand.
AATTTCATCTTCGTCTATGGCTCTGAATTTAACCTCCGTTTCAACAACACCCGACATTCTTTTTTCCGTTTCCTTGTCGAAAACACAATATCCCGTCAAAACTTTGTGTGTGTTATCGCTTAGCATATTCAGCATACGCTTTGCGTCATTATTATCCTTAGGCTTTCCCATTATCTCATTATCACACACGACCATAGTATCCGCCGTAATAACAACTGCATTATATGGACACTTAGGATTATCCGATACCTGCCGACTTTTCTGAACAGCAAGAGACCGGACAATTTCGGCAAACGACAATGATTTATCAACAATTTCTTCCCCGTCGGCGGTAATAACCTCAAAATCAATCCCTGCATTTTCCAGCAGTTCTCTCCGTCTTGGAGACATAGAGCCGAGAATTATTTTTTTCATATTTTTATCAATCCTGCCTTCCTGCAAAACAGCTGTGCGAGATACCCCGTAAGCACACCCCCGATTGTTCCGACAATGGTCAAAACAGGCAGATAACAGAGTAGTCCAAAGCTTCCGAAAACAACTATCGCAACAACAATTTGCGTCAAATTGTGAAAGAAAGCACCAATAACACTTATTCCCACAAGCGAGAGCTTCGGATAAAACGCAGCTTTCACTATCCACATCGCAACAGCGCTGACAACCGCTCCGCCAAGACTATATGGCAGGGTGCTTACTCCGCCATAAACCATACTTCCCAAAAATCCGCGCATTGCCGCAACTCCAATTGAGTTAGGACCGCCCAGCATAAACAAATCCACCAAAGATACAATATTTGCGACACCAAGCTTTCCGCCCGGGACAATAAAAACATCAAGCATCCCCTCAACAATCTGAAGAACCATGCCAACCGACACCAAAAACGCTGTTATAACTAATTTCTTCGATGCGGTCATTTTAGATTTATCAATACTATTCATCAATAGGTCACCTTATCAACCTTATCATCATTCCCCGATATTTCAATCAGGAGTCTGTTTGGAAGGCACACAATCATCTGCCCCGATTTTTCAATCTTTCCGGCTTTAACATCAAGCTTATCCTTGCAGCTTGCATCCTCAACCCAAACAGAATTTTCATTTATCTTAACAATATTTTCACCATATTCTGTTTTAATCTCAATAGTTTTTTCCTCATACGAAAAATCATACTGTCCATATAGTTCTCCGTCAACGGTTATTCTGACCATTCCGGTTTCATCGCCTAAAGTCCACAAGCCCTGAAAAGCTATGGCAATAACTGATACAACCAGCAATGCTATGCTCACAATTTTATCCGCAAAAGTCATCATAACACTCCTTTATTGAAATGAAGTCTTGTATACTGACCTTCAAATTCTCTGCCCTTGAAAAACGCCTCGCATACATTTTTGACACACTCCGAAGTTTCCACAGAAAAATATACCAAAAACCTTTCTGCGCCACACCCTTCGGCTTCATCAATTTTATCGCCCATAAACAACGGGAGAGAATTTAGAATAACACTTCTGTGACTTTTACCGTCACGAACAACGGGAAAACTAATCCCTTTTCTGTCAATCAGATAATTAACCTCCCCGTTACAAGGACAACCGCTATTATTTCTTATAACGCAATTTTCTGTAATCATAAGAGGCAGGTGTCCATAAACCATCACCTCTGTCTTAACGGATTTTTTTAAATCCCTTATTGCGCCAAGATTAAGCTCAGGCGATAATGACACGGACTCAAAGCCTTTCTCCTTAAAGAAATTCAAGGCATAGCTGTTGAACACATTAAGTCTCATTCCGCCATAAAGAGAAAAATCCTTATTATCAGAAAAAGAGATATTATTCACCAAAAGCTTGTCAAATCCAAGTTTTTTAAGCTCCGCAAGAATTTCATTTTCCTCCGCCTCATTCTTAATAATGGCAGGAGTTTCTATAATTATTCTTTCCTTATCTGCTGAAAATTCTTCGTAATTCTCAATCAAAATATCCTGCGGAACATAAAAATTTTCAAAATCATACTCATGTGCCGCTCTATATTGTTCAACATTCGCAATGCGGCAAGAAAACTCACTCAGCTCTCTTCTCTTTTCAGCAATCTCCGATATACTGTACCTCGCCTTTCGACGGGTTCTTTTTAAAAATTCCTTTTCATATTCAGCAAGAGCATTTCGTCTTAACTCATTAACCAGACTAACGGGAACAAAAGGTTCTCCGCCAATCTTTACAGAAATTTTTTCAAACTCATAGAGTGTTCCGCCGGTTTTGTTAAGCTTCTCCTTTATACTTTCCTCATCCGCAATTTTTTTCTCACCCTTTGAAAGTTTCTCCACACCTTCGCAATTAACCGTAATTTCTCCATCGGACACTGTCAGTTGAGGGATTTCACCCTCACAAAACTCACCCTGAGCCATCAGTTTTATTTTCTTTTCAATAGCTATGTTTTCATCAAGTTTCTTATCTTGTTGCTCGTATGGGTTATCGGGCTTATTAAAGCAAAACATTTCTCTCCCCGTTTTGCCGGTAAGATACCCGTCTGTCTGCCCGCCGCGGTAAAAAATTCTGTCAAGTTTTTCTATATCCGCCATTGTTGGCATCTGACCATTATCAATATATTTTCTGTATATACCCACAACTGTCGCAACATAGGAAGGTCCTTTCATTCTCCCCTCAATTTTAAGAGAGGAAACTCCAATTTCGCAAAGCTTTTTTATATGCTCAACAGAGCTTAAATCCTTAAGGCTCATATAAAAGCCTTTCTTGGGATTATCGTTTATCTTATATTCAAGTCGGCAAGGTTGTGCACACCTACCTCTGTTTCCGCTTCTTCCGCCAAGAACACTGCTCATAAGGCATTGCCCCGAATAGCACATACAAAGAGCACCATGGGCAAAAACTTCAAGCTTGGCATTAGTTTTTTCTTTTATCCTGCGAATTTCATCAAGAGAAAGCTCTCTCGACAAAACCACCTGACTAATCCCCATCTTTTCAAGAGATAACACTCCGTCTGCATTATGAACTGTCATTTGTGTGCTTCCGTGAATGGGCAGCTGAGGAAAATTTTTGCGTATCAGTGAGCAAAGCCCAAAATCCTGAACAATAACAGCATCAACCCCGATTTCACAAAGCATTTTAAGATATTCCATAGCTTCGAGAATCTCTCTGTCCGAAACAAGGGTATTAACCGTTATATAGGCTTTAACCCTATGAAGATGGCAAAAATCCACCGCCTCTTTCAGTTCATCATCGGAAAAATTATCCGCATAGCTTCTTGCGCCGAAAAGCTTCCCTGCAAAATATACGGCATCCGCACCTGCAAAGACTGCAGCCCTTAAACACTCCATATTTCCTGCCGGCGCTAAAAGCTCCATGTGTTCATAACTTCTCATCTTTTCCCCGCTCTGCTCTCAAGCTCCCTTATCCGTTTTTTAAGCTGTTCGTTTTCATTCACAACTTCCCTGACTCTGTCATTTCTCTTAAGAAAGTCATCCGCAATATTTATTGCCGTCAGAACAGCTTTACTGCTGTTAGTCAGATAATTGCTTTTTGAGCCGATTTCCTTCATTTTCGTATCAACAAGCTCTGCAACCTTTTTAATATATTCAGCACCATCCTCGGACACAAGAGAATAATTCATTCCGCCGATTGTAACGCTGACTCTGTTCTTCTCCGCCATTATAAGTCCCCTTTCAGCCTTTCCATAGCTTTGAAAAAGCCCATAACGGTTTTTCCGTCGCATATCTCGTTATTATCTATCATTCTCTTAACTTCATCAATCCCGAAAAACTCAATATCCAAAAACTCATCTTCATCAGGATTTGCCGTCCCAAAGGAAAGACCCGTCGCAAGATAGATATGGGTAACTTCATCGGTAAATCCCGGGGACGGATACATATAGCCCAAATATTCAAAGCGCTGTGCCGTTGCCCCAGTTTCTTCTAAAAGTTCGCGTTTTCCGCAAATCTCAACCTCTTCATTTGGGTCAAGCTTTCCTGCAGGAATTTCATAAATCGCCTTTTCAAGGGGTTTTCTGAATTGCTTAACCAATATCATTTTATTATCATCAGTTAAAGCAACAACACCAACCCCACCGGGATGGCCAACAATTTCACGCTCGGCAATTTCGCCGTTTGGCATTATAACCTTATGTAGCCTAACATCAATAATTTTACCTTTGAATATATTTTCCGTCGAAACTGTTTTTTCTTCAAAAACCACAGTTATCCCTCCGTTTTACTCAAATATTCATTAATAGCCGTTGCAGCATTTTTTCCTGCCCCCATTGCAAGAATAACGGTCGCCGCACCTGTCACCGCGTCTCCGCCTGCAAACACGCCAACTTTACTTGTTTCACCGGTCTTTTCTTTCGCAATGATACAACCCCTGCTGTTTACTTCTATATCGGGAGTTGTGTTCTTTATGAGCGGATTTGGAGTCTGACCGATAGCAATAACCACCGAGTCAACCTCAACAACATATTCACTTCCTTCAATCGGAACGGGTCGACATCTTCCCGAAGAATCTATCTCGCCAAGCTCCATACGGATACACTCAATTCCTTTCACCCAACCATTTTCGCCAAGAATTTTCTCCGGCGAGGTCAGAAAAGAAAACTCAACCCCCTCTTCCTTTGCGTGTTCAAACTCTTCCAATCTTGCAGGAAGCTCTTCTTCGCTTCGGCGGTACAGCACATACACATTTTCAGCACCAAGCCTCATTGCGCATCTTGCGGCATCCATTGCAACATTTCCGCCACCGACAACCGCAACCTTTTTCCCAAAATATATCGGGGTGTCATATTCGGGAAATTTATAAGCCTTCATAAGATTTATTCGGGTTAAAAACTCATTGGCGCTATAAACCCCGTTAAGGCTTTCCCCCTCAATCTTCATAAAGCTCGGAAGTCCTGCCCCTGTTCCTATGAACACGGCTGAAAAACCCTCCTCATTTAAGAGCTCATCAACCGACAAAACCTTACCGATAACCATATTGGTTTCGATTTTGACACCATATTTTTTAAGCTTTTCTATCTCGGTTTTCACAATCTCCTTCGGAAGTCTGAACTGGGGTATTCCATAAACCAAAACTCCACCCGGTGTATGAAATGCTTCAAAAACCGTAACATCATATCCCATTTTGGCAAGGTCGCCTGCACAGGCAAGTCCCGATGGTCCCGACCCGACAACCGCAACCTTTTTATTTTTTCTTTCAGGAAGGACAACTTCATCCTTGCCGTTTTTTATATGCCAATCAGCAACAAATCTCTCAAGCCTTCCGATTGCAACACTCTCACCTTTAATTCCTCTGACGCAATGCTTTTCGCACTGATTTTCCTGGGGACAAACTCTTCCGCATATTGCAGGCAGAGAACTCGTTTCAGAGATTTTGTTATACGCCTCTTCAAACTTTCTCTCCGCAACGAGAGCTATAAATTCGGGAATCTTAACCATAACGGGACAGCCGTTCATGCAGGGCTTATGCTTACATTTAAGGCATCTTTTAGCCTCCGAAACCGCCATTTCTTCCGTATAGCCCAGCGCCACCTCATCAAAATTCTTTCTTCTCTCTTCGGGGCATTGTTGAGGCATTTCCACTCTATCTTGAGTCATATCAGCCATTATTCATCCCCTCCATTCTGCAGCGGTGGTTCTCTCTTGCGCTTTCTTCTTGTTTTTTAAACATTTTTGACCGCAAAATCGCTTCATCAAAATCCACAAGATGACCGTCAAAGTCAGGTCCGTCAACGCAGGCAAATTTAGTTTCTCCGCCAACAGTCAAGCGACAACCGCCACACATTCCCGTCCCGTCAATCATAACAGGGTTCATGCTGACAATAGTTTTAATATTATATGCTCTTGTGAGATCACAAACCGCCTTCATCATAACGAGGGGACCTATGGCAATAACCAAATCGTAAATCTCTCCGCCTTTTATAAGCTCCTCAAGCTTTGTTGTAACAAAGCCCTGATTTCCGTTTGAGCCATCATCTGTCATTGTGTAAAGATTTTTGCATACCTCTTTACAAAGATCTTCAATAATTATAAGCTCTTTATTTCGGAATCCATTTATCATATCCACCGAAACTCCCATACTGTGAAGCTTTTTCGCCTGAGGATAAGCTATGGCAGTCCCAAGTCCACCACCGATAACCGCAACCTTTTTAACATTTTCAAAATGCGAAGCAACTCCCAAAGGTCCCACAAAATCTAAAATAAAATCGCCCTCATTAAAAGTATCAAGATACTCTGTGGATGCGCCGACTTTCTGGAATATTATGGTTACAGTTCCCTTCTCACGGTCAAAATCCGCAATAGTAAAAGGGATTCTCTCGCCCTTTTCATCAGTTCTTAAAATTATGAATTGCCCCGGCTCCGCTTTTTTAGCTATATAAGGAGCGCTGATTTCCATCAGGGAAACTGACGGATTAAGCACCTCTTTTCTGACTATTTCAAACAAATTTTCCGTCTCCTAACATTATTTTGTCAAATACGCAGATTGATACAATCCACCAAATTTAATTATAACACAAACTCTCGCTCTATGCAATACTTTTAATGCAAAAAAATCAGGACTTTTCAGCCCCGATTTTTTATTACGGAATTACTCACCATAGAAAGTTATGTTTCCAAGCCCTGCATATCCGTCAATCTTTATTGTTAACTGTAAACCTTTATTCAAATCAACACTTATTTCTTCTGCAAATGCATTTGGCTCAATAACTATTGTTTCTGCAATTTTGCCGTCAACAATAAAAATCACTGTTTTTTCTTCATATAGATTAGCTGTTGGACCTAGCACACAAGTTAAAGTATCATATTTGCCATTCAAATTAAAAAGAGCTGCTCCATCCCAACCGCTAATAACATTAGTATAATATTCTCCATCTATTTCAATAGATTCTCCATCAGATTCATAATGTGCATCAAGCGACGACCAACCCATTATATGTTGAATTTCATAAGGTCTTAAGAAATCCAATGTAACACCATTTGGAGAAACTAAATCCTTCCATACATATATTGATTTTGTCGAGCCTTCCCATTCAACAGGATATCCAAGTGCTTTAGAAACCCCTCTTAACGGAACATAAGTCGTTCCGTTTTTTGCAATAGGCTTTACCTCTGTGCCGTTTGCATCATATAAGGTTTGTTCTTCGTTATCTACATAAATTTTTATCTCCTCTGTTGTGTTACGAAATGCTTTCACTTCGGGCATCATATCCTTATAAATCAAGACATTTCTATTCGCTCCGTCCCATTCAACCTGACAATCCAACGCCTGCGAAACGCCTCTTACGGGAATATAAGTTGTCCCGTTTTGTACAAAAGGATAAACAGTATTTCCGTTTACATCAACCATTTCCGTATATTCATTATCAACATATACCGTTATATCCGATGCCGCCATTGCTGATATTGACAGTATCACACATAAGCTTAATACGCTTACAATCATTATTAAAAATTTTTTCATACTTATTCCTTTCTTAATCATTAAGATTATTATTTTTTCACTATTTCAACCAACTTGAATTTTTGCGAATCAGTATTATTAGCTTTGTATAGCTGTATATTTGTTCCATTTGAAACTTTGCCGCCAGCAACATCTATCATTTTACCATTAAGCCAATCTTTAAAAACTATGTATCCATCATTGTCTTCTGCAATGTAATAATCGCAATCAAAAGCTGTAGTCAAATGAACATTATTATTTTCTCCACCTAAATAGAATTTTGAGTCATAACTCTTAATTCTATAACCAGACTTTGTTGAACCCGCTTCAAATTGAAATACCTGTGCAGAAGTTCCATTCCATTTATACAATTGAATATTTGCATCTTCCTTTTTGGAGCCATTCGCTACATCTAAAACATAGTTTTTATTTAATTTTGATGTTATCTTATATGTTTTTGAAGTAGATATTGAAGGCACTTTTCGTACATCAACTTTCTTCATATAAACTAACCAATATGCCCCTGAAACTTTACCAACTACAGATATATAGTCTCCGTTGCTTCCAAATTGACAAATTGTTGTTCCTTCCGGAAATGTAAGGCATTTATTAAATTTTGATGACCGTGTATAACCTTTTATTTCAAATCCTAGTGCAACCTCCCATGTTTTACTTGGATAATTTGAAAGATTATATCCAATATCAGAAGCTTTTATATAACCTATAGCGGTCGCTCCTTTGTTTTTTCCTGTTGTAACAGGATATGTTACATTAAACCTTTTGCTTGATTGGTTGTAACTATTTATTGTGATACAATCCCCATCATAAATTGTACCTGAAGAAGTTGTTGTTGTAGTGTTTTTGTATACCTTGATTGACTTGGTAGCATAAGTTTTTACTCCCTTCCAACTCAGAGCAGTTTTACTTGCCGCAAGGATATTTACAGAAAAAATTGTTGACAGCATTAACACACATACTAATAAAATTGATAAAATTCTTTTCATCTTTCTACATCCTTTCTTAAAATAAATACTTGGACACACATTTGAATTTGTTATTAAAAATACTTCGCCCCTCCTTTAATAAATTCTAACAAAATAAAAAGTGTGACCCCATTTGGAGTCACACAATGTAAAATGCTGACTCCGAATGTTGTCACACAATTCAAAATTTTCATACTCTTCGGCTACTACAAAAATAGTACTGTATGGAAAAAATAGAGAGTCAGCATTTTTACCGAAAGATAAAAACACCATACCTATTTTTTCCATACCAAAACAAAACTATTTGTTTAATAGCCGTATAACTTTATTTAATTTTGAATTATGTGACATTGTTAGTATATCACACTTCTTTTTATTTTACAATACTTTTAACGCAAAAAATCGGAGCAAAAAGCCCCGATTTTATATAATTATACACTCATTCCTGCGGCATAGCCTGTCGAAAAGGCAATTTGAAGATTGAATCCGCCCGTATATGCATCAACATCTATGATTTCTCCTGCAAAATATAGGTTTTTCACAAGCTTTGACTCCATAGTCGACGGGTCAATTTCATTAACCTCAACTCCGCCTGATGTTATAATAGCTTGCTCAATCGGTGCAAAATCCGAGACGGTCAGCATAATATTTTTTATAGCAAAGCCAAGCTTTTGTCTTTCCTCTTTTGTTACGGAATTAACTTTCTTCTTTCCGTCAACCTCCGCAAGGGCTATGATTGGCTCAATCAAATTCTTCGGAAGAAGCTCATCAAGAGAATTGTCCAGATTTTTATTAAGATTTTTCGCAAAATCACGCATTATTCTCTCATCAAGCTGTTTCTCGGAAAGGGCAGACTTTAAATCAATCCTAACTTTATACTTTCCATATTCCATCGGTCGAAGGTGGGCAGATGCACTTAGCACAACCGGACCTGTTATTCCTGTATGGGTAAACATCATTTCCCCAAAATCCGTATAGACTTTTTTATTTTTCTCATTTAGAACAGTAATTTCTATATTTTTAAGAGACAGTCCTGCCAAAGAATAAGACCATTCTTCAACCGTATCAAGGGGGACAAGAGATGGGATTGGTTTATTTATTTTATGACCAAGCTTTTTTGCCCATTCATAGCCATCGCCCGTTGAGCCTGTCCTCGGATATGACACTCCTCCCGTTGCAAGGATAACGCTGTCACAGAGCAGTTCACCTTTATTTTTAAGGCGAACACCCTTAACCATATTTCCCTCGCTGACAAGGTTTAAAACCGTATCATTTATAACTTTAACACCTTGACTTTTCGTCCAGTTTGAAAGTGCATCAACAACGGTTTTGCTTTTATCCGAAACGGGAAAAACACGGTTTCCCCGCTCCACCTTAGTTTCAACACCTATTTCATTAAAAAACTCTATAGTTTGAAGATTAGTGAAACCATAAAAGGAGCTATACATAAAAGAGGCATTTTTCGTCATATTCTTTATAAGCTCTTCCGTATCCTCGCAGGCATTGGTAATGTTGCACCGACCTTTGCCCGTTATGAGCATTTTTCTGCCGAGAACTTCATTTTTTTCTATAATCGTGACCTTGTTCCCGTTTTTTGCCGCTGTGCCTGCCGCCATAAGTCCTGCCGCACCGCCGCCGATAACAATTATATTTCTCATAAATTCAAATCCTTACAAAATCGGGCGACACATTCGTGCCGCCCGAAATTTTTATACATAGTGTACTTTTTCTTTCATGTCAACCATATCGGGGTCAATTTTATATTTCTCCGCTCTGCGGTTCTGGAAGAACTTTTCAGCAACCTGACCGAAGAGAGCATAGGACAATACATCCTCGTCCTGCTCAATATATTCAGCCGCTTCTCTCTTGAGTTTATCGAGTTCAGGCTCTAAGAGGTCAGCAGGGCGACAAGTAATCGGCTCTTCGTCACCGATTACCATTTTTCTGAATTCTTCCGTAATCGGAACAGGAGTTCTGCCATATTCACCCTTAACAATTCCCTTTGTTTCCTTGGAAATCATCTTATATCTCTCACCCATAATAACATTTAAAACTGCCTGAGTTCCGACAATCTGGCTTGTTGGAGTAACAAGCGGAAGCCATCCCAAATCTTCACGAACTTTCGGGATTTCCCTAAGAACTTCGTCAAACTTATCTTCCTTGCCCTGCTGCTTAAGCTGAGAAACAAGGTTTGAAAGCATACCGCCCGGAACCTGATATTTAAGAGTATTGATATCAACGCCCAAAACCTTTGTATTCATAAGTCCCGAATCAAGATATTTTTCACGAAGAGGTTTGAAATAATCAGCAATATCACTAAGGAGCGAAAGGTCAAGATCTGTGTCAAAATCTGTCCCTTCCAATGTTTTAACAATCGTTTCCGTTGCAGGCTGTGAAGTTCCCAAAGCCATTGGTGAAATAGCACAGTCAACAACATCAACCCCAGCTTCAATAGCCTTAAGATATGTCATTGAAGCAACACCGCTTGTATAATGAGTATGAAGCTGAATCGGGATTTTAACTTCCTTTTTAAGCTCCTTAACAAGCTTTTCCGCTTCATAAGGAATGAGAAGTCCTGCCATATCCTTAATACAGATTGAATCCGCACCGCAGTTTTCATATTCCTTTGCAAGTTTAACGAAGAACGGAATATCATGAACAGGGCTGATTGTATACGAAATCGCCGCCTGAACATGGCCTCCCTCTTTTTTTGTTGCATTAATTGCAGTTTCAAGGTTTCTTATATCGTTTAGTGCATCAAAAATTCTGATAATATCGATACCGTTTGCGATTGATTTCTGAACAAAATATTCAACAACATCATCCGCATAGTGTCTGTAACCTAAAATATTCTGACCTCGGAAAAGCATCTGAAGCTTTGTATTTGGCGCAGCTTCACGGATTTTTCTGAGTCGTTCCCACGGGTCTTCATTTAAGAATCTGAGACAGGAGTCAAATGTTGCTCCGCCCCAGGCTTCTATTGAATGATAACCAACCTTATCCATCATGGACAGAGCCGGCAATATTTCTTCTGTTGTCATACGAGTTGCAATAAGTGACTGATGCGCATCTCTTATGACTGTTTCAGTAATTCCTACCTTAGCCATTTTTATACCTCCATTTATCAATATGTTATTTCGCGAACATTGACAAGAATATACCTGCCGCAACCGCACTTCCTATAACGCCCGCAACATTCGGTCCCATTGCGTGCATTAGCAGGAAGTTGGACGGGTTTTCCTTCTGCCCTTCAACCTGGGCAACACGAGCCGCCATCGGAACTGCACTAACTCCTGCCGCACCGATAAGCGGATTAATTTTTCCGCCTGAGAGCTTACACATAATTTTGCCAAGCAACAAACCGCCTGCCGTGCTAATGCAGAATGCGATAAGTCCGAGCGCAATAATTCCGATTGTATTAAGAGTCAAGAAGTTTGCCGCTGTTGCTGTCGCACCAACAGTAAGCCCTAAAAAGATTGTAACAATATTCATAAGCTCATTCTGAACTGTTTTTGAAAGTCTGTCAACAACTCCACATTCCCTCATAAGGTTACCAAGCATAAGCATACCAACCAATGAAAGAGCATCCGGAACAATTAAAGCAACAACTATTGTTACAACTATCGGGAATACTATTCTTTCTGTTCTGGTTACTTCGCGAAGCTGTTCCATAACAATTCCGCGTTCTTTTTTCGTAGTCATCGCCCTCATAATCGGTGGCTGAATTACGGGGATTAGCGCCATATATGAATATGCCGCAACCGCAATCGCCGGAAGAAGGCTTGATGCCAACGTTTTTGTTACATATATAGCTGTCGGACCGTCTGCACCGCCGATAATACCGATAGATGCCGCTTCCTTTACACCAAATTCAATTCCGGGCACAAGCGAGCCTAAAAGCAATGCGCCAACGAATGTGAAGAACACACCAAACTGTGCCGCCGCACCCAAAAGAATGCTTTTCGGATTTGAAATAAGCGGAGCAAAGTCAGTCATTGCACCAACACCTAAGAATATAAGGGGAGGATAAATTCCAAGCTTAACCCCTAAATACAAAATATCAAAAAGTCCGCCATTCTTTAAAATAAGCCCCATATCAAGTCCACCGTCAGGTTTTAAGAACTTTGGGTCTGTAAAATACTCGGGATGCATAATCGCCCCTTCAAAAACCGGAAGATTTGACAACAGCATACCAAATGCAATCGGAAGAAGCAAAAGCGGTTCAAACTTCTTGACAATCGCAAGATACAATAATACACAGGCTATTATAATCATAATCGGAGTTCCGATAGCCTCAACCCACTCGCCGTTTCTGAACATTTCTACAAGTGCATTGATACCCGTACTCTCTGCAAAGCCTGAAAAACTACTTAAAATACTACCCACAATATCACCCTTTCGTCAATACCAAGATTAAAAATTAACCCAATGACACAAGGGCGTCGCCTGTGTTAACGGATGTACCTTGATTTGCATTAATTGCAACAACCTTACCGTCAGACGGAGCCATAATTTCATTTTCCATTTTCATAGCTTCAAGAATGCACACAACATCCCCTGCCTTAACCATATCTCCAACATTAACCTTAACGGCAACAATTGTTCCCGGCATTGGAGACTTAACAACAGTTGCGCCTGCAGGAGCAGGAGTTTGTGCCGGAGCAGGAGCAGGCGTTGAAGCAGCCGCAGGAGCAGGAGATGGAGCACTTGTTTGAACAGGAGCTGTGTATACAGGAGCTGAAACAACTCCCCCTACTTCCTCAACCTCAACTTCATAGGATTTTCCATTTACATTTATCATAAACTTTCTCATAATATATACCTCCTTGGTAATTTAAAATCGTGAATTTATCGTTTCGTTAAGCCCGGCTTTATTCCATGCAGGAGCCGTGTTTGAAACTCTTCTGAATGACTTTATCTTAAGATTATATGTTGATGTATTAAGACTTGCCGCAATTGCCGCCATTATAACAGCGATAATCTCTTCGTCATCTTCTTCAACTACAGTAACAGGTTTTTGTTCAACCTTTTTCTCTTCAACAACAGGAGCAACTATCTCAGGTGTTTCATTTTGGTTTTTCGCCGTTTTCGGAGCAAATATCTTCTCCATAATTTTAAGTACAAACATCAAAATAACCAAAACTGTAAAAACAATGATAAGCCCGATAACAGTGACCTGCCCACCGATAGAAAGGGAATCAATCCAATTTGGAATTTTTCCGCCAATTTTTAACGCTTCTTCAATTGTCATTATAATCCCCCTATCTTAAAGCGGAATATTTCCGTGTTTTTTAGCAGGTCTTGTTTCACGCTTACTCATAAGCATCTCAAGAGCGCTTATAATTCTCGGTCTTGTTGAATCAGGCTCAATAACATCATCAACATAGCCTCGGGATGCCGCAATATACGGATTTGCAAATTTCTCGGTATACTCTGCAATCTTATTCTGTCTTTCCGAAATCGGGTCTTCCGCCGCCGCAATATCTTTACGGAAAATAATATTTGCCGCACCATCAGGTCCCATAACAGCAATCTCGGCACTTGGCCATGCAAATACCATATCCGCACCGATATGCTTGCTGTTCATAGCGATATAAGCTCCACCGTATGCTTTTCTCACGATAACATTAATTTTCGGAACAGTTGCCTCAGAGAATGCGTAAAGCATTTTAGCACCGTGGCGGATTATTCCGTTATGCTCCTGGGTCGTTCCCGGAAGATAGCCCGGAACATCCGTAAAGGAAACAATCGGAATATTAAAGCTGTCACAAAATCTTATAAATCTTGCCGCCTTATCAGCAGAATTAACATCCAAAGACCCTGCCATAAACTTTGGCTGGTTTGCAACGATACCAACCGTTGAACCATTCATTCTCGCAAAGCCAACTACGATATTTTCAGCAAACTGAGAGAAAATCTCATAGAATGAACCATTATCGACTACCTCGCCGATAACCGTTTTTATATCGTAAGCCTTGTTTGCATCGGCAGGAACAATGTTTGAAAGTGTTTCGGAAAGTCTGTTAATTTCATCTGTCTCCTCGTATGACGGTGCCATTTCAAGGTTATTTGACGGAAGGAATTCCAAAAGCTCCTTAACCTTTACAAAGCATTCCTCTTCATTACCGCAACGAACAGAGGCAACACCGCTCTTTGTTGCATGAGTCTGTGCTCCGCCAAGCTCATCAAAAGTAACATCCTCACCCGTCACGGCTTTAACAACCTGCGGACCCGTTATAAACATCTGGGATGTTTTGTCAACCATAAATATAAAGTCACAGATTGCAGGTGAATAAACTGCCCCACCGGCACATGGACCTAATATAATGGAAATCTGCGGAATTACACCTGATGCTAAAGTGTTGCGATAGAAAATGTCACCAAATCCGGCAAGGGCATCTATTCCCTCCTGAATTCTTGCGCCACCGCTGTCGGCAATACCGACAATGGGAGCACCCATCTTCATCGCCATATCCATAACCTTACAGATTTTTGCCGCATGCATTTCACCAAGTGAGCCGCCGATTACCGTAAAGTCCTGTGCATAAGCATAAACCAGTCTTCCGCAAACCGTACCATAACCCACAACAACACCTTCGCCCGGTGCATCAACATTTGGCATATCAAACTCATTTGAACGATGCTTTACAAAGGCATCAATTTCAACGAAGCTACCTTCATCAAAGAGCATCTGTATTCTTTCTCTTGCAGTTTTCTTGCCTGCTTCGTGCTGCTTTTTAATTTTGTCAGGACCGCCGCCCTGTTCAATTATCGCACGCTTTTGCTGCAATTCTTCTATTTTACTCATACTTTTTACCACCTCTGTTTTTATACTTGTTGTATCTTGGTTTATTATTTACTTTTCCAATGTTTTTTAACATATTTACCTCGGACTCGGAAAGTTTTCTCCATTTCCCCCTCGGCAAATGCCCTAAATTTAAGCCTGCTTCACGAATTCTCTCAAGGTGCTTTACAATACATCCGCACTCCTCAAACATTTTTCTTACCTGTCTGTTTCTGCCTTCGTGAATAGTAATTTCAAGCTTTGTTCCAAGCCTTGTTGCGCCAACGACCTCAACCGTTGCAGGACTTGTTTTCACTCCATCTATAACCACGCCTCGGCGAAGCTTTTCAAGAGTCTCCATATTTATATTTCCTGTCACTTCAGCCACATAGGTTTTTGGAATTTCACTCTTTGGGTGGGTCAGCTTATATGTCAAATCCCCGTCGTTTGTCAAAAGGAGCAACCCTTCCGTGTCATAATCAAGCCTTCCGACAGGATATATCCTCATGGAAATATCGCTGACCAAATCAAGAACAGTCGGTCTGCCCTTATCATCGGAAACAGTTGTCACAAACCCCACCGGTTTATTAAGCATAATATACATTTTTTTGTTTTCCGTTCTGACAACTTCTCCGTCAACCTTAACCTCATCATAATCTTCATCAACAGTGACGCCCATCTGAGTAACTTTCTCACCGTTAACCCACACACGCCCCTGCTTTATTATATCCTCCGCACCGCGTCGTGAGGCAACTCCGCAGCTTGCGAGAAATTTTTGTAGTCTAACCAATTTTTTCTCCTTTTCTGTTGAAAAAAATATCTTTTAAAAAAATCCAATCAAAGTTATTATATAATATTTTTTTTCCATTTTCAAGAGTTTTTATTAATATTATCTAATAATTTACATTTTTTTAACATTATGTTTCGCAAGAAAAAAAAGACAGCCATTTTTTATATATTCCTATGACCGATTCTTTTATATTAATTTTGTTTTTCTCCTGCCGCATAAAAGCCTCCTTATCGGCAATCACCTCAAAAAACTGTCTCTTTCCCGATTCGTGAACAGCCACGACTCTTCCCAGCACATCACCCTTTTTTACGGGAGCCGAAACCGTGTCGGGAATTTCGGGATATATTTCCCATTCGCCCTCCTCCTTCTCAAGCAATCTTACATCTTCATCATATATTGCATTTATCGTTTTAAGCTTTCCGTTTTTTATTTTTACGCTTTTTGCAATCGTGCCGCTTCTCTTGTACAAAGTTACTTTATTATTCAAAAATACAAAATCGCTCATCTTTTTATGGTCATTCCAGTCATCACCTGCATTAAGGGTTACGCAGATAATTCTCATTCCGTCTCTTTCAAATGCAGACACAAGACATCTGCCTGTCGCTTTGGTAAATCCCGTTTTGACACCTATGCATTCTTCATACAATTTTAGAAGCTTATTATGATTCACCAACACATTTTTCTCACCGTTTTCTCTTTCTATTGTCTCGGATTTTTTCTTAACAATATCCGAAAACTTCTTATTTTTGAGTGCGTATGCTGTAATCATCGCCAAATCCTTTGCCGTTGTATAGTGCATATCATCGGATAACCCGTGCGGATTGGTAAAATGCGTTCCGCTTGCCCCTATTTCAGAAGCTTTTTCATTCATAAGCCTTGCAAATTTTTCCTCATCCCCTGCAATATGTTCTGCAATAGCTGTTGCGGCATCGTTTCCCGAAACAAGCATAAGCCCGTGGACAAGATTATAGAGACTTATCTTCTCCCCTGCTTTAAGATACATGGACGATCCTTCCACACCTGCAGCTTTTGATGAAACCTTGACAATATCATCGGGATTTCCTTTTTCAAGAGCAACTATCGCCGTCATTATTTTTGTCGTACTCGCCATTCCCCTTTTTTCATCAGCATTTTTTTCAAACAATATTTCTCCGCCATTCCCGTCAATAACCACCGCTGAGTGAGCGGATATTTCCAAAGCTTTAGCCGAAATATTGCCAATCATTGTTAAAACCAACACAAAAACAAGAATTTTTCTCAAAAGAAAAAACACCCTCTTTCCATATAAAATATATGTCAGGGTGTTTTTTCTTATTCAGCGATTATTCCTTATCATCGCTTTCCTTAATATCATTATACACTTTTGCGATGTCATCGCCTTCGTTTTTCTTTCCTTTTTTGCAGTCTTTAACTGTTTCAACAAGCTTATCGATAGCTGACGGAACAATATCCAAAACTTTATCGTAAATACTCGTTTTCTGATTAACGGACATAAGTCTTACCTTTCCCTCGCTCGCCACCAAAAAGGCAACCGGAGAAATTGACACACCTCCGCCCGATCCGCCGCCAAAATTAGCTTGTCCACCTTCCGCTTTTTTAGCTCCGCCAAATTCTGAGCCACCAACCGCAAAGCCCAGCTTAACTGACGAAATAGGAATGATAACCGCACCGTCAGGTGTCTGAACCGCATCACCGACTATCGTGTTAACATCAACTATTTCCTTTATGCTTTGCATTGCCGTATACATAAGTCCTTGAATTGGGTGTTGTTCTGCCATAATTAACCGCTCCTTAATTTAACTTTTTCCTTTTCTGCTTTTTATAAGTGCATTTATAATATGCACAATTCTTACTTTTATTATGCCATAAAATTCAATTTTAAACAATTTATTTTCAAAATCGGGGTTTATCTCTGTTTCCGGAAAATCAAAAACAAAATATTGGTTAAAAACCTGATATATGTTTCCTATAGCCGCCCAGATTACGCCGTATAACACTCCCGTATCCGCCGGGTCATCAGTCCCGTAATCAACCTTGATTTTTACTTTCTTAATCTCGATTTTATAGCGCATTTCTCTCAAAAAACTCCATAAAAAGGATTTTTTATGAGTCAGCTTCGTTTTCTTTTTTTCTATATCCTTTTCTATAGAATCCTTCGTTACAGCTTCTTCCTGTTTCTGTGTTTTTTCCTTTTGTTTAAAGGTATACCTTATAAATCCGTTTGTAGCTTTGACCGTAAACTTATCATCCTTATATGAAATAACAAGGCAGGTTTTAAGATACAAGATACAAACTAACAACAGAAATAACAGCAACAATATTCCCAGTAAAATCCAAACAGCTATCATACAATCAGCCTTTCTTAAAATTCAATCGGATTTACAGATTGTCAAGACCCTCCATAACCTGCTGGGAATAAAGCTTATCCTGTCCGTTTTCTCTGATTATATCATAATCGGGAAGCTCCGTCAAGTCACTTATCCCAAAACATCTCAAAAATTCCTCAGTCGTGCCGAAAACCATAGGTCTGCCGGGAGTATCAAGTCTGCCGGTTTCCTCAATCAAGCCTCTCTCAACAAGCTTATTGACAATAGTATCACAGGAAACCCCACGGATATCTTCTATCTCACCTCTGGTCACGGGCTGTTTATATGCAACAATAGACAAAACCTCCATTGCCGCATTGGACATACTCTGTGCCCTTCGGGGCTCTGCAAGTAGAGAGATATATTCAAAATATTCCCCTCTTGTGCACATCTGATACCCGTCTGCGAGTTGAATTATGCTTATTCCTCTGTGCTCATAGTCATATTTATCCATCATATCGGAAATAATTTTTTTCGTTTTTCTCTTATCCATATCTATTATATTTGCAATTTTCTCAAGGGGAACACTATCCCCTGCCGCAAAAAGCAAACCCTCTATTATGGATTGAGCCTTGCTTGTTTCCATTTTTATTCTCCTAATCTTCTATCATATCAAGACTAAATTCATCTTCGTCGGCAATTCTTTTAACCTCAAGATTATCATTATCGCCCTCAACCATTATTTTTTTAAGCTTTATAAGTTCTAAAACAGCCATAAATGATGCAACCGCTTCAGGTCTTGATTTTATACCTTTAAACAAATCAAGGAACTTCGCCTTTCCTTTTGAAATAAGGGCTTTCCATATAATTTTAACACGGCTTCTCACTGAGACCTTTTCATGGCCGACAATTCCTTCAAAGGATTTTTTCGGAGGTGGAAGCTTTCTTTCAAGCTTCATATACGAAACCTTATAAGATATAAGCAGGTTTTCCGTTGAAACCTTTGAATAATCATATGGTATAACAGGTCGCTCTATATATTCGGGAGCTTTATAAAACCTTGTATAGCCAAGATTTTCACGACTTCTCAAAAACTCCGCCTTTTCCTTGAAGCGTTTATATTCAATAAGTCGTCTGACAAGCTCTTCTCTCGGGTCTTCGCCTTCTTCCTCCTCATCCTCAACGGGCAATAACATCCTTGACTTTATCTGAAGAAGTGTTGCCGCAAGAACCAAAAACTCGCTGGAAACCTCAAGGTCAAGAGATTCCATTTGGGCGATAACCTCAAGATACTGCTCTAAAATTTCACTTATAGGTATATCATAAATATTAACTTTATTTTTTTTGATTAGTGTCAGAAGCAAATCAAGAGGCCCTTCAAAAGCTTCCACACGGAATGACAGCTGTTCCATTATACGAATAACCTCAGTATCATATCAGAAAATCCGAGATATCCGCCGTATATAAGCTCCAAAAGCGTTCCAAGCAACATCTTAAACGGCGGAAGATTTATAAGCACTATGAGTGCAATAAATCCATATCTCTCATACTCCATAATTTGAAAATAAATCCTTGTCGGCAGGACAGCATTTAAAACCTTTGACCCGTCAAGAGGCGGAATCGGTATCAGGTTAAATATTCCAAGACCTAAATTCATTGTTGCAAGACTCATAAGTATCTCTATTGTCAACAAAGTATATTTCCCGACAACTTCACTGTAATATGCTATTCCACCGTTTAAAAGGAATATCCCGTCAGAAAATGTCACAATCGCAACAACCGCAAAGACAGACAAAAATGCGAGAAGAAAATTCGATAAAGGTCCTGCAAGAGCTGTCAGCACCATATCAAGCTTTATGGTCTTTCTTTTGAAATTCTGCGGATGAACCATAACAGGCTTCGCCCAGCCGAATCCGAACAAAAATAAGCAAAGAGCCCCTATGGGGTCAAGATGCTGAATTGGATTGAGAGAGAGTCTGCCTGTGTTTTTCGCAGTCTTATCCCCTCTTAAATACGCCATAAATCCATGGGAAAATTCGTGAATAGTCAAAGAAATCAGCACACAAAAAACAGTTATCAGCAAATCAACTATTCCTTCTGCCCCGTTTCCGAACCATCTTTCAAATCTGTTAAACATACCCTTCATCTCCTGAATTTTGCAAAAATTATAAAATGTCGTTCTTTATAATATCCTCATAGGTTTCCCGTTTTATAACAATTTTAGACTCCCCGTCCTTAACCATAACAACCGGAGGTCGGGGGATTCTGTTATAATTGCTTGACATGGAATAATTATATGCACCCGTTGCAAGGACCGCAAGTAAATCACCTTTTTTGATTTCAGGCATCATAATATCCTCAATAAGGACATCTCCCGATTCACAGCACTTTCCGGCAACAGTAACCTTTTCGCACCTTTTTGCCGTGGGTCTTTCGGGAAGAACTGCATCATATTCCGCTCCGTAAAGAATAAATCTTGGATTATCACACATTCCGCCGTCAACACAGACATAATTTCTTACATTCTCAATTCTTTTAACCGTTCCGACTTCATAAACCGTAAGTCCCGCCGAGGCAACAACCGACCTTCCCGGCTCCATAAGAATAAACGGACACTCAAGACCTTTTTCTTCCGCCTTTTCCTTAACAACCTTTGAAACCGCCTCGATAAACTTATCAAAATCAATTGGCTTGTCCTTTTCAGTATACTTAATACCAAAGCCGCCACCAAGATTAAGCTCTTTTATCTCAATCCCCGTTTCGCTCTTAATTTTCTCCATAAAAGACAGCATAATTTCAGCTGTTTCGCAAAATGGCGAAAGCTCAAAAATCTGTGAGCCTATATGACAGTGTATACCAACTATATTGATATTTTTCTTTGTTGCTGTATACTTAATAAGCTTAAGTGCATCCCCTGTTTCTATGGCTGCTCCAAACTTTGAATCTATTTGTCCCGTTTTGATAAAATCATGGGTATGTGCATCAACTCCGGGGGAAACTCTGAACATAGCTTTAACTTTTTTTCCGTATTCTTCCGCAATTTCCTCTATTCTGTCCACCTCATCGGAATTATCTATAACTATGCATCCTATATCATTCTTTATAGCAAATTCAAGCTCATCCCAAGTCTTGTTATTCCCGTGAAAATATATCTTTTCAGCAGGAAATCCTGCCGATAAAGCGGTATAAATTTCTCCTCCGCTTACGGTATCAACTCCCAAGCCTTCTTCAAGAGCAATTTTATACATATACTTACAGGAAAAAGCCTTGCTTGCGTACAGAACAAGACCGTTTCCATCATAATATTTTTTCATGGCATCTGCATATATTCTGCAGTTTCTTCTTATTTCTTCCTCGTCCATTATGTAAAGAGGTGTTCCGTATTGCTTCGCCAGCTCCGTAACATCAGCGCCGCCGATTGACAGATTTCCGTTTTCGTTTACACCAAGACAGTCCATTACAAAATCCATCTTTTTATCCTCCCTTAAAAATGCTTATTAGATAAATAATATCACATTTTAATTCCTTTGTCAAATTTTTCACTCACAATAAACAGCTATCTCACCGTTGCAAATGCCAAAAACATCTGTTTCATTAAGTCCTGATATATATTCAATAATCTCATTATCTATAACCTCTCCGGGCGCTATAATCGGAATCCCCGGCGGATATGCCCATACATAAGATGCGCTTACCCTGAAAACCGCCTCATTAAACATAACAGTTTCGGTTTCACCTCTTGCCTTTTCACTCTTTCGAGGGGTTGGATATTTAACTTTTTTCTTCTGTCCGACCTTGACACTTTTATCAATCTCTGTCAATGCACAAAGCAAACGGTTTAATTCCCGTTCTCCGTCGCACACCGAGGTCATGGCAAGAGCATAATTATCATAAGCCATTTCAAGCTCTATTCCATAGCTCTCACGCAAAATTTTCATAAGAGCCTTTCCCGAAATATCCGTTTTCGCTGTACTTATAACAATTTTTCCCAAATCGTCGTTTTTTATAAGCTCAAGGCTTTTAAACTCTGCCTTTTCATAGAATTTTTCAAGATTATCAGCATAACATTTAAACCTGTCCTTGCCGTTTACGACGAAATCAAGACACTCCGAAACAGATGCCATTAAAACATAAGAGGGGCTTGAGGTCTGAAAAACATTCAGCTTTTCTTTTATGTATGAAGCCATAGCCCTGTCTCCTTTTATCATAAGCAGAGCCGTTTGCGTCATTGACGGCAGAGTTTTATGAAGGCTCACGCAAACCGCGTCCGCACCTTGTCTTATTGGATTTTCTTTCCCCATAAACTCCATATGTGCCCCGTGTGCAGAGTCAACAAAAACCGACATATTATTTTCATGGGCAATGCGGCATATTTCATCAATCCGACTTGTTCTTCCCTCATATGTAGGTGATGTTAAAACAATCAGCTTTGCGTCCTTATTGTCTTCAACAGCCTTTAAAACCGATTCGGCATTTATTCCCCTTGCTATTCCCAAATCATCATATTCGGGAAAAATATATTCACACTCCAGCTCCATTAACATAGCGGCATTATATACCGCCTTATGGCAATTTCTTGCCATAATAATTTTATCTCCTTTTTTGCACATTCCGCAAATTGCCGCAAGAATTGCACCTGTGCTTCCATTAACGGAAATAAAAGCATTATCAGCCCCATATATCCTTGCCCAACCGTCCTGAAGCTCTTTCAGAACAGTTGAGGGATTTGCAAGATTGTCAAAACCCTCAATTTCCGTTATATCAATATCACTGCAAATTCCGATTTTACGCTTATGACCGGGCATATGCATGGGGCAAATGTATTGCTTGCCGTAATTTTTCAGTTTTTCGTATAACCCGCTCATCTTATCCTCCGTTTAAATTCTTTTATACATTTCATTAAATCGACGGAATTTCTGCTTATCTATTCCGTCAAGCTGTTCTTTTGTAATTCTAAACTGCCAGTTTCCGTCCGCCTTTCCCGGTATATTAAGCCTTGTATCCGAGCCATAGCCCAGCAAATCCTGAATGGGCAATATAACTAGACCGGCGTGACTTCCGAATATTGTTCTTAAAATGCTGTCATAACCTCTTTCCCAATCGGGACTGTCATATCCGCAATAAGAAAGCATTCTCTTTCTGTCCCAATCCGAAAGCTCCCATAAATAACCCAAAAGGGTGTTATTATCGTGTGTCCCCGTATAGGCAATACAATTATTCTTATAATTATGAGGCAGATGCGGTGTATCGTGGTCTCCTAAAAACGCAAACTGGAAAACCCTCATGCCGGGGAATCCGCTCTCCTCAACAAGCTCCTCAACCTCACGGGTTATGTCTCCCAAATCCTCCGCAATAATCAATTTATCACCTGCAACGGATTTTATTGCATCAATAAGCTCCATTCCCGGTCCTTTAAGCCACTTTCCCTCTCTTGCATTCTCTGCATTTCCGTCTATGGCATAATATGACTCTATCGCTCTGAAATGGTCAATTCTCACACCGTCAAAAAGCTTAAGCATATGGGATATGCGGTCCTTCCACCATTTAAAATCTTCCTGTTTCATTTTCTCCCAGTCATAAATGGGATTTCCCCAAAGCTGACCATCTTCACAAAAATAATCCGGCGGAACACCTGCCACCTTTGTGGGGTTATTTTCATTGTCGAGAAGGAATAATTTTCGGTTGCTCCACACATCCGCACTGTCATGGGCAACATAAATCGGAATATCCCCGATTATTTTTATTCCCTTTGAATTAGCATAATCCTTTATCTCTTTCCATTGCATAAAAAATTCAAACTGGATAAACCGCCACATAAAAAGCATATCGTTATCAATTTCTAAATTTTCCCACTTATACCACGGAAGCTGATCATTCACACTTTTATGTACCATAAATTCACAGAATTTCTTAAGGTATTCATCTTTTTCAATAAAAGCATTTATTTCTTCTCGATTTTTCACTCTTTTTGAGGCAGCCATAAGCACCTCAAGTCGGGTATGGTAAAGTCTTGTAAACTCGCAGAAATATGGTGTTTGCTGAATTTGAGAATCAAGCTCCTCCTGCGTTAAAAGTCCTTTATCAAAAAGCTTTTTAAGGCTTATAAAATACGGATTTCCACCAAATGATGAATATGATTTATATGGTGAATTACACTCATCAACCAAACAAAACGGCAACACCTGCCAATATGAAAATCCGCACTCCTTTATAAAATCCACAAAATATTTTGCCTCATCACCAAAACCGCCGATTGAATATTCTCCAAACAATGACGATATATGCATGAGAACTCCGCTTTTTCTTATCATAATAATCTCCATTCCGCCGCTCTGCACCGGCACAATTAGTAATAAATTTTCTCTTATCTGCAGAGCAAGGAATGATAAGAGATTATTTTGTCCATGTGCATTTCCGAGCACAAGTGCTCGGAAAATTTTGCACGGACAATAAAATCCGCCGGAGGTATAACGAGAAAGAAACTTTTCTCGTTGTACCTCCTAATTTATACAAAGCCCAAAATAGGGTTTATCAAATTTCAATTTTTCTTCAAAATATTTAATTTCCCCAAAAGGAATTTCCCACTCACTATCAAAAATTTCAGGGGCGAGAGCCTCCTTGATTTCTGCACCCTCACGATAAAACGCACCATTTTCCCATAGCATCGTTTCCCCAAAGCTTAAAACATATTCAAGATTTTCTTCGCTCCAACCGATAAAGTCATATTTTTCAAAAAACTTCTCTCTTAATCTGAAATATTCACCAATACTTAATTTCCTGCCCCGACCCTTTATTGGCGGAAATTCGGGTTTATATACAATCTGATTATACCCCATTTTTTTATAAAATTCAAAAAGGCTCTCGCCGGCAGGGACTAAAATGGCAAACTTTTCTTTCTCTTTTATAATAAATTCGTCTACAGCCTTCATTATATTTTTACAAATACCTTTTCCCCGTTGTTTTTCAGATGTTGCGACTGCATAAATATACCGCCCTTTATTTTCTCCGCAAAACACGGGGAGCATGGTTACCATACCGAAAACGCTGCTTTGCTCTCTGTAAATCAACATATTTTCGCAATATTTCATATTATCGAGAAATCCGTTTATAAACTCTTCTTCATCACAAAAAGCTTCCTGCCACAAGGCTATTATTCCCTCTCTGTATTTCTCCGAAGCAAACTCAATCATTTTAAATCTCCTTCATTGTAGCGTCCCACTTTTTCAATATGCAACAAGGTCTATAGGAAAGCTTTGCCTTTCTTAAGCCCTCGTCACCGGTATCATCCTCACGGTTTACATATTTATATCCATCACAGTTATGGATAACAAATTCACGGTTGATTATGGGGTATGCTCCCTGAATATCCGCAAAAGCTTTTTCTATATGAACAAGAAAGGTGTCGTCATTTAGTCTATCTCCCATTGAAAAAGCAACGACCTCACCTTTAGCACGGATAAGACCGCCCGAAAGCCCTAATTCATCAAAATTTTCAAACGCCTCCGTAACGGCACAGCCTTCTTCTTTAAGCCCTTTCTCATTTTCACAACCTGAAATTTCACACCATTTTTTGTTCATTTCAATGACTTCGGCAATATTGGATTTATCGATTTGCTCATATTTCCAATCCGGATTATTCTCAACAAATCGGTTTATATGATTTCGTTTTGAGGCAAGTTTTTTACCCACAAGAGTTGCAAGTTTTTCCTTTTCATATATATAATCAGCTCCGTCACGGATTTCATTATATATAAACATATCGGGGTAAAACTTTTCAAGGAACTCTTTATTTTCTTCCGTCAGCGAATAAAATCCTGCCCTTATGTTCTTCATACGGCAATAATTCAGAATTTCATCAACAGCGCCTTTAACATCACCGACTCCAATGGGGAACAAAAAATAGTTATCCCCCGTACAAGCGGAAAAAAAGCTCCCGTTTTGCAATGAACTTACTTTCATATCATATACTTTCCGCCATATAAATATAGTGGTAAAGCTACATTCAAGACTGGGGCACTCACCCTTTTTGAGAATTTCATCAACCCATTTTTTATCACTTATTTTTATATCTTTAAAATCCGCCATTTCATCTTCCCAACTTATATAATTTTTTATTTCATCATTCGTGGTGCTTATACCATCGTCCACTTCGCAGTTGCAAGGCATTTTATTTTTCCTAACCTTTCATATTCTGAATAGTTATCTTTTGACTGTCAATCAGATTATACACAATTAAATCTTTCAAGTCAAGGTTTTCTCTGTTCATATCAACCGCATTTATTCTGCTGTTATAATATGTTGTATAATAATATATCCCCCTGTCGGTATTGCAACAAGATGAGTAATTTGTTATTTCAAAATCATTCCCCACTTTAACACAGCCTTTTTGCTGATAAACCGAATATAAAATACGAAAAAACTGACTTACAATCTCATTTTCGGTTTCCCCAAAAACAGAATTAAGCTTCGTAAATGATGCTCTCACAAATCTTGACATGGAAGAAAGGTCTCCCGGAAGACCAATTCCTCCCATTCCTCTGCTGTATGCCTTAAGCTCCACCTTATCCGAAAACTTATTTTCAGGCTCATTTGGTGAAACAGACATATAATTGGAAAGATTGAAAAGCTGTATATCAAATGGCGGATTATTGGTGAGCACCCCCACGGGATTATCATATATTTTCAACCCGTCTTTTGTTTGTTCAACTGTTATTGTTTTGTTTTTATCTGCAATTATCCAATGAAGGGGAGTTGGTGACAGTCCTTCATCAAACTTTTCTCCTGTTATGTTTATGTTTTTCAAAAGCATTTCTGCCTCAGCAATATTTTGGCAACTTGTTAAAATCCACGGAATAAACTCAAAGGATGCAATATTTTCTTTTCCGACAATATCGTTGTTATAGTGGGCATTATCGGGAAAATTCAGCCCCGCCATACTCAACCCCATTTCGTTACTTGCATCGAAATATAAGGGATAGCCATTCATAGGGAGCGCCATTCCGATTATGGCATAGTGGCTTTTAATTTCCCTGCCGTTTCTGAATATAAACTTATAATTTCTCGGTGTAATAGTTATTTTCTCACCAAAAGTATGCTCAAAATCAAGATTTCTTCCAAAATAATTATCTTTAACCGTAATCGAAATTGCCGTACACATAAAATAACCTCTCTTTCTGCGATTATTTTAAGCACATTTCGTTTTTTTATATCCTTAAAGTTTAATCTTTGCAATATTAAAAATCAGATTGCATTAATTTTGACCTTAACGCCCCTCTACTGCAAAACAATTAAGTTAATTTTACCATATTTTTTACAGATTTTCAATACAGATTTATCCCTAAATATAAAAATATTAAAATTCTGTGAAATTTTTATTATATGACTTGCATTTTTTGGAAAAATATATTATAATAGAAATATTAATTTTTTTCTAAAGTTTTATATGGGAGATGTTTATATGATTCCAAATATTATCACTACATTTCGGCTTTTTCTTGTGCCGTTGTTTGCATATCTTATGCTTGTTGAAGATAATATTTTTCTTGCGTGTATAATTTTTATTATCTCGGGAGTGAGCGACGTAATCGACGGAATTATTGCCAGAAAGTGTAATATGATTACCGAAACAGGAAAGGTTTATGACCCACTCGTTGATAAGCTTATGCAGCTCACTGTTATTCTCGCTTTTGCCGCAAGAGATTTCATTCCGTTTTGGGTTTTAATCATCATAATTGCAAAGGAATGTTTTATGATTCTTGCAGGACTTGTGCTTTATATCAAAAAGATAATCGTTCAGGCGAAGTGGTTCGGCAAGCTTTCAACAGTTGTTTTCTATGCTGTTATTTTAATGCTTGTTTTATTTAAGGATTCTTCTGTATGGTT
This sequence comes from Oscillospiraceae bacterium, assembly GCA_015068605.1. GTDB lineage: Bacteria > Bacillota > Clostridia > Monoglobales > Monoglobaceae > SIG454. The sequence continues at coordinate 43,603 of SVKF01000004.1, forward strand.
TACAACATTTGCTCTTCTTGTTCTTGTTGCATCCATACTCTTCTCCGCATTTGGGTATATTGCACAGTTTGTGTCAGGGCAAAGAAGGGATAAGAAAAATGAAAGTATTTCTTAAAATCTCAGGTATGCATTGTGCCGCCTGCAGTGGCAGAGTTGAACGCAATATTTCAAAAATTGAAGGCATTGAAGCGGTTTCCGTTAATCTTGCAACCGGAATTGCTTCTTTTTCTTGTGCCGAAAATTCGCAACTTGATGCAGTTATCGAAAAAGTTCGGGATTTAGGGTTCGGTGCAGAGCTTCTCGAAAATCTTGACCCCGAAAAGGAAAAAAAGGCTTCTGTTAAAAGACAAAGGCTCCGTTTGATTTCTCTTGTTTCTTCAGCAATTCTTACCATGCCGCTGATTATGGGTATGTTTCTTCACTGGTTTGGCTTTCATGGTTTTGAAATTCTCCACAACGGATATTTTCAACTCATTTTAGCAACTCCTGTTCAGTTTATAATCGCATTCCCTTTTTACAGAGGTGCTTTTCGTTCAATAAAGGCAAAAAGTCCCGATATGGATGTTTTGATTGCTCTTGGCACAGGTACAGCCTACTTCTACAGTCTTTATAATGTTTTAATAGGGAATACCGACGGTATGGATGGGCTTTATTTTGAATCTTCGATGACAATAATAACTCTCATTCTTTTAGGAAAATATCTTGAGGACAAAGCAAAAGCAAAGACCTCCTCTGCCGTTGATCGGCTTCTTGATCTCCAGGTAAAGGATGCACACCTTTATCTTGACGGAGAAATCCGTGATGTTTCAGTTGACAGTATCAAAAAAGGTGATATTCTGCTTGTTCGCCCCGGGGAGACCATCCCCCTTGACGGCAAAGTGGTTTTCGGGTCTTCCGATGTTAATGAGGCTATGCTCACGGGAGAAAGTATGCCGGTTTTCAAAGAAGAAAACGACCTTGTGTGCGGAGGGACAATCAATATTTCCGGTGCTTTCCGTTTTGAAGTCACCGCAACAGGCGACGAGACCGCCCTCTCCGGTATTATTCGTCTTGTCCGTGATGCTCAGGGAAACAAAGCCCCGATTCAAAGACTTGCTGATAAAATTTCCGCAGTTTTTGTTCCGGCAATCCTCATTATTGCTGTTTTAACATTTACCCTTTGGTATATTTTCTCGGGAGATATTGCCCGTTCCGTTATAAATGCAGTTTCCGTTCTTGTTATTGCCTGTCCTTGCTCCCTTGGACTTGCAACCCCGACAGCAATTATGGTCGGGACCGGTCTTGGAGCTGAAAACGGTATTTTGATTAAAGGCGGAAAAGAGCTGGAAAACACCGGCAAAGTTTCCACCGTTGTTATGGATAAGACAGGAACTATAACCTCCGGAAAACCGCAGGTCAGCAATTTCTTTACCACTATTGACGAAGGTGAATTTCTTGCAATTTCCGCATCTGCAGAACAAAACTCCGAACATCCGTTAGGCGTTTCAATTGTTGAATATGCAGAAAAATCAGGTGCAACCATTCCTCTTGCAACAGATTTTCTTTCATATTCCGGCAAAGGCGTTTTAGCAACTGTCAATCACAAAAAGCTTCTGCTCGGCAACAGTCGTCTTATGGTGGAAAATGGTATTGATATTTCGTCAGTTCCAAAGAATAGTGAAGCAACAATTGTTTATGTTGCCTCCGAAAACAGCTTAATCGGATATTTTGAAATAAAGGATATGATTAAACCCACATCAAAGGAATCCGTTTTAAAGCTTTCAGATATGGGAATTGATGTTGTTATGATTACAGGGGACAGCACAGCCGTTGCAAACGCTGTTGCAGAAAATGTCGGAATTTCCCGTGTTATAGCAGAGGTTCTCCCCGGAGGAAAAGCCGACGAAATAAAAAAGCTTCAGTCCGAAGGTGAGGTCATCGCTATGGTCGGTGACGGGATAAATGATGCTCCGGCTCTCGCACAATCAGATATAGGAATTGCAATGGGAACCGGTGCCGATATAGCAATCGAAGCATCAAGCATAACAATTCCGGGCGGAGATTTGCTTTCTGTCCCTGCTTCAATCAAGCTTTCAAAGCTTACCATGAGAAAAATCAGGCAAAACCTCTTCTGGGCATTTATTTATAATTCAATCTGCATTCCTTTTGCGGCACTTGGATTTTTAAGCCCGATTATAGCCGGTGCGGCTATGGCAATGAGCTCTGTGTCGGTTGTTTCAAACTCATTGCTCTTAAAAAGAAAAAAGATAAAATAAATTTCAGGCATATAAAGTGTTTGTTTCTTTTAATGCCCAAAAATACATACTGGGCAATTCCAAATTTTGCAATAACACTAATTTTAACATTATTTATAATAAATTCTTTCTGCGCTATATTAAACAGATTTTTTCCGAAGATTTACTCTGTTATAATGGGTGCAAGATAAGTTGGTAGCTCGTTTGACAAAACGGCAAGGAAAACATCAAATTTTCCTTGCCGTTGTTTAATTTCTCAATATCTGCCCGTCTTGATGACTTTGCCATCAAGACGGCGGTGTAAAAAAGCTCATTTTTTACACCGCATTTCTTAGGGGATATAAAAAATTATTTCAAAACGGATAAACTGTCTTTGAGTTACCCGAAGGTTGAACTAAGCTTTTTTATACCCCTTATCTTATGGGAAATTATATCTTTCTCATAAGATAAATAAATACAATTTTAATGGTTTGGTTACATGCTCTGACCGTTTGCCATATCCTGTTCAGCCTTCTGGATCATTTTCTTTACCATCTGACCGCCGATTGAGCCTGCCTGTCTTGAAGTAAGGTCACCGTTGTAACCTTCTTTAAGCTGTACACCAACTTCATTAGCAGCTTCCATCTTAAACTTATCCATAGCTGCTCTTGCCTGTGGAACTACCACACTGTTATTACTCTTGTTTGCCATTTCTGACTCACCTCCCTTATTTTACAAAGCATCAAAAAATATGTGAATTTTTCAATGTTTTGTTTTCAAGTATAGTTTGTCTCAACAGCACAACTTTAAACATTGTAATTTTTGTTTTTACTTACAAATTTTTCTTTATTAAAGTCATTTTAATTTTTTGTGTCAAAATCTTTCTCGATGAGTAAAATAATATTAAAGATTTAGTGTGGAGGATTTTATTATCCGCGCAAAATGATTTCATTTTGCTTCAGCTCCCGCACATAGACGAAATTAATCTCTTATCATTCCTTGCTCTGCAGATAGGAGAAAATTAATTACTTTTTATGCCGATGCAGAGCGGCGGAATGGAGATTATTATGTGTGGAATAGGCGGTTTCGCAGATTTTACTGACCGTATCCCAAACGATAAAAAAATAATCGAAAAAATGAGTAAAACCTTAAGTCGTCGTGGTCCTGACCAAATCGGAAACTATATTAACAATAATATAGCATTTATTCACCGACGGCTTTCCGTTATAGATTTAAGCCACGGACTTCAGCCAATGCTAAAAGAGGCATTCGGAAATAAATTTGTTATAACATATAACGGTGAGCTTTATAATACCTCTGATTTGCGGTCGGAGCTTTCCTGTCTCGGATATAAGTTTAATGAAAATTCGGACACCGAGGTGCTTCTTACCTCATATATAGAATGGGGCGAGGATTGCGTCTCTCATCTTAATGGAATATTCGCTTTCGCAATTTATGACGAAAAACGACAAAAAATTTTTATTGCCCGTGACAGAGCCGGTGTTAAGCCCTTCTTCTATTCGCTTTTTAATAACACCTTCGTTTTCGGCTCGGAGATAAAAACCATTCTCTCCTACCCTCATATTACACCCCAAATAAACAACGAATCTCTCGCAGAGGTTTTTCTTATAGGTCCGGGCAGAACATCGGGCAAGACACCATTTTCAAATATTTTTGAATTGCGCCCCGGTGAATGTGGAGTATTTTCCGGGCAAGGGCTGAAAAAAAGAATATACTGGAGCCTTAAAGCCCACGTACATCTGGACGATTTTGAAAGAACAAAACGTAATTTAAGGGAGCTTATTTGTGATTCAATTTCACGACAAACTGTCTCAGATGTTCCTCTCTGTTGTTTCTTGTCAGGGGGGCTTGATTCAAGCATTATAACAACCATCACGGCAAAGACTGTTGCTCCGGAAACACTGACGACTTACTCTGTCGACTATGCTGACAACGATAAATATTTCACCGCATCGGTTTTCCAGCCAAACAGCGACAGCGACTATATTTCCCTCGTATCGGAAAATTCAAAAACCGACCATAATATTGTTACAGTCAGCAACACCGAGCTTGCTGAGGCGTTATCCGAGGCAACCTTTGCCCGTGACCTTCCCTGTATGGCAGATGTGGATTCTTCCCTCCTCCTTTTCTGCCGTCAAGTTAAGAAAACTCATACAGTTGCTTTGTCGGGTGAATGTGCCGACGAAATTTTTGGTGGGTATCCATGGTTCCGCAACGAAAAAGTTTTGTGGAAAGAGGATTTCCCCTGGAGCGGAAATGTACCTCTTAAAGCAAGCTTTTTAAAGGACGGAATACTTGATTTTTCTCCCACCGACTATGTTTATCAAAAATATTCCGACACGGTTAATAAAGCAGATTTTCTCCCATCTGATTCAAAAATTGACAAACGCATAAGAGAAATAACTATGCTTAACATCAATTGGTTTATGCAGGGACTTTTAGACCGAAAAGACAGAATGAGTATGTACAGCGGACTTGAAGTGAGAGTTCCCTTTTGCGACCACAGGATTTTGGAATATGCATATAATATTCCCTGGGAAATGAAGAATTATGAAAATCGGGAAAAGGGGCTTGTTCGTGAAGCTTTTTCTGATATTCTTCCTTATGAAATTGTATGGCGGAAGAAAAGTCCTTACCCCAAAACCCACAACCCTATATATTTTGATGCGGTTAAGAAACTTCTTAAAGATATTATCGACGACAAAACTGCTCCGATATGGCAGTTTGCGGATTTTGAAATGGTTAAAAAGCTATACGAAAGCGAAGGAAATATTTTTGATGTGCCGTGGTATGGTCAGCTTATGACCGCTCCGCAGATTTTCGCATACTTCTATTCCATTAACCTTTGGCTTAAAACCTATAAACCGATTTGGTTAAAATAATAGCTAAACAAAATTATATTAGCAACAAAAAACTCACCTATGGTATATAAAAATTACCATAGGTGAGTTTTGCACTACCTGCATCAAACAGCACAATTCATTTTGTAGCTATTTATATTAAAATAAATCCCAATTCCCTACATTACACTGTCCATCCCTATTCCCTCCAACAGCAACAACTGTGCCATCCGATTTTAATCCTACGGTATGTCTATCTCCTGCAGAAATTGCAACTATATCTTCCCAATCTTCAATATCGCACTGACCAATATCATTTCCTCCAACAGCAACCACCGTGCCATCTGATTTTAATCCTACTGTATGTCTATCCCCTGCGGAAATTGCAACTATATTTCGCCAATCTTCAATATCGCACTGACCATCATCATTTTTTCCGACAGCAACTACCGTGCCATCTGATTTTAATCCTACTGTATGATCATATCCCGCGGAAATTGCAACTATATTTCGCCAATCTTCAATATTACAATGTCCATCATCATTATCTCCAACAGCTACAACCATACCGTCCGATTTTAGTCCTACCGTGTGATCAATCCCTGCAGAAATTGCGATCACATTCTCCCAATCTTCAACATCACACATTCCGTAATTATTCCGTCCCACAGCTACAACCGTACCATCCGATTTTAGTCCTACTGTGTATTCCTCCCCTGCGGAAATTGCAACTATTTCTTCCCAATCTTCAACATCACACATTCCTGTATCATTCCACCCAACAGCTACAACCGCACCATCCGATTTTAATCCTACTATGTGATATCTCCCTGTGGAAATTGCAACTATATTCTCCCACTCTTCAACATTTAACTCTTCTTCTCCTTCTCCAACAGCAACAACTGTGCCATCTGATTTTATCCCGGCTGTATGATGATATCCTGCAGAAATATATTTGCCAACCCCTATAGTATCCTCATTCACTATTCCATTCACTTCAACGTTCTTCTGTTTTGAATCATTAAAATCAGAAACATCTTTAAGACTATCTTTTTCCTTTTCATCTTCGCTATTTTTCATATATTCATTCGCAACGATATCATTATATGTTGGAATAATCAACTTTGTTGTCAGAAAATATCCCCCAATTGCAAGAATAAGAATTATAATGGAAACAATCATGGTTTTCTTCAGGAACTTTCCTTTCGCTCCACAAACACCCTTTGCTGAGTTTTCATCTTTATTCGACTCTAAAAGCGGGACAACTCTACCACATTTTGAGCACTTTCCTGTTTTGTCACTATTGTTTAAAACAAATTTACAGCCACAGTCTTTACATTTATAATCCGTCATTTTCCATCCGCCTTTCTATTTACTTCCTTTATCTTATCATAATATATATAAATTGTCAATTAAAACCTCTGCAGATCTGTTTTGTAAACCATCTCACACTCAAAAATATAAACCGATTTTCGCATAATAAAAGCAGGGATATTCTCCCTGCTTTTATTCTATTCTTTTGCTTTTGTTTCACAATATGCACAGCGATATTCGCCGTTTTCCTTATTGGTAAGTTTGAATATCCGGTCAATGCCCTGCTCGACGGTTGTTATACATCTCGGATTCTTGCAGGTAATTACATTCACAAGCTTTTCAGGAAGCGACAAATGTCTTTTCTCAACCAGGACACCGTTTTTTATAATATTCACAGTTATATCCGTGTCGATATACCCAAGAATTTCAAAATCAATAGAAACATCTGAGTCAATTTTTATTATGTCCTTCTTCCCCATTTTCCGACTTTGAGCATTCTTTATAATCGCAACCTGACAATCAAGTTTTTCAAGCTGTAAAAGCTCATATATTTCCATACTCTTCCCTGAGGCAATATGGTCAATAACCATTCCGTTTTTAATTGAATCTATATTCATATAAAATTCCTTTCTATATCACAAAGTTTAAAAAATTTGTTCAGATTTCCGCTTTGCGGCAAGTGGTACTGTGCTATCTGCACCGCCCCGAGCAAAAAGCGGAAAGATGGGTGAATTTTTTAGACTTCTACCTCCAGAAGTTTTAAAATAAGAGCCATTCTCATATATTTTCCGTTTAAAACCTGTTTAAAGTAACAAGCACGAGGGTCATCATCCACCTTTGTGTCAATTTCATTAACCCTCGGAAGCGGATGCATAATAACAAGGTCAGCTTTAGCCGTTTCAAGCTTGTCCGGTGTTAAGATATAGCTATCCTTAAGTCTTATATAATCAGCTTCATTAAAGAAACGCTCCTTCTGAACTCTTGTCATATAGAGAATGTCAATATCCCCCATAGCCTCCTCAAGGCTTCTTGTTTCAACATAAGGAATATTGTTCTTCTCAATAACATCTTTTTTAACATAGTCGGGAAGCGCAAGTTCTTCGGGAGAAATCAGGACAAATTTAATATTTTCATATCTTGACATTGCATTTATAAGAGAGTGAACCGTTCTTCCGAATTTCAAATCTCCGCAAAGCCCAACAGTCAAATTATCAACTCTGCCCTTTTCTCGCTTAATCGTGAGCAAATCTGCAAGGGTTTGCGTTGGGTGATTATGGCCGCCATCACCTGCGTTTATAATCGGAACCTCCGTTTTAAACGATGCCGCATAAGGTGCGCCTTCTTTCGGATGACGCATTGCGATAATATCTGCGTAGCATCCCACAACTCTTATTGTATCCGAGACACTTTCACCCTTAGCCGATGAACTTGAATTAGCATCTGAAAAACCGATTACATTTCCGCCAAGCTCCATCATCGCCGCTTCAAAGCTCAGTCTTGTTCTTGTTGACGGCTCAAAAAAGAGCGTTGCAAGCTTCTTATATTTGCACTTTTCCCGATACTTTTCAGGATTTTCTATAATATCCTCGGCAACACACAAAAGCTCATCAATTTCTTTTGTTGATAAATCCAATATATCTATAACGTGACGCATATATTCGCTCCTTCCGATTATTTTATCCAGCTTTCGTCACTTGGGTTATTACGGAACTTTATAAGGCGCTCTTTATCCTCCGCTTTAATATATCCGATTTCAGCCGCAACCTCAACCGTTGTGTCAAAATCTGTGAGACTTGTGTTTTCAACATTTGAAGCAGCAAGGCGTTCAAGACCTTTTTTCATTCCGTAGGTATAAATTGAAACAATACCCAGAACCTCCGCTCCTGCTTCTCTTAACACCTCAACAACCTCGATAACACTTCCGCCTGTTGAGATAAGGTCTTCGATAACAACAACCTTCTGTCCCTTTTCAAGCTTACCCTCAATCTGATTCTGTCTGCCGTGGTCTTTAGCTCCGCTTCTTACATATCCCATAGGAATACCTAAAATATGAGCGGCGATTGCGGCATGGGCAATACCTGCTGTGCTTGTTCCCATTAAAACATCAGCTTCGGGGTATTTTTCCTTAACAGTTTGTGCGATTGCATTCTCTATATTGTCACGAACCTTTGGTGCTGAAAGAGTCAATCTGTTATCGCAGTAAATAGGGCTTTTAATTCCGCTCGCCCAGGTAAACGGTTCATCGGGACGAAGAAAAACCGCTCCGATACTTAATAAATCTTTTGAAATCTGTTCTTTAATGTTTTCCATTTTATATTTTCCTTTCTTAAATTAGTCAATAAATTCGTTAATGCATCTCTCATAAGCCACAACAGGGTCATCAGCCGCAGTAATAGGTCTTCCCACAACGATATAGTCAGAGCCGATTTTCTTAGCTTCAGCAGGAGTCATAACTCTCTTTTGGTCACCTATATCCCCGTCTGCAAATCTAACCCCCGGCGTAACAGTTAAAAAGTCATTTCCGCAAGTTTCGTGCACCTTGCCGGCTTCAAGAGGTGAGCAAACTATTCCGTCAAGTCCTGCCTCTTTTGCACATTTTGCATAATGCATAACAACCTTATCGATTGGCTCTTTAATAAGCAAATCATTTTCCATACTTTCCTGGTCGGTTGATGTGAGCTGTGTTACGGCGATTAAAAGAGGTCTTGTTCCGTCAGGACGGGTTAAGCCCTCAAGCGCTCCCTCCATCATTCTCTTTGTTCCGCTTGCATGAAGATTGCAAATATCAACATCAAGGTTTGACAAAACATTCATTGCTTTCTTAACTGTGTTTGGAATATCATGAAGCTTTAAATCCAAGAAGATTTTATGACCTCTTTTCTTAATTTCCTTAACGATTGACGGACCTTCCGCATAGAAAAGCTCCATTCCGATTTTAACAAAGGGTTTCTTGCCCGTAAACTTATCCAAAAACTTAAATGTCGCCTCTGCACTTGAAAAGTCACAAGCAATAATTACATCCTTTCCCATTAGTGAGCACCTCCGATTATATCTCTTAATTTTTCTATTTTATATTTTTCACAAAGAGCAGGAAGCTCTTTAATTATATTTTTACAAGCCATCGGCTCAACAAGGTTTGCCGCTCCAACCTGAACTGCAGTTGCCCCTGCCAGCATCATCTCAATAACATCCTCCGCAGTCATAACACCGCCAACCCCCATAATCGGGATTTTAACCGCTTCATAGACATCATAAATCATACGGACTGCAACGGGGAAAATAGCAGGACCTGAGAAACCGCCCTTTATATTTTTAACAACAGGCTTTCTTGATTTTAAATCAATCTTCATTCCCATAAGGGTATTTATAAGTGTCAATCCGTCTGCCCCTGCATCTTCACAAGCCTTCGCAATTTCAACTATATCCGTTACATTTGGAGAAAGCTTTATAAAAACGGGCTTATTAGTTACAGCTTTAACCCTTTTCGTAACCTCTGCGGCATTTTTTGCATCTGTTCCGAAGCTCATTCCACCGGCATGGACATTAGGACAGCTTATATTAACCTCAACTATACCGATTTCATCAACCACTCCTAATTTTTCGCAGTTATAAACATATTCGTCAAGAGAAAAGCCGCCGACATTTGCAATAGCTTTTTTGTTGAAACACTTACGAAGCTTGGGAATTTCCTCCTCGATTACCTTTTCAACCCCCGGATTTTGAAGCCCGACAGAGTTAATCATTCCCTCACGGCACTCTGCAATTCTCGGAAGGGGATTCCCGAGTCTTGGCTCTTTTGTTGTGCCTTTAAGAGAGATGCTTCCCAAAATATTTATATCATATAAATCTGCAAACTCATAGCCAAATCCAAATGTTCCGCTTGCAGGGATAATCGGATTATCAAGACAAAGTCCACCTAAATTTACCCTTAAATCTACCATATTACTTCCTCCTTCAAAAGAACGGGGCCTTCCTTGCATATTCTCTTATGACCGTATTTTGTTTCACAGGTACAACCCATACAAGCGCCAAAGCCACAGCCCATTCTCGCTTCAAAGCTAAGCTGTCCTTCTGTTACGGATGTATCATATACACCTTTAAGCATAGGCTCAGGACCACAAGTATAAAAATAAGTATAGCCATCGAGTTCTTTCATAGCATCCGTTACAAAGCCCTTCATTCCCATGCTTCCGTCATTGGTCGTTATATAAACCTTTGCGCCAAGCTTTTCAAATTCTTCTTTATAAAAGACATCCGCTTCGTTCATAAAGCCCATTATAACCGTAACATCTTTGCCCTCGCCTATAAGCTTTTTGCAGAGGTTATACATTGGCGGAACACCAACCCCACCACCAATTAAAAGGGGCTTGTCTCCGCTTTTCTCTGTATCAAAGCCGTTGCCGAGACCTGTCAGAACATCAAGCATTCCACCCTCCATAAGGCTCATTTTTTCCGTTCCTTCGCCAACGACTTTATATATAATAGTTACAGTTTTATCGTCATAATCGCAAACTGAAATCGGCCGTCTTAAAAAGAGATTGTCAAGCTTTATATTTATAAACTGTCCGGGACGGATAATTTCACTCGTGTCACCCTCAAGCACCATTTCATATATATCTCTTGCAATTTTCCTGTTGGATTTTATTTCAAACAAAGACTGTTTCATTATTTCTCCTCCTTATATGCAATATTGCCGTTCGCAACTGTCATTTTGCATCTTCCGAAAACCTCTTTCCCCTCAAAAGGAGTCGCTTTTCCTTTTGAAAGGAAATCGTCAGGGTTTACGGTATATTTTTCGTCAAGGTCAAAAACCGTAAAATCAGCTTTTTCGCCAACCTTAATTCCCGTCTTAATTCCAAACCTTTTTGCAGGGTTAATACTCATAAGTTCAATCAATTTTTCAAGAGTCAATTTCCCCGTTTTAACAAATTCCGTATACATAACCGGGAAAGATGTTTCAATTCCGACAACGCCCATATTGCTTCCCGAGAGACCTTTGGATTTTTCCTCATAAGAATGGGGAGCATGGTCTGTTGCAATCATATCAACCGTTCCGTCAAGCATACCTTCAACAAGAGCATCTCTGTCTTTAGCCGAACGGATTGGCGGATTCATTTTAAATCTTCCCTCGTCCTTTATGTCCATATCGCAAAGAGTCAGATAATGAGGTCCCGTTTCGCAGGTTATATCAACGCCCTCAGCCTTTGCCTTTCTGATTATATCCACACTTTCTTTTGCGGAAATATGACAGACATGATAAGAAACTCCCGTCTCTTTTATAAGCTCAACATCTCTTTTTATGGGAGCCCATTCGCTCTCGGAGCATATCCCTTTATGACCGTTTAACTTTGCATACTCGCCGTCATGGATATATCCGCCCTTTAACAGAGAATTTTCTTCGCAGTGAGCAGAGATTATTTTATCTAAAGACTTGGCTTTTTTCATAGCCTCTCGCATCATCTCTTCACTCTGCACGCCTTTTCCGTCATCTGAAAATCCTATAACATTTTCAGTCATTCCCTCCATATCGGAAAGCTTCTCACCATTTTGCCCACAGGTTATTGAGCCAAAAGGATAAACGGAAATAACTGCATCTTTTTCAATTATATCAAGCTGTTGTTTCAGATTTTCAATGCTGTCCGGAACAGGATTTAAATTAGGCATTGAGCAAACCGCAGTAAATCCGCCTCTTGCCGCCGCCATTGTTCCGCTTTCAACAGTTTCTTTATACGAAAAGCCCGGCTCTCTCAAATGCACATGAACATCTACAAAGCCGGGAAAAACATAACAATTTTCAAATTCAAATAAACTGCCGTCATTATTGGCAGCTCTTTCGGAAATTTCAGACACAACGCCGTTATCGATAAAAATATTTTTCTTTTTAAAGCAACCGCCATCATAAACCGATGCACCGATAATCGCATATTTCATATTCCGTCTTATCTCCTTTGTCATTATTTCATCTATATATTCTACCATAACACAATCTCTTTGTCAAGCTTGATACATATAAATTCACACATTTATCATATACTTTATAGAGGTGATTTCATTGTTTATAACAATCAAAAAAGGACATATCATTTTATCAGCTTTAACACTATGTTTTACAATTATTTTTCTCTTATCCGTTTTTCTCGAATCTCCTAAAACCGTGCCGACTTTTTCAACTCCCGTTTCCGGCAAGCTTTTCGTTATTGACCCGGGACACGGAGGGGCGGATGCCGGAGCTTTTGATAACGGAATTTCCGAAAAGGACATTAATCTAAAAATAGCTATGTATCTCAAAGCATTTATTGAAGAACACGGCGGATATGTGGTTATGACAAGGGAAAGTGATAAAACTACCGCAGACCCCAACCGACCGGCAACCCTTTCTCAGAAGAAATCCGACCTTATGGAAAGAAAGGCTTTGCCCGAAAAAGCAAATGCCGATGCATTTATCAGCATACATTTGAATAAATTTCCCCAGCCCCAATATCGTGGAGCGCAGGTTTTCTCTGCGCCAAATTCCGAGGAAAGTCATAAATTAGGGGAAATACTTCAAGCCTCTCTTATTAAAAATGCGGACCCGCAAAACACCCGTCAGCCCAAAGTCGGAAACAGCATATTCATTTTAAAAGATGCAAACATCCCTTCCGTTTTGATTGAATGTGGATTTATTTCCAACCCGGACGAAGCACAGCTTTTGCAATCAGAAAGCTATCAACAAAAAATCGCCTGGTCAATTTTTATGGGGCTTACCGAATACTTTACATATTAGTATAAAACACGCATAAGACATAATCCTTTGGCAGGAGCAGTTTCTCCTGCCATTTCTCGTTTTTGAGAGAGGATTATATTCGGAATTTCCTCCGCTTTTCTTCTGCCCTGCCCTACTTCAATTAAAGTTCCCGTTATAATTCTCACCATATTATACAAAAATCCGTTCCCACTGAAAATGAGCTCGATTTCATCGCCATGCTTGACAAAATCGATTGAATATATTTCCCTGACGGCAGATTTTTTGAAATGCTTATTGCTGCAAAATGCCTTAAAATTATGCTCACCAATAAAGTACTCTGCCGCCTTTTCCATTTCTTTTATATAAAGCTCTCCCGAAATCCGATACACAAATCTCCGATTAAAAACATCTTCAATGTCCGAATTTAATATCCTGTAGCTATATATTTTCCCCTTTGCCGAAAGGCGGCTGTGAAATCTGTCATCAACACGACTTATTTTAGTTACCGCAATATCATCGGGGAGATATTTATTCAGATACGCAAGTATCTCTTCCTCTTTCTTATCTTCATTCACCTTAAAATTTGCTATCTGACCTTTTGCGTGGACTCCGGCATCTGTTCTGCCTGCACCGTGAATTTCAATTTTATGTCCGAAAAGCTTGGTCAGAACATCCTCTATTTTTCCTTGGACGGTTTCAAATTTTTCAAGCCTTTGCCAGCCATGGTATTTTGTTCCGTCATATTGAATTTCCATTTTATAATTCATTTAAAATCATTCTCCCGATAAACTAAATTCTTTCCTTAAAGATTTATATCTGGCTTCGCCAATTCCCGGAATATCCACCAAATCTTCCATTCCTTTGAAATCCCCGTATTTGTCACGGTATTCAATAATACTTTCCGAAAGCTTAACTCCAAAATTATATACATTATCAATATCATCAACAGTCGCATCATTTATGTTTTTCAAGCCGTACTCACCTTTATCCGGAGGTGTTATCTTCTTGGGAGATTTAATTGTGATTTCTGTTCCTTTTGATATATTTACAGCGCCATAAATATAAAACCCTATATAAAACATCACGATTACGCAGATAATGACAATCCTTTTCATTCTACCACCCACATCAAAACGGGCAAGGCAGATTTCTCCGCCAAGCCCGATATAAATTACGCATCAATTTTTTTAATTTCAAATGAATTTTTTACAGCCTCTCTTGCATCATCAACAGTTTCAAAAATTCCACAGCTCATCATCTGGGCAAGAATATTTCCAAGAGCTGTCGCCTCAATAGGACCTGCATAAACAGTCTTTCCTGTCGCCTTTGCCGTAAGCTCATTTAAATATCCGTCCTGACAACCGCCACCGATAATGCTTATTGAATCAAATGTTTTTCCTAAAACCTTTTCAATTCCCGAAATAGTGTCTGCATAGGTCTTTGCAAGACTTAAGTATACACATTGCGCAACCTCAAAAACATTCTGCGGAACAGGCTGGTTGTATTTCTTGCAACCCTCCTTAACAGCTTCAATCATACTCTTGGGTGCTAAAAACATAGAATCGTTTACATCCACAATAGCATTAAAGTCTCCACATTTTCTCGCATTGTCGGAAATTTCGCCAAAGCCGTATTCATCGTTAAGCTCTCTTTTTATTGACTGGAGCATCCAAAGCCCCATAATATTTTTAAGATAACGATAACGGTATTCAACCCCACCTTCATTCGTGAAGTTGAGTTCACAGCTTTCCTTACTGCAATTCGCAGTTTCACTTTCAACGCCCATAAGCGACCATGTTCCGGAGCTGATATAAACATTATTCATTCCTTTTGTCGGAAGTGCAAGAACTGCGCTTCCTGTATCATGTGTTGCAGGGAGAACAACTCGGCAATCAAAACCGATTTCCTCTTTGATTGCATCTGTAAATCCGCCAATAACAGTTTTCGGTGGATATATTTCACCAAAGAGATTTTCGTTAAATCCAAGGCGTTTTATTATTTCTTTGCTCCATTTTTTCGTCTTTGCATCAAGCATCCCCGTTGTACTTGCAACAGTATATTCGCTGACCTTCTTACCCGTTAAAAGGAAATTAAAATATTCCGGCGTCATAAGATAGGACTTTGCTTTTTCAAGGTGCTCCGGATTTGTTTCCTTAACAGCCATAAGCTGATAAATTGTGTTAAAATTAACCTTCTGAATACCTGCAATGGAATAAAGCTCTTCATCAGGAATTATCTTTGCAACCTTATCCATCATCGGATATGTTCTGTCATCACGGTAAGCAATGGTATCTCCTAAAATCTCATCATTCTCATCAAGGAGAACAAAATCAACACCCCATGTATCAATCCCCATCGTTTCGGGAATCTTACCGATTTCCTTACACTTTTTCAATCCGTTTTTGATTTCAGCGAAAAGGCAGTCATGCCTCCAGCACAAATACCCGTTTCTCTCCTCAAATCCGTTTTTAAAACGATAAACCTCCTCAAGAGAAATTTTTCCGTTTTCATATTTACCTAATATATGTCGCCCGCTTGACGCACCAATATCAACAGCAAGAAAATATTTATCCATTTTCACATACCCCTTAATTATAAATTTATACAATAGATTTTACCAAATATGGACAACTTTTGCAATAGTTTTATCAAAATTTATTTACAAAAATATAAAATTAATAAATCAACAGCCGAAAAAACAGGAACTAATATGCAGAATTTAATTTTCCTGATTTTGTGACGAAAAAGGAACATTCCGCAAAGCGCACCCACTCCTCCCAGCAAAAAAGCAGACCCGATAAGTGTTTTTTCACTTATCCTTCTTTTATTTCTGATACTTTTATATTTATCATATCCGTATAAAAGACACACAATGGTGTTCCATAAAATCAAAATTTCCATAACCTTCTCCATAAAAACAGGCCGCAGTTTAACCGCAGCCCATTTCGTTAAAACAATCCTTTATCAGCTTTACATTGCATAATTTTCATTACGCTTTCATCAATACGACTTTCCGCAATTTCACCACTTTTAACCGCATCATAAATAGCCTTATACGCAATTTTAAAATCATTTGGCATAAGTAACATATCAACCCCTGCCTTAACCGCTTCTTTAGCCGCATCTGCCGAAGTATACCAATTCTTAACAGCGCCATCCGTTAACGGAGCTGTTATTATAATACCCGTATAACCTAATTCCTCTTTCAAAAGCTCAGTTACAATCTTATAGGAAAATGGAGCAGGATTGTCAGGGTCAAGATTTTTCGCCTTGATATTTCCAACCATAATAAAATCAACATCAGCCTCTATTCCCTTTTTAAAAGGAGCCAGCTCCTCAGACTTTATATCTTTGGCGGATCTGTTATTTTTAACATAATCAAGCTCTGTTCCGCCTTCCGTATATCCTTGTCCGGGGAAATGCTTAAGTGTTGCAGAAATGCCCTTTTCCTGCATTCCCATAACATACTGTTCAACCTTTTTTGATACAGAATTATAGTCATTTCCAAAGGAACGCAAGCCAATAACATTGACGCACTCATCACCGATTACATCAGAAACCGGAGCAAAATTCATGTTAAGCCCAAGCTCTGCCAGTTTTTCACCTATTATGCCGCCTATTTCATAAGCACGGTCATAATCCGAAACATCAGCCATCATTTCTATTTCTTCAAGCCCCATTGAGGAATTATCGCCTATAACCGTATTACTTCCGCCCTCTTCAAAAACTCCGAGGAACATCGGGAATTTCGCATACTCCTGCGATTTTCCGAGCAAGGATTTCGCCTGCTCGGGAGTTTGAAGATTATGTGAAGAATAGACAATTCCCCCAACAGGATACTTTTCAATCATTTCCTTGGTCGTCGCTCCTGCCTGAATTACCTCTCCAACACCCGTTAACTGTTCGGGAGTTACATAAAACATCTGATATATTTTCTCTTCAAGGGTCATACTTTTTACCTTTTGCTTGACCTCATCGCTTATCTCCTTAACAGGAACGTTGCCGGGCTTTTCATTTTGAACAAGCGGCTCAGGAGTCACTTGTTCAAAATACGGGCATCTGTTAAACAAATAAACCGAGCAAAAAACAATAAGTATTGTCACTATAACATATTTGGCTATATTTTTCATATCAATATCCTTGTTTCAGAAATTTTAATTAATACTATTCTGCATACACCTCTGCATAGTCTTCTGCAACCATCTCGTCTGTCGCCGTTTCACTCTCCTTACGACGCACTTCCACACTCTGAGAGCCACCGCCGAAGTAGCTTTCAAGTTCATCCATTGTTAAATCGAAAACCTTAATCTTATCTCTCTTCTTAATCTTAACATCAGCAGTTTGAGAAATGGAAAGTGATACTTTAACAGTTATATCATACTCAATATCCTCATATATTCCGGCATCAGATTGATATAACTCCTCAACATTATAATCATCATAAGCACTTTCAAGCCAGCTGTCATAGGACTCATAATCACTGTCAAACGCTTCGCCTTGTTCCTTATACCACTCAATAAAGCTGCTATAGTTTGAATCCCTCATATAAGCTCTGCGCAGTTCATTATATTTCTCTCCTCTTATGTGGTCTTCATACATTGACTCCGCCTCATAAGAATCCACAAATGAATCATTAAACCATTCATCATACTCAACGGAATATACATATCTGATGCTTCTTCCGCTCAAAGCTTTTCCATTGCTGTAGATGTTATCTATTGTAAGATTAAACTTATCCCCTTTTGAGCATTTACCTTTAACCTTGATTACTTCTTTTCCGTCATCAAGGAGAGCCGCACTAAACTTGCCGCTGTCAAAGTTAAACTCCATCTCGCCCTTGATTATTTTTTTCTCGTCCTCTCCGTAGTGGTTAACAACTTTAAGGTTGGCAAAAATAACACTGTCTTCACTTGCCCAGTTAGCTTCAAATTCAAGCTTAAATTCATCTTCAAGCTCAACAACCATTCCATTTAAAATATGCTTTTTGTCAGGGAATGTAATTTTCAGCTCTTCACCTTCAATTTCAATCACTATGCCAACAATTCTGCCGCTATATTCTATAAGAGATATATCCGCTTCCTCGTCCTCTAAGTCATCCCCATATTTATCTAATGTATTCTCCATTTCCTCGATTGTCGGATCCAACATATCCTCCGCAGAATCTCCGTATGTTTCTTCCAAAATTCCGCTATTCTTTGTTTCTTCCAACAAATCTATATAGAACTCCAAAAAGTCTTTTGCGGTTACAGTAACGGTTATTTCCTTCGCACTAACCTCATCTTCACCCATTTGAAAATCTATTGATTTTCTGTCACTCATTTTGCACTTTCCAAGAAATTCAATAAAAACTTCCTTATATATGTCAAGCAGTTCTTCTGCTTTTTCACCAGTTTCTTTATTAAAAAGCTTTGAATATGATAAATCAAGACCTTTAACCATATCCTTCTCATCGCTTGACAACTCGTCGCCTATGTCACTCTTTACAAGGGCTTCTCCAAAATTCGGGGAAGGAACGACAAAATCTTTTCCGTTAAACTTTTCAATTTTTTCATTTACTTCGTCCGGACATTTATCTATATCCACACCTGCTCCAATCTGAGAATCATTAAGATATGCCTGCGCATTTCCTGACACTTTTTCTCCCTCTGCTTCTATGGTGAAATCAACTGTTCCGGCAAGCTCCTTCGCATCTGCATTATTTGCTAATTTTGCATCAGCCTTGATTTTCATACCTTCATCATAATCGTGCTTAATGTCAAGAGTTCCGCCAATAGTGAAATTTTCATCAGATTTAACTACAAATCCGATTATATTTTCCTGAATATCATCATAATCCTCAATAACATCATCAAATGTATCTTTCAGCAACATCCCCACATACTTTTCCGGAGCCAAAGCATAAAGAAGCGGTCTCCACACGAAAAAGCCGACAATGGTCAACACAGCTACCGCAGACGCAATTATAGCGATAATCTTTCCCTTGCCCATTTTCTTCTTTTCAGGTTTATTTTCTGTCACAATACCGACACCGTCTGCCACTTGCTCTTGCTGATTGGTATACCGGCTGTTTTGCTGATTATTGCCTGTATCATTTGCCGACAAATCCTCATAAACCGCCGTTGATTGATTATTATTACTGTTGTAATTAGACTGAAACGCAGCTTGATTTTGTTGATTTGCGTTCCCGTTAGCTACCGTGTTATTCGCATAGCTTGTTCCTGTGCCGCATTCCGCACCGCACTCCGTACAAAATTTCACTCCATCCGAAATCTCTTTTCCGCATTTATTACAAAACATAATACACCCTCCTGTGTATGTAAGATATAAAATAATTCTACAACATTATTTTTCCCTTGTCAATAAAATTTGACAATATTAGTCCAAATTCTCTTGAATTTTGGCTACTTCAAGCATTATAGCACACTCTATTCTCTTTTTGAAGAGTCTGCAACCATATTCATATATTCCCTTTATTGAGCCTGTTGCGTGATAAGCATTTGCCGCACAACCTCCGCTGCAATAAAGCTTCGCCCAGCAATCCTTACACTCTTCTCTCGCATAGGCATTGCAAAGCTTAAATTCATCGCGAACTTCTGTATTGGTAACACCCTTCCATATATCACCCATACTGTATTTTTCGTCGCCCACGAACTGGTGACAAGGGAAAAGCTCTCCCCACGGAGTCACTGCCATATATTCAGTTCCCGAACCGCAACCCGATATTCTTTTATAGATACAAGGTCCGCCTGAGAGGTTTATCATGTAGTGATAGAAAGTAAAGCCTCTTTTTTCACGGCTTCTTTTCAGCATTTCCTCCGCAAGAATTTCATACTGTCTGTATAAAATCGGTAAATCCTCTTCCGTTAAAGCATAAGGGTCATCAGGAGCACACACAACAGGCTCCATGGAAAGCTCGTTAAATCCCATATCTGCCATGTGGAATATATCATTCGTAAAATCTGTATTATTATGAGTGAATGTTCCTCTCATATAATAGCCCTTATTTCCGCGTTTTTCCACAAATTCCCTAAACTTCGGAAGAATTATATCATAGCTTCCTTGCCCGTTTACGGTTTTTCTGAGGCTGTCGTGGATTTCCTTTCTTCCGTCAAGGCTCAAAACAACATTGTGCATTTCCTTATTGGCAAACTCAATAACCTCGTCGTCTATTAAAACGCCGTTTGTTGTAAGGGTAAATCTGAAATTTTTATTGTGCTCTTTTTCAATGCTTCTGGCATAATTCACGATTTCCTTGCAAACATCCCAGTTCATAAGAGGCTCTCCGCCGAAAAAGTCCACTTCGAGGTTTTTACGGTTACCCGAATTTTCGATAAGAAAATCAATGGCTCTTTTTCCAACCTCAAGACTCATCAAGGCTCTGTCGCCATGGTATTTCCCTTGACTTGCAAAACAGTAATCACAGTTTAAGTTGCAGGTGTGAGCCGTATGTAAACACAGCGCCTTAATATCCGTATGACGGTTTTTAAGGTCAAAAGCTTTATCCGCATAGACATCTTCGGAATACAGCTTTCCGTCTTTTTTCAGCTCGTCAATATCCTCAAAAATCTCGTCAATATCCTTTTGAGTTATATTTTCAGCTTTGTATTTTTCAAGAACAATAGCCGAAACCTCGTCCCTTGATTTTTCCTCCAAAAGTTCTATAACATCATAGGAAACATCATCAACAAGGTGCACCGCTCCGCTGAAAACATCCAAAACAATATTATATCCGTTTAGTTTATACTGGTGTGTCATAATTATAACCTTTCAAAAAAACAGAGCCATAGCCCCAAATGCTACAGCTCCTGAATTTTAACTTTCAAATTATTTGCTGCTTACGCACTTTTCACATTCCTGATTAGCAACACCGCAGGATGTTTTGCAAGCAGACTGACATGATGTCTGGCATTCGCCGCAACCGCCGTCTTTAACGCTCTTTGAAAGATCACGTGTCTTAATAGTCTGAATTCTGTTCATTTTAAGCATCTCCTTATAAAATAACAAATTTTTAAATATTATACCACACAATTTTCCCTATGTCAACATTTTAAATATTTTTTATTTAGTATATTCTGCTGTCCACACCTTGACATTTTCCATTCATATGTATATAATGTATATAGTTATGTGTATATTTAAGGAGAGATTTTGATGAGTAGTGTTACTGAAATTTTCGGCTCAATGGTGTTTGATGATTCTGTTATGAGACAGCGTCTTTCCGAAGACACCTACAAAGCTATGCAAAAGACTATACAGGACGGACGAAAGCTTGATATCACCATTGCTAACAGTGTTGCAAACGCCATGAAAGATTGGGCAATAGAAAAAGGTGCAACTCATTTTACTCATTGGTTCCAGCCTCTTACAGGCTTTACGGCAGAGAAGCATGACAGCTTCATAAGTCCCACAAAGGACGGAAAAATTATTATGGAATTTTCCGGCAAAGAGCTTGTTAAGGGTGAATCGGATGCTTCTTCTTTCCCGTCAGGCGGACTTCGGGCTACCTTTGAGGCAAGAGGCTACACAGCATGGGATGCTACATCCTACGCATTTATAAAAGATGATACCCTTTGTATTCCGACGGCATTCTGCTCATTCGGAGGCGAGGCTCTTGATATGAAAACACCGCTCCTTCGTTCCATGGAGCTTATCAACAAACAGTCACTTCGTGTTTTAAAGCTTTTCGGCAACGAAAATGTTACATCCGTTAAAACAACGGTTGGTCCTGAACAGGAATATTTCCTTATTCCGAGGGAGCTTTACGAGGCAAGAAAAGACCTTGTTTATACAGGCAGAACTTTATTTGGTGCTAAACCGCCGAAGGGTCAGGAGCTTGACGACCATTATTACGGTCAGATTAAGCCTCGTGTTAAGGCATATATGAAAGACCTTAACAAAGAGCTTTGGAAACTTGGTATTTTAGCTAAAACAGAGCATAACGAAGGTGCTCCCGCTCAGCATGAGCTTGCGCCTATATTTGCAACAACAAACATTGCCTGCGACCACAATCAGCTTACTATGGAGATTATGCAAAAGGTTGCAAAGAAACACGACCTTATCTGTCTGCTTCACGAAAAGCCCTTTGAGGGCGTTAACGGAAGTGGTAAGCATAACAACTGGTCTCTTTCAACCAACACGGGCGTTAATCTTTTAGACCCGGGCGAAACGCCTTATGAGAATGCACAGTTCCTTTTATTCCTCTGCGCTGTTATTAAGGCTGTTGACGAATATCAGGATTTGCTCCGCGCATCTGTTGCCAGTGCAGGAAATGACCATCGTTTGGGAGCACACGAAGCACCGCCTGCAGTTGTTTCCATGTTCCTTGGTGACGAGCTTAACGAGGTTTTAGACGCTATCGAACGGGGAAAAGAATACGACTCAAAAGAAAAGACTCTTATGAAAATCGGAGTTCACACTCTTCCGAGATTCTCAAAAGATACAACTGACCGAAACAGAACAAGTCCGTTCGCATTTACCAATAATAAATTCGAGTTCAGAATGCTTGGCTCATCCCTTTCTGTTACGGGACCAAATTTTGTTATAAATACTGCTGTTGCTGATGTTTTGGAGGGATTTGCGGATATTCTCGAAAACGCAACTGACTTTGAAACAACTTTAAACGAGCTTATTATCGACACAATCAAGAAACACAAGAGAATTATATTTAACGGTAACGGATATGACGATGCGTGGCTCCTTGAAGCCGAAAAGAGAGGGCTTTCCAACCTACCCACAACGCCCGATGCTCTTCCTGCTCTTATTTCCGAAAAAAATATTGAGTTATTCTCAAAGCATAAGGTTTTGAGCGAGGTTGAGCTTCGTGCAAGATACGAAATCAATCTTGAGAACTACTGTAAAATAATTAATATTGAAGCGCTCACTATGATTGAAATGGTTAAAAGGGATATTCTTCCTGCCGTTTCCGCATACGGAAGAGAGCTTACGGATGTTATCCTTTCCAAAAAGGGAGTGTCTTCCGCTCTTGACTGTTCTTACGAAGAAGAAACCGCAACATCAGTTTCCTGTCTTACAGGGGAGCTTTTTGCAAACATAAAGAAGCTTGATAAAATTGTTTCCGAATCCGAAAGCATTACCGATATGAGCAAGCTTTCTTTCTTCTGCAAGGACAGCATTATTCCTGCAATGAAGGCTGTCCGTGAAGTCACAGATGCATTGGAAGTTGTTACGGCTTCCGAATTTTGGCCTTATCCGACTTACGGAGACCTTTTATTCGGAGTCAGATAAATTACATTAAAATACTTAATTGGGGGAAATTGAAATGGATATTACACTTGCGGTTATGGCGGCAGGAATGGGTAGCAGATTCGGCGGACTTAAACAGATTGAGCCTGTCGGTCCTAACGGAGAGGTACTTTTAGATTACTCTGTTTATGATGCAATAAAAGAAGGCTATTCAAAAATCGTCTTCATTATAAAACGCGAAATCGAAAAGGATTTTCGTGAAATTGTCGGAAACAGAATTGAAAAAATCATTGATGTTGACTATGCCTTCCAGAGCATTGACGATATTCCCGTTAAAAGAGCTGAGTTTTCCGAAAGGCAAAAGCCTTGGGGAACAGGTCAGGCAATCTTGTCTGCAAAAAATGTTATTGACACTCCGTTTGTGGTGCTTAATGCTGATGATTTTTACGGGCGCAATGCATTCCGTGTTATTGGCGATTACCTCAAAGAAACGGGGAAATACTGTCTTGCAGGCTATCGCCTTGAAGACACATTAACCGATAACGGGACAGTTACGCGCGGCATATGTGCCGTTAAAGACGGATACCTTGAAACAATTAAAGAATGCTATGATATTGACCAAAATTCCGGCATAGATTTAAATTCGGTTTGTTCAATGAATATGTGGGGGCTGGAAACGGGTATCTTTGATGTTTTAGAGGACGGCTTTCATAATTTTTTGACAAATCTCGACAATCCCCTCAAGGGAGAATATCTTATCCCAAATGTTATGAACACTCTTGCACAAAGCGGCACAAAAATCAAGGTTTTAAACGCTGACTCAAAATGGCTTGGTATGACCTATCGTGAGGATTTGCCTGCCGTTCGCCAAGAGCTTGAAAGCTTAAAAAATCTTTATCTTTAGGAGAAAATTATGTCAAAACTTATAACTATTTCAAATGATATACTTAAAGCCTCAATTTCGACATTTGGTGCAGAGCTTTCAAGTGTTATCAAAGACGGAAAAGAGATTATATGGCAAGCTGACCCAAATGTATGGGCTGAGCAGTGTCCTATCCTCTTCCCCATCTGCGGTGGCTTAAAAGAGGATAAATATATATATGACGGAAAGGAATACACTCTTCCAAAACATGGATTTGCAAAACTTTCTGAATTTGAGGTTGAAAGTGTTACGGATACAAAAGCGGTTTTCCTCCTCCGTTCAAACGAAGAAACTCTGAAAAATTATCCCTTTGAATTTGAGTTTCGTGCGATTTTTGAGCTTGACGGCGAAAAGCTCTTAACAACCTATGAAACAAAAAATCTTTCTGATAGGGATATGTATTTTTCCGTTGGAGGTCACGAAGGCTATTCCTGCCCCAACGGAATTGAAGAATACAGTATTATCTTTGAAAAGCCGGAAAAACTTGAACGTAACACTTTACAAGGATGTTTTCTCAAAGACGAAAAAGAAGATCTCGGAATTTTAGACGAAGTTACAGAACTCCCTCTAAAATATGATTATTTCATACTCGAAGCCATTGTGCTTACTGATTTGAATTCCAGAAAGGTTACCCTTTTAAACAGAAACACAAAAGAGGAAATCACGGTTGAATTTCCAAACCACGATTATTTTCTTATCTGGACAAAACCCGGTGCAAAATGTGTTTGCCTTGAACCGTGGTGCGGTCTTCCTGATTTCATCGGAAGCAATTTTGAAATTGCCGAAAAGCGTGGCATAATCACTCTCCCGTCAGGAGAAACCGATACAAGAAATCATATTATAACATTTTAGCTTATTTGTATCTGTCTATGTCGGAAAATTCTATTCCCTCGTGGACAGATATATTTATTCCGTTGGCTATTACCCGGGAAATATCTTCGATAACTTTGTCTATTTCCTTCGGTGTGACAATAAAATCGCCTATATTATCCGAAAGAGTCTGCTTTATAAGAGCATACTTATCCTCCGTGGATATTGTTTCAAGCATCTTATAAAGAGGCTCGTTTTCTTTTGCGTTTTCCTTCAAATCCCCGATAAGAAAATCTATGCTGTCCCCCGTTATGGTTGCCGCATCCACAACCGTTGGTACTCCAATCGCAATAACCGGTATTCCCAAAGTTTCCTTATTAAGAGCCATTCTGTTATTCCCTATTCCCGCTCCGGGAGTTATTCCCGTATCCGATATTTGAATTGTTTTGTTTATCCTTTTCATACTCCGTGAGCACAGGGCATCAATGACTATCAACAGTGACGGCTTGACTTTTTCGCATATTCCCCTTACAATCTCCCCTGTTTCAATGCCCGTTATTCCGAGAACACCCGGCGCAATAGCGCAAAGAGGACGAAGTCGCTCATCTATTTCCTCGGGAATATATCTTATCAAATGCCTTGTGACAAGCAGAGAATCAATAACCGCCGGTCCTAAAGCATCGGGAGTTACATTTCTGTTTCCCAGCCCCACCGCCAGAACAAGACTCTTTTCTTTTTGCGGAATGAGATTCATGAGTTCCTTTGCCACAATTCTGCATACTTCCTCATAAATTGTTTGTTCTCCGTAAATTTCCGAAGGAATATCTATTGTTATATAATTCCCCTGCGGTTTATTAAGGCATTCCGCTCCCTTTGAAGAAACAATTTTAACCCGTGTTACTGTTGTGTTTTCAAGTGGATTTGACACATCAACCTCAACCCCATCTATCTCGCCTTCAATTTTTGACGCTTCCATATACATTGTCCTTGCTTCAAGTGCAATATCTGTTCTTGCCGTATATGTCATATAATCACTCCTATTGCGTATAATATATAAAAAATTATTCTTATTATACCCTAAAAGGATTGACATATCCTGTGAAAAAATGTATACTTATACGAGGTGATTATTTATGAAAAAGAAAATTTTAATTTGTTCCTTATCTGTTGTTTTGGTCGCATCTTTAATCATTGGGCTTGTTTGGTTTTTGGGCGATAATGAAACCTTGACCGTTTTTCTCAACGGAATGGAAGTCAAGGTTTCCGCAACATCATTAGAGGATAACAGTCCTCTTATTTCCGCTGAGGAAATTTTTGATGTTGCCGATGTTGAATATTCCTATGAAAATGGAAAAGCCTATGCAAAAGGGAAAAACACTCTTGAAATTGATACTGATTCAAACAGCATTAAGGTTAATGGTTTAATTCAGCAATCCGAATTTCTTATAGATGATGATAAATTGATGATTTCTCCGTATCTTGCCGGAGAAGTTATGAATTATGAAACTATAAGCACGGAAAACGAAGTCAGATTTATTAAGCCTCGCTATGTTAAAATCAAGTTCAGAGACAGCGGAAAATCTCTCTCGCTCCCGTATTGCGACGATTTTTTCCTTCTTCCCTCAACTGAATATAATCACTCTCTCGCAAACCTTTCTTTAGGTCTTGCCGCTTCAGCTTTTTCTTCAAAAGAATCTGATGCATATTACGGAGATACCGGTAATTTTGGCAGAGATAAAGATATTATTGCAGTTTACAAAGAGCTTGGTTTTAGCAATATCAAAACCTTTAATTACGATAAATCCCTCAATGACACCTCTGACACCGTTGCTTATGCTATGGCAGAAAAAAATATTACAAACAATGGGGAAAAATACAGACTTGTTGCTTTGTCCGTAAGAGGCGGTTGCTACGGAAATGAATGGGTCAGCAACTTTAATATTGGAAATACTGAAATCCATAAAGGTTTTCTTTTAGCTTCCGACGAGGTTGTGAAAAACCTCTATGAATATATCGGAAACAAAACAAGTAATACAAAATTATGGATGACCGGATTCAGCCGTGGCGGCGGAGTGGCAGGGATTACTGCCGCGAGAATTACCGATGAGGGTAAGCTCCCTTCTGAAAATATTTATGCATACACCTTCGCTACCCCTGCCGGAACAACCGCAAAAAATGCAAAAACGGAAAAATATGGTCACATTTTCAATATAATAAGCGAGAACGACCTTATTCCTCTTATTGCACCGGAAAAATGGGGGTATACACGCTACGGAACGGACCTCACTCTTCCGTCTTTGCTTAATTATTCCAATGATGTTGCATTGGCTGAATCTCAAAAAATCAGCAGTTTATATAAATCAATAATCACCTCCGGCGATTTCAAGCTGTATGATATTGAAAAATCCGGACAAAAGCAGGATATTCGCACCTTTATAAATAACCTCTCATCTGCTCTCGGCAGTCGGATATCATACACTGATAAATATGCGAATATCATTATGGATTATATTGAATGCAGTAACACCAAAATAAAAGACGAAAACGGCAACTGGGTTTATGGCTCCATGGAGGATATTCTCACTCTCAAATATCCCGATGCTCCGTCGTATTTTCAAAAGATTAAAGAAAATCCCCTTCTGAAAAACGCATCGGCTCTGCTTGGGAATGCAGGAAAAAACATTGTTGCATTCGGGGTTATATGCATGGTTAACGGTGAATCTCCAATTCATGTAATAAACGAAATAGGTATAGAAAATTTAGTTTCTTTTGCATCGTTATTTTCATTGAGCGGTGATTCAAATATAGCAAAATGTCATTATCCCGAAAGCTATACAGCCCAGCTTAATTCCTTTATAGACCCTTATCTCATTCTGCAATAGATTAATTTAAATATTTGAAAAATACAAAGCTACATCAGATGCTTTGTATTTTTTTGTCAAAATATAATAATTTTTCTTGAAAAAATATTGAAAAATTATTTATTATGTTGTATAATAAATATATAATCTTTTTAAAGGAGAGGTTTTTATGGAAAAACTTGAGAAACTATTCAAAATCAAAGAACGCGGAAGCAATGTTCGGACAGAGGTCATTGCCGGTGTTACAACATTCCTTGCTATGGCTTATATCCTTGTTGTAAATCCGGGCTATCTCGAAGCAGCAGGTATTCCTTGGGGAGCTGCATTTTCAGCAACAGCAATTTCTGCGGCGATTGCAACCTTATGCATGGCGTTCTTCGCTAACTACCCCGTTGCATTGGCTTCAGGTATGGGGCTTAACGCATTCTTTGCATTCACCGTTTGTGGTACAATGGGTTATTCCTATCAGGTTGCTCTTACTGCAATATTGATTGAAGGCTTAATATTTATGCTTCTTTCCCTCTTTAAGTTCCGTGAAGCTTTAGTTAATAAGATTCCGGGAAACCTGAAATTCGGTATAACCGCCGGAATTGGTCTTTTTATAACTATTATAGCGCTCTTAAATTCAGGAATCGTTGTTGCGGATCCCGGCACAACCGTTGCACTTGGAAACCTTGGTTATGCTCAGGTGGCATTACCTTTGTTCGGGCTTTTAATTATCGGTATCCTTGAACATTATAAAATCCCCGGAAGCATTCTTCTCGGTATTATCATCACCTGGATTTTAGGTATGATTGCAGAAGCAACGGGCTGGTATCTTGTTAATCCGGATGCTAAATTATACTCAGTATTCCCAACATTTGACGGAAGCGCATTTCAGCCACCATTATTCTTCGATTTTGATTTTGGATTTATTGGGAAAAATCTTGCTTCGTTTATCCTTGTTGTGTTTACCTTCCTTTACACAGATATTTTTGACACAGTCGGAACACTTATCGGTGTTGCTGAAAAAGGAAACCTTCTTGACCATGACGGTAAGCTTCCAAAAGCAAGCGGCGCTTTAATGGCAGATGCGGTTGGTACTGTTACAGGTGCTTGTCTTGGTACTTCGACCGTTACAAGCTTTGTTGAATCCAGCGCAGGCGTTGCGGCAGGCGGAAAAACAGGACTTGCTTCAGTTGTTACAGCAATTCTATTCCTTGTATCCCTTGTTTTAGCTCCAATCTTTACAGCTATTCCATCTTTTGCTACCACTCCGGCTATGCTTTATGTTGGTCTTTTGATGCTTTCATCTGTAAAGAAGGTTGATTTTGGTTCTGATATTGCTGACACAATCGGTGCATTTCTTGCAATCATCATGATGCCACTCACATACTCAATCGCAAACGGCATTATGTTTGGTATGCTCTCTTGGGTTATATTGAAGATATTTATTGGTAAAGCCAAAGAAATCAGCGGTGTAATGTGGATTTCTGTTTCACTTTTTGTAATATACATCGCTCTTAAGGTTACAGGCATTATTTAATATGTTAAAAAACTGCGGAACGCAAGAAAAGATGAAATCTAATAGGGGTTGAGAAATTCTTTTGTAGAATATATACCCGAAATCAAAGGCGGTGTTTAAAAGTCAGAGAGACTTTTAAAACACCGTCTTAATTTTATAAATTTACTTCAATAATTCAAATATAAAAGCTTCTGTCAATTCCGTCATAGCATCCGTTTGAAGATTCCCGCTCCTTAGGTTATTGCCCGTTTATAAATCTGTAAAGAAAAGTAACCACCTGCGCTCTTGTGCATGAATCCTCAGGGCTGAAGGTTGAAGCACTTGTTCCACCGGTTATACCTTGTTCTACTGCCCATAAAACGGCTTTGTGGTAATAGCTGTCAGACTTAACATCCGTAAATTTACACTTATCTGATTTTGCTTCCGGTTGACCTGCCGTACGCCAGAGAAAAGTAACCACTTGACCTCTTGTGCAAGGTGCATCCGGCGAGAAGGTAGTGTCGCTTGTTCCGCCCGTAATATTGCTTCCAAGCGCCCATTTTACAGGCTTATGGTAATATACATCTTCTTTCACATCAGTAAAAATCATACCGATTGCCGCAGGGTCAGGCGAGCCTACCATTCTGTGGAGGAAGGTTACAACCTGCGCCCTTGTGCAAGGAGCATTTGGGCTAAAGGTTGTGGCACTTGTTCCGCCTGTTATTCCTTGCTCTACCGCCCACAAAACAGCATCATAGTAATACTGTCCTTTAGAAATGTCGATAAAGGTTGTTTTTTGTGTCTCCTGCGTTTTCTCTGTCGGCTTCTCGCTTTCAGCAGGCTTCTCGCTTTCGGCAGGTTTCTCAATTTCAGAAGGTTTCTCAATTTCAGAAGGTTTCTCGATTTCTGTTGGTTGTTCAGGTTCTTTTTCTTCTTCAAGAGTCGGGAATTTAAAATTGAGCACAACAGCAGTATCATGTAAACGGTCAATATTTTCTTCTCTGACATTAAAACCATTGACAGTTGCGCAAAGACTTTCATTAAATCTTACAACATCATCCCACCCAACTCTTACGGCATCCACATAAAGCATAACAGAATATGTTTTGCCTGCCTCAAACTTTGAAGATTTATCCATATACTCGCCGTCTTCATACCAGCTTATTGCACCGGAATCCTGCTTCAATCCGTAATATTCGGGATTTTCGCTTTCTGCGGTACAATCGGGAGTGTTTCCGATTTCAGGCCAATCTATGCCATACATATTGATGCTTGAAACCTTGACTTCATCGCAGGTATATTCATAATACACTGTAACACGGTTTTCCTGAACCTCATATTTTGCTTCAACACCGTTTACATATACAATCGTGTTATATTCATCATTTTCGTTCTTTGAAAAAGCATATCCGTCTTCTATATCAAGATAAATATGAGCCTTATACCACATACTGCCGACAAACAAATCGTTCTTCCCTACCTCAAAGCCTGTTCCGGCTCTTGTCCACTTAATTCCGTCTTCAGTATATTCATCACTCACATCCGATACCGACACGCCTTCTCCTGCAGATATTGCACTATAGTAATCAGGTTTTCCGCCAACGATTGGGTTAGCTATTCGCAAATCTATATATTCAATCTTAATTTTACCGTCATCCAGCTTGTCAATATAGTAGTCACAGGTGTTGCAGTTATATCTGATATATCCACCCTGACTTTCGCCATTATTAAATATATGCTTTTCATCCGCAAGTTTCTCACCGCACACCGTACACATTTGATAGTGCTTTTCCTCATCAAAGTGAATTGATACATCTTCATTCATATTGTGCTCACAGTCGAAGCTATATACCTTTGACCATATATATGCCCGTCTGCCGGTTTCTGAAATTTCCGTATTCTTTGCATTATAGCCCATAACAGCAAATTGAGTATTTTTATCAAATACATATCCCGTATCTGCATAAAGTGTTATCTTCGCCTGATAATCACCTGCGGCAACTGTTTCATCATTTCCTGCAGGGCTTCCGTTATGATACCACTCCACATCCATTTTTCTGACATTTGATGCGCTGAGCTTGAGTGAATCCGAGGTAAGCTCCATTCCCTGCGCCATCGTTCCAAGGATTGCAGCCGAGTCAATCGTCTTTGTTTCTGTTTTATTTATATGATTGCGTCGGTCAGCATTACTTAAATGATGAGTAACAACAATCTCTGTAACATTCTGCTCATAGGCATTTCCAAGATTTTTAGGAGACCATTCACTGACAGGCACATTTTCACCATCCACTTCAACAGTATTTCGCAGTGGGTCAAGCATATCAGCAGAAAGCCCTATTGAGCCGGGCTCCGATGCCGGATGATACTGATAGCCATATCTTTGTTCATGCCCTATAACATACGGGCACCAATAACCGTTTAGTGTAACATTTATTGTCGGAACTAATAAAACACGAAGATGATTTGTTTTGAATGTTCCGTTCTTTACAGTAACATTCGCTTCGTTCTTAGCCCCGATGACATCAGCATTTCCCTTGCCGTGGAATGTTCCGCCATTGATAATTGTATTGCCGCCGAGAAGCCTTAGACACGCCGAACGGGAAAACTCAACATCAACATCGTTATCATTAGCTTTTATATAAGTTTCAAGATTTGAAAAACCTCTGCCGAGGAATATACCGTCATTCGCCATAAATGTTCCGTCTTTTACCGTGACACAATCACCATTTACCTGCTGCCACGCATACCCGTCATATCTTGCTCCGATTGCAAGTCCGAGGACGCCGAACTGGATGGCATAATCAAGCAAGTGTCTTAAACTATAGACATCCTTGCCGTCATATACCCACATTTTTTTGGAGCGTCCTGCCTCGAGTGTTCCACCGTTTACAGTGACCATACCACCGTCAATCTCAAGTACGTTTCTGTACTTCACATCACCACCTAAATATTCCGGTCCACTCTCACCGTTTACCGTTTCCATTCTCCCATAGCAAAAGAGTGTACCCGAGTTATCGCCGCTTGTGTCCTTTATAATAAGCTCTGCACCTTTTGGAACTTTAAGCATTGTTGTTTCCATGCCGGTTTCGGCATTAAGTTCAACGGATTTGCCATTTAGGTTAAGTGTTTTTTGTCCCTTGCCGAGAGTAACCCAAAATTCTCCCACATCAGACACCTTGCAGGTGTAAATAATATCTTTTGTTACAACAATGTTTTTATCCCCGTCACTTTCAAGAGCTTGTTTAAAAGCCTCGGCTGTACTTACTTCCGTATATTCGCCCTCTGCAAAAACCAACGTCGGAAGCATTGATAATATTATTACAAAACTTAACAAAATGCTTATAAATCTTTTCATATGTAATCGACTCCGTATTTATTAATCCAATCAGTTTATAATATCGCTCATGTCAATAACGTGTGTAGGCTGATATTTTACTACAACATCTCCATCTTTGGGTGTTGCACCATCTTCTATCGCAAATACTATTCCTGCGTTGTCGTTTTTGCAGATTTCATCCAACGACTTATTAAACATCTGCAAATCTTTTGCAACACCGATTGCAATAACCTTGTCATTTCTTATAACAGAAACCTTTTCGCCTTTTTTAAGGATACCGTCTGCAACTGTTCCCGAAAGAGTGTATTCCTTTGTGGCAGAAATGATTGAATAGCTTTCAATCGGCATTGAGAAGGGGCCGTAAACTTTAATTCTATCCGTCTTTACTTTTTCTCCTAAGCTGTCGGTTACTTCACAGTAAATTTGCTTACCTAAAAGCGTGTTTTCCTTTTCCACAGAAAGAACAAGCGCCTCGGTTTTTACATCTTTTACATAATCTCCATTTTCTATTTCGGCAGTTTGGTTTCTGTATCCGGTATAATAGAACCACTGATAGCTGTAAGGTGCTTTTCCGCCAAAAACCTGCACCTCTGCTTCGTGTTTTCTGCCGTAATCATCATATTCTGCGCCTTCGGGCTGTTTGTGGATGGTAAGCTCTGCATTTATCACCGGTTGCTCCGGAACCTCAACAGGCACAGTCGGGGTTACCGTTATATTCGGATTAACTTCCTGCGTTGGAATTTTCTCTGTAACTTCAGGATTTTCAGGAAGTATATTTACGGGGTCATCCCAGCTTTCTGCTTTTTGATTATCTTTTCCCGGCTCCTCAATTTCAGGCTCTTCTTCACTTGAAGTACCTGCCATTTCAAATTTAACTCTCTCATCTTCATTCATCATACGGGAGATAATCGCCGCAACCTCGCATCTTTTGATATTATCATCAGGCTTGCAGTTGTGAAGTGCGTCAACACCGGTTATAATACCTGCTCGATACATTTTATACACATAGATTGCATAAGGAGCGTTATCCTTAACATCTAAAATACTCCCATTTGGTATATTGTTAATATCTTTAAACGCACTGTCAGGAAGAGCATTTGCAAAAATTTCTATATACCCGGCTCTTGTAACATTTGCGTTGAAATCATAATCCTTTGTAATTATCCTATTGCTTTTACAATAATCAACATAAGGCTGATACCATGGAGAGCCCGTTGTTAAAGTAACCTCGCCGTTTAAGTAAACCTGACTCATACAAGCCGCAAGCTTAACCGCTTCAGCATAAGTTAGCAGGTCATCCGGCGCAAATATTGTTGTGGTTTTGCCATTGATAATTTCCGTTTCCACAGCCTTAACCACTTCATCGTGATACCATGCCCCGGCAGGAACATCCGTAAAAGGATTTGCAGTATTTGCCCTTGCCATTGTCATCAATGACAAAAGCATTGCAATTATGAGAATAATTGATGAAAATTTTTTCATAATTTTTTACCTCTTTTCTATATTTTAAAAGCTAAAATTTAAACGACTTAAAAATTTCTTCCTCCTCAGTAATAAGGTTTGTGATATAACTATTAATATTCGCAAGAAGAAATATTGCAAATCGGGGTGAGTGCACTTGTCCACACCATAACCTTACAGTTAGTGCTGTCATCCGGTATATATAATGTATATTTATCCGCTGATGTTACTACATTTTTTTGTTTCACTTGAGTCAACACGCCCTCGTTATTATAGAAGGCAACATAGATAACGGGGACTTTTCCCAAATCCTCTGCTGTCAGAGTGATTTGTGCCGTGCAGGTGTTGTCTGCCTCGTTGTATATTGCTTCAACAGCGGTTTCTTCTGAAAATTCCACAAGGATGAAAGGACTAAAGCTTGATGATGCAAATGTGATTGTTCCCTTTTCCACATCAACACCATTTTCCAAATCTATATTCACAAATTCAGGATTACCGTTATTCCCAATGTGATAAACCGATATTTCACCGTTTTTGATAGCTTGTGCGTTGTCACTTCCCACAGGAATTGTAATGGTCAGATATTCTTCATTTCCGCCCCATTGATTTAACTGATATGGCGTGTCGCCGTCAAATAAATCTATATTAAACATCATAACCGCCTTATCTGAAACCAATCCTTTTGTAATATGCTTTATGTATTTTGTGTTCAAAGATGCCTCAAGGTTAATTTTTTCCACCACAACCGTTGGCTCACAATAAATCATACTATTATCCGTATCAACAGAAATATTTTCAATTATTTCAGTTTCTACAACCTCAGCCACAGGCTCTTCACACTCACAGTTAATATTCATCCACATATTTGTATCAAAATTACAAGAAAGCATCTTTTCCGTTTCGGTACAAAGACCACAAACACTGCAAGCGTGCATACAGGGAATGATAAGCCTCGACATATAATCGGCTTTTGTAATATAAACTACCCACTGTTTACCGTCTTCAAAGGTGAGTGTAACGTCACAGCCGATGAACATCTGACCTTTACCGCCGAGTTCTCTGGGCTTTTCGCCTATAAAGCTATTGATAAAATCTTTGTTATCTTCATTCAGAATGTCATCTATAGTTATGCTGTTGCTGTCTGAATCGACTTTTCCGTAAGCAATACCGTAAATGGTACCGCTTGGTGCTGTTTCGGTTAAAACATCAGATTCCTTGGTTTCGTCTTTCTCAAAATAACCGTACCATTTGTACCCGCCGTCTTCTTCCTCTTCTTCGCCTTCCTTTATAAACTCGTAATACCAGCTATATTCTGTATTTACAGGTTCATAGCAGCCCTCATACGCAGGAACTACGTTTACAGTAAGGGGTGCTGTAACAGGTACTACGGAAAGGTTATCATATTCCGATGCCGATTCATAGATATGCTTGTCATACAAGCTGTGAGAGATGGCTTCAAAACTGAGTTCAGTGTAGTTGGTACTTCCCCAAGAACCTATATATTCCACTTCACAGGAAACCCTTAATTTAAACGTCAAGTCGTTTACGGTAACGTCGCCTAAAGTTTCGTCCTGCGCTTTAAGTGCCTCATAGATTTCCTTTACCGTTCCGTCAAGTGAAAGATTAAGAACACCACCGTCTTTGCTCATTGTAAAGAAATCGCAAAGATCGTCATAATAAGAAGAAATGTTCCATTCACCGCAGCCTTCATTATATTCGCCATCCAATCCGTATGGCGCATACATATAACTGGCTTTGCTTGAGAATTGGTACTCGTAGTCGTTAATCAAAACTCTTGCTTGAACATAAAAAATTGCACCGTTGTTGTTGTCCTCTAAAGCCTTGTAGTGCTCACGATCCCCATCAGGATATTGGGTATCTATGAAGTTGTTATAGACCTCAACGGCATCATTGATATTGATGCTGAAGGACTGGTCAAACTTCAGTTCCCCCGTGCCGTCGGAGTCGATTTCATTCCACAGGTCACAGACATCACTTGTATATTCACCTTGACTGAGCACAAAGGTTGTGCCGGGCTTGTTTGTGATGCTTAGAGCATACGATTCTTCTGCTGCCATCGCCGGTGTTGTAAAAACAACGGTGTTTGTAAATAACAAAACCATTGATAGAAGCATCGACATTATACCTGTTTTTTTCATAATTTTATTCTCCTTCCTGAATATATGAATTATATATTAATCTGTTATGTTTCAATCATCGGGCATTTGAACATTTTTCATTTTTCACCTCCTTTTAAACCGAGCAGACCACCGCTTCAGGATTTAAAACACATCCGCACTTGGGGCAAAACTCGGGATATTCTTCAATCGGTGTACATAAAACACAGTTTAATACATCAGGGTTATACATTTGGATGTTTGTTGACGCATATAATTCGCTGTCTTTTTTCATTAATCAATAGCTTCGGCTCCTTTTCGTAATAAAATTCGACATTCGCTTTGCTCACTTTTTAATGTAAATCTTGTTGAAATATAAAAAAGTTCAACAATTTTCGCTAAAATCTTTGCAAAATGTTGATTGAAGCAATATTTTGTGATATAATATTTAAGACATCAAAAGATAAATATATATCTCTATATAATTTATACTTATATTTTATCTCTGATTTTAATAAAAGTCGCCACACTTTCAAAAGGTTTTAGTGTGGGATTTTCAAGTTTTTTTGTAAAAAGTGTGGGAAAAAGTGTGGGTTTTGGTGTTGGATGGTTCGGGGAGAAGAAAAAACGCCCTGTGTCCGAAGGAGAAAACATTATGCATAAATTAAAATTTAATTTACTTGGTTTTTTATTGTTACCTCTCTTACTTTTATCCGGTTGCACCCCAATCGGAAACAAGACTGCAAGTATGACAATTATATACATAGCGACCGCATTTTTATCTTTTTTGCTCTTGATAGGCTATTTTTTCAGTATAAAGAAAAAGGAAAATTGGTTTTATGTGCTGTTTACATCTGTTCTTGTGGTAAATATTGGTTATATGATGCTGGCTATGTCCGATACATTGGATATAGCTCTTTGGGCAAACCGCATCGCATATCTCGGTTCGGTATTCCTGCCGTTGTCTATGCTTAAAACCATACAAAAAATTTCTAAATTAAAGTATCCCAAATGGGTTAACGGTGTTTTAATAAGCATTTCTTCCGTTGTGTTTCTTATAGCAGCAAGTCCCGGATGGCTTGATATATATTATAAATCGGTAACACTTGAAACAATTGGCGGTGTCTCTGTTCTTAATAAAGAATATGGTTCTTGGCATATTATATACCTTTTCTACTTGCTTGGATATTTCACGATAATGATAGCAACAACCATATATGCTATTGTTAAAAAGAAAATAGAATCTACCTCTCACTCAATCATTATTTTAGTTGCGGTATTTGTAAACATACTTGTCTGGCTCACAGAACAGCTTGTCAGAATTGATTTTGAAATTCTATCAATTTCATATATTATAACCGAGCTTTTCCTAATCAGTGTTTATCTTATGATTCAAAATCAGGAAAAGTTGATTGCGGCATTAAAAGCACAGACTGTAACAACTTCTCAAACGGCAAGCTCTGATTTAAATAGAAATTCAAAAGAATTTGCCCTGCATTGTAAATTCATTGTAGAGCAACTGCCAAAGCTCACTCCGACGGAACGTTCTATTTATAATTGCTATCTTGACGGAAAATCCACAAAAGAAGTATTGTCTGAGCTTTCAATTATGGAAAATACATTGAAGTTTCATAACAAAAACTTATACAGTAAGTTAGGCGTTACATCACGAAAACAACTCATCGAATATGCAAAAGCCATTCTCGCATCTGATGTCAAAGAGGATTAAATAAAATAAGTGATAAGATTTGGATATTAAACGGCTATGAATAACTGAATATATGATAAAAGAGGCTGTAGCCAAAGGCGGTGTTTAAAAAGTCATTTCGACTTCTCAAACACCGCCTTAGTTTTAAGAGGCTGTAGCAAAATGATTTCATTTTGCGCTGGTCCCCCTTATTCAACTTCAACAACCTCAACAGATTCTTCCTTAAAAATTTCAATCCATTTTTCGCTCGGTTTATAATCTGTTATAAAATAATTTATCTTTTCAAAAGGTAGGAGCTTTACGAAACCAACTCTACCGATTTTAGATTTGTCGCATATAAAGTATCTTTCCGTTGAGTTTTTTATCATTTTCTGCTTAATTGCACATTCCTGCTCATTGCTTTCAAGCACCCAAGTATCTTCTTCCATTATACCTTTACTGCTGAAAAACATCTTGTTTGCAAAATAATTCTTCTCAATGGTGTCCTCAGCCAGGCTTCCGACAAACGACTGATTCTGACTTAAAAGTCCGCCAATTCCGATAACCTTAACATCCTTAAGACCGGAAAGCTCATTTATAACCCTGACAGAATTTGTTATAACCGTAACATTCTGCATTTTCTTGATTTCTTTCGCCATATAAAATGTGGTTGTGGAGGCATCAAGAAAAATCGTATCCCACGGTTTAACAAACTTAACAGCCTCTTTAGCAAGCTTCTCTTTTGCGGTTATATTTGTGTTTTTACGCTTTTCCAAGGAAAGTTCATAGTCATTTTCGTCAACAGGAACAGCACCGCCGTGAGTTCTGATTAAAACTTCCTGTTTTTCAAGCTTTTCAAGGTCTCGTCTTATGGTTTCTTCCGTAACATCAAGCTCCTCACTCAATTTACTTACCA
Organism: Oscillospiraceae bacterium; assembly: GCA_015068605.1. Lineage (GTDB taxonomy): Bacteria > Bacillota > Clostridia > Monoglobales > Monoglobaceae > SIG454. Next base: position 82,512 of record SVKF01000004.1, read on the forward strand.
AAACCGAACCGTCAGCGTTAAGAATTTCAAGTATCCTTTTCTGGCGTTCCAAAGCTAACATATAATCACCTTTTCAATCCCTTATAAAACTATTTTTTCTTAATTATGCGAACCAATGCTCCGTTTTTAAGCCCTGTTGAATTTGCATCATCTGTGTCTATATGCATTTCGACATTAAAGTCGTCACGGACTCTCACCTGAACATCATAGAAAAGAGTCGGTTTAACACCTTCAACTTCAACATCCACATAATCGTTATCATTAATGCCGTGTGCCTTCGCATATTCAGGTGTTAAATGAATGTGTCTGTTGGCAATAATAACCCCTTCTTTAAGATAGACACTACCCTTAGGACCGACAACGACAATTCTCTCTGACCCTTTAATATTTCCTGACGGTCTAACAGGAGGGCTAACCTTTAAAATAAAAGTATCTGTCTTTGAAATTTCAACCTGAGTATCTTTTCTGACAGGACCTAAAACTCTGACATTTTCAATAGATTTAAGAGATTTTCCAACTAAAGTTACCACCTCTTCAGATGCAAATTCTCTGCCCATAAGATATTTTTTCACTGTCAGTTCATAGCCTTTTCCGAAAAGAATATCGAGATCTTCTCTTGACAAATGAATATGTCTCTGAGAAACACCTATTTTTATTTTATCTTTATTTTCATTATAATCAGCAAGTGCCTGTTTTACAGCCGCTTCGATTTCCTTTACATCGTACATAAAACCCCTCGCTTTCCGATTATTCCGCAATATCTACATCAAAGTCAAAGAACTTCGTAACCTCGCTGTGAGGTCTTGCGATAACTGCGTCACCATATATTCCGCCAAGGACTGATGCTGCCGCTTTTCCGTTTTCAACAGCTGCAGTAACCGCAGAAACTGTTCCCGTTATAATAATTGTAACCAATCTTCCGCCAAGTCTTTTTTCTGTATGAACAAGTCTTACATCGGCAGACTTAAGCATATTATCAAGACCTTCGATTGATGCAACAAGTCCCGAAACCTCTAAAAGACCTATTGCCTGAGTTGACTTATCTTCAATTTCCATACCATAGAAGGATTTAGGAAGCTTTTTGTTATACTTATCCTTATTAATATCCATAAGGTATCCCATTTTTTCCATATCCTCACCTGGATTTGCAATTATGTGGGAAACAATATATTTTCCATCTCTTTTCGCAAGTTCCGCTCCTGCGTCAACAGCAGAGCGAACCGAGGACACATCTCCCTCAACCTTAACAACCATAACCAAAGGAGCCGGAACATCCGCACTGACAGGTCTTGTTCTGTCAAATGCAATAACTTTAACATCCGAGGTTTTTGCACACAAATCCGCAACCTGAACCGCAGTTGTAAAGCTGTAAACCTCTATCATTCCTAATGCTTTCATATTTTTCTCCCTGCCTTAATTAAATGATATGCAACGCTTCAACCATAACACATCTTCTCTGTCTTGTAAACGAACGGGCTGAAGTTAAGCCTTCGCCTGTCGGGCCTGCAATAGTAAAGGTTGTGTGTGCCTCACCGCCAACACCGATACCTGCATAAGACGGTGCATTCTTAACAAAGATAGTTGTTTCAACCGCTTTTGCAAATTTTGTTATATTATCAATATTCTTTGAATGGATATGCGCAGAGTGTCTGTTACCGTGTTCTGCCTTTGTAGCAAGTTCAATAGCCGTATCAACATCTTTGACCCTAACAATCGGCAAAATCGGCATCATAAGCTCTTCCTGAACAAACGGATGGTCAAAATCAGTTTCACAGATTATAAGTCTCGGGTCTGCATCAATTCCCAATTCCTTAAGGAACTTTTTAGCATCTCTTCCGACAAACTTTTTATTTATTCCAAGCTTGCCTTTATTCTCAACGAGAGCAATTTTAACAAGCTCATCAATCTGCTTTCCTTTTATAAGATAAGCGCCGTTCTGAGTCATATGATAAATAAGCTCATCTGCAATGCTGTCAACTGCAAAACATTCTTTTTCAGCGATACACGGAAGGTTATTATCAAAGCTTGCGCCAAGAACAATATCTCGTCCTGCCTTTTCAACATCTGCAGTTTTGTCAACAATAACAGGAGGATTTCCTGCCCCTGCACCGATAGCCTTTTTGCCTGATGACAAGAGAGCCTTAACAACTCCGGGTCCGCCCGTTGCAACAAGCATTTTAACGGCCGGTGCTGACATCATTTCCTTTGTCGAATCCATTGTTGGGTTTGCGACAGAAACAACTAAATTTTCAGGACCGCCTGCTTCAAGTATTGCACGGTTTACCATATCAACTGCATAATTTGATGTTTTCTTAGCGTTTGGATGAGGATTGAAAACAACCGCATTTCCGCCTGCAATCATACCGATTGTGTTACAGATAACAGTTTCACTTGGGTTAGTTGACGGAGTTATACTTCCGATAACACCAAAGGGAGCCATTTCAACAAGAGTCAGCCCTGCATCGCCTGAATATGCTCTTGTATCAAGGTCTTCAGTTCCGGGAGTTTTTGCCGCAACGACCTGATGTTTCATAATTTTATCGGTCACTCTGCCCATTCCCGTTTCTTCAACACCAAGCTTTGCAAGATTTTCAGCCTCAGCATAGGTAAACTCTCTGATTTTTGAAATCATCTGTTCTCTCTGTTCTATCGTGTATTTTCTGAACTGTGTGTAGGCTTTGCCAACGGCCTCTAAAGCCTCCTCCATTGTTTCAAAAACACCTTTCTGTTTTTTTATTGTTTCGGTTTCCCTTGTATCCCTTAAAACCTTTTCAACAATCTCTGCAATGTATTTTTCATTAATTTCCATTTTAGAATGCCTCCGTTTCGATTATTAAAACAAGTATATTTCCATATCACGGTCTGATTTCTTTTTTCGACCGCCATTTAAGTCATCCTTTATAAGGCTGTTTATGTAAGCATTTATACTCATATTGAGAGAAGTCGCTCTCTCCCTAATCATTTCTTTTTCACCTTTGTTAACCGTCACATTTATTCTGTCATAATTCTCAAGGTTATATTTGTTTTTATATGCCGTTTTCCCTGCCATAAAAACTCCTCCTTAAAGAATTGTTTCCCAGAGCTTACTGTCAGGGTTTGCAATAATGGAGCTATCGAGGAAGAAGCCTGTATCTCCAACAACTTCCTTCGCTCTTTCAATCGCCGCAGAAACCGCCGCAATTTCGCCTGTTATAAACATATAGGATTTTCCGCACATTCCTCTTGCAATTCTAAGCTCAATCAAGTCAACCAAAGAGGTTTTCGCCGCTGTGTCTGCTGCAACGATTATTGACGGAGCAGAATACGTTTCTAAAATTCCGAGAGCTTTGGTATTCTCAACCTCCGCAGTTCCGTATATTGCAGGGAAAATCGCTTCGTGAGGATTTCCGAGAACAAAGCTGTCTGACATCATTTCAGGGCTTACATTTCCTGCCGAATCAACTGCCGCACGAACAGCACTGAGTTCACCCGTTATTATAACGATATATTTTCCGGGGCAGACTGTCTGAGCCTCAATAATATCAATTTCTGCGGTTTTAACCATTGTATCAGCCGCCATAACACCGGTTGAAACTGTTTTGAATTCAACCATTCCTATTGCCTTTCCCATAATTTCCTCCTATTACGCTCTGACAAGAATAAACTTATCTGTAATTTCAAGAATTTTTCCGCCGCAAGGTGAATGAAGTGAAACCCCAAGTCCGCTTTTGCTGTGCTTTGCAATAAGCTGACCCATTTCAATTTTATCGCCTTTTTTAACAACCGCCTCTGCAGGAGCACCTATCCCCTGAGAGAGCATTATTTTATATTCCTTAACCTTAACCTCTGTGTCTATCAAAGGTGCTTCTTTGTCGTATCTTTTTAGCCCCAGTCTTGAAACGAGTCGTTTCATGGGGACTTTTCTGTAATCTCGTTCTTTTCTCACTCCATCTGTTTTTATATCTGACGGAATTTTAACGCCGTTTTTCCGAAGTTCGTCCTTGCACACCGCCATTAAGCTTTTCGGCGCAAGTCCCTGAGTACAGGAGAACATTTCGCAAAGTCCGCACTGAGAACAAAACATTGTATTTATATATGAATTTGTATCGGTATAAATTCCGCTTGTTGCATTTCGCATAAAAAGGTGTGGCTCAATGGGATGTCCTAATAAATATCTCGGACACATATCAGTACACATCTGACACTGACAACAAGACGCCATAGCTCTTTTCATATCAACCGACACATTGGATTTTCGTTTTTGAATAACATAATGGTCATTTGGCAGAACCAAAATCGCATTAGTTGTTTTTGTTATAACATCATTGGGATTAACAAGTCTTCCCGTCATTGGTCCACCCATAATATAAGCAGGGTTTTCACACAAAGCGCCACCTGACATTTTAACAATATCCGACACCTTGCAACCAACAGGAACTCTTAGAGTTATCCCTTTTTCTACATCTCCCGTAACAGTTACATACTTATGAGTTACCGGAGCATTGTTATTAACGGCATTCCAGATATTATAAACCGTCTCAACATTAAAAACAGTAACCCCAACAGAAATTGGAATTTGTCCCGGCGGAACAACCCTTCCCGTTGTTTCATAAATGGTAACAACCTCGTCCCCCGCAGGATAAATTTCGGGGAGATATTTAATTTTTATATTTTCAAAAGCATCAAGATACGACCCAACACTTTCAACCGCATCCTTATAGCTCTTTTTTATCGCAATAATAATATTATCAGCCTTGACAGTCTCTCCTATAAGCTTAAGAGTTGACATAATCTCATAAGCGAATTTTTCAAGGAGCTGTCTGTGGAGCTTAAGCAACGGCTCACATTCCGCACAGTTTAATATAATCGTATCTGCTTTGGAATTAAGCTTTGCATAAGACGGAAAACCGGCACCGCCGCTTCCCACAACTCCGCATTCTCTGATAATTTTTGCAAGCTCTTCGATTTGCATATACTATCTACTCCAGTTCACCGGGATCATCAACTATACCCACAATAGCCGCATCAACAGGGGAATTATCCATGTCGCAGCCAATTCTTGCCGCACTTCCGCAGGCAACCAAAACAACCTCTCCGATACCTGCACCAACATTGTCAATAGCAACTATTTTACTATTGCAGTCCATACATTTAAGAGGCTCAACAACTAAAAACTTATTTCCAATAAGATTTGGATTTTTTCGTGTGGAAACAATACTTCCTGTAACTTTTCCGATAATCACTAACTTCACCGCCGATTCATTAAAGTTTTCGTTTACGGGCGGAATAAACCGCCCGTAAACCTTTAAGTCAAATTACTTTAAAACTGGCAAAATCTTTTCAACATCGCCATGAGGTCTTGGGATTACGTGTGTAGCCACGAGTTCGCCAAGCTTTGACGCTGAAACGCTACCTGCTTCAACAGCAGCCTTAACAGCACCAACATCACCACGAACCATAACGCTTACGAGACCAGAACCGATTTTTTCTGTTCCGATAAGTGTTACATTAGCAGCCTTAACCATAGCATCTGCAGCTTCGATTGCAGCAACCAAACCTCTTGTTTCAACCATACCTAATGCTTCTTTAACCATTACAATTTCCTCCTTGATTATTTTAGTTTCATTATTTTCAACATTAACTTTTTCCGCCGCCTTTGTTTTCGGCGTTGCTTTTTTTGCTGTACTTGCCATTCTTTATCAACTCCTGATTAGATGGTAGGTAAAATTTTCTCAACATCGCTGTGTGGTCTTGGGATTACGTGAACAGCAACGAGTTCACCAAGTCTCTGAGCTGAAGCAGCTCCGGCTTCTGTTGCAGCCTTAACTGCGCCAACATCACCGCGAACCATAACACTTACAAGACCTGAACCGATTTTTTCTGTTCCGATAAGAACAACTTCTGCTGCCTTTACCATTGAATCAGCAGCCTCGATTGCAGCTGTTAAACCTCTTGTTTCAATCATTCCTAATGCTTCCTGTGCCATAATAATATTTCCTCCTAAAATTTAATTAACTTATTTATTTATTATTGCAATCTTAAGACCTTCCATTTTAAGGTTTGTCTCAAGTGCTTCATTGATTTCTTCAAGCGGATACTTATGTGTTATAAGCTTTTCCATAGGAAGACCGATTGCCTTCGCTCTCTTTAAGAAGTCAAAAGTTGTTGCGTAGTCACGGAGTGTATAAACCCATGAACCAACAGTTGTAATTTCCTTTGCGCAAATGTCAAAGTGCGGATTGATTGTTGCATCGCCACCGTTAATAAAGAAACCAAGCTCACAAAGACCGCCACCGCTACGAATAAACTTGTAGATATTGCTGTGTGCAACAGGTGAACCTGTACACTGGAATGCAAAATCTGCAAAATATCCGCCAAACGCTTTCTTAACACCCTCAGCCAATTCTTCTGCACCTTTATACTCTTTAAAGTTAACTGTGTTATCAGCGCCCATTTCCTTTGCGAAAGCCAAACGCTTTTCTTCACCGTCAACCGCAACGATATTCTCAATACCCATAGTTCTGAGAATTGCGATACAGATAAGACCGATAGGTCCGCAACCCTGAACAACAACACGGCTGTTAAATCTTAAAATACCTGTTGTTTTCGCTCTTTCAACAGCATGAATCAATACTGCGCAAGGTTCGATTAAAATTCTTGATTCTAAATCAAGGTCACTTACATTAAAGATTGTTGAACCGCCACGAACCAAAATATAGTCGCCAAACCAGCCATTCATATGAATTTCATCGTCCGGGATAAGTCCGTATACATCTGCGCCGCCAACATTCTGCTTATTTAAGTCAAACATTGTAATATCCGGATTATCCGCAAATATCATACAAGTTACAACCTTATCGCCGATGTTAAGAGGCTTACCAGCGCTGTCAACCTTAACATTTTTACCCATTTTAACGACTTCGCCTGTTCCTTCGTGTCCGAGAGCAACAGGGATAAGACCGAACGGGTCACGCTTAAATTCGTGTGCATCTGTTCCGCACACACCGCAACCTTCAACCTTAACCAAAATATCATCATCACCGATTGGTGGGATTGGGTATTCTTTTAATTCAAATTTTTCAAGAGCAGTAAGCATTGCAACTCTGCCTGTTTTCGGAACTTCGCCCGAAGCTTTTGGTGCAGCACTTCCGCCTTGCATTCCCTGAAGAACTTTTTTAACGATTTCTTCAATGTTCTGAGAATTTATATCCATAATACACCTCTTACTTATTTAATTCTTCAACTAATTTATCAAATACCATTTTGCCGTAATCTGCAAGATATGTATCCTGTTCTTCCGTTCCTCCCGAAACACCGAGACCGCCAATTATCTTTCCGTTCTGAGAAAGAGGCACGCCTCCGCCAAAGATAACAATCTGTCCGCCGTTTGTGAACTGAATTCCGTAAAGGGATTCGCCCGGCTGACTGAGTTTTTTCAGCTCCTTTGTCGGCATTTTAAGAGAAACAACCGTATATGCTTTATTTAAAGCCACATCATAGCTTGCTATATACGAGTCATCCATTGCGCTTACCAAAACAGGTCTCGCACCTGAATTTGACACGGCAACAACGGCATTAACGCCCATTTCCTTCGCCTTTTCCTCAACTGCATAAGACAGCGCTTTTGCAATATTTAAGGTCATTTTCGGCTCAGGCATAAAGGCTTTTTCAGAGGATGATGCAAGGATTTCTTTAACGGTTTTTGAAACAATACCGATAATTTCCTCGTTCTTCATCGTCTTTCCTCCTATTTATTGAGTGATGCAAGCACTTTCTTTGTGATTTCAGCAACTAAATCAGAGTCAGAAGCCTCTGTCTTTGGAAGGTTGCAAGCGCCACAGTTATGACAGCTTGTTTCACCGTTCTTGTTTCTTGCACAAACATCTGCCGGATGCTTTCCTGATAAGCCGAACTGACGACGGATTTCATAAAGTCTTTCAACCTGAGTGTTAGAAAGCTCCTTAGGACCGCCGAGCTGTCTTGCCTTAAAGAGAAGCTCTGCATAGAATTCAAGGGATTCCATCTTGTGGTAAGCCGCAAGAAGAGAATCAGAATATGCAAGTGCACCGTGGTTTGCAAGAAGAACTGCATCAAAATATGGGAGATACTTTTCAACTGCGTCAGGAATTTCCATTGTTGATGGTGTGCCGTATTCTGCAATCGGAACGCAACCGAGTGCAATAACCGCTTCAGGCATAATCGGCTGTGTAAGCGGAATACCTGCGATTGCAAAGCTTGTTGCATAAATCGGGTGAGCATGAACAACTGATTTAACATCAGGACGCTGCTCATAAACTCTCATATGCATCTTGATTTCAGAAGATGGCTTAAAGTTTCCGTTAGCCTGAATAACATTACCCTTAGCATCAACCTTACAGATATATTCAGGTGTCATAAAGCCCTTACTTACGCCTGTTGGTGTGCAAAGGAATTCATTGTCAGAGATTTTAACAGAAATGTTACCATCATTTGCAGCAACCATGCCTCTGTCATAAATTCTCTTACCGATGTCACAAATTTGTTTTTTGATTTCGTATTCAGATACCATATCAAATAACACTCCTTTTTATATGAATTTTAATTATTTACATATTCGCATATCTTAATTCTAACACTTTGTTATAAATATGTCAATAGGTTTTTTGTTGTTTTTTCTGTTTTTTTGTTGTTTTTTATTTGAAAACCAATTATTTGTTCAAATATTCGATTAAATCGTTTACGCCAAATCCTGTAACCGAGTCAACTCTGAACACTTTTTTGCAACCCGAAAGCCTGAGCCAGTTTTCGGCTCTGTCAGGGTTTGCCCCATCCTGCTCCGACTTTGTTACAATCCCGATAACCTCACGGTTAACCATACAGGTTACGCAGGGCGGAAACAAGGAATATTCTTCCGTTGCGCTGATTAAAAGTCCGACTATATCCGCTTCATAAGAATACAGCGCCAATGCTCTGCCTAAATGCTGAGTCTGGGCGTATTCTCCCGGAGTATCAATCAGGCAGTTATTGAATTTTATGTATTGAGTTTTGTCATAGCTTATCTTCTCCCCACGAAGGACTTGTGTCAGCGTGGTTTTTCCGCTTTCGCTACGCCCCATTAAAATTAGCTTCTTCATTATGTTTTAGTTATGGGGCAAACGGTAAAGCCCAAAGTCTGCTCACAATATTCAACCAACGAAGAAAGGGAAGCGGAAACATCGGAAATGCTACCCGTTACGATAAGCGTACCGCTGAAACGGTCAACAAAGCCAAGTTCAACACCCGAAGATTTAATCGCTATATCCCCTGCAATAATTGCAGTTTCACTTGGGGACATCGTAACAATCCCGATTGCGGATTTTGAATAGTCAATAGCCGGGTCAAGACCAAGCTTTTTATATAGAATATCGTCAGGATTTGCAATTATATGCGCAATGGTTATCTGCTTGCCCGGAACAAGCTCCTGAACAATTCGCATTTTATCCTGCATCGAAAGGTCATAATTCATTGGCTTATCCTCCTATCTGTCCGTCAAGACCTGTTTCATTAACAACCGCTAAAAGCTTCTGCATATGCTCTGCCGTTGGCGGTTTTAAATCTTTAAGTTCATACTTTCTTCCCAAGCCCTCATACTTATCCATTCCGAAATTATGATATGGCAAGAGGTGAAGTCTTTTAACTCCTTTAAGGCTCTTGGCAAATTCAGCAATCGCCTTGATTTCCTCAACCGTATCATTAAATGTTGGGATAACGGGAACTCTTATGATAAGCTCCTTCGCATTCTCGGCAATCTTTCTTGCATTTTCAAGAATTCTCTCATTAGGCTGGGAAGTAAACTCCTTATGCTTATAGGAGTTTATATGTTTTATATCCATAAGGACGGTGTCAACATACGGCAGTATCTTTTCAATAACCTCGTATTCTGCAAAACCTGTTGTTTCAATCGCCGTATTTATTCCGTTATCTTTACAGCCTTCAAGCAAAGCCGTTGCAAACCTAATCTGGCAAAGACACTCTCCGCCGGACAGCGTAACCCCGCCTCCGCTTCGTCTGTAATAGGGCATATCTTTTTTAATCTTCCCGATAACTTCCCCGACGGTTATGTCCTGACCAACAGTCTTTTCCACTCCGCCTGTTACCATCGTCTGAATTTTATATTCCTGGGATTCAGGATTGCAACACCATTTGCATCTTAAATAACAACCTTTTAAGAATACAATGGTTCTTATTCCCGGCCCGTCATGAACCGAAAACTTCTGAATATTGAATATCCGTCCCGAAACATCATTATAATTACTCATTTATGTCCTCCAAATCAGAAGTTCATTTGCTCCGTTCTGTTGATAATATCATCCTGAAGTGATTTTGAAAGAGTTGTAAAGAGTGCACTGTAACCCGCAACACGAACAACAAGACTTTTATATTTTTCAGGATTTTTCTGTGCATCCTTAAGAGTTTCACGGCTTACAACATTAAACTGAACATGACTTCCCTTCTGGTCGAAATATCCTCTTATAAGCGACACAAAGCTTTCAAGTCCTTCTCTTCCTGCAAGAGCTGTCGGGTGGAACTTCATATTAAAGAGCGTTCCGTTTGATGCAATAAAGTGGTCAAGTCTTGAAACCGAGTTAGCTGAAGCTGTTGGCCCGTTAACATCCTTTCCGGCAGACGGGGAAACACCGTCAGCAACAGGAGTTTTTGCATATCTTCCGTCAGGAGTTGCTCCTGTTTGTGCACCAAGCGGAACATTTGCAGAAACAGGATAAAGACCTGCCTGATATTTTCCGCCTCTCGGATTTGTATACTTTTCAAGAGGTTTTGTATATGTATAAGCAACATCTCTTGCGAAACTGTCAACATCCTCAATATCGTTACCGAACTTCGGAATTTCGTCAATCATCTTTTTAATTTCAGCAGCTCTTAAGTTATCCGCATTTGCAGTTTCATTCTTCACACTGCTGTAAATTTCAGCAATCTTGTCTTCTGTAATCTTTACGCCTGCTTTTTCAAGCTCCTTAACAATCTGGACTGTAAGCTCCTCTGCGTTGTCGTCTCCTTTGCCGAAATTAGCTTCAAGGGCATCTTTAAGCTCTGCCATTGTTATTTTCTTTTCGTCAAACACAAGCTTCTTAACCGCATAGAGGGCATCCGCCATATTGGCAACCCCAAACCCCTGCGGACCTGTAAAGTTATGAACTGCGCCGCCTTCCTGAACACTCTTTCCCTTTTTAATACAGTCATCAACCATTGTCGAAAGATAAGGAAGTGGACAACGCTTTGCGTGAGCAACATCTATGGCATTATCCGCATTAACCATAAGCTCAATCATATAGCTTGTCTGAGTTTTATATGCGTCATAGAACTCGTCAAAGGTTTTCATTTTAGTAACATCGCCCGTTTTAGGACCAATCTGAACACCCTTGTCAACACCGTTTGAGAAAACAAGCTCGAGTGGACGACACATATTAAAGAATGCCGCATCGTGCCAGCCGTCTGTTCTTCCCGGAGTCTGTGGTTCAACACAACCAATGATACAGAAGTTTCTCGCTTCGGCAAGTGTCAGACCTCTGTTTATAAGGGCAGGGATAATAACTTCATCATTATAGTAAGCCGGGAGACCAACACCTGTTCTTGTAAGCTCTGCCGCCTTAATCAAAAATTCGTGTGGTGAACCGTTCCATACTCTCACAGAGAATGACGGCTGAGGCAATAAAACGTGCATTGTTGCCTGAATTGTCATAAAGGACAAATCATTTGTGGCATCAAGCCCCTCAGGTGTCTGACCGCCTGCAATAAGATTTTGGAAAAGGCTGTAGCCTGCAAATCCTTCCGCAGATGCAAGGTCACGAACCTTACTTGAATCATTAAGCTTAACCCAGATACAGTCAATAAGTTCCTGAGCAAAGTCGGGAGTTATTCTTCCGCTTTCCATATCCGCTTTATAATAAGGATACATATACTGGTCAAAACGCCCCGGAGAAACCGAGTGACCGCTACCCTCAAGCTGAATCAACATTTGAACAAACCAGAATGACTGACAAGCTTCATAGAATGTTCTTGCCCCTTTAGCAGGAACACGGCGACAGTTCTCCGAAATAATTTCAAGCTCACGGCGACGGGTACTGTCAGTTTCCTTTTCCGCCTCTGCTTTTGCAAGCTCTGCATATCTTTGCGCATAATCAATCGCCGCTTCACAGCTTATGATAACCGCTTTTAAGAATGTTGCTCTTTCAATATAGTCTCCGTCAGAGATTTTGCATTTTTCAAGCTGGGCTTTAGCTTTTTCGATTATTCCCTCATAGCCAATTTCAAGGACCTCGCCGTATTTAACACTAATGTGTCCAACACCGTTATAGAAATAGTTTCCGGGTGTAAAAATATTATGCTCGATTGCAAGCAAAGCTTTTTCATCCATATAGGATGTTGCGAGCTCACTTGAGGTTTTGCCTCTCCAGTATTTATGAACCTCCGCCAAAGCCTTCTTTGTTTCTTCCGAAATATGGAACGGGTCAGCAGACCTTGTGGCAAGAGTATCAAATTCATCTTCAAGCCACTGAAATGAATATTCCGGGAAAGTCTGACAGCTTCTTGAAGTTTTTGTCGGACTTCCGACAACAAGCTCATTTGGTCTTATAACAATCGGGATATTCTTAAGAATATGAGCAAAAGCCTTCGCTCTTCTCATAATCATCGGCTCCGATTCCGTTGCCTTATATGATTCTGTAAGCAAGACCGCTCTCTCTGATTCAATCTCGGGCATCTTGTCGAAAAGTGCGTCAACAAGCTTTGTTATACGCTCCGTTTTTTCACAATCATAAATTCTGTATTTAGCCATTTATAAAGCCTCCTTGATTTTCAAGTATACGATAAACACTTTGGCATACATCCGCCGTGGTATATTTACAAATTCGTTTTATCTGCGGTTTTCCGCTTTCCATAGCATAGCTTTTCGGGATAAGCTTAAGCATTTCAATATCATTTATGTTATCGCCAAAAGCCACAACATCCTTTTTGTCAATTTTAAGAATCCGCATAAGCTCCTTAAGCGCCGTCCCCTTATTCCTGCCGAACTTAACATATTCCTTTATGTCATCATCCTCATAAACACAGCTTAAATCTCTGTTTATTCGGATAACCTCCTCCGCTCTAACCGTTAAATCAGATTTTTTGACAACAATCTTAACCGTATCGCCGAAAGAGTCGGAAATATATTCCGCATCAATTCCAAACCTCTTAAAACAACTGTCGATTATCTTTTTGTCAATTACCTCTTTATGAAGAACTTCCCTATTATACATAATAAAAGTTCCGTCGCAGGCAACAAAAATAACATCATTTTTGACTTTTTCAAAGATTTTCCCAAGCTCGCAAACTTTCCTTCCGCTTGCAACGGCAAAGAAAATCCCGTTTTTCCTGAGGGTTTTAATCATTTCAATGACATTGTCAGGCAGAGAATTATGCCCGTTTATAAGCGTTCCGTCAAGGTCGCTCACAACCAATTTAAGCATATTCCACCCCCGAATTATAAAACTACATTATTATTTTACAATAATTCAAAAGCAAAGTCAATAGGTTTTTACAAAAAAATCACAAAAACACAGAATTTCAAAGAAAAAGATGGAATTTCACAGATTTTTTCATATCGCAATATCCCTTTTCTTTGTTCAAAGTATGCATTTTCGTTTTCCTTTCTGACAAAAGCATTATACATATCAAAAAGGCTGCAGCGCTTTCGCCACAGCCTCAGGTCACTGACAAACCCACCGTTTTATGAAATTATGCTTTCTTTTCTGCGGCGGTTATTGTGTTTTGCATAAGCATAGAAATTGTCATAGGTCCAACTCCGCCCGGAACGGGAGTTATTGCACCTGCAATCTTTGAAACCTCGGCATAGTCAACATCTCCGCAAAGAGTTCCGTCTTCAAGGCGGTTCATTCCCACATCGATAACAACTGCGCCTTCTTTAACCATATCGGCTGTAACGAAATTTGCTCTGCCCACAGCGGCAACCAGAATATCCGCCTCTTTCGTAATATCCTTAAGATTTTTCGTTCTTGAGTGGCAGGTTGTAACTGTTCCGTTCTGATGAAGAAGGAGCATTGACATAGGCTTTCCGACGATATTGCTTCGCCCGATAACAACACAGTTCTTCCCCTCAACCTCGCATCCGCTTTCCTTAATCATTTCCATAATTCCGGCAGGGGTACAGGGAACAAAATCAAAGTCACCAATCATAATTTTTCCCACATTAACGGGATGAAAAGCGTCCACATCCTTTTCGGGGTTGATAGTATTAATAACAGCTTTTTCATCAAGCCCCTTCGGGAGCGGAAGCTGAACCAAAATACCGTGGATTTTGTCGTCATTGTTAAGCTTTTCAACAAGAGAAACCAGCTCCTCTTGGGTTGTTTCGGCAGGAAGAGCGTATTTTTCGGAATACATATTAAGCTCTTGACACATTGCTTCCTTTCTGCCAACATAAACCTTGGATGCCGGGTCATCGCCCACGATGATAACCGCCAGACCCGGTGTGTTTCCCTTTTCCGAAAGAGCCTTTACCCTTTCCGAGAGTTTTGCTTTTACTTTTGCGGATATTTCCTTTCCGCTGAGAATTTTTGCCATTTTTATAATCTCCTTTCGGCTTTATGAGGCAATTGGAGTCGTAACCGATAAGGTCTTCTCTCCCTGCCTTTATAAGCGCTTTTTTTACTAATTCATAATTTTCGGGATTGCGATATTGAAGCAATGCCCTTTGCATTTGTTTTTCTTCATAGTTTTTCGGAACATAGACTTTCTTCATGGTAAACGGGTCTATGCCCGTGTAATACATACAAGTCGATATACTCCCCGGCGTTGGATAAAAATCCTGAACCTGGTCAGGCTGAATATTTTTATCCCGAAGATACAGCGAGAGTGCTATGGCATCCTTTAATGTGCTTCCCGGGTGGGACGACATAAGATACGGGACTGCATATTGCTCCATTTTAAGTTCCTGATTAATTTTATCAAACTTCTGAACAAATTTATCGTAAACCGCCCGAGAGGGTTTTCCCATATACTTTAAAACATTATCGGAAATATGCTCGGGGGCTACCCGAAGCTGACCGCTTATGTGATGCTTACACAGCTCATAGAAAAACTCCTCATCCTTATCCGCCATAAGATAATCATATCTTATTCCCGAGCGGATAAAAACCTTTTTAACCCCTTCAAGTTTCCGTAGCTTTCTTAAAAGCGAAAGATAGTCTTTATGAGAAACCTCCATATTTTTGCAGGGAGTTGGATAAAGACAACGCTTATCGGGGCAAACTCCGTATTTTTCCTGCTTCTTGCAGGAAGGGTGGCGAAAGTTTGCAGTTGGTCCGCCAACATCGTGGATATATCCTTTAAAATCAGGCGAAGAAATCATCCTTTTTGCCTCACGGATAAGGGAGTCGTGGCTTCTTGATGTGACAACCCGTCCCTGATGAAAGGCAAGAGCGCAAAAATTACAATTTCCGAAACAACCACGACAAGAGGTCAGGCTGAATTTAATCTCCGAAATTGCAGGAACACCACCATCCTTTTCGTACATTGGGTGATAGGTATTTTCAAAAGGAAGTTCATAAACCGCACCAAGCTCCTCTGTCGAAAGAGGCGGCGAGGGTGGGTTTTGAACAACATACTTTTTACTGTCCTTTTGGACAAGAATTTTCCCTCTGACAGAGTCTTGTTCCCTTTGCATTATGGCAGTCGCCCGGGCGTATTTTTCCTTATCGGTTGAAACCTCATTAAAAGACGGGAGATATACGAAGTCATCAGGGAGATTGCTTTCAGTTTCTTCATAAACAGTTCCGGCAATATGTTTTATATCTTTGATATTCGCCCCACAATTTAGCAAATCGGCAATTTCAATAATCTGATGTTCGCCCATTCCGTAAACCAAAAGATCCGCTCCGCTATCCGTCAGGATGTTCCTCCTGACTTTGTCTGACCAGTAATCATAATGGGCAAAACGACGAAGACTTGCCTCAATTCCGCCGATTATAATGGGAATCTTCTTCCCGAACACCTGACGAAGCTTGTTACAGTATACAATAGTCGCTCTGTCGGGGCGAAGCCCTGCCTTACCGCCCGGGGAATAAAAATCCTGACTCCTTCGCTTTTTCGCAACAGTATAGTGATTAACCATAGAGTCAATATTTCCGGCACATACCAAAAAGCCCAGCCTCGGCTCACCCAAAGTCAGAAAATCTTCTGTTGTTTGCCAATTAGGTTGAGGAATAATTCCGACAGAATAACCGTGACTTTCAAGAACACGAGAAATAACCGCATGGGCAAAGGAACTATGGTCAATATATGCATCGCCGGACACAAGAATAAAATCAAGCTTGTCTATGCTTGATTTCATCATATCTTCTCTACAAACCGGCAAAAACATACAATCACTCCTTTGTCAAAACAAGTATGAATATATAATATCATTAAAATAAAGAAATTTCAAGGAAAATAATCAAATTTCCTTGACTTTAAGTAAAAAAAGTTGTATTATAATGTTAGTTTTATTTAAGACAATATACGGAGGTAATCTATGAAAGCGATAGTAACAGTTATGGGCATTGACAGAAAAGGCATTATTGCAAAGGTTAGTGCTTGTTTATCTGAAAATAATATAAACATTCTTGACATCAATCAGACCATTATGCAGGATTTGTTTACTATGGTTATGTATGTGGATATGAGCGATTCCGAAAATGATTTTGCATATGTGTCAAAAAAACTTTCTGAAATCGGAGAGGAGCTCGGTCTTGAAATCAGGCTTCAGCATGAAGAAATTTTCAGAAGTATGCACAGAATTTAAAAGAACAAAGCGGCTGTGCCGCTCGCCGCAGGCGGCGGTCGAAGCATTTACGCTTTGTTTGCCCATATGCATTTCGCCAAAGGTGAAAATTTTGCATGGGCAATTAAATTTTGTTTTAATGAAATAGAAATACGCAAGTTCCTATTTTATTAAAAAGTCGGATTTTTTCGACTTTTATTTCTTATTTGGAGGGCATTATGATAAATACAAATGAAATTTTTGAAACCATAAAAATGATTAAGGACGAGCACCTTGACATCAGAACAATAACTATGGGTATTTCTCTCCTTGATTGTGTTGATTCATCTGCTGACAGATCCTGCGACAAGATTTATGATAAGATAAGTCGTTATGCGGAAAATCTTGTTAAAACAGGCGAAGATATAAGCAAGGAGCTTGGTATCCCCATTATAAACAAACGAATTTCGGTTACTCCTATCGCAATGGTGGCAGGGGCGAGCGATGCTAAAGACTATGTCTGCTTCGCAAAGGCTCTTGACCGTGCCGCTGACACAACGGGAGTTAATTTCATTGGCGGATTTTCAGCACTTGTTCACAAAGGCTTCTCAAGGGGCGATGACATTCTCATTAACTCAATCCCCGAAGCCCTTGCCGTGACAGAAAAAGTTTGTTCCTCTGTGGGAGTTGCAACAACCAAAGCCGGAATAAATATGGATGCGGTAAAAAGAATTGGTCAGGTTGTTAAAAAAGCGGCAGAACTGACAGCTGACAGAGATTCTTTCGGTTGTGCTAAGTTTGTAGTTTTTGCAAACGCAGTTGAGGATAACCCGTTTATGGCAGGTGCTTTCCACGGTGTTGGCGAAGGAGATTGCGTTATTAATGTCGGCGTAAGCGGACCGGGTGTTGTTAAAAGCGCATTGGAACAGGTTAAAGGTGCAGATTTCGGCGTTGTTGCAAACACTATAAAGAAAACTGCCTTTAAAATCACGAGAATGGGGCAGCTTGTTGCTCAGGAAGCTTCAAAAAGACTCAATGTCCCATTTGGCATTGTTGACTTGTCTTTAGCTCCAACCCCCGAAATTGGCGACAGCGTTGCATATATTCTTGAGGAAATGGGACTTGAAAAGTGCGGAACTCATGGCACAACCGCAGCCCTTGCCCTTTTAAACGATGCTGTTAAAAAAGGCGGAATTATGGCATCGGGGTATGTTGGTGGCTTAAGCGGTGCATTCATTCCTGTCAGCGAGGATGCCGGTATGATTGCCGCCGCAAAGTGCGGTGCACTGACTCTCGACAAGCTTGAAGCCATGACCTGCGTATGCTCTGTTGGTCTTGATATGATTGCAATTCCCGGAGATACCTCTGCCGAAACAATATCTGCAATAATTGCCGATGAAATGGCAATCGGTATGATAAATCAAAAAACAACAGCCGTAAGAATTATTCCGGCTGTTGGTAAAAAGGTTGGCGAAACAGTTGAATTCGGAGGTCTTTTGGGTGAAGCTCCCATAATGCCTGTTCATGAATTTTCAAGCGCTGATTTCATTAACAGAGGCGGCAGAATTCCGGCTCCTATACACAGTCTTAAAAATTAGGATAAGCTTTCGATATTTTTATAAATTTATCTTGTCTTTAAAAGAGTCCATTGCAGGATGAAATCATTTTGCAATGGACTCTTTTGCGGATAACCGCATTTTTGTGTAGCTTATATCATTTGTGTTTGCCCTCTTGATACATATTCAAAAGAACAAAGCCGGCAAATCAGCCCTTCCCTTGTATGCTCCCCGGGGAGACTCCGAATATTTTTTTGAACAGTCTCTGAAAATAGCATATATCAGGTATTCCAACCATTCCTGCCACCTCTGACACAGTATATTCACCACTTTGTATAATTTCTCTTGCTTTCTTCATTCTCAAATAGTTTCTGTAAGTCACAGGCGACATATTTTTGTATCGCTTGAAATAACGCCTGAACGAGCTCTCACTTATGTTGCACATTTCAGCCAACTCCTTGACCGTCACCTCTTCAAGATAGTGATTTTCAAGATAGAATATTCCTTTATAAATTACATTTTCCTTAAGCTTCAGCTTCTTATATGTTGAATCCAAAAACAGATGGTAAATTATCTTATATATGTAAGCAAGAGTTTCAAACTTGTAACCTATTGCACCTTTTGTCCAAATGGAATAAGCATTTTCAAACATTTCCAAAAATATTCCTATCTTATCTGACGCAGCAATACATATTGAATCCGGAAAGCTCAAATACGGAATATCCGACATAAAATTAATCGAAATATATCTGCCGTTTTGCTCATTCCCCCATCTTGATTCATATTCCACATCACACGGAAGAAAAACTATATCTCCTGCCTTCGCAATCACCGTATCACGGGTATTTTCATTAAATACCATACTCCCTTCCACAATATAAAAAAGTCTCAAAAAATTCTTGTCTCCTTTTTTGCATACATAATAATCAGGAACCTTGACAACATTTGAAAATACACCGAATTTTTTGCTTTCAACTTGATTAATTGTTGCAAACTCTACACTAAAGTCATTTTTCATAACTCCACCTCGCTCTTCCCTTCTGCTCATATTGTACAATAAAAAGCTTATTTTGTAAATAGACAATTTCAAAAAAAATTGTTATAATCCAATTATACAAAACACATATTTATTAAGGAGTGGATGAAAATGAAAATCGGTATTGTCGGAGTAGGTAAATTTTCAGACGATTTTATTCGTTTGTTTAACATACACCCTGACGTTGAGGAGGTCGTTTTAGCTGACCTTGATAAGGACAGACTTGAAACCTCCATGAAAAAACACGGTATAAAGAGATGCTTTTATTCTTTTGACGAAATGTTGGACAATGCACCGGAGCTTGACAGCATTGCTATATTTACACAAAGACACTTACACGGGCCTATGATTATTGAGGCTTTAAAACGCGGAAAACACGTATATAGTGCTGTTCCAATCGGATGTACTGTTGACGAAATCAAAGAAATTATCGATCTTGTTAAAACAACCAGACTTACATATATGATGGGAGAAACCTGTTACTACTACCCATGTGCAATATATTGCCGTGAAAAATATAAATCAGGTGATATGGGTAAATTTGTTTATGGTGAATCTCAATATTATCACGATATATGTGAAATGTATGATGATTTCTCTCGTTCGGGCGGAGCAAACTGGCAAAGAGTTGCAGGTATCCCTCCTATGTTCTACCCCACACACTCCATTTCAATGATTTTTTCAGCAATCGACCAATACGCAACAAAAGTGTCATGTATGGGACTTCGTGATAATCATCCTGATAACATTTACGGTGAAGGAAAAAATAATTGGGATAACCCTTTCAGTAACGAAACAGCTCTGTTCCAGATGTCCGGCGGCGGAGTTGTCAGAATCAATGAATTCAGGCGTGTCGGCATAAATAAGCCATCTTCATACATAACCTGTTTTTACGGGGATAAGGGTGCTTATGAATGTTCTGTTACAAATCATTCTTATCAGAGAGGTGTTGCCAGCGGAGAGAAGCCATATATAGAAGATGTTGGTCCCCTTGTCAACACCATAGAATATAATGAGGATCTGCAAAACGGAACTATTGACATGGCTCACGACCCAATATCCGTTAAGTATATAGAAGGATTTGCAAAAATTCAGGACAGAGCAAGACTTCCAAAGACAATGAGAGACACTCGCAAATTCTCTCATTATAATTCACACCCATTTCTTGTTGACGACTTTGTTCGTGCCGTTCTTTCGGGAAAACTCCCTCCGAATAATGCCTGGGATAGTGCCCGATATATGATTCCCGGGCTTATAGCTCACGAAAGTGCATTAAGAGGTGGCGAACTTCTTGATATTCCGGATTTGGGAAATGCTCCTGATGACTGGGAAAAACTTACATATGAGATAAAAGAAAATTATGAGGATATGAGTAGATACTATGATGTTGAGTGCTTGCATTGATATGATGTTTTCGTATTGCGATTTTTATGACAGATTCGATGAAGTCAAAAAATGCGGTATAGATACAATAGAATTTTGGAAATGGTCAAATAAAGATATTAACAGCATACTTTCAAAGGGTATGAATGTTTCAATATTTAATATTGACAGTAGCGATGATAAGCTTTCCTACGATTTATCGAGAGGAATTTTAAACGATGGCAGAGCTGATGATTTTTTAAAAGCACTCAATGAAAGCATTTCTGTTTATAAAAAATTAAACGCAACCGGTATGATTGTTTTAATCGGAGAACATAAAGAATATAACGAAGAAAACGTTTTAAGGTGTCTTAATGCTGCAAAACCGATTGTTGAAAAAGAGAATATAACCCTTTTGATTGAACCTCTGAATAATGTAGACAGAGTTGGATATTCTATGCCCTACGCAACTCCGGTTTTTGAACTTTTAAAGAAAGTTAACAGCCCCAAAATTAAAATGCTTTATGACATATATCACCAAAATATGATGAACGATTTTGATATGACAGAAATTAAAGAAAATATTGATTTAATCGGTCATTTTCATGTTGCTGATGCTCCCGGGAGACATGAACCCGGAACAGGAAATGTAGATTATGTTAATATTCTCAAAGAAATTTCAAAGCTTTCCTATAAAGGATTCATAGGTCTTGAATACAGAGCCACAAAAAAAGATTCCGAAACACTAAATTTTTTAAAGGAGGTTGGTTTGCTTGTTTAAAGTATGTATTATCAGTTGCGGAATGATTGCCAACGAAGCTCACATCCCTGCATACAACCAATTCCCCAATGATTATAAAATTGTTGGCGTTTGTGATGTAAACAAAAAATCTGCTGAAGATACAGCAAAAAGATATAATATTGCAAATTATTATACAGATGCACAGAAAATGCTCGAAAATGAAAAACCCGATGTTGTATCATTATGCGTACCAAATTATTTACATAAAGAATATACCCTTATGGCACTAAACAACGGTGCCAATGTTATCTGCGAAAAGCCGCTGGCTTTTAAATACAGTGATGCTGTGGAAATGTTTGAATGTGCTGAAAAAAACAATAAGATACTTATGGCGTGCCAAAGTATGCGTTTCACACCCGACCGTCTTGCCGCAAAAAAATATATTGACGAAAACGACATTGGACATATACATTACGGGGAATTGTCACGAACACGCAGACGAGGCATCCCCACATGGGGAAAATTTCATATTAAAGAGATTAGCTGTGGCGGTGCATTTATCGACATCGGTGTTCATATGCTTGACGCACTTTTATGGCTTATGGGTAATCCCAAGGTTAAATCAGTCAATGCGTCTATGAGTATGAATTACCAATACGAAATCGGCTCTCTTATAGGGAGCGGTGCACTTTCCGGAAATGTTGATAACGTCCGTAAATTCAATCCTGATGAAATGGATGTTGAAGATTTTTCGTGCGGATTGATTACCTTTGAAAACGGAGCAAAAATATCATTTAAGGTGGCTTGGGCATTAAATGCACCCGAAAGTGCTGATATAAAGCTTGTCGGATTAAAAGAAGGAATTTATCTTCCCGAATGTAAAATTTATTTCGGGGAAAACAACGAGAAAACTCTTGACACAGAAAAACAATTATACGATGTGCCATTTCCGGGACATATTTACATTATGGATAATCTACGAAAGGTTTTAAAAGGAGAAGCCAAACTGATTATAAAACCTGAAGAGACTATAAATGTTTCTCAAATAATTGAACTTGTTTATAAATCCGCCGAACTCAAAAGAGAGGTTTTCGCAAACGAATAACCACGGAGTTAAAGCTCATTTTCATAGGAAAAATCTTTTCATTTCCAAAGGCGAAAATTTGCATGGACAATTAAAACTTTTTGTATAACAGGAAACTGCGCATTTCCTGTTATACAAAAAAATCTGCTCAAATCGAGCAGATTTTTTTATATATGAAATTAGTTATTTCCGCCAGCCATAGCAGCAACTTCAGCAGCAAAATCGTCAGTCTTCTTTTCAAGACCTTCACCCTTTTCAAAACGAGCGAACTTAACGATTTCGATTGTTGTGCCGAGTTCTTTTGCAACGCCGTCTAAGAACTTCTTAACATCCATATCAGGGTCCTTAACGAATGCCTGGTCGTTTAAGCAGATGTCCTTATAGAACTTCTTAATTCTTCCGATAACCATCTTCTCAACGATAGCTTCAGGTTTTCCTTCTTCAAGAGCCTGAGCAGTTAATACTCTCTTTTCGTTCTCAACTTCTTCAGCAGGAACTTCTGATTCCTTAACATATTTCGGGAATGCAGCAGCAACCTGAAGAGCAACATCATGAGCAGCGTTTTTAAATGCATCATCGTCAGCCTTTGCTGCATCGCCTAACTCAAAGTTAACCAATACACCAATCTTACCGCCACCATGAACATAAGCTGTGTTAATGCCTTCGTATCTTTCAAAACGACGAAGGTTCATATTTTCACCGATTGTTGCGATTTTCTCTGTAAGAGCTTCGCCAACTGTCTGACCATCATAAAGCGGTGTTGCCTTAAGAGCTTCAACATCAGCCGGTGCATTGTCAGCAATACACTTTGCAACATCGTGAACAAATGCCCGGAAATCAGCATTCTTTGCAACGAAGTCTGTTTCTGTATTGATTTCAACAACAACACCTACATTGCCGAATAAAGATGCCTCAACGAGACCTTCAGAGGCTATTCTGCCTGCCTTTTTAACAGCAGTTGCAATGCCTTTTTCACGAAGGAATTCAACAGCCTTGTCCATATCGCCGTCTGTTTCTGTTAAAGCTTTTTTACAATCCATCATACCGCAGTTTGTCATTTCTCTTAATGTCTTAACATCTTGTGCTGTAAATGCCATTATATATCACTCACTTTCGTAAAATTCAAAATTTAAAATTATTCTTCGTCGAGCATATCGAGAGAAACTTCCTCTTCGATTTCCTCTTCAACTGCAACAGGAGCAAACTCTTCGCCCTGTCTGCCTTCGATTATAGCGTTACCGATTGTTGAAACGATAAGTTTAACCGCACGGATAGCATCATCATTACCCGGGATTGGGTAATCAGCTTCTTCCGGGTCACAGTTTGTATCAACGATTGCGATAACCGGAATACCAAGCTTCTTAGCTTCCAATATAGCGTTCTTTTCTTTTCTTGGGTCAACAACAAAGAGAGCAGATGGAATTTCTTTCATCTCTTTGATACCGCCAAGGAACTTTTCAAGCTTTTCAGCTTCAAGGTTGAGCTTAATAACTTCCTTCTTTGGAAGAAGTTCCATTGTTCCGTCCTCAGCCATTTTCTTAAGCTGATAAAGTCTGTCGATTCTTTTCTTGATTGTCTTGAAGTTTGTAAGCATACCGCCAAGCCATCTTGCGTTAACGAAATACATACCTGTTCTTTCTGCCTCTTCACGGATTGCATCCTGAGCCTGTTTCTTTGTACCAACGAAAAGAACTGTACCACCGTCAGCTGCTATATCGCGAACGAAATAGTAAGCCTCTTCTATCTTCTTAACAGTTTTCTGTAAGTCGATAATGTAGATACCGTTTCTTTCTGTAAAAATGTACTCCGCCATTTTAGGATTCCAACGGCGTGTCTGATGTCCGAAATGAACACCTGCTTCAAGCAATTGCTTCATTTGAATTACTCCCATGATTTTACACCTCCAAAAGTTTTATACCTCCATTGTCATCAACTCGGCAGGGGACTGTCATGGGTATACTTTGTTTGCAGCACTTCCCAGCCAATCCGACAATGTGCGTATTTTTATTCGCATTTCACATACCATAATAGTATACCACAAATTTTTTCCAAATGCAAGTATTTTTTAAAAAAATTTTAAAAATTTAATTTGACAAGACTTTTTGTCTGTGATAGAATAAATTAAGGTGATTAAATTGGAATTTGAAATACTTTATATGCTCCAAAATTTAAGAACGGATTGGCTGGATTCTGCGATGAAATTTATATCCTATCTGGGAAACCGCGGTCAAATCTGGATTTTCGCAGGAATCATTATGCTTTTCTTAAAAAAATACCGCAAATGCGGTTTTGCTGTCTTATCAGCCCTTATCCTATGCTTAATTATCGGGAACGGAATCCTTAAAAATCTTATTGCAAGAGAAAGACCTTGCTGGATTGATACCGGCATTGACCTCATAATTAATACCCCAAAAGATTATTCGTTTCCCTCCGGTCACACCCTTTCATCATTTGCGGCGAGCCTTTGCATTTTCGAGCATCACAAAAGCATAGGCATTATCGCTTTAGTCCTTGCATCCTTAATTGCATTTTCAAGGCTTTATCTGTTCGTTCATTTCCCGACAGATATTATCGGAGGAATAATTATCGGCATTATAATTTCATACTCAGCTGTCAAAATTACCGATAAAATATATAAACAACTATAACAAAACAGGAACAGTCGGAAGCTTATCTATTCCGCTGTTCTCTTTTTATGTAAATATCTTTAAGTCCAAACCAGCCATATAATTTTAGCCAAAAGTTTACAGACAACTTGACAACTGTAAACTTTTGTGTTAACATATAGTAAATTATGTTTGCTTAATTTAAGGGGAAGCTAAATATGTATGAACAGATAAGAAAATTAAAAAAGCAAAAAAACGCAGTAATTCTCGCACACTACTATGCACCAAAGGAAGCTCAAATGGTGGCTGACTTTGTCGGAGATTCCTTTTATCTTGCTAAAGTTGCAAAAGAAAGTTCTGCCGACATAATAGTGTTTTGCGGTGTATATTTTATGGGAGAAAGTGCAAAAATCCTCAATCCCGACAAAAAAGTTCTCATGCCTGATTTATCGGCAGGATGTCCTATGGCACACATGGTTGCACCGGGCATCATTGATGAAATGAGAAAGAAATACGACGACCTTGCCGTGGTTTGTTACATAAACTCCACAGCAGAGCTTAAATGCCAGAGTGATGTTTGCGTTACCTCCTCCAATGCGGTCCGAATTGTCAAAAATCTGCCGAATAAAAACATCTTCTTTATTCCCGACAGAAATCTCGGAAGATATGTCTCGGAGCAACTTCCCGACAAAAACATTATTTTAAACGACGGCTTTTGTCCCATTCATGCCTCTATTACGCAAAAACAAGTGGAGGCAGTTAAATCAAAATATGCTAATGCGCTTGTTCTCTCTCATCCCGAATGTGAGCCGGAGGTTCTTTCCGTTTCCGATTATATTGGAAGTACAGCCGAAATGATTGCTTACGCTAAAGCCAGCTATGAAAAGCAATTCATTGTATGTACCGAAAACGGGGTTGAATACAAGCTTATAATCGACAATCCGCAAAAAGAATTTTACTTTGTTTCACCTTCACCTTGCTGTAACGATATGAAACTTAACACCCTTGAAAATATTGTTTCTGTCCTTGAAAAAGAAGACAAAACAATAGAAATCGACAAGGACAAAATAGCAAAGGCGCTTATTCCGCTCGAAAGAATGTTGGAGTGTGATAACTGATGAACACGGATATTTTAATTATTGGTTGTGGGGTTTCAGGTCTTTATTGTGCGCTGAATTTCCCCGAAAATAAAAAAATTACCATTATCACCAAGAGCAGCATGGAGGACAGCAACTCATATCTTGCTCAGGGTGGGATTTGTGTTATGAACGGCGATGATGATTACCGGTCGTTTTACGATGATACAATGAAAGCAGGTCATTATGAGAACAACCCCGACTCTGTGGATATTATGATAAAATCATCCCGTGGGGTTATTTCAGACCTTGTTTCATTCGGAGTTGACTTTAACAAAAACGGCGATGACTTTGCCTACACCCGAGAAGGAGCTCACTCTTCTCCGAGAATTTTATTCCATGAGGACACAACAGGAAAAGAAATCACTTCAACTCTTATTAAAACCGTAAAAAATCGGAAAAACATTACAATTATTGAGCATTTTACTATGGTGGATATTCTGTGTGAAAACAACATCTGTCACGGAATAATCGGTCTTGACAAAAACGGGAAATTCGATGTCATCACCGCAAATTATACGGTTTTTGCCACAGGTGGAATCGGTGGATTATTCGAGCATTCCACCAACTTCCGTCATTTAACGGGAGACTCGCTGGCAATAGCCCACAAACATGGTATAAGCCTTCAAAACATAGACTACATACAAATTCACCCAACAACACTATACTCAAAAAAAGAGGGACGAAAATTCCTTATTTCCGAATCCGTCCGCGGCGAAGGCGCTATTCTTTTAAACTCAAAGGGTGAGCGTTTTGTTAACGAGCTTCTGCCGAGGGATGTTGTTGCTAAGGCGATTTTCGAGGAGATGAACGAAGAGGGAACTCAATATGTTTATCTTTCTTTAGCCCCTATCCCCAAAGAGGAAATTTTAAATCATTTCCCCAATATATACCAACATTGTCTCGAAGAGGGCTACGACATCACAAAAGAGCCTATCCCCGTCGTTCCGTCTCAGCATTATTTTATGGGCGGAATTGCAGTTGACAGCTTCAGCAAAACAGCAATGAATCATTTATATGCCGTTGGCGAAACAGCCTGCAACGGGGTACACGGAAAAAATCGTTTGGCAAGCAACTCCCTTTTGGAAAGTCTTGTTTTTGCAAAACGGGCGGCATCTCATATCAATATGGAATATACTCCGCTTAATCACATTAATAACAGTGAGTTAAACACTCACCAATACGACAACTTTCAAAAAGAATATAAAGAAATAATTTTAAATTTGATCGAAAAGGAACGAAATAGTCATGAATAATATAACAATGAAACTTAACGCAGATGACTTGATTTTATCTGCACTCAAAGAAGATATAACAAGCGAGGATATAACAACCAATTCCGTTATGCCCAAATACCAACAGGGCGAGGTTGAGCTTATTTGTAAGGAGGACGGCATTATTGCCGGACTTGATGTTTTCAAAAGGGTTTTTGAATTGCTTGACGAAAGTACCGATATAACTTTCTTCTGCAAAGATGGTGATTTCGTTAAAAACGGACAGAAGCTTGCCATAGTCCGTGGCGATATCCGTGTTCTTCTTTCCGGCGAGAGAACCGCCCTTAACTATCTCCAGCGAATGAGCGGTATCGCAACCTATACGAGAAAAATTGCCGATATGCTCGAAGGCTCAAGCACTAAGCTTTTAGACACAAGAAAAACAACTCCCAATATGCGTATTTTTGAGAAATATGCCGTGAAAGTCGGAGGCGGATATAATCACAGATTTAACTTAAGCGACGGAATACTTTTGAAAGACAACCATATCGGTGCGGCAGGTGGTGTTAAAGAAGCCGTTAAGATGGCAAAAGAGTACGCTCCCTTTGTTCGTAAGATTGAAATTGAAGTCGAAAACCTTGATATGCTCAAAGAAGCCCTTGAAGCAGGGGCAGATATTATTATGCTTGATAATATGAGTGTTGACGATATGAAGGAAGCCGTTAAGCTTGCCAAAGGCAAAGCGGAAACCGAGTGCAGCGGTAATGTCACAAAGGAAAATATTGCAAGACTTATTGACATAGGCGTTGATTATATTTCAAGCGGTGCACTAACCCACTCCTCGCCTATTCTTGATTTATCCTTGAAAAATCTGCACGCAATCTGAATGAGGTAGGAAAATGAAAGCAGAACAAAGAAGAAAAGAAATAGCAAACCTTATGATGTCCCTGCAATCTCCCATATCCGGAGGTCAGCTTTCTAAGCATTTTGATGTTTCAAGGCAAATTATCGTTCAGGACATTGCCTTTCTCAAATCATCGGGTTACGATATTCTCTCCACAAACAAGGGATATGTAATGCAAAAAACTCCATTATATGAAAGGGTTTTCAAGGTTTTTCATACAAGAGAGCAAACCGAGGACGAGCTAAACACCATAATTAACCTCGGTGGTACTGTTGTTGATGTTTTTGTGTGGCATAAGGTATACGGAAAAATGGTTGCCGCTCTCAACATCTCGTCAAAGCATCACATAAATCAATTTTTAGAAGGTGTGCGAACAGGCAAATCCTCCGAGCTTATGAATATTACAGGTGGATATCACTATCACACGGTCAGAGCAGAATCAAATGAGCTTCTTATCAAAATTGAACAGGAGCTTGTTAAAAAAAATCTGATTGTGCCCGAAATATAAAGCTTTAAATACTAAGATTGGAGTTAATTTTATGTATCCGTATTTTGAAAGCAAAGGCAGAGCTATTTTTGTTTCCCATATACGAGGCTCTTATAGTTTTCCGTCACATTTCCACGCATATATAGAAATTCCATATTGCTTTTCGGGAATGCAACAGATAAAGGTTGGAGGAAAAGTGTACACAATTAAAAGCGGAGAGGCAATTGTCATTTTTCCTAACACAGTGCACGAATATGTAAAATCCCACTCCGGTTCCGAAAACACGGAATGTGTCTCCCTAATTTGCGATACGCAGATATTAGCTGACACCATGCCCGAAATAACCACTAAATACGCTCAAAACCCTCTTATTCCGTCTTATTTGATTTCGGAAGACACCGTTACCGCCTTTAAAAAAATGCTTACGGCACATCAGGAAGCGGAATTAATAGGATGGGCTTATATTGCTTTATCCAACCTCATTCCTTCGCTTAATCTTACAGAATTAGACAGAGATTGCGAGTTGCCCTCTAAAATCACAAGATACATAGAGGAAAACTTTCAAAAACCACTCACAATCAAATATATAGCTAAAGAATTTGGTTACAATCCATCATATATTGCGCATATATTTTGCGATCGGCTTCAAGTTCCATTTCGGACATATCTTGGGAATGTCAGATCCGAATATGTTGCATCTCAGATTCGGACAACCGATAAAAGCCTTACCGAAATCGCATACGATGCAGGCTATTGTTCCCTCAATTCATTTTGCAGATGTTTTAAAAAGCATTTTTCTCAAACACCATCGCAATACAAAAAGAAATTCCAAAAGGAGGCTGTGACAAAATGAAATCATTTTGCCACAGCCTCCCGGGGATAGACACAAAATAGCGCAGACCCACTTCTATCATTCTACTGTTTTTCCTAAAAATCCTGCGGCAACCTCAACAAGTTTAGTTTCCACCTCGCTCGGCGCATCCGAATCCGATTTAGAGATTAAAACCACCGAACCTATACTGTCTCCCTCATAAATTATAGGCGCAACAACTCCGGCTTTATAATTTTCGTTATCTTCAATAACATTTATCTGTTTTCCGCCGGCATCTGCAACAAATATAGTTTTATTATCCATAATTTTCTCAAGTTCTGTTGATATTTTTTTGTCGGAAAGCTCTTTTTTCGATGCTCCTGAAACAGCGATAATTGCATCCTTATCGGAAATACAAGATGCCATTCCCGAGGTTTTCGCCAAAGACTCTGCATATTGCTTTGCAAATTCACCAAGCTCACCTATCGGTGAATACTTTTTAAAAATTACAGTTCCGTCACTTTCCGTAAAAATTTCAAGCGGGTCGCCCTCGCGAATTCGCATTGTTCTGCGAATTTCTTTAGGTATAACAACACGCCCAAGGTCGTCTATCCGTCTTACAATTCCTGTTGCTTTCATATAATAAATGCTCCTTCTGATTGATTTTACAAATCTATTTTGTGCAAGTAAGGAATTTTTATGTAAGGAAAAAAGTGTGAAATATGTTAACATATAAAAATTTATTTACATTGGTTATGTTTTGCAATATAGGCAGTATTTAAAATTCAGTTTTTTGTCTGATAGCCTCTATTAAATCGTTGTTCTTCTTTAATGTCTTGTGTTAAAACGAGCTTTCCTTGATGTATGCTTAATTATATGGGAAAGATATATTTCAATCCTTCCCATATAACAACATTATCTAATCAGTTTTCAATTTTTGACCAATCAGGATTTTCAGTAATCTTTGTCCACTTTTCGTGCTTTCCGTCAGCCTTAATCTCATATGTATGGCTGTTGGTAGCCTCCTGAACCGCAAGGTAATACCATGCAGTTTCGTCCGCATTGTCCATCCATGTTATCATACCGTCAAGTAAGTCTGCCTTGCTCTCAGGCTCACGATTAAGAACACGGTTAGCAAGTGTCATAACCTCTGCTCTTGTGATGTTATCATCAGGGCGGAAAAGACCATTATAACCAACAATCCACTCAGCAGTTGCTGCTTCATTGATATAGCTTTCAGCCCAGTGACCTGATACATCGCCGAACAACACCTTGCCGTCATGCTCAACTTCAACCATTCTTGCAAAAATCGTTGCAAGCTCAGCTCTTGTGATGAACGCATCCGGAACAAATGCATCTGCCGCACGTCCTTTTACCAGTTCAAGACTTGCAAGAGTAGAAACAGCCGTATTAAACCAATCGCCTTCGTTCACATCAGTAAACACATTTTCTTTGGTTTTAGCCTTGCTTCTTTCATCCTCGTCAAGCAATCTGTAAATAATGGCAGCAACCTCAGCTCTTGTAATATCGCTTTCAGGGGCTATTATGCCGCCCTCACGACCAACAATATAGGCATAATGCTCATCTGTCAATATTGAAGGTTTATAATCAGGCTTTTCAACAACCGGCTTATCTTCAGAAACAACCCATTTTGCATAAACCGTCATATCCTTGTTAAGAGTTATTTCCGTAACCTTTTCGGTTAATTCTTTATCGGAATACCATCCATCAAATTTGTAACCTGATTTTTCAGACACATATTTATCAAGAGTAATCCTTGTACCTTGTTTCGCTTCCAAGGAATCGACTTCCAAGCCGCCATCTGTATCGAATGTCAATGTGTATTTCTTTGTGGTAGAAGTTCCGCCTCCGCCGGAGTTACCACCGCCGGCTTTCTTAACAGTAACAACACAAGTTGCAGTTTTTCCGCCATCATCAGTTGTTACAGTTATAGTTGCCGTACCTTCAGATACAGCTCTGACAGTACCGTCGGCACCAACAGTTGCTACGGATGTGTTGCTTGAAGAGTATGATACACCCTTATTTGTGGCATTATCCGGAGTTACTGTCGGAACAAGAGTGAAGCTTTCACCAATGTATGTGAGCTTCTTTTCTGTTGGTGAGACCGTTACGCCCGTTACCGGTACATTTGATGAGTCACCGATTGTTACATATGCAGATTTTTGTTCAAGCAACATCGCATCAACGCTTGCTTGTTTAACCACGATACTATTGTCATTCTTTATCCAGCCGGTACCATTTGCAGTATCAAGAACTCTAAGTTGGAACTCACAATAGTCAAAGGATTTTTGATGTGTTGCAGCTTCGTGAAGAACCTTAACCATCGGAACACCACCAAAGCCATATCTCAATTCCGAAAATCCGTTAGTAACTATAGCTCTTGCTGAATCCTCAACATATTCAAAAAAATCACGGTCCCATATAATATCATTTTGGAGACCATTTGTTGTAAAACTGTCATCCTCCGTCTCGCATTGAACGGAGAACAGAACAGTTATGATTTCTCCTCGTCTCGCTGTTGCGTTATTTGAACCGTTTACTGTCAAATCATATGTAACAGTAGGCTCACTTGCCGCCATTGATGATAGTGTCATCATAGAGCATAACATACAGACCATCAACAAGGACGATAACAGACTTTTTATTTTGCATCTAAACATTTCATTCTTCCTTTCCATTACATTTATTGTGACAATATTACCTCAACAATATCATCTGTATCGTCTTCATTCACTTGACGATCACCATTTACATCTGCGCGAAGAAACATCATCATATTCTCATTTGCACTTAAATCATTTCTCTGTGCGGCAAAAACCGCCGAGACATCATAAATATCACTGCAATCATCATCCACGCTGTCAACATTGACATTATAATCGCTTAAAATCAAAACAGAGGAAATATCCGACGGATTGATGTAAGTCCTCGCTTCTTCAATTAAAGCATCCTGAGTCGCACTTGTGAGTTCATTTGTCAGATAGACTCTTTTGCTGTTGTAACGCTCAACGGCAACCATGGGATTTCCGTCAAAAAGATAACCTGTATGCTCTCCGGTTACTTCAACTAAATGATAACCCAAAACATAATCGCTATACACTTCAACATCATAATCATCAGGGTCTGCAATTTTTACTGTAAGATTTGTTATTTGCGGTACAATCATACTCACTGAACCTGTCAAGGAACAAAAAGCCTGATTTTCCTGAGAAGTCACCATACCGCTTCCTGTGGCGTTATCCTTTACTCTAAGCTTAAATTCTCCGGCAATAAATTCCGACTTATAGGTTGGAAAATTAATCTGCGTTATTTGTATCGTCTTAATTCCTCCAAATTCAGTAAGAACCTTTATACCTATACCACCAACATCTACTGTTTTGCAGGAGTCCTCAACTAAATCAAAGAAGGATGCATCATATACAATATAATTTTGCATACCATACACGGTATAATCATCATCAATGCCGTCGGTACGGTTAATGCTGAACTGTACGGTAATAGTTTCCCCGGGTTGAGCATAGCGGATAATGTCTCCGCTTGCTCCGTTTGAAGATATTTTATACTCAATCGCCGGAATTTCAGCGGCGTGCACAGGAGCTTGTCCAATAAATATAATCAGAGAAAGAAAAAGTAAACCTATTTTTTTAATCATAAGTGTCACCTCTTCTTTTGGAAAATTCTTAGTTGCTTGCACCTAAAAGATATTCCTGAATTGCACTATAATCAAGCACGTTTAGCATCTTGTCGCCGGTTACATCAGCACGGAGATATAGCTTCATAGTGGTTGCATCAAGTATATAATCCTGCTTTGCTGCTGCAAATGCCGCAGAAGCGTCATAAATATCTACTGCACCGCCCGTTACATAATCGCAATTTACGTCATAACCGTTCTCTCCCGTACGCGCAACTGTATCTGCCTGGGTTGTGGTGCTACTCAGTAATTCGATTGCAGCGGCTTTTGCAGCTTCGAGATCGGAAGCATTCGCAATCCTTGCATCTTGCGTGAGATATACGAGTGAATCATAATCTGTTGACTTAATCATTGCGTTGCCTTCAAAATTGCATTGTTCAAGGCCAGTAACTTCAATAAGCATAATTGCCGCAGAGTCTCCGTCAACAAATTCTGTTACATTAACAGTAATGCCGTCTTTTAATGTTTTAGAGCTTATCTGTAATTCAACAGGACCTTCGATTTCACCTGCAGGAATTGTAAATTCCTCTTCATTCATCGTAGCATCTTCCCATGTTCCGCTACCGTCGGTAGGCCGGTACTGCACCTGATAATCAAATAAATCATTGTAATCATTTGATGGGATAGTACCTACATAATCATCATTATATGTAGCTTCTTCCGCATTTCCGTCAAGACTTCCATCATCGGGAAGTGTTACTGCATATTTTGTGCCTGTTTCTGTAACCGTAGCCTCAATATCGGCAGTTGCTGTTAAATTCTTCATGTATTCTGTATCCCGTGTTTCCTGTTCGCCTTCAATCTGCCATGAATAATCCTTATGTTCCTTCTCGCTGAACCAGGATAAATCATATCTTCAAATTCATCAATTTGTCCGTCAGTAACATCAACAGTGCCGGCATCATCGGTGAAATTAAAATCATAAGTGAACTGCTTTACCAAAGCAATGCTGATTGTTGATTCGGCAACAGATTTGTCTTCGCCGGAGATAGAGTATTCATAAAGATCATCAGCAGCTCATTCCATTCTTCAATAGAAGCAAGACCGGTTGGAACACGTTCCTCAAGAGAATCTGCAAGTTTTCGCTTTCTTTCCGGTGATAATTTCTTTAGTTGTTCTGTGCTTTCACATTCGGTAACGATCAGCACTGCATTGAGTAGCTCCATTGGTTCTCCTTTCACTGCTCAATGTCTATCTTTTCAACTATCCTTCCGTATAGATTTTCGAGCAGCATTTGTGTTTTTTCGCCATCATCCCATATAGCATAATCAATTACAGATGCAATTATTGTATAGATAAAATATTCAGCTTGTTCGTGAGTACAACCGAAAATCTCAATGAGTTTTTCTGCATATTTTTCATAGAGCAATCTAAAGTCCTTTGACTTTTCTCGCATACGCTCTCCAAACATCGGACTGGTTGTAATCTGAAGCGCAAGACGCAATTCATACTTATACTTTTCAATCTCGCTTAAAAGAGTGTCAAAATACTTACGAACGTCATTTGTGTGGTTGAGTGTAAAAGTAAAAAGTGCGTCAACAACTTTGGATAATCCATATTTCCCTGCGGCTATCCAGATATCGTCCTTGTTTTCAAACCAATAGTAAAGACTGCTTTGAGCAAGCTTAGTTTCTTTACACAGCTCTCCCACAGAGGCATTTCCCAAACCGGTTTTTAATAAATAATCCCATGTTGTTGCAATAATTGCTTTTCTTTTGTCGGACATTTCGTAACTGTCCATACTTATTCAACCCTTTCTTTTTTGTACTTGTCGCCACATTCCACCAAGTTGTAATGTTCGTTACAAGCGGTGGCAAAAAAAAATTGCCTATAACATAATCGAAATTATGTTGCAAGCAACCAATGTTTTTGTCATTAAAATTTATAATATAAGAAACTTCTCTCCCGAAAACACAAAAATTTAGACACGCCGACAAGACCGGTACTGTAAATTATGTTAAACCGGTCTGTTTTGTTATATCTAATTTTTTTGCAAAGTGACGATTTTTCATAAAAATAGGTAAAATCATTGACAAACACTCCTTTTTGTGATAGACTTATTAAACAAATGATATGTATAAAGAATATATCATCCCACATAATTTCGATTATGTGGTTTTTTTATTTATAATCGCAAAAGTCCCAATTTTTGAATTTGGCGACGATGCACGTCGCCCGTTTCCATGGTGTAGATACGCGTTGTGTTAACGCTTGAGTGTCCGAGAATATCAGCAAGGCGAACAATATCCTTCTGGATGGAATAATAAGTTCTGGCAAATAAATGGCGAAGATTGTGTGGAAACACCTTGTCTCTGTCAACTCCCGCACTTTCGCAAAGCGCCTTCATCATTTTCCATATTGTACTTCTGTCAAGTGGTTTTCCCGTTCTCGTTACAAAAACAGGACCACTTGTTATTTTTTGCCCTTTTGCGTATTCTGACAGTAATTTGCATAGGTCCTTCGGCAAAATAACAACTCGCATTTTACCCTTGCAGTTGATGGTTGCTCTGCGAGCTTTTACAGCCTCAACGGTAATCGACGAAAGTTCTGATACACGAATACCGCTTGAACAAATTGTCTGCATAAGATAATAAAGTCTTTCATTCTTTTTATCCTTTGCGGCGATAAGCAGTCGTTCATACTCTGACTTTGAAAGCGCCTTGCTTCGCTCAGCAAAAAGCTGCTTTTGTATTTTAAGCATTTTTACTTTTAATCCGTGCCATTCATTGTATTCAAAAAAACTGTTCAAAGACGAAAGCACAGAATTTACTGATGACGGAGCATATTTCAGTTTCAGTTGCTCCTTATAGCGAAGCACTGCTATTTTATTGAGTTCCGAGCCTGCAAGCCATACAAAAAATACCGTTACATCACGCATATACTTTTCGAGTGTGGCTGAGGATTTTTCTTCCTCAATAAGATAATGTTTGAATTTTTCAATAAGTTCTTTTGTTATTGTCATATTAACAACTCCTTTTTTGGTTTTGTACTTATATTTTACCACTAATGATAAAATATATAAGAGTTATCAATGATTTTGTGCTTGTTACTAAATGATGCTCACATTATCAATCCTTGAATAAAAACACAAACCGCTTGTGTTGAGCGGCATAGCCGTTTTGTTCAAAATATATCTTTTCTTGATACGAAAAAGCCCCACCTCTCGCCGTACCCTCGCATAACTTCAATCAACCAAAATCCAAGGCTTTGGCTCAACTTGTCCGCTTTAAAGCTTTTTCATATCCCCATAAATTCAAGGAGCTGCAGCAAAATGAAATCATTTCGCTACAGCCTCAACACATCATACTCCACTTAAAAAACCGGCTATTATCTCAGCACAAAGAGTGCCGCCCCTTACAGCTTCGTTTAGCGTATTTCCGCTTGTCCCCACCTCTATTATAAGGCTCCCTTTGGTAACGTGTCCGTTAAATCGCTCTCTTCTGAGATTTATTCCGCGCATAAGATTTGGATATTTTTTATTAATCTCATTTTGAAGCTTTACTGCAAATTTAAGATTTTCACGCCAGTTATCGTGGACAAGCCCCCCTTCATTAGTTCCAACAACAAACATAAGTTGCGCAGTTTTTTTACCGTCTATCTCTGTTACGGTTTTCGCCTTTGTTCCATCTCCATACACAATCGCATCTCTATGAATATCCAAAACAATCTGAATTGATGGATATTCTTCAACATATTTTTCCGCCGACTCAAGAGAGCTTGCATAAGAGCCATTATAAGAGGGTTGGTCATGCATTTTTCTGTCGTGAATTACCTCTATTCCCGCTTTTTCAAAAACTTCTGCCATTTTATCTCCGACATGAACAACATTAAAGCTTGTATCCGTGTTTCTGTCACCTGTTCCCTCT
The DNA here is from genome assembly GCA_015068605.1 of Oscillospiraceae bacterium. GTDB lineage: Bacteria > Bacillota > Clostridia > Monoglobales > Monoglobaceae > SIG454. The sequence continues at coordinate 119,781 of SVKF01000004.1, forward strand.
ATATAAAACTCTCTTCCTTCTTCTGTATATGATTCACTTCCATGCGTATGTATAATAAGTATTTTAGGTCCGCTTTTGCTCATATCCAGTCCAATCTTTTGCTCCAGCAATTCTTTTGTGTTGACTCCATATTGTGTTTCATTCTTTATAAGAATGTTTTTATTTCCGACCGCTTTATTCTGACCGGAATCAATTTCTCTTATAGGAAGCTCCCCCTCATAACCGACAATCATCCCCGTTTGGGGTAATGTTTTCATTCTGTCTGCATTAACCTCATTAAATACACTCTGCGTCTTCTCTTTTCCCTTGCACTTAAGAAATAGGAACTCGTCCACCACTATTTCATTAAGCTTTCTGTTCTTCTGACCGGAAATTTCTTTCTTTTTCCCAACTGTTTGCGAAACCTCCGACTTCGTTTTTAATGTTACTCCGCCCAAATCTGCAAAACGTATCATTCCGCACGCAACAGCTATTCCTATCACGACAGAAACAGCATTTTTAATCATTTTTCGCCCGTTTATCACATAGGCTCTGTATCTTTTTTTCATTTTATCCAACTCCTCTGTATATTAAATAATATTCAGAGGGGTTGGAATTTATAACATTCTATGCAGATTTACGCTTCACATACGCACGAAGATACGGAGTTTTCACAACTTCTCTCGGATGAAGAATTTTAGCTATAACATTAAACTCTGAAACAAACATTACCTGTGCGTAAGCATACTTGCCTATTTTATCGTATATTTTATTTGCACTCAATGTCCCCCTGACTAAATCTCTATCCTCCGAGGCAAGATAACCGACAATTCCCATCAGCGGAAGCGTCACTCTTATACCTCTCTGCCTATCATTTGCCTTATCCTTTGAAATCTTAACAATCTCTCCCGGTTCAAACAGCGAATTTCCATAATACTTTCCTGTTTCTGAAATTGTTACATAAAATCCTCGTTTCATAAAAAAATACCCCCTTTACAGCTATTATTATAGACTGCAAAGTGGGGTATATATTGTACACCTTATAACACTTTTTTAAGAAAGTCAATCGTTCTTTGATTTTCGGGTTGCGAGAAAATTTTTTGAGGCGACCCTTCTTCAACAACAGCACCGTCCGCCATAAAGATAACTCGGTCAGCAACCTCTTTGGCAAATCCCATTTCATGGGTCACCACAACCATTGTCATCCCTTCATTGGCAAGCTCCTTCATAACCTCCAAAACTTCACCAACCATTTCAGGGTCAAGAGCAGATGTAGGCTCGTCAAAGAGCATAACCTCCGGTCTCATACAAAGAGCACGAACTATTGCTATTCTCTGCTTTTGTCCGCCCGAAAGCTGGCTCGGATATGCATTGGCTCTATCCTCAAGACCAACTCTTTTAAGAAGCTCCATCGCCATTTTTTCAGCTTCCGCTTTAGGCATTTTCAAAAGCTTAATCGGTGCAATAGTCATATTTTTAAGTATAGTCATATGCGGGAAAAGGTTAAAATGTTGGAAAACCATTCCCATTCTCTGGCGGTGAATATTTATATTGACATTTTTATCTGCAAGGTCAACATCATCAAAAATGATTTTGCCGCTTGTCGGCTCTTCAAGAAGATTTAAAGAACGCAAGAAAGTGGATTTTCCGCTTCCCGACGGTCCGATTATAACAACAACTTCACCTTTTCCTATTTCAATATTAACGCTCTCTAACGCATGAATTTTTTCACCATAATACTTACAGAGGTCAACAGTTTTTATTATACAATTATCTTTCACTGTTCCTAAGCCTCCTCTCAAGCTTTCCTACAATCCATGTGAAAATAATAACTAAAAAGAGATACACACAAGCTACTGCAATCAACGGGAAAAACGGCTCATATGTACGGCTTCTTATAATATCTCCGCCCTTCGTTAAGTCCATTACCGCAATATATCCCGAAACTGATGTTTCTTTAAGCAAAACAATAAATTCATTCGCTAAAGATGGCACAACATTTTTAAAAGCCTGTGGAATAATTATATATATCATAGTTTTGGTATAACTAAACCCAAGACTTCTTCCTGCCTCCATCTGTCCGCTGTCAACCGCCATAATTCCGCCTCTTACAATTTCAGCCACATATGCTCCTGAATTTAAACCAAAGGCAAGAACTGCAACAAATACCTTATTCACATTAAAATCAGCAAATATTATGTAGTATATTATCATAAGCTGAACAACAACAGGAGTTCCTCTTATTACGGTTAAATATAGTTGACATATTTTATTCAGAACGGAAAAAAAGAACGATCCGATAGAAAATTTACGCTTTGTCTCTTTTACGGTTTTATCATAAGAGACCCTGATAATCGCAACAATAAAACCTATTAATATTCCTATTATTACAGCAAAAAAGGTAATTATCAATGTCGTTTTAAGACCATTTAGTAAATATAAATATCTGTCATCGGTTATAAAATTATCAATAAATTTTTGTTTCACTAATCAGCCCTCTTTTCTTTTATTTCATTATCATAATAACAGACCGCTTCAATTAGGAAGCAGTCTGTTTTCCTCATTGCTTTATTATTTATTAACAATAATAACCTGTGTAGCTGTTGTATATGGCTCTGTAAAATCTATATTCTTAAGACGATCTTCCGTGATTGTCATTCCTGCAACACCGATATCCGCCTTACCGCTCTGAACTGCAGTTATGATTGAGTCAAATTCCATATCTTCTATAACAAGCTTCATACCAAGCTTATCCGCAATCGCCTGAGCAATATCAGCATCAATACCTACAATTTTTTTCTTCTCATAATATTCATATGGAGGAAATGCCGCATTTGTCGCCATTTTAAGCTCCCCGTTCGGAGTTTCTGTTGCCGTTGATTTATACGGAGTTTTGCCTTTAGTGTCATCTCCGATATAATTATCTATAATGCTCTGTACTGTTCCATCCTTTTTAAGCTCTTCAAGAGCAGCGTTAATTTTATCCTTAAGCTCTGTTTTTTCTTTAGATATACAAATTGCATATTCCTCTACAGCAAAGGGTTCATCAAGAATCTTAAGTTCCGGATTTTTTTCACAGAAAACTTTTGCCGGCTCCGAGTCAATTATAACACAATCAATCTTCCCTTGTTTGAGTGCCTGAACAGCATCTGCGCCTTTGCTGTATCTCTCAATCGCAGAACCTTCCTTTTCATAATCCGATGCGTAAATATCACCCGTTGTTCCAAGCTGAACACCGATTCTTGCTCCTGCCAAATCGTCAATACTTGTAACCTCTTTACCCTCTCCGCATGAAACGAACATAACTGTCGTCATTACAAGCGCAAGTAAAAGTGCAATAAATTTTTTCATAACATAAACCTCCAAAAGTTTTAATATACTATTATTTTACTACTATTGTCAAAAAAAGTCAATAGTTTAATAAATTATCTTGCTTTATCAGCGATTTCCTTTGTTATATCAGCGATAAATGTATCAAGGGAAACAGAACCCTTGTCTCCATCTTTTCTGGAACGGACTGCAACTGCGCCGTCAGCCATTTCCTTTTCACCGACAATGAGCATATATGGAACTTTTTCCATCTGCGCCTCTCTGATTTTATAACCGATTTTTTCGCTTCTCTTATCGATTTCGCATCTGATTCCATACTTATCAAGCTCTTTCTTAACAGAATCAGCATATTCAAGATAGTTATCGGAAATCGGGAGAATTTTAACCTGGGTCGGAGCAAGCCATGTTGGGAATGCGCCCGCATATTTCTCAATAAGAAGGGCAAGAGTTCTTTCATAGCAACCGATTGATGTTCTGTGGATAATATAAGGATTTTTCTTACTTCCGTCCTTATCAACATATTCCATACCGAATTTTTCAGCAAGCATCTGGTCAATCTGGATTGTTATAAGAGTGTCTTCCTTACCAAATACATTCTTAATCTGAATATCAAGCTTCGGACCATAGAAAGCCGCCTCACCGATACCAACCTTATACGGAATTTCAAGGTGGTCAAGGATTTTCTGCATTGTTCCCTGAGCCTCATCCCACTGTTCATCTGTTCCGATATATTTTTCTCTGTCAGATGGATCCCACTGTGAGAATCTATAAGAAACATCTTCATAGAGTCCTAATGTTTTAAGCATATAAATCGCCATTTCAAGGCAGGATTTAAACTCCGCCTCAAGCTGCTCGGGAGTACACATAAGATGTCCTTCCGAGATGGTAAACTGTCTGACTCTGATAAGACCGTGCATTTCGCCCGATGCTTCATTTCTGAAAAGAGTTGATGTTTCACCGTAACGGATTGGCAAATCTCTGTAACTTCTCATTTTATTAAGATATGCCTGATACTGGAACGGACAGGTCATAGGACGGAGAGCAAAAACCTCTTTATCCTTTTCCTCGTCACCAAACACGAACATACCGTCCTGATAATGGTCCCAATGCCCTGAAATTTTATAAAGGTCACTCTTTGCCATATAAGGAGTTTTTGTTCTTACCCAGCCGTTTGCGTCCTCGTGGTCCTCAACAAATCTCTGGAGAATTTGCATAATTTTTGCGCCCTTCGGAAGCATAATCGGGAGTCCCTGACCAATAGAATCAACCGTCGTAAAGATTTCAAGCTCTCTTCCCACCTTATTATGGTCACGCTTTCTTGCCTCTTCAAGCATTTCAATATACTCATCAAGGTCAGCTTTTTTCGGGAATGATGTTCCGTATATTCTTGTGAGCATCTTATTTTTCTCGTTTCCTCTCCAATACGCCCCTGTTGCACTCTGAAGCTTTACAGCCTTAAGTTTGCCTGTTGACATAAGGTGCGGTCCTGCACAAAGGTCTGTAAATTCGCCTTGTTTATAAAAAGAAATTACAGCATCTTCAGGGAGGTCATTGATAAGCTCAACCTTATAAGTTTCGCCCTTTTCCTCCATAAACTTTATAGCCTCAGCTCTTGGGAGTTCAAAGCGTTCAAGAGGGAGATTTTCCTTAATAATCTTCTTCATTTCAGCTTCGATTTTGTCAAAGTCACCATTTGAAACAGGTGTTTCAAAATCAAAATCATAATAAAAACCATCATCAACTGACGGACCTATTGCAAGCTTTGTATCGGGATAGAGTCTCTTTATTGCCTGAGCCAACACATGAGATGTTGTATGACGGTAAGCCGCTTTTCCTGCCTCGTCATCAAATGTCAGAAAGCTTACTTCACAATCATTTTCAACTGTTGCGCCAAGCTCCGTAACAACACCGTCAACCTCGGCAACAAGAGCAGCCCTTGCAAGACCTTCGCTTATTTCCTTTGCAACCTCAATCAGCTTTATTCCTTTCGGAAATTCTTTAATTTCGTCTCTTAATTTAATTTTAACCATTTCTTTTTCCTCCTGTATATCTAAAAGTTTCTCTTTAGCAGAAAATCCGCCAGAGAACACAAAAATTCGTTTTCAGCACCAAATACTTCAAGTGCGGCCTTTGCGGCCTTTGTAGTTCGCTGAAGCTCTTCTTCCGCTTTTTCAATTCCCATAAGTGTTACGAATGTTGTTTTATCATTCTCTTCATCGCTTCCCGTAGGCTTTCCTAAAAGCTCATCGTCTCCGACAAAGTCAAGGATATCATCTTTAATTTGAAAGGCAAGTCCCAAATTATCTGAAAATTCGAGTATTTTCACCTTTTCTTCATCCGTTGCATTTCCACAGATTGCTCCTATCATAGCTGCCGCCGAAATAAGCGCTCCGGTTTTGTTGCGGTGGATATACCTTAAAGTTTCCTCGCTAACATTCCCGTCGCCCTCACACATAAGGTCAACAACCTGACCGCCAATCATTCCCTCTGTTCCCGAATTATTTGAAACATATTTTATAACCTCGACGGTGCAGTCATTATCTGTCCCATAAGTTGACATTATCTCAAAAGCACGGTTTAAAAGAGCATCCCCTGCAAGAAGCGCCGTTGCCTCATCAAAGGCTTTGTGGCAAGTAGGTTTTCCCCGTCGCATATCATCATTATCCATACAGGGAAGGTCGTCATGGATAAGCGAATATGTATGGATACATTCCAGCGCACAGGCATAAGGAAGTGCTTTCTCCACATTTCCGCCAAGCATTTCACAAACCGACATGGCAAGGACAGGTCTTATCCTCTTCCCTCCTGCCATAAGGCTGTATCGCATTGCTTCATATATTGACTTTTGCAAATTCTCTTTTTGAGGAACATATACCGAAAGCTTTGAATTAACAAGCTCTATATACTCCCTCATTTTTGCATCAAAATTCATATTATTCTCCCAACGGTGCAAAATTTTCTTCCGTCATTTCCCCATTTTTGTCTTTCATAAGCACTGTTATTTTCTGTTCCGCATTTTCAATCTGACTTGTGCAGTTCTTTGTCAATTTTATTCCTTTTTCAAAAAGCTCAAGCATTTCATCAAGGCTCACATCTGCGCTTTCTAAAGCCTTAACAACCCCTTCAAGCTCTTTAAGATTATTTTCAAAGGTTTCCTTACTCATTTTATATCTCCTTATTTAACAACTGCGTCAAAGCTTCCGTCTGACACTCTGACATTGATTTCGTCACCGCTTTTAACCTGATTAACCGACTTTATAACTCCGCTCTCACCCGTTGCAACCGAAAATCCTCTCGCAACGGTTCCCAAAGGACTTAAGCCGTCAAGCTTTGACACATAAACCGAAAGCATTTGCTTTTTCCTCTCCATAAGCATTTTTTCAGCCATTTCAAGTCTGTGTCCTAAATTATCAAGATATATTTTTCTGTCATCAAGCTTTAAATACGGATTTTTCATAACCGGCTTATCCATGCAGTTTTTAAGCCTCAATTTTCTGTTTTCTAAAATTCTGTCCGCAGAATTTTTAAGCCGTTTCATAACATTCCCGAACTTTTCAATAAGCTCATCCCCTGACGGAACAACAAGCTCTGCCGCCGCACTGGGTGTTGGGGCTCTGAGGTCCGCAACAAAGTCCGCAATGGTAAAGTCTATTTCATGTCCAACTGCCGAAACAATCGGGATTTCACTTTCATATATCGCTCTTGCAACAATCTCTTCATTAAATGACCATAAATCCTCAATCGAGCCACCGCCACGCCCCACAATCATAACATCAACGGATTTTTCTCTGTTAAAATATTCAATCGCACTGACAATACTTCTTGCAGAGTTTTCGCCTTGCACCAAAACGGAATAAATAACTATATCCGTATAGGAAAATCGTCTTGACAATATATTTATAATATCACGGATTGCCGCACCTGTCGGAGCAGTAACAACACCAACTTTTTTAGGATATCTTGGAAGCGGTTTCTTTTTCGCAGGGTCAAACAACCCTTCCTCCATAAGCTTTTTCTTAAGCTTCTCAAATGCAACATGAAGGTCTCCAACCCCCTCCTGTTCCATAGAGTTTATATATAGCTGATACTGTCCGTCCCGCTCATAAACCGTAACTCTGCCTCGTGCAATAACCTTCATTCCATTTTCGGGTTTAAATCGAAGCTTAGAAGCTGCAGCACGAAACATCACAGCACGCATAACCCCCGTTTCATCTTTCAGAGACATATAAATATGCCCTGATGAATGGAGCTTATAATTTGAAATTTCGCCCTTGACCGTCACATCCGTCAAAAGCAAATTATTATCCAACACATTTTTTATATATAAATTAACCTGACTTACACTTAAAATAGGTCTTTCTTCCATTTTCTTCGCCTTTCCGTTTTACAGAAATTCTCCAAGCTTGCAAACACCCACAGCGTTATCCGCTGAAAGCTCCACTTCTGCAAAATAGATATTTGGTATATTTTCAAACCCCTGTCTTATAAATCCTGACGAGGAAACGCCTCCTGCCATCAAAACATTTTCAATACCATATTCCCGTTTTGCATTTTCAATCGCCAAAACAACGGATTCCCTTATGACTTTCATGGTGCAATATGCTATTCTTTCCTTTGATTCGCCGTTCTCAAACAGACGCCTGTATCTTGTTTCCTCCCCCGAAAAGTTTATGTAACATCCGTCAACGGCAATCTTCACCTTTTCATCTTTATCATATTCCATAGCCATGGTGTCAAGATATTTCCCCGACGGGAACTCCATACCCATAAGGACCCCGATTCGGTCAATAAACTGTCCTGCTGGCAAATCCTTTGTTCCGCCGACAATCTCCGATTCAAATCCGTTTCCGCATCTTTTAGCAATGACAATCTCCGTTGTTCCGCCTGATATATGCACCGCAATAAAAGGCTTTTCCAAAATCGAATAAACTCCGCAGGAATATATCGCCGCCATAATGTGACCTTCTTGATGAGAAACACAGTTCAGCTTTGCCCCAACAGATGCGGAAACAGCTCTTGCAAAGCTATGCCCTGCCATAAATACAGGCATATATGAGCCCTTCTCATTCCTTGGACTTACGCTGACGGAAATCACCTTTTCACTATACTCTGTTAAATCAAATTCCTTAGACATTTCCTCAAACAAGACAGGCAAATTCTTAATATGCTCAAAAACCGCATCAGACTGCCGAAGTCCGCATTGTCCCTCTTTAACCTTAAGCGGAATTTTATAGTGTCTGTGCTTGTCCTCTGTCATAACAGCCAATGATGATGTGTAACAACTCGTGTCAATACCGAGACAGATTTTGCCCATTTATATCACCTTTAAATTGTTCCTGATTTTGTCAAGAACACCGTTCATAAATGCAACGGATTCCTCTCCATCATAGACTTTCGCCAATCCAACCGCCTCATTAACCGAAACGGGGGCAGGGATATTATCAACATAAAGCATTTCCCCAACCGCAAGTCTTAAAAGGGACAGATTAACTGTTGAAATACGGTCAACACCCCAACCATCGCTTGTTTTCTCAATCATTTCATCAATTTTTTTTACATTTTCAGCAACCTTTGTCACAACCGTTCTGATATACTCCTCCTGAATTCCGGGATTGTATTCCATGCAGAATTCCTCCAGTATATCCATAATTTCATTCGGTTGAAATTTATACTGAAATAGTAAAATAAATGCGTATTCTCTTGCTTTTGTTCTGTTCATAAGCTTTCTCCAAATATGTAGAATAACCCGATTGACCATATCGGTCAATCAGGCTCTCAAAATTTTATTTAATTTTCTTTGCTGCGTCTTTTTCCTCTTTCGGAACAACAACATCGTCTATCAAGACATTTACAGAATTAACGCTGTATCCTGTCATAGACTCAATTTCACTTTTAACCTTTTCCTGAATTTCCTTTGCAACCTGCTGTATTCTGCAACCATAAGTAACAGAAATACTGATATCAACATCAACAACCTCATCAGTTACAACTACCTTAACGCCCTTTGAAGGATTTTTCTTACCCAAAAATTCAACAATTCCACCGGTAACACCCGTTTGCATTCCGTTGACACCTTCAACACTTTTTGCCGCAATAGCAGATATAACCGAAACAACCTCATCAGAGATTACAACGCCATCTTTAAAGTCTTTCATTTCTTCAGCACTCATAATCGCAAACCTCCCGAAAATATTTAAATTTAAAAAATCATCAATTTTATATATTATAACATAAAACATTTGATTTTACAATCATTTTTTCTATTTTTTTATTATTTTTTATTTATGATTGCTTATAACTATCTGTGAAGGCTTATAATTTGTTTTTGAAACAACAATTTCGCTTATCTGGGCGACCTTATCGCTCTCGAGCTTCTCTGCTTTAACTATAACTCTGATTTCATCATCTTCCACATAGGTAATGCAATCCTCATAGCCTTTTGCCTTGACAAAGCTTTCAATTTCGCCCTCCGCCTTAATGTTTTCCGCAGATTTTTTCAGCTTATTATCCGCTTCCGCTTTGGCGTCCGCTGTGGACTCCTCGTTTTCCGCAATTTCTCTAATCAATTCTTCCGCCTGACTTCTTGCGCTGTCCCTTTCCTTTCTTGCCGATGCGAAATAATTTTCACCTTCAGCCTTTGCCGTACTTATAACCGGAACCGTTTCGGTCATTTCAGGCTCCGTGTTGCTTACCGAATATCTGTAATAGCCTGCAAAAACAACCATAACCGCAAGTGCTCCCACTAAAATTTGCCTGCTCCTTGCAGAGCTTTTTTTGCTCTTGGGTGTACTTTTTTTACCATCCGTTAATTTTTTCATATTACTCATTCCTTTGCCCTTTATGTATTTAATATAAAATTTAATTATTTTCATTTTTAAAATTTGTCACCTTTATTCTATGAGATGATATTCCATAAAGCGCTCTGACCGCTTCATAAAGCTCAAGTCTGACACTTTCATCATCTGCCCCCGACGCAATTACCAAAACGCCCGACGGAACAGGGAGCTTTTCCTCGGTTACATAGGGCGTTTCATTTTGCCCCTGACCATAAACAACAACACTGTCGGAATTTTCTTTGGTTTCCCGACTTTCAACGCTCCCCGTATCCGTTTGGACCTTACTCTGGCTGTTTCTCGCAATAACCGTCTTGCCCCTGCTTTCAAAGCTTAAAACCACCTCAACCGTTCCTGCACCTTTTATCTGAGAAAGTGCTTCCTCAGCTTCACGGGAAAGCTCATTTTTATACTTCTCAAAGTCAAATATATTTTCGTGGTTTCCATTCTTATCAGCTTCTCCTTTTCCGAAGTTTCCGAAAGCAAGAAACAAAATTGCCCCAATAATTAAAAATATAATAAATTTTGTTTTTTTGTTATTATTTAAAATATTTTCTTTTATGATGTTGTAATCCACTTTTGCCCTCCATTATCCTATGCGATAATTAACAGCTATATTTTTTGTTGATATTCCGTATTTTTCCGAAAGGAGTCTCTCAACCACATCATTTACATATATTTCTTCTTTTGTCAGGACTGTTATGATGACTCCCTTGATTTTACCAAACTCAGACATATTTCCCGATTCAACCTCAATCTGAAATTCAAATTCACAGTTGTCAATTACCGAACTTAAATCCTCATTCATTTTCTTCTCAAGATTTGCTTTATACAACCTTAACACATTTTCACGCTCCTTTTCTTCCATTTTTTCTGCCTCAAAGTCAACCGTCTGCTCATTTTCATCGATAAAAAAATCTGTTTTAAAACCGTCTGCGACAGGGTTTGCTATAAAAATCGTCAATATAAGACCAGTCAGAATCCGCACATATTTTTTCACATCTCCCGACGGCAAAATACCTTCACACATAACCGCCAAAATCAAAATACCGACTACCCTTATACACCACTCCTTAACACCTTCCACTCTTTACCTCCCCAGCATATATGCGGAATTTCCTGCGCTGAGCATAATTGTCATAATTATTATAAACATTACCGTTACCGCAAGTGTAATGGAAAAAACAAGCCCAACCGCATCGGCAATTCCCGAAACACATTTTGAAACTCTGTTATCGGCTATCGGCTGAACAACAGATGAGGTTAACCGCAACACAATAAGACACGCAGAAATCTTAATCAAGGGGAGCAGCATTGCTCCTGCCATAATAATAATTCCGGTTATTCCCACCGCATTTTTGATAACAACGCTGCAATTCATGACCGTTTCTACCGATTCGGATAAAATACCGCCCACAAACGGGATTAGGTTAGATGCCGCATACTTGGCAATTTTAACGGATATACCGTCAGCACCACTTGAAGCAAGACTCTGTAATCCTGCACAGCCGATAAATATAGTTAAAAGTATTGATATTCCCCATTTTATGACCTTTCCCACGAACTGTACCATTTTATCTATATTGAATTTTTCTGATAAATTATTAACGATATTAAATATTGCATAAAGCATAAGTGCAGGCAAAAAGAATTTTTCTATGACAAACAGCGCAATGCCTATAACAGACAGAAGCATCGGCTGAAAGCTTGATGCGGAAACCACCGCTCCCGAGCCCATAAGACACGCCGTAACAACCGGTACCACGACTTTAGATATAAGAACAATTGTATCTATTGCACTTTTCGCACAGGTTACAATCTCAACATATGATACAGAGCATATCCCTGCAATTACAGTATAGCAGGCAAAAAATGCAATATCTGACACTTCCTTGCTTCTTCCGTCCGGTAACGCCGAAAGGTATGCCGTCAGAATCGAAATGGCTATTACATAAAGCATAATTTTAAGAACATTTCTGATTTCGCCAAACAGTAAAGAAAGCAATCTCGTAAATATACTTTTTATATCAAAGATGCTGTCTCCCGACATGGTTTTCCTTATCATTTTTTCAGCATCAAATTCCGGCACTATGCTTCTTACACTTTCATCAACATCATACTCTGCAACGACATCATCAAATTCCGATGAATATATAGAAATATACTCATCTATAATTTCCCCTTCTTCCGCATGAGCATTTACAAACAACATAAACAAAGCAATACCAAAAACAATAACTTTTTTCACATATATTATCCTTTGCTACACCAAATTAACTATATCACTTATAACAGAAAAAAGCTCATAAACTATCGGCAAGGACATAACCATAATCACTATCTTGCCGCATATTTCCACCTTTGTCGCAACAGCATTTTCTCCCGAGTCACGGCAAATCTCTGCTCCAATCTGTGTTATATACGCAATTCCGATAACCTTTATAACCGTAACAATGTATTTTATCTCCATTCCAATTTGGCTTGAAATATTCACAAATGAACTAAGCACAATTTTAAGATACGGGCTTATTATTGCAAACATAACCACCACGGCAATAAGTGATACAGAAATTGCCACACTCGGGTTATACCCTTTTAAAAGAACCGATAAAATAACCGATACCAACGCAATTCCTACAATTTTTTCTATTACCATATCAAAGCTCAAACACACTTTTAATCGTGTCAAACAAATTACTTATCTGTTTAATAACCATCATAAGCACAACAATTAGCCCTGCAAGGGTTGTCAGCATCGCTTGGTCTTCCCTGCCGCTTCTGACTAAAAGCTGATTTAAGACTGCAACCAAAATTCCGATTGCCGCCACCTTGAATATAAGATCAACACCCGTCATTTTCCCCTCCGTTTATTCTAAATAAGCACAATTACTATTAAAATCCCCGCAAGTGTACTTATGCTTTTTGTCATCTTAACCTTTTTGTTAACCTCCTCTTTTGCATCCTGACAGGATGCAGACAGTCTGACCTTTGCCGATTCGATATTAACAATTTCAGCTTTTCTGTCCCCTTTTCCCAACGACAGAGCAAAGCTTTTCACTATTTCCATCTCATCATATGATAAGGTCATCTTATTTTTATTTTTATCAATTCCTCTGCAAAATGCCTCTCCTGACGAAACCTCATATTCTTCGGACATTATTCGGGATGCTTCCTCAAAAACAGCTTTTATGGGCTGCGAACAACCTTCCGCCACTCTTTTAAAAGCCTCAGCCATGGGAAAATTCATATATCTTATATTAAATTCCAGCATATTAAGTCCGTCACAAAATGCATCAAGCTGAGCGAGTCTTGACTTCTCCCGTTCCGCATACAATCTGCCTATATAGGTAAAACCCAAGACAATTATACATCCGCAAATTATCCTAAACATTAAAATTTCACCTCAAAAACTTCTCCGCTGATTCTTTTGCTTATACTCTCATTATTACGCTTTAACAGTATAATTTTATTAAATCCGTTACCCCCAAGGAGACACCTTATAAGAGGATTGCTTTTCACCTCCTCAACACTTCCTGCGTGAGCACTGGCAATAACTCCCACACCTGAGCCGAAACACTTTTTTATGCTTAACATATCCGATTCAGACGCAATTTCATCACATATTATAAGTTGCGGTGACATGGAGCGAAGCATAAGGGGAATTGCCTCTTTTTTTGGAGCATCTTCAATAATATCTGTCTGAAAACCAATATCATTTTGCGGAACGGAACCGTAACAAGCTCCAATCTCGCCTCTCTCATCAACAACAGATACTTTAATTCCCGAATTGGAAATCAGCCTGGTTAAATCCCTAAGAAGGGTTGTCTTCCCACAGCCGGGAGACGAAATTACAAGTGTATTTATAATCCGTCCGTTATATGTAATATCTTTCAGATATTCGCTTCCGCACCCAATTTTCTCTTTCGCAATTCTGATATTTATCCCGTTAATTTCCTTAAGTGTATCGATTTTCCCGTCACGAATGACGGCTTTACCCGAAAATCCAACTCGATGTCCGCCCCTGACGGTTATATACCCTTGCCGGATTTCCGCTTCGTGCGCATATACCGAATTTTCACAAATACTGCAAAACACTCGCTTAATATCACTTTCACTGACAATATACGCCCCTCCGAGAGCCGGAGAAATATTTCCATCCTTTAAAATGGCAAAATTTCCTCCGGCAGTTCCGACAATAAGGGGCTTATTAACTCTTAAACGAATTTCCTCCAGCCCTCCCCAAAGCTCACCCAACGCCTTTTTCATAAGACATCTTAAATTTTCAGGCATAATTCCGAGTATTTCTCTGTTTCGATTTTCCATAAGCATCCTTCCTTTTCTTTTGATATTCCATTATTATGATACTTTGTCCCATTTTAGAACTTATACCGGACTTATAAAAATATTTATCGCAGGCGGATTATATGTGTAGATTGCAAACAGTATCGCCGTTATTAAAAGTGTGATAATTGATGTTTTCTTATTTTGTATAGAGCTGAATTTACCGCTGTTTAGAATTTTCCATGTCACAAACTCACATACTATAACTCCCACAACATAGGTCAATATATCCGCTATAAGAAAATCCCTTCCGATTATTCCCGAATAAGTGTAAAAAGAAATAACAATTCCTGCCATACCGAGTAAAATTCCGATTGTTTTCGCCGCAATGAAATTCTGATATTTTTTGCCGGTACAAAAATATTCATATATTCCGGCTATTATCCCCGGATAAAATAAAAGCTTTAAGTGCTCCCAGACACTTTCCGAAACAGGAACGAAAAAACCAACCCAAGAGGGTGTTCCGCCTATGCTGTCATACAGAAAATGCAGCGGAAACGATAAAATAAACATTCCTATCGCTCCGATAAATAAACATTTTTTCAATTTACTTTTCATAATTCACTCTCCATTAAAGTTTTGTTTAATTTTTATTCAACATTTTGTTGATTATGACTATTGCAATTAAATATGCACTATATTATAATAATAGCAACACTTCAGACGGAGGAATTTTTATGAAGCAAACCCATTTGAAAAATTTAACTTTAACCGCTATATTTTCGGTTCTCACATTTTGCGCAACCTTTATTATCCGTATCCCATCCTTTGGTGGTTATCTTAATTTTGGTGATTGCATGGTTTTAGTCTCGGGCTATATTTTAGGTCCTTATTGGGGAAGTGTTTCCGCCGGAATAGGCAGTGCACTTGCCGATGTGTTTTCAGGCTATACAATTTATGCCCTCCCAACCTTAATCATCAAAGCTTTTGTTGCCTTTTCAGCAGGATTTCTTTTTAAACTTTCCAAAAAGAAAAATATTCTGCATATAGTTATATGCGGAATAATTGGTGAAATTATTATGCTTTTGGGTTATTTCATTTTTGAAGCATATTTTTTAGGTCTCGGAGTTCAGGTTGCTTTGATGTCAGCTTATTCCGGAACACTTCAGGCACTCGCAGGTGTAAGCAGTTCAACACTCTTACTTCAAGCGTTTAAAGACAGAAAGAAAGGCGGTGTTTAAAAAGTCTTTTTGACTTTTTAAACACCGCCTTTGTTTTAAGGGGATAGGAAAAAAGCTCTAAAGCGAACAAACTGAGCCAAAGCCTTGGCTTTGGGTTACCCGAAGGCGTACGCAGGTACTCCGAGAGGCGAAGTTTGTTTCGTAGCAATAAAAGATAGTATATTTAAAAAATCAAAATTTTTGATTTTTTCACCCTTGTTTTTAGGTATATTCAGGGATATATTCTACAAAAGGTTTTCTCACTCCCTGTTGTTTTTTCCTCTTTTCTTGCGATCCGGAGTTTTTTTAACATCCCCTGGTCTTTATTATTTAAGTTCAACACTGTATGTCGCTGTAAGCGGTTCCATATTTCCGTTCCACATCATAGCTTTAACAATATATTTAACGCCTTCTTCAAACTGACAGTTCAGACTAAAGCTTTTCTGTCCGGTTGTGGCTTCCGAAACTGCGCAATCTATAAGCTTTCCGGATTCAGCTTCAAATACTGAAACATAAAGCGTCGGACTTGTTTCATTTGCAGTTGAATTATCTGCATTTATATTTGTTGTTCCCTCAGCCTTATTTTCTCCTTTTGTTGCACTAACATCATAGATATAGAAATCCTTTTTCTTAAATGTTACATCTGTTGTTCCCGACGAAATTTCAACTTCGCCAACTTCATATTCAGCATTTCCAATCAACGCATAATAACCATTTTCGGGGTTTACATAAATTTTTCCGCTTGCGTTTGTCCCATTAACAACACCGCCTGTTGTGGCTTTTATCGTGTAATCAGCATAGCTCTTAAACGGATACATCACTGCAAGAATACCGGTGTCCTGTTTTCCAATTTTTCCGCTGTGTGTACTGTAACTTCCGTTAACAAAGATGAGTCTGCTTTCTTCCGCCGAGTTATTTTGACTGTCACGGCTTCCTGCATAAATACCCATATCAAGCTGATTTTCACTATGGAGCTCATTTTGCGTCACAAGCTTCACTTCCGGATAAATCACAAGGTTTGTTGTTCCTGTTACAAAATTATGTGAAGCCCATACTAAACTTAACCCATCTCTATATAAGTTATTATAACAACCCGAATAAACTCGTCTTGAAACATCTCCGCCCATAAGGGTTATATAAGTATTTCCCGTCATTGCGGCAGATTCACTTCCGCCAAAAATAGCTTCAACAAGTCCACCTGCCAAGGTAACATGGGTGTCACAATTTGTAAGAGCTGTATTTGTTGAACCGCCATAGACATTCATGACTTTTCCGCCGCTTATATAGATATTTGTTTCCTTTGCATTTCCCTTCGTGCTCTCTCCTGCACCGCAGACAAATTTTGAAACTGCATTATCTTTAATTGTCACATTCGTTCTTCCTGTTACTGCGCCATTGTATCCGCCACCGAACACATAACAACCTGAAATAGTTGCGCTGTCCTGGTCATTTATTCCGTCACCGCTGTTTGCGTTTCCGCCTAATATAACATTCGTATTTCCTGTTAATGTACCGCCGTTACATCCGCCGTAAACTCTATAAAACTTGCCACCGAGAAGTTCAAGATATGTATCCCCTGTCAAATCCGCATTCTTCTTGCCGCCATAAACATAAAGGCTTTTTGAATTTGCAGAAGAGCCGTTTCCTGCATCCGATGTAACCGTTTCGGTTATCCTGAACTTATAACCGTTAGCATAAATTCTTGCAGCACCGCTTATTAAAACATTATCAATCGTAAGCTCGCCGTTAAGACTTACCTCTGACGGAAGCGTAAGCTTAACAGATGCGTTGTTTCCTCTTATTTTAAGCATTCCGCTGTGAGCCGGTGCTTCTACATAAGTCGTATCATCTAAAATCACAATTTCGTCAATCAAAGCAATATATTCATAAGCTTTTTCCAAAGTTTTAAGCGGTGTATCTTCCGAAAGACCGATATTACCATCATCACCCGATGCAGATACATATGCAGTCATTTTTTCAGCTCCGCCTGCAATGCTAAAATCAAGATTTGAATAAACATTATAAGTATTTTCCTCAAAGAACGGCAGCATAATCATAAAGCTTCCGTCCGAATTAACGGCACTTTGGTCAATATACTTGATTTGCTCCGCTGTAATATCAGACCTGTCAACAACATCAGAATCAAGAACCAAAATCGTAACCTGACTTGCGTCAGAATTTGTCTGTCCATACATCATCATAACATCTGATGCAAATGCAGCTTGACTCATAAGTATTGCGACTGAAATCACAATACACAAAAATCTAATCATTTTTTTCATATCATTTCCTCCATTTCACATAAATAATTTAACACACCTAAGGTGGTGTGTCAAGATATTTTAATAATATTATGTAAACCATTCCGGTATTGTTTTTTACCCATTTTAGTTTACATAACAGTTATTTTTTCTTAAAAAAGCCTATTATATAGTTATTCGCAGAGTTATCCACATTATCCACAGGGATAAGCTGTTTTTAAATGAAAATCACCTTTAAAAGCAATGTTATCCCCATTTTAACGGGCTTTTCCGTTGTTTTTTCGACAAACTCAAAATCGACTTTTTGGTTTACAATAACCATCATACGTATATCAACATTTTTCTCTTTTCTATAAAAAATAATAACAGAGCATCCCTGCTCTGTTATAAACTGTAGAATTTTTGATTTTAACAATCCGCCTAAAAAACTGGTTTGATTATTTATCTTCCAAACCAAAACGCTTTCTAAACTTATCAACGCGTCCGCCTGTATCAACAAGCTTCTGCTTACCTGTATAGAAAGGGTGACACGCAGAACAAATTTCTATTGAAATATTCTCCTTTGTTGAACCTGTTTCTATAACATTACCGCAAGCACATCTGATAACAGTCTGCTTATAATCGGGATGTATTCCTGCTTTCATCTATTTCACCTCTTTCTTTAGAGTGTTCTAATCTACATTAGCTTATATAGTATAGCATAAAAAAAATGTAAAGTCAAGACATTTTTTCAAAATTTATATCGGTTTTTTTGTTATATGTTTTTGCTCGTATTCAACAATAAAACTCTATTGAAATTTTCGTAAAGAATTTTGCTTATCAGTTTATCCTTATATCCTCTTTTTTCCATTAAATCAACAAGCCGACTCATATCCTCTACCCCTGTTATTCCGTCAGGCAGGCTGTCAACTCCGTCAAAATCAGAGCCTATTCCCACATTATTTTCTCCGCCAAGATTTAATATATATTCGATATGTTCAATTATTTTCTCAAAGCCACATCTACCGTCTTCGCTTAAAAATACGGGATAAAAATTAACACCTATCACACCATTTTGTCTTATAATTTCTTTTATCTGCTCATCTGTTAAATTTCTGCTGTGTGAACATATTTTTCTCACATTTGAATGAGAGGCAATAAAAGGCTTTTCGCTACACTTTGCAACATTCCAAAAACCTTTTTCGGAAATATGCGACACATCAACAATCATTCCGATTTCATTCATACGCTTTACAACATTTCGTCCAAATTCGGAAAGCCCTTTTCCCGAATAATCACCTATTCCTCCGCACAGTTCATTGTCATAATTCCATGTAAGTGTCAAAATACGTACACCAAGATTATAAAAATAATCTATGTTTTGAATTTCTCCACCGAGAGCTTCTCCACCCTCTATTGATAAAATCGAAGAATATGTGTTTTTGCCCAAATCTTCTGTGCTTTCTATGCCAAGGATACCGCA
Organism: Oscillospiraceae bacterium; assembly: GCA_015068605.1. Taxonomy (GTDB): domain Bacteria; phylum Bacillota; class Clostridia; order Monoglobales; family Monoglobaceae; genus SIG454. The sequence continues at coordinate 139,147 of SVKF01000004.1, forward strand.
TTTGTGTATCTCATCTTTATACTTTAAAATCAGCTTTTCTGTGTATGCTTTCGGACTTTCCGAAATTGCTTTTCTGTCAACAAACGCCGCAAAAACCTGGGTATATTTAGGATATTGCTTCATTCTTTCAAAGTCAGTATGACAACTGTTTTCCTTTAAGTTCTGATTTGTTTCATAAATTTTGCTTACAGTATCCGCATGGGCATCAAATATGCCGAATTTCATTAATAATTCACTCCAAACGCATCTTCTATATGCTCAATTTTTTCAAACTCAAAGTCGTCACCCGTGAACACACCATAAACCTCAACAACATCAAAACGAAAGTCTGTGTTCGGCTTATTATCATATATATACTTTTCCGCAGTTTCGATTATCTTTTTCTTTTTTCTGTAATCAACCGCCTCTGCCGGCGTACCGAAATTCTCGTTCTGTCTTGTCTTGACTTCCACAAAAATTATCGTCTTCTTCTTTCGAGCAATTATATCTATTTCACCTTTTCCGGCAACATAATTTCTCTCAAGAATTTTATATTTATTTTTCAAAAAATATTTTACGGCAATCTCTTCACCGATATTGCCCACAACCTTATTATATTTCTCCATTATACTTTACCAAGCACCTTGTCTGTCATAAAACTTTTTCTGTGGACTTCGCTCACACCGTATTGCTGAATTGCCTCCATGTGAGCTTTTGTTCCGTAGCCTTTGTGTTTCGCAAAGCCGTATTGCGGATATTTTTCATCAAGCTCCACCATAAGTCTGTCTCGACTCACCTTTGCAAGAATCGATGCCGCAGCAATACTCTGGGATTTTGCATCACCTTTTACAATATATGTATACGGAAAATCAAAAGGAATATTATCATTTCCGTCAATTAAAATATGTTCAGGTTTAATCTTAAGTCCATTTACTGCTTTTTCCATTGCTTTATGTGTCGCCTGTCTTATATTTATTTCGTCAATCTCATCAGGATAACAAAACTCTATGGAATACGCCACAGCCTTTTCAATTATAACATCAAAAAGCTTTTCCCTCTTCTTTTCCGTAAGCTTTTTTGAATCATTTATTTCCTCTATTACAAGACCTTTCGGGAAAATCACCGCCGCCGCACATACAGGTCCCGCAAGAGGTCCTCTTCCTGCCTCGTCTATACCTGCAATTAAGTTTTTTCCGGTTTCATAAACCGAATTTTCAAATTCTAACATAACTTTCCTCCTATGAAAAATGCCGACATCAGCCGGCATTCAGTTATTACTTTATCGGTGCTTCAAGGGATATATTTCCGATTTTTGCACTTCTGAAATCATCGAGAACAAGATTTGAAACACGAAGCATATCAACATTGCCCCCCGAAACAATACAACCTCTTTTTCTCCCGATAAGCTCTAAAAGCTCATAGCTTTCAATTTCCTCAAACCCGTCTTCAAGCTTATATCTTTCCGCAAGATTTTCAGGATAATTATTTTTGAGATAATCAATAAGATAAAATGCAAGCTCCTCAATATCCATTATCTCATCTTTAATTCCACCCGTAAAAGCAATTCTTTTGGCAACCTCTTTATCCTCAAATTTAGGCCAAAGAATACCCGGCGTATCCAAAAGCTCATATTTCCCTGCAATTCTTATCCACTGTTTTGTTTGCGTCACACCCGGACGATTTCCCGTTTTTGTTGCCGCTCTTCCCGAAAGCTTATTTATAAAGGAAGATTTTCCAACATTCGGTATTCCAACCACCATCATTTTAATCGCATGACGAAGCATACCTCTCGCTTCGTCTCTTTTAAACTTTTCCGCAAGAACCTTTTCAAGCTCTTTGTCGATGCTTTTAAGTCCCTGACCGCTTAAGCTGTTAATCTCAACAGCAGAAATACCTTTTGAGCGAAACCACGAAATCCATTTTTTATTAGTGTCGCCATCCGCCATATCACTCTTATTAAGCACGACTATTCTCGGCTTATTGCCAACAATTTTGTCAATCTCGGGATTTCTTGACGAGAGCGGAAGCCTTGCATCAACCAACTCAATAACAACATCAACTAATTTTATATTTTCCTTAAGCAAACGACGAGTTTTCGCCATATGCCCCGGAAACCACTGTAATTCCATATTCTTTCCTCTTAATCTAATGTACCGAAATCGCCAAGCGGCCAGAATCTGAATACCGCGTGTCCCATAATTTCATCTTCCCTGAATAATCCAAGGTTTCTGCTGTCACTGCTGTTTTCTCTGTTATCACCCATAACGAACACCTCATCATTTCCGATAACAATAGGATTTTCAAGGCTATATGTCGGGTCTTCAAAAACTTCCTTAAATTCACCATGATAGCCAATGCCGCCAAAACCTACACTGCTAACAGGAAGAACAGTCTTACCTTTTATATAGTCCTCTTCAATAAGCTCACCATTCACATATACCTCAGCCGTATACGGGTCTATATATATTGTATCACCTTCTGTTGCTATAACTCTTTTAACAAGAGCCCCTTTCGGATGTTTATCCGATTCAATTATAACAATATCGCCCTTTTCCGGTGTATAGAAAAGCTTATTAACATAAAGTCTTTCACCGTCATGTAAAGTATTTTCCATACTTGCACCATCAACAAGAGCAAGAGTCATACCAAATGTTCTCAAAACCATTGCGATAACAACCGCAACTCCAATAGCCACAACCCAATCAATCAATTCTTTTCTCCATCCTGTCTTCCATATGCTTACAGGTTCTTCATTAGTCTCCTCTTGAATAACAGCATCTTGCTGAATCTCTGTCTCCTGCATATTATTTTCCTGATTATCAAAATTTGCACCCTGCATTTTTATTCCTCCTTAAAAAATAAATCAAAAGGTGATTATGCACACATAACCACCCATGACCAATTTACTATTAAATTTTTTCCTTAACCTTTGCAGACTTACCAACTCTGTCTCTGAGGTAGTAAAGCTTAGCTCTTCTAACCTTACCGCGACGAGTAACTTCAATCTTGTCCACTTTAGGTGAATTCATCGGGAATGTTCTTTCAACACCAACACCGTAAGAAACACGTCTTACTGTGAAGGTTTCCTGGATACCGCCGTGATTCTTCTTAATAACGGTTCCTTCAAA
>SVKF01000016.1 GCA_015068605.1 Oscillospiraceae bacterium
AAAAAGAGTTGCTATTTCGCCGAAAGGTTTATTTTGCTAAAAAGTATCTTGCATTTTGCCGAAAGGTTTATTTTGCCGAAAAGTATATTGCATTTTGCCGAAAGGTTTATTTTGCTAAATTGTATTAATTTAGCGGTGCATAGACAGTAGGACAGATGAGAAACGAACCTATGATATATTGATGCACTGTGCACTGATGCACTGTGCACTGATTGCACTGATAAACGAAAACTGGACACGAGGGGGGGTAAATCACTCTGAAAATCCTCAAATTTTGCCAAAAAGTATATTTAGGGGGGTAAACTTCGACTTCAGAATTTTAACAGAAATAAAAAAATAAGGCTGAAAATTCAGCCTTGAAAAGCAAAAAACCGCTTGATATCAAGCGGTTTTCTTTGTATCAACCTTGCGGTTGTGTTATGGTGGATCTTCAGGGACTCGAACCCCGGACCAACCGGTTATGAGCCGGTTGCTCTAACCAACTGAGCTAAAGATCCATACGACTTATCTATTATACACAAGTTTTGCTCTTTTGTCAAGCAGTTTTTTAAATTTTATAAAAATATTTTTGAATGTCAAACTTTTAATATTATATTCTTCGATTCTTTGAACAAACTATAGAATGAAAGGAGTTTTGTTAATGGATGATTTTGTAATTTCAAAAGTGGCTGCTTACAATGTGCTCTACCATAAAGCCTTCATTTTCTCCTCATCTTCTCAATACCCTTTCAATAATATGATTTAACGGGAGTGCAGAAAAATGCACATACCACACAAGGCAAAAGAAACGCTTAACAAAGTCTTTTAAATGTACAAAAAGCATTAAATAAGAAAAAATTAAGGAAAAAATTTGTCGAATAACAAATTTCTATTATAAATCGCCTTGTGTTTTGAACAAACTTCGCCTCTCGACGTACCAATGTACGCCTTCGGGTACCCCAATAAAGCCCTTAAAATGTACTTTATTGGCTCAGTTTGTCCAATCTGCGCTATTTTTCGTCCACTCCAAAGGAGATGCAGTAAAATAATTTTGTTTTGCTACATCTCCTCTTCGGGAGTATGTTACATATACGAAAAGGAGACTTAAAATGGGAAAATATACAATATCTCAAACCGACTTTTTAGAGGGAGAGGTTTTGATTGGAGGGTCTAAAAATGCTACACTTCCAATCCTTGCCGCATCACTTCTTTGCCCTGATAAAATAACCTTAAAAAATGTTCCAAATCTTGTTGATGTTTCAAATATGTGTAACATCATCTCGCATTTGGGCGGAAAATATAATTTTGAGGCGGCTGACGAACTATGTATTTCCCTGCCGGAAATAACGGAGCACAAAGCACCTTACGAATCCGTCAGCAAGCTTCGCGCCTCTTTTCTTATTATGTCACCTGTTCTTGTCCGCTACGGAAAGGTCCGTATTCCATTGCCGGGAGGCTGTCCTATCGGCACTCGTCCCATAGACCTTCATCTTAAGGGCTTTTCCGCAATGGGAGCAAAAATCAAGCAGGGTCATGGCTATATTGAAGCAAAATGCCCCAAGCTTCACGGAGCCAACATTTATCTTGATTTTCCAAGTGTTGGTGCGACCGAAAACCTGATTATTGCCGCCAGCATGGCAGAGGGAGAGACAATTATTGAAAATTGCGCAACGGAACCGGAGATTGTCGACCTTGCAAATTTCCTTAATAAAATGGGTGCAAGAATTCAAAATGCAGGCAGCGACAAAATTAAAATCGTCGGTGTTGACAAGCTTCATGCCTGTTCCTACTCCATCATCCCCGACCGCATTGAGGCAGGGACGTTTCTCACCGCCGGAATTATGTGTGAATCAGACATAACTCTCAAAAATATCATTCCTGACCACATTCGCCCCATCATGGCGAAATACAGTGAAATCGGTGCTGATATAAAAGAGGGGGATAACTATATCAGAATAAAGGGAAAATGCAAGGGAATCAACACGGATATTATGACAATGCCTCATCCCGGTTTTCCCACAGATATGCAAGCAATAGCAACTGCGCTTTTATGCACAACATCGGGAAGAAGTCTTATTGTTGAAACTGTTTTTGATAACAGATTTCTCCATATTCCCGAACTGAACAGAATGGGAGCAAACATCAAGGTTGACGGAAGAACGGCTATAATTGACGGAGCAAAGCTGACCGGAGCAAAGGTCAAGGCTACCGACCTTCGGGCAGGCGCCGCTCTTGTCCTTGCAGGGCTTGTCGCCAAAGGAAAAACCGAGGTTGAAAATATTGAATTAATCCAGCGAGGTTATGAAAATTTTGACGAAAAGCTTCGAAAAATCGGCGCTTCTATCAAAACCACCTTATAGATTCACGAAATAAGGGCTGCAGCACATTCGCCACAGCCCATCAACGATTATTTTTCCAATATATCGGCAATTCTCACAGAGGCTTTTCCGTCACCGTAAGGATTACTTGCCTTGCTCATTTTTTCATAAGCTTCTTTATTTTCCAGCAGTTCTTTAAAGCTTTCATATATTGTTTCCTCATTTGTTCCCACAAGCTTAAGAGTTCCTGCCGCTATACCTTCCGGGCGCTCCGTTGTATCTCTCATAACCAAAACGGGCTTTCCGAGAGAAGGTGCTTCTTCCTGCACCCCACCACTGTCTGTTAAAATCATATAACATCTTGCTAAGAAGTTATGAAAATCAAGGACATCAAGAGGCTCAATTATATGAATTCTGTCACAACCGGATAGCTCTTCCTGCGCCGCCTGACGAACAACCGGATTCATATGAATGGGGTATATCGCTTTAACATCGGGGTTCTCATCTATAATTCTCCGTATTGCTCTGAACATCTGGTGCATAGGCTCACCCAAATTTTCACGTCTGTGCGCCGTGATAACTATAAGTCTGCTATCCGATGCCCAATTCAGCTCTTCGTGGAAATAATCTTCCTTAACCGTTGTTTTAAGCGCATCTATGGCTGTGTTACCCGTCACATAAATATCATCAGCATTTTTTCCCTCTTTCAAAAGATTATTCTTTGACATTTCCGTTGGCGCAAAGTTATATTTTGAAATAATGGAAACCGCCTGACGGTTAAACTCCTCCGGATAGGGCGAATAGATGTTATAGGTACGCAATCCTGCCTCAACATGACCAACCGGAATACTCATATAAAAACAAGCAAGAGCAGTTACGAAGGTTGTAGACGTGTCGCCATGAACCAAAACAGTATCCGGTTTAACTTCCTCCAATACCGCCTTAATTTTATTAAGAATATTGGTGGTTATATCAAAAAGGGTCTGCTTATCTTTCATTATGGATAAATCGTAATCCGGCACAACATTAAACGCCTCAAGGACACTGTCAAGCATTTGTCTGTGTTGCCCTGTTACGCAAACTACGGTTTTTATATTTTCCCTGGATTTGAGCTCATTAACCAAAGGACACATTTTAATGGCTTCCGGTCTCGTGCCGAAAACAAGCATTACAGTTTTCATCTTTTCACCTCAATTAAAGAAGATTTTTTCTTAACTCTTCGCCTGTTTGACCCGACAAATATGCAGGTGCAACATCAAACACGGTTTTGCACCCCTTCATCCCCTCTTTGTTCATCCGAACAGCCGCTCTTGCGTATGCAACAAGCACAGAGGATGTAAACTCCGGATTGGAATCGAGATTTAGTTTATACTCAATAATATTTGTATTTTCCTCATTCAAGCCGGTTTTGCCGCATCTTATAACCACTCCGCCGTGGGGAAGACCTTTATGGTCTCTTTGAAGCTCTTCCATTGTAATAAAATGAACGGTTGTATCATAATCTGCAAAGTAATTAGGCATGGTCTTGATTTCGTCTTCAATTCTTTTTAAATCCGCTCCATCTTCTGCAACAACAAAGCATTCTCTCGTGTGCTTTTCCCTTGTTGATAATTCGGGATTTTCTCCGTTTCTTACAGCTTCAACCGCCGCTTCGACGGGAATTGTATACTGTCTTGCGTCGAGAACTCCATCTATTCTTCTTATTGCATCGGAGTGACCCTGACTTACACCCTTGCCCCAAAAGGTATAATCCTTTCCGCAAGGCAAAATAGCTTGTCCCATAAGTCTGTTAAGAGAAAACATTCCCGGGTCCCAGCCAACGGAAATAATTGCAACCTTTCCGGATTTTTCAGCACTCTCATTAACCTTTTCAAAATGAGCAGGTATTTTGGCATGGGTGTCAAAGCTGTCAATAACATTAAAGTTTTCAGCCATTTTTGGTGTTTGCACAGGCAAATCCGTTGCACTTCCGCCACACAAAATCAAAACATCTATATTTTCCTTATGGTTTAAAATCTCATCAACCGAATAGACAGGTACATTCGTTAGTGTTGTCATTGTTTCGGGATTACGACGGGTGAAAACCCCATAAAGGGACATATCTTCGTTCTGAAGAATCGCACTTTCAACCCCTCTCCCTAAATTTCCATATCCGACTATTCCAATTTTAATTCCCATAAAAATCCTCTTTTCGCATTAAATTTATCAAACACTATAATTATACTCTTAAACCCGTTTTCCGTCAACTATAATTTTATTTTTCATTTATCAAATTCAATGAATTCATAGCTATAAAGCGTTTTTATATACTTTGCAAGTCGTTCATAAAGAGGATTTGCCTTATCCCCGAAATGCTCTTCCACTTTCTCACCGATAGCAATAATATTTGTCTTTCCGTCAAGCAACGGCCAGATAAAGCTCCCCATTTCATCAAGGTGAATATAGCTTATCTTCGGTTTTCTCAAAATAAGTTGCGCTATTTTATTCGCAATTCCCTTATTTTCAACTTCAAGAACAACCTCTCCGTTGTCTTCCTTTGTCCAATTTATACATTCCGCTCTTTTCGGCTTTTTTTCAAGGTAATTTTCAGTTTTTTTCATCATAACTGCTTACTTCTTTTCTTCCAGAGCGAAAACTTCAAAACCGTCAGAACAATTACTGCTAAAAGGATAATTCCGCCAATATCCGAAACAACATTGGGGATATTAAACATTGTCTTAAGGTCAATCATCTTATCTATTCCGAAAATAGCAAGAAGAGCAAGAACAATTCCGATAAGTCCTTCGCCTGCTATCATACCGGAGCAGAATAAAATTCCGTCGTTTTCAATCGCCTTTTTCTTCGCCTCAGAGCCTTTCGCCTTGTTAACAAGCAAACGGATAAGCCCACCTATCATGATGCAGGCATTAAGCTGAACCGGAAGGTAAACACCAATCGCAAATGGGAGCACCGGTATTTTCAAAATTTCAACAACAATCGCAATAAATACACCGATAAGAACAAGTGTCCAGGGAAGATTTCCACCCATAACACCTTCAACGATAAGCTTCATAATTGTTGCCTGAGGAGCGCCGAGTTCCTTTGAACCAAATCCCCATGCGCTGTCCAGAAGATAGAGCGTACCGCCTATTGCGAGTGCCGCCGATACAACACCTATAACTTCACCTATTTGCTGCTTCTGAGGGGTTGAGCCGAGGATATATCCGGTCTTTAAATCCTGAGATGTGTCACCCGCTATTGCAGATACAATACAAATTATTGAACCTATTGCAATAGCACTGCTCATACCTACCGCACCAATACTTCCTGTTAACTTAAGAAGGAGGGTTGCAATCAAAAGTGTGGCAATAGCCATACCTGAAACAGGGTTGTTACTGCTTCCGACCAAACCAACCATTCTTGATGAAACGGTTGCAAAGAAAAATCCAAAAACAACCACGATAACCGCACCTAAAAATGATACGGGAATCGCAGGAACAAGCCATACCAAAACAGTAAGAATTGCAATACAGCCAAGAACAACAGCCATATTCATATCTTTAGAAGTTCTGCCTGTGTTTGACACTTTTTCGCCAAAGGCACTCTTCATTGCGCCACCAAAAGCCTTCGCAATAAGCGGAAGAGATTTTATAAGGCTTATAATTCCACCTGCCGCAAGTGCACCTGCACCAATATATCTTACATAAGTCGACCAAATTCCTGCCGCTCCGTCAGTTGCAAATATTTCACCTATGGATTCTGTTCCCGGATAAAGGGTAAGTTCCGAGCCAAAGAGGACGATAATAGGAATTATAACAAGCCAGCTGAACACACCGCCCGAGAACATATACGATGAAATTTTAGGTCCGCAGATATACCCAACACTCAAAACCGCAGGATAAATCTGTGTTCCGATTGCACCGGCAAAACCTTTTACAACCTTGCCCACATTGAATGTGACCTCTCCTGCAACAAGCTTGAGTCCGTCAACAATAAATTTAAAAAGAGCCGCAAATCCCATTCCTGCAAAAACAGTTGAGGCATTTGCTCCACCCTCTTCACCTGCAAGCAACACCTCTGCACAAGCCGTTCCTTCCGGATAAGGAAGTATTCCATGCTCTTTAACGATAAGAGCATTACGAAGGGGAATCATAAAGAATACGCCGAGCAAACCACCGATTAAGGCAATCAGCGTTATGCTTATAAGATCGGGCTTCTCCATTTTTCCTTCTGCCGCCCACAAGAAAAGTGCAGGAAGAGTAAATATAGCTCCTGCCGCCAAGGACTCACCTGCAGAACCGATTGTCTGCACAAGATTACTCTCAAGGATAGAATTTTTCTTCATGATAACACGGATAACACCCATAGATATAACCGCCGCAGGAATTGATGCCGACACTGTCATTCCGACACGAAGTCCAAGATATGCATTTGCCGCACCAAATATAACCGCAAGGATTATACCCATGATTATTGACGTCACCGTAAGTTCAGGCGTAACCTTGTCCGCCGGAACATACGGCTTAAACTCTTTCTTTTCGTTCATAGTTTCTCCAATCCGCCGCCTGATTGCGGCTATAATAAATATTTATAATAACTAATCGCAAAGCCAAATCAAACATCACCTCTCATATAATTTCTGCATACTATATATCGGAGGTGAAATATTATGACAACAAATTGCAGCTGTCAAATAGACTGCACAGCTAAAGCAGTTATTTCGAGCGTAATTATCGGTGTTCTTGCAGCAATATTCCGATATACGGCTCTAATAACAATAACCCCTGCATTTTTATGGGTATTACTCGGCATTGCCATCGGATATTTGGGGATAACTCTTCTAACTTCTTCGATTTGTTCCGAAAAAAGGCTCTGTTGCAAAAGTCTTTCCTTATTTTCAGCAGGAATTTTAGGAACAGCTTTAACCTCATTGCTTCTCCTTGGAATATCCTTTGCGGCAACAAGTATAACAGGGGCAATAATAACAGGCTTTTTACTGTTTTTCTTCTCTCTTTTGATTACAAGTACAGTATGCCTTATAAAATGCAGATATAACTGCGATTAGTTCACAGAGAGGGGCTGTAGCAAAATAATTTTGTTTTGCTACAGCCTCTTTTGGGGATGGACGCAAAATAGTGCAAATTGGATAAACCGAATCCCGAAGGCGTACACAGGTACTCCGAGAGGTGAGGTTTATTCAAAACACAAAACACTTTTTAATTTAGAAATTCGCCAGATTGCGAATTTCTTTCCTAATTTATGAAGTATATTTTGTCATTTACGCTTTTAAAAAATGTTTTTTATACGATTTTTTAGTGTTTTGTGTGGTCGGTGCATTTTGCGCCGTCCCCTTTCTCATATTTAAATTCAGGATAAGCCTCATAAGCATTATTCCACAAACTAATTTAGTATACCATATTTTTTTAAAAAAAGCAACCTTTTTAATCTATAATTTTTTATTAAAAAAATATAATTTTATTGCAATTCTTTTTGTGTTGTGTTATAATTTATTTAAATATGATTTAAAAACTAAAGAAAGGTGATGAATATAATGAATTTTGAATTAGTAAAGGAAAAATATGCAAGTGTCGGCGTTGATGTTATGGCGGCTATCGAAACTCTTAAAAATGCACCGGTTTCCCTCCATTGCTGGCAGGGTGACGATGTAGGCGGATTTGACAACGAGGGGGCATTAACCGGCGGAATTCAGACAACAGGCAACTATCCCGGAAAGGCTACAACTCCCGAACAGCTTCTTGCCGATATGGACAAGGCTATTTCCCTTATGCCCGGTAAGAAAAAGCTTAATGTTCACGCTTGTTATGCAATTTTTGAAAACGGCGAATTTGCAGACAGAGATAAGCTTGAGCCAAAGCATTTCAAAAAATGGGTTGAATTTGCAAAAGAGAGAAATATGGGTATCGACTTTAACCCAACCTTCTTCTCTCACGATAAGGTTAAAGACGGGCTTACTCTTTCAAGCCCTGATAAGGCTACCCGTGATTTCTGGATTGAACACGGTAAGGCTTGTATCAGAATATCCGAATATTTTGCAAAGGAAACGGGTGTTCCTTGTGTTATGAATATCTGGACAGGTGACGGTTTTAAGGATATTCCGTCTGACAGACTCGGTCCAAGAGTAAGATACAAAGAATCAATCGAAGCAATTTTATCTGAGCCGTTTGACAAAAACCTTGTTAAGCCTTGTGTTGAATCAAAGGTATTTGGTATCGGTGTCGAATCATTTACTGCAGGTTCAGCAGAATTTTCTCTTACCTTTGCGGCAACTCATGATGGTTGTCTTCCGCTTATGGATAACGGTCACTATCATCCAACCGAAGTTGTATCGGATAAAATTCCGGCTTTACTTGCATTCTTCCCTGAAATCGCATTACATATAACAAGACCTATTCGTTGGGACAGCGACCATGTTGTTCTCTATGATGATGAAACAAGAGAAATGGCTAAGGAAATCGTAAGATGCGGTGCAATAGACAGAGTTTATATGGCTCTCGACTTCTTTGATGCAAGCATTAACAGAATTTCAGCTTGGGTTGTTGGTTTCAGAAGCTGGCAGAAAGCTATGCTTAACGCCCTCTGTATGCCGAACGAGCTTTTAAAGAAGCTTCAGGACGAAAACAGAATGACCGAGCTTATGGTTATGCAGGAAGAACTTAAGCTTTACCCATTCAACGAGGTTTGGGAATACTACTGCAAAGAATGTGGTGTTGAACCAACTGAAAAGTGGCTTGACGAAGTTCTTACATACGAAAAAGAAGTTTTAAGCAAGAGATAATTTACATAAAAGGCGGTGTTTAAAAGGTCAAAAAGACTTTTTAAACACCGCCTTGTTTTTAGGTATATTCAGGGATATATTCTACAAGAGGATTTCTCAATTCCTGTTATTTTTCCTCTTTTCTTGCGATCCGGAGTTTTTTAACCCTTTTTATAAAACTTTATTTAAGAAATCTATTGTTCTCGGATGTTTTGGATTTGAGAAAATCTCCTGCGGAGCTCCCTCCTCCAAAATAACGCCTTCGTCCATAAACAACACTCTGTCTGCAACCTCACGGGCAAAGCCCATTTCGTGGGTCACGACAACCATCGTCATACCTTTTTTTGCAAGGTCTTTCATAACAGCTAAAACCTCGCCGACCATTTCAGGGTCAAGGGCTGATGTTGGCTCATCAAAGAGCATAATATCCGGCGACATAGCAAGGGCTCTCGCTATCGCAACTCTCTGCTTCTGACCGCCTGATAACTGTGACGGATAGCTCTCCGCTTTATCCGAAAGTCCAACCGTATCAAGAAGTCTTTCCGCAGTTTCCTTAGCCTCTTCCTTTGTTGCTTTTTTCAAATCAACAGGAGCAAGCATAAGATTATCAATGACATTCATATTTGCAAACAGGTTAAAGTGTTGAAACACCATTCCTATATTTTCTCTGACTTTATTTATATTTATTTTTTTATCATTGATATGAAAATCATCAACAACTATTTCCCCCGAAGTTGCCCCTTCAAGTCTATTGAGACATCTTAAAAAAGTTGATTTTCCTGAACCTGAAGGTCCGATTATACACACAACCTCGCCCTCGTAAATATCAACCGATATACCGTTTAAAACCTTATTATTTCCAAATTGCTTTTTAAGGTCTTTAACATGAATTTTAACTGAATCTTTATTTGCGGCCACGGCTCAATCTCCTTTCCAAAATGTTAGCAACCTGTTGCAATGTTAAAATAACTACAAGATACATAACCGCAACAATCGCCCAAGTTTCAAAGGATTTGAATGTTATTGCAATAACATTCTGCGCCTTATTAACAAGTTCCGGAAATCCGATAACTGAAAGAATTGATGTATCTTTCAGGGTTATTATGAACTGGTTTACGATACTCGGTATCATATTTTTTATAGCCTGCGGAAGAACAACTCTGAACATTGACCGCCAGTAAGATAAGCCAAGACTTCTTGCCGCTTCCATCTGCCCCGGGTCAATAGACTGAATTCCCGCACGGATGATTTCCGACATATAAGCACCACAGTTTAACGCAAGACATATAGTTCCTGCCTGAAGTGCTGAAAGAGTAAATCTCGTATCAAAAATTGTTCTTAAACCATATGGAACACCATAAAAAACGAAGAATGCCAGAACTATCATCGGCACGCCTCTGATAAGATTTACATATATTTTTGCAACAATTTTTGAAACCTTATTATCAACAACGCTCGCAAGCCCAAAAAACACACCAAGCAAACATCCAAAAAACAACCCGCATAAAGCCAAAAGCAATGTTTGACCCATCGCACCCAGCAACAGCGAACCGTATTTACTTATGATTTCATTCATGAAAGCATAATCCTCCTAACACAACTAAAGGGCACCGGATTCCCCAATGCCCTTTCCGTTAACATTTAAATTAGCCGAGATATTTTGCAATTATCTCATCATACTTACCGTTTTCACGGATATTCTTAAGACCTGCATTGAAAAGGTCTATAAGTTCCTGATTTGCGTCATCAAAGATTGCAAAACCATACTGTGCCGGCTCATTCTCTGTTCCTTCAACAAACTTCATAGCAAGTTCGCCTGTCTTGATGTTATACTTAAGGATTGGAGTATCATCAAAGCACGCATCAACCTGACCACCGATAACAGCCTGATACATATCAGGGGATGTCGTGAAAGTTACAACCTCAAAGCCATACTTATCCTTAATACTGTCAGCATATGTGTTGCTCATTGTACCGTTTTTAACAGCAACCTTTTTGCCCTTCATATCATCAAAGCCTTTGATACTTGAATCTTTGGCAACAGCCATTCCCTGTGTTGCATCATAATAGCCATCAGAGAAAATCCAGCCGCTTGCTTTTCTATCATCTGTAATAGATGCGCCTGCAATCATACCGTCAGCCTGACCTGCCTGACAAGCAGCAATAGCTGCATCCCAGCCAATATATTGAAGGTCATAGGTAAATCCCTGATCTTCTGCAATGGCTGCAAGGATATCCATATCGATACCAACGATATTTCCGTCAGCATCCTGGAATTCAAAAGGACTAAATCCTTTATCCGTTGCAATCACAAAGTTCTTTTTGCCTTCATCATCTCCGCCGCAAGCAACAAATGTTAAACACATAACTGCTACCAGCATCAAACATAAAATTTTTTTCATTTTGAAAAAACCTCCATATAAAAAATAGTTATTGACTAAATTTTACATCATTTTCATCAAAATGTCAAGAGTTAGTTAGAATTTTAACAACATAAACCCCAAAAGAGACTGTCTGAATTATGTTAGTTGTTTTCAGCGATAACCTTATCCGCCACATTCTGCGGTGCTTCCTGATAACGCTCAAATTCAAATTCAAATTCGCCTCTGCCCTGTGTCATAGAACGAAGGTCATTCGCATAAGAATACATTTCAGCAACCGGAATTTCGCCCTCGATAAGTGTGTCACCATTGCCCTGCGGTGTCATTCCGAGCATCTGTCCTCGACGCTTGTTTATATCGCCTATTATATCACCCGTATATGTATCCGGAACCATAACCTTAAGATGTCCGATTGGCTCGAGGAGAACCGGGGATGCCTGTTCAAGACCTGACTTAAACGCGAGTCCTGCCGCTGTTTTAAACGCCATTTCCGACGAATCAACAGGATGATATGAACCATCAACCAAAGTTGCTTTAAGGTTTACAACCGGATAGCCTGCCAAAACACCCTTTTGCATACAATCCTGCAAACCTTTTTCAACTGCAGGGAAGTAGTTTTTCGGAACGCTTCCGCCAAACACCTTTTCCTCAAAAATCAGTGTCTCACTTTCGCAAGGCTCAAACTCAATCCAAACATGACCATACTGACCGTGCCCGCCGGACTGTTTCTTATGCTTTCCTTCCGCCTTAACAGCTTTTCTTATAGCTTCACGATACGGAACCTTCGGAGCTTCAAGACTAACTTCAACCCCAAATTTATTCTTCAGTTTGCTAACCAAAATATCAATATGCTGATCACCAAGCCCCTTGATAACCTGCTGATGAGTTTCAACATTATTCTCAACTATAAATGTTTTGTCTTCCTCCATAAGACGGGCAAGTCCCTGGCTTATCTTTTCTTCATCACCCTTTGCTTTCGGAACAACAGCCAATGACATATTCGGTTTAACAAAATTGATTCCCTCAAGGATAACATGGTCAGAAAGACTGCACAGCGTATCCCCTGTTTCTGTTGCGGCAAGCTTTGCAACCGCGCCGATATCTCCTGCGGAAAGCTTTTCAACCTCAGTCTGCTTCTTGCCGACCAACGCAAATATCTTGCCTATTCTCTCATTCTTTTCCTTGTTCGGATTATAAACAGTTGTATCGGGAGTCATCGTTCCTGAATAAACCTTGAAATATGAAAGTTTTCCAACATAAGGGTCTGCAACAGTTTTAAAAACAAGTGCCGCCAGAGGGTCATTTATGCTGACCTTTCTTCTTGCTTCTGTTCCGTCCGTCTTTTTGGCAGGAATATATTCCTCTGTGTCAGCTGACGGGAAATAAGCAAGTATCGCATTCATAAGGGAGGAAATACCAAGCTTATTATATGCACTTCCGCAGAGAACCGGAACAATTTCGCCCTTTGCAACGCCTGCTCTAAGCGCTGCATAGGTTTCTTCAAGAGTAAATTCCTCTCCTGCAAAAAATCTGTCCATAAGCTCTTCCGAGCTTTCAGCAACCGCTTCATTTATCATATTTCTGATTGGCTCAATATCCGCCGCCATATCATCCGGAACAGACGCCGTAACCGTTCTGTCTCCCTGGAATTTACGAGCTTCCTTTTCAACCACGTTGACAAAGCCTGTTATTTTATCTCCTTCACGAATAGGAATCTGGAACGGAGCTATTCTCTTCCCGTATTTTTCACGAAGCTGGTCCAAAACCTTATAATAGTCAACTCTTTCATCATCAACCTTATTAATAAAGATAATTTTCGGGAGCTTTCTCTCTTCTGTATAGTTCCAAGCTTTTTCGGCACCAACAGTAAGACCCGACTTACCGCTGAGAACAATTATTGCCGCATCAGCAACACGGATACCCTGCTGAACTTCTCCGACAAAATCAAAAAATCCGGGAGTATCAATTATATTAAACTTCATTCCGCCCCAATCACAATTAGCGACAGCGGTACTAATCGAAAACTTACGCTTAATTTCTTCAGGGTCAAAATCCGTTGCAGTATTTCCGTCACGGGTTCTGCCAAGTTTTTCAACGCTGCCTGCCGTATATAACATAGCTTCTGCCAGGGATGTTTTTCCTGAATTACCATGCCCCAGCAAGCAGAAATTGCGAATTTTAGATGTGTCATAAAGTTTCATAACATATGCCTCCTTAAAATAAGTATACTCTTATTTTAAATGATTTTTGTATTTTTTTCAACTAAATTATCAACAATATTCAGCTCTTTTTTTGTATATTTTAACCAAAATTATTATACCCTGATATTATAAAGGGAGCTATATCAAAACGAAATCATTTTGACATAGCTCCCTAATTTATTTTTTCAAAGCACTATTGAATTGGTTTTCTCATCTTCTTAATCACGAATAATGTTCCAAGTGTCAGGATTATACCTACCGGAAGCATTATAAATGCATTTGGTACAAATCCTGCTATTATGTAACAAATAAATGAAATTGCCGCAACCGTTATTGAATACGGAAGCTGTGTTGAAACATGATTTAGATGATTACACTGAGCACCTGCCGATGACATAATTGTCGTATCAGAAATTGGTGAACAATGGTCACCGCAAACAGCGCCCGCAAGACAAGCTGACATACCAACTATCATAAGCGGGTCAGATGCAGGGAAGATTGATGTTACAATTGGGATAAGGATACCGAATGTACCCCATGATGTTCCTGTTGCAAAAGCAAGAACACAAGCAACAACAAAGATAATAGCAGGGAGAAGCTTAGCAAGACCTGCAGCTGAGCTTTCCATAAGACCTGCAACATAAGCATCTGCACCCAAAAGGCCTGTCATATTCTTAAGAGTTGTTGCAAATGTAAGAATCAGGATAGCAGGAACCATTGCAATAAAGCCCTTTGGAACACATTCCATTGCTTCCTTAAAGCTGATAACTCTTCTTGCAACGAGGTAAATCATTGAAACAAGCAATGCGATAATACCGCCCCATGGGAGACCAACTGTCGCATTAGTGTTTGAGAACGAACCAATAAAGTCGCCTTTATAATCTGTTCCGCCCCCGATGTCTGTGCCGAAGAATCCGCCCACATAAACAAGAGCTATAACACTTACGATTATTAAAACAGCAATCGGGAATATGAGGTCAATAACCTTACCCTTTGAAGATGGCGTATCTTCGTCTGCATCAACTATGTCCCCTGATGTAAATAAATCCCCCTTATTTATAGCATTGAATTCATGGAGTTTCATAGGACCAAAATCAAACTTCATAAGAACAATTGCGATAATAAACACAAATGTCAAAAGTGAATAGAAGTTAAACGGAATAGCCTTTATAAATAGAGATATTCCCTCACCCTCAGGAGCATAGCTTGCAACCGCTGCTGCCCATGAAGAAATCGGAGCAATCATACAAACAGGAGCCGCTGTGGCATCAATAATATATGAAAGCTTAGCACGGGAAATCTTATGGGAATCCGTTACAGGACGCATAACTGAACCAACTGTCAGACAGTTGAAATAGTCGTCAATAAAAATCAATATACCAAGAACAAATGTTGCAAACATTGCACCAATTCTTGATTTGATATGAGTCTGTGCCCATTTACCAAACGCCGCACTTCCGCCTGCTTTATTAACAAGAGCAACCAAAACGCCAAGAACAACAAGGAAAATGAAAATACCAGCTGTTTTGGAAACTGCAGCGATAAAGCCTTCATTGAGCATATTATCCATTGCCGCAACAGGCTTAAGTCCTGTTGAGAAGAGCGCACCAACAAGGATACCAACAAACAATGAGGAATAAACCTCTTTTGTAATGAGTGCAAGACCGATTGCGATAATCGGTGGAACAAGAGCCCAGAAAGAATTCATAAACATATTCGTTTCTTCTGCGTCTCCGCCTGCAAAACAAGTCATTGTAAGAACTAAAAGCATAATTCCCGCAAGGACAAAAAACTTCTTTGTGTTTTTCATAATACACACCTCTTTTATTATAATATTAATTATTTTTCATACACAAAAAGACCGAAAATGCGGGGACATTAACGGTCTTAAATAACAATGATGTCGATAGCTCCCCACATAAAAGTGACAGTTCGCAAGATATTATCCTGCGCCCCAACACAGCCCCTTGGCAAAAGACTGCATTTCGGCAAAAATCCCTTTCAGATAACCCAATTCGCCATGAAAATTATCTTACTCTTAATTTTTGCGACCTCTATCTTTCTTCAAATTATAACATATATTAACTTTTCTGTCAAGCTTTTTACTTTTTATAACCTTCTATGACTTTTTTCACGGTTTCAAAAGCAGGTCCGCCCGTAACCGTTCTCAAATTCACGCAGGTTTTGAGAGAAATTGCCTCATAGACATCCTCTTCAAAAATTTCGGAAAAGGTTTTATATTCCTCAATAGTCAGTTCATCAAGTGCCATATCTTTATCAAGGCAATAAGCAACCATTCTCCCCACAACGCCGTGTGCGTCGCGGAACGGCAGTCCTTTTTTAACAAGGTAGTCCGCCACATCTGTTGCATTTGTAAATCCGCCTTTTGCACCATTTAACATATTTTCCTTGCGGATTTTCATAGTTTTAAGCATACCGCAAAAAACAGGGAGACACATTTTAACCGTATCAAGAGCATCAAAAATCTGCTCCTTATCCTCCTGCATATCCTTGTTATAGGCAAGGGGAAGCCCCTTCATAACAGTAAGCAAGCCCATTAAATCTCCAAAAACTCTTCCTGCTTTTCCTCTTGCAAGCTCAGCAACATCAGGATTCTTTTTCTGCGGCATAATTGATGAGCCTGTGCTATATGCATCGTCTAAATCAACAAAACCAAACTCATTTGAGCTCCAGAGTATTATCTCCTCGGAAAAACGACTTAAATGCATCATAATCACAGAGAGAACAAACGCCATTTCACAAACGAAATCACGGTCGGAAACACCGTCAAGACTGTTCTTTGTCACAGAGTCAAAACCAAGCTCCGATGCAACAAACTCACGGTCAAGAGGATAGGTTGTCCCTGCCAGCGCACCACTTCCGAGAGGCATAACATTAACTCTTTTTCTCCAGTCACAAAGTCTTTCTTTGTCTCTTTTAAACATCTCATAATAAGCCATAAAATGATGAGCTAAGGTTATAGGCTGTGCCTTTTGAAGATGAGTGTATCCGGGCATAATAGTTTCAATATTTTCCTCCGAAACGTTTAAAATCGTTTCCAAAATCTCATCAAGCATCTCATTAAGCTCGTCTGCCTCGTCACGAAGATACATTCTCACATCAAGAGCAACCTGGTCATTTCTGCTTCTGCCCGTATGCAGTCTTTTGCCCGTATCACCTATTCTTGAAATAAGAATAGTCTCAACATTCATATGTATATCTTCGGCATCAATCAAGAATTCCACTTTGCCGTTTTCTATATCGTCTAAAATTTCTCCAAGAGTTTTAACGATTAAATCGCTCTCACTCTTTTCAATAATTCCTTGCCTGCCAAGCATTTTTGCATGAGCAATGCTCCCCGTTATATCCTGACGATACATCCTTTGGTCAAATCTTATTGACGAATTAAAATCATCAACACTCTTATCCGTTGATTTGGAAAATCTTCCGCCCCACAGTTTCATATAGCGTTCTCTCCTTACTTCTTACTTCTTTTTTCTAAAGTTTACGGCAGAGAAACTCTGCCGTAAATCAAATATTATTTATTAAGTTCTTTCTCCATTAATGCTCTTACTTTAAGCGGAAGACCGAAAAGATTGATAAATCCTTCAGCGTCCTTGTGGCTGTAAAGCTCCTCGCTGTCGCCAAAACTTGCGATTGTCTCATTATAGAGAGAATATGGAGACTTTGTTCCTGCATTGATAATATTGCCCTTATAAAGCATAAGCTTAACTTCGCCCGTAACAGTTTCCTGTGTGCTGTCAACAAAGGCTGAAAGAGCCTCACGGAGAGGTGTGTACCAAAGACCGTCATAAACGAGCTCTGCAAACTTATTTGCAACGCCATGCTTAAAGGACTGTGTCTGTCTGTCAAGGCAGAGGTATTCAAGCTCACGGTGAGCCGCATAAAGGATTGAGCCGCCCGGTGTTTCATAAACACCTCTTGACTTCATTCCGACAAGTCTGTCCTCAACAATATCTGTTATACCAATTCCGTTTGCACCGCCGATTGCATTAAGCTTTTCAACAAGAACACGCGGACCCATTTTTTCGCCGTCCAAAGAAACCGGTTCACCCTTTTCAAATCCGATTGTAATGAAAGTTGGTTCATCCGGAGCCTTCTCGGGAGATACCCCAAGCTTTAACAAATCGTTATACTGCGGCATATTTGCAGGGTCTTCCAAATCCATACCTTCATGGCTTATATGCCAGATGTTTCTGTCACGGGAATATAAATCCTTTTTAGTTACGGGTATTTCAATTCCGTGTGCTTCTGCATAGTCAATAGCATCTTCTCTTGACTTAATATCCCATATTCTCCAAGGAGCAATAATCTTAAGATGAGGAGCGAGAGCCTTTATTGTAAGCTCAAAACGAACCTGGTCATTCCCTTTACCTGTTGCACCGTGGCAGATTGCAGTTGCGCCTTCCTTAAGAGCGATTTCAACCAATCTCTTTGCGATAATCGGGCGAGCGTGAGATGTACCTAAAAGATACTTATCTTCGTATACTGCGCCGGCTTTGAGAGTCGGGAAGATAAAATCTTTCACATATTCATCACGAAGGTCCTCAATGTAACACTTTGAAGCACCGCTCTTTAAAGCTCTTTCTTCAAGACCATCGGTCTCCTTGCCCTGACCAACATCACCGCAAACCGCGATAACCTCATAACCATAGTTCTCGATAAGCCAGTTGATTATAATAGATGTATCAAGTCCGCCGGAATATGCGAGAACAACTTTTTCCTTTGCCATAATAAATTCCTCCTATTTTAAATATTGAAAAAACCAAAATAATATGATACAATATTTTTATTATACAACATTCTTCTTCGGTTTTCAATATAATTTTTGAATTTTTAGCATTTTTGTGCAATTTATATCGCATAATCCGAAGACAAGAGGGAGTTTTTATGAAAATACTTGGAATTGACCCCGGTTTTGCCATTGTCGGATACGGTGTTATCGACTATGGCGGTAATCGGTTTAAGACAATCGAATATGGCGCTGTCACGACGGAAGCCGGCGAGGATATGTTTATCCGCTTCAAAAAAATTTATGATGATTTGACAGAAATAATCGAGAGATCGAAGCCTGATGCTATGGCGATTGAGGAATTATTTTTCAACAGCAATCAGAAAACCGCAATAAATGTCGCTCAGGCACGCGGTATAATTCTTCTTGCCGCCATGAACAAAAATGTACCTATTTTTGAATACACTCCCCTTCAGGTCAAGCAGGCTGTTGTCGGTTACGGCAGGGCAGACAAAGGGCAGGTTCAGCAGATGGTCAAAGCTCTTTTAAATCTCTCCAAAATCCCAAAGCCCGATGACACCGCCGATGCCTTGGCAATCGCAATCTGCCATGCCCACTCCTTCGGAAGTCTCTCAAACGCTTTAAAATGGAGGTAATTTTATGCTGAAAAAAACAATCAAATATATGTGTATTTGTTCTTCAATCTGCATACTCATTACTGTTTTTTGTATGCTCGGAGTGTTTTATGGCTTGGATATAAAGAGCGGCAATTACTTAATCAAGGTTATCGTTCCGGTTGCGTTGATTATAATAGGCGTTATTCTTGTTGCAACGCTGATTTCCTCCATCCTTGCCGATAAATTGACAACCCCCATTCGTGATATAGACCTTTTCGCACAATCCCATGAGGGAATATATGCCGAGATTACCCCGCTCGTTGAAAGAATTGAGTTTCAAAACAGAGAAATTGCCCGTCAAATTGACCGTGTCAAAAGACAAAAAAGCAGACTTTATGTTGTTGGTGAAAGCATGAGTGAAGGACTTATCGTTTTTGACGGAGACGGGAAAATCCTTTCCATGAACTCAAGCGCAGAAAAAATCTTCGGAGCCGACAGCCGTGTTATCGGTGATAATATTTCCAGCATTTCCTCAAACCTTGAAATATACGAAGCAATAGAACACGCCTGCTCCGGCGGAAAGGCTATCATTACCGAAAGAATAAGCGATAAGCCCTATCAGATTTTTGTCAGCCCCGCTGTTGACAAAGGTCTCGTAAGCTCCGTTATTATGCTTGTTTTCGATGTGAGCGAGCTGGAAAAAAGCGAAAAAATCCGCCGTGAATTTTCAGCCAACGTCTCTCACGAGCTTAAAACACCGCTGACAACAATCCTCGGCTATTCACAAATCATCAACAACGGTATTGCAAAAACCGAGGATATTTCAAACTTTATGGGCAAAATCGAACACGAAACAACCCGACTTATTTCTTTGGTTGACGATATAATGAAGCTGTCTCGCCTTGACGAGGAGAACAGCACCGATAATTTTTCAGAAATAACTCTAATGGATGTCATAGAGGATGTCTGTGAGCGACTTTTGCACAGGGCGAATAAAAACAATGTTTCTCTTGTTATTTCAGGGGACACTTCCTCAATCGCCGGCGATTTGCTTCAAATTACAGAGCTTGTTTATAATCTTACGGATAACGCCATAAAATACAATAAGCCCGGCGGAATGGTTACTATATCCGTATCAGGCAATATTTTAACCGTCAAAGATACAGGCATCGGAATCCCCGAAAAATATTTCGACAGAATTTACGAGCGATTTTTCCGTGTTGACAAAAGCCACTCCAAAAAAATCGGCGGAACAGGGCTTGGTCTTTCTATTGTTAAGCATATCGCCCAGCGCCACGGGGCAACAATCAATCTTGAAAGCCGAGAAAATATTGGCACAATATTTACCGTAACATTCCAAAAATTCAAAAAAGATGCGTAAATTGCGCATCTTTTTTATATAAATAAATTAATTAAATTTATCTTCTTCCTTGCTTCTGCCAATAGTCCATGCTCGTATGCCAGTCTATGCTTGCTGCGGCATTGGCAGTTCTTTCAGATGCATTAGCTGCCCTCTCGGACGCATCAGCCGTTCTTTCAGCTGCGTTAGCTGTTCTTACAGCCGCATTAGCTGTAATTCTGGAATTCTCAGCCGCAATTCTTGAATTAAGCATCTGTTCTTGTGCATACCTCGTTTGCTTTCGCAACTCTTCCATTTTTCTTGCGTCTTTCACATCCTGATAATACAGATTTATAGCTTCCTGTATTGTCCACGCTCTCCCCGTATCCATATATTGAATTAAAAGAGCAACTCCTTCAGCTGACTTCAGTTCATTGGGCATAGGAATGTTATTTCTAACCGTTGGTAAATTTCTTTTTTTCTGTTCCAACTCCGTTATTTCTCTTTTAATTCCCGAAATTGCATTCTCTTTCTCATTTTGAATTTTAATATGTTTATTTTCGTTATTCAAAAATTCGGTTGCTTCTTTTAATGCTGAAGAAACATCAAAATTTCTATATGCCGCTTCCCTTGAACGGTTAATCTTTATTCCTTGTATCACACTATATATTGCATATCCTATAATATATAATATTGTCCCAATTACGCCAAGAACAGGTGCTCCAAGCCACACCACAAAACCGGCTCCCATATCCAAATCACGAGCCAAATCATCTAAAATTTCTGGTGCTACGCCCGCTATTATCAACATCCCTATAAATGAAATTACAGCCAATGCAATAAATGTCCATTTAATAAATTCAAATTCAGGAAATTCTAATAAAGAAGCCTTTCGAATTTTTGGTCTTAAGCAGTCTCCGTTTGTTTCTTTAATCCACCTATACTGTTCTGTTTTTTTCTTAATGTCGTCTATTTCTGCACCTAAAGTTTCAATATCCTCTTGTTTCCTCTTTATTTCTCCGGCAAACTTATTGACAATGTTATTATAGTCCACATAGCTACACCATAAATTAAACAAATTATTTCTGTCATTGCCTGTATCGCTCATCCGTGCCGTATTACTGTGTTGCATAGCCGAATCATAATTATCTTCCTGTTTAATTTCCGGAACATACTCTTTTCCTGTCGCAAGAAAATCAATATCCTCTGCTTCTTTTATAATTTCCACGGTGTTGCCGATTTCCCGTAATGCTCTACACACTTCATTTGCAAAATCCTCTTCAACCTCTGACAAAATAATACAGGGGGCTTTGAACGCATATTCACTCGCTGTGGCTCTATCACAATTTAAAATTGTTTTCAACTTTGCAACGGTCTGTAACTTATTTTTTGAACAAGTCACCAATTTTACATCACATTTCATAATTTTCGCTCTCTTTCGTAAATTAATTTACCTATGTATCTACGTATGGGTGCTTACACTTCCTCCTTTCTCATGTCATAAAAAATGCGTAGCTCCCTTACATGAAGCCACGCACTCGAAAAACGCAGTGACTTCACACTAAAAGGTTGCTACACACTTATAATCAAACTTCCAACTCACGGGTTGCAAATAAGAGAAGTATACGTTCTTCACATAATATACCCCGTTAGTTGTAATTTGATTAGACCTCTCCCAATTATAGATTATAAGTTTGTAGCATAAATTATTATATCATCATATCACTAATTTTTCAATATATTTTTACAATTTATTATGCCTCTTTTTCATTTTCTAAGTTTACAAACTTTTCTTTTATATAAAATAATTGACTTTGCTGACCGGTTATTAAATAAATAATTTCTATTTCCCAAAAATGAATTTTGTTTGTTTTTGGGAAATAGAAATTGTTAAAATAATACTACATAAATCATAACCACTAGTAAATTAGTGGTTTGACCAGCTCCTATAAAGGGCTATTACAGGCTTAACCCCTATAAGGGGCATCGAAGTTTGACACCGCATTACAATTACTGGCAGCCGCTCACGTGCGGCTGTCAGACCACTGACAAAATCAAAGTCAGTGGTCTGAGCAACGGATAACTCCGTTGCTCTTTACAAACAATAGGCGCTTTTTTTCTACGCAAAAACTTGCGCAAATTGGTGTAGTAAGGTGTAGTAAAACCTTCAAAAACCTTGATTTTAAGCCATTTATTTGTCAAGTGGCTTCATTGTCGGGAATAAGAGAACATCTCTGATTGCGGCAGAATCCGTAAGGAGCATACACATTCTGTCGATACCAAATCCGATACCGCCTGTTGGAGGCATACCGATTTCAAGTGCTCTCATAAAGTCCTCATCCGTTGTGTTTGCCTCTTCATCGCCAAGAGCAAGAAGAGCTTCCTGCGCCTTAAAACGCTCTCTCTGGTCAATCGGGTCATTAAGCTCTGAATAAGCATTCGCCATTTCCCAGCCATTCATAAAGAATTCAAAGCGTTCAACATAACCGGGATGACCCGGCTTTTTCTTTGTTAAAGGCGAGATTTCAATCGGGTGGTCCATAACAAATGTCGGCTGAAGAAGGTGTTCTTCAACAAATTCTTCAAAGAAAAGGTTGAGAATATCGCCCTTTTGATGATGGTCTTCATATTCAACATGGTGCTCTTTCGCAACAGCACGAGCCTCTTCAACAGAATTTATCTCATTAAAATCAACGCCGGAATATTTTTTAACTGCGTCAACCATAGTAATTCTCTCAAATGGCTTTCCGAGATCCATTTCGATACCGTTATATACAATTTGAGTTGTCCCAAGAACTTCCATTGCAACATGGCGATAGAGCTTTTCCGTGAGGTCCATCATACCATGGTAATCTGTATACGCCTGATAAAGCTCCATAAGAGTAAATTCAGGGTTATGACGGGTGTCAAGCCCTTCGTTTCTGAATACTCTGCCGATTTCATAAACCTTCTCAAGACCGCCCACAATCAGACGTTTAAGATAAAGTTCAAGAGAAATACGAAGTTTAAAATCCTCATCAAGAGCATTAAAATGTGTTTCAAAAGGTCTTGCAGCAGCACCGCCGGCATTTGAAACAAGCATAGGTGTTTCAACTTCAAGGAAGCCCTGCCCGTCAAGATATCTTCTTATGGACGCAATGATTTTAGAACGCTTTATAAATGTATCCTTAACATCTGCATTCATAATAAGGTCAACATATCTCTGACGATAACGAAGGTCTGTATTCGTCATACCATGGAATTTTTCCGGCAATGGCTGAAGGGATTTTGAAAGAAGAGTAACACTGCTTACTCTTATAGAAATTTCACCTGTCTGTGTTGTAAAAACTTCGCCTTCCGCCCCAACAATATCACCAATATCAAGCTTTTTAAAGCGATTATAGTCATCTTCTCCAAGAATATCTTTTTTAACAAAAAGCTGAATTTGACCTGTCACATCGGCAATATGGAGAAATCCAACCTTACCCATGCCGCGTTTTGACATTATTCTTCCGGCAACAATAACATTCTGACCATTCAGGTCTGAAATTTTCGCCTTAATTATTTCTACTTCATCCGAACCTCTTTTTGTAAGCTCTCGTTCTTCTTCAGTATAATTATCCTTTATCTGAGCTGCTGTATGCGTTCTTTCAAACTTAGTAATTTCAAAAGGGTCCATCCCTGCATTCTGAAGCTCAGAAAGCTTATCTCTTCTTATCTTAAGAATTTCTCTCAGGTCCTGAACCTGCTGATTTTCCTGCGTATTATTTTCGTTCAAAGCAATCTCTCCTTACTTATTAATTTCAAGAATTTTAAGGGTAAAAGTATCTCCTGTCGGAGTGCTCACTTCGACTGCGTCCCCTACTTTTTTCCCAAGAATCGCCTTCCCGACAGGAGACTCATTAGAAATTTTATTCTTATCAGGGTCTGCCTCTGTTGAGCCGACAATACTGTATTCAATTTCCTCTTCAAAGTCAACATCGTAAACCTTAACTCTTGTTCCGATTCCGACTTTATCAATTTCAACCTCATCCTGGTCAATAACCGCCGCATTTTTAAGCATATTTTCAAGGTCAATTATGCGGCTTTCAACCTGATTCTGTTCGTTTTTCGCCTCGTCATATTCAGCGTTCTCCGATAAATCACCAAATCCGCGGGCTTCCTTAATTTTCTCCGCAACCTCTTTGCGTTTTTTTGTCTTTAAATATTCAAGTTCTTCTTCAAGCTTTTGCAAGCCTTCAACTGTAAGCATTATCTGTTTTGCCATTTTAAAAACTCCCCCTATAATTAACTAACTTTAACATTTCCGTTTTGTATATATCTAAACGCACATACCAATATATTATACCTTATTTTTCTATTAATGTCAACTTCTTTTTTCCACACTTACATTCCTTAATCTGTATTTTATCAAAATTCCCGTACTTTATCTGATGAAGCTCCGCTCCGTCAATGTTATAGCCTCGTGTTTCTTCGGATATCACAAAGTCTTCCGTTTTCCATTTTCCATCAACCAAAATTGAGCTTTCATCAAGATTTACCATTATTCCATCCTTAGGAATATACTCATACGGAAAGCATTTAGGATATTCACCATACTCTTTTAATAGCCTGTCTGCAATATAAATCACGGTCTTCTCATCTGTCAGCACTCCTACCTCAGAGGCATCGAAAATAAGCTTTTCCGCAACGAACAGCGCCCTCTCGTCAGGATTTTTTTGTTTCACATACAGCTTAAACGGAAGCTGAATTTTAAAATACTTATTAAGAGCGACAACCACTTCATGAGCAAACATAAAAAACACATCGTTGATGCTGTACGGATAGTCCTTTAACTCTCTTGTCAAGACAATTTTTTCTGCCCCGTTTTTAAGAAGAAGGAGCTTTGCCTTTTTGAGAAATCGTTCAAGCTTTTTTCTTTTAAGGTCTTTTATATCCTTTGGGATATACGGCAATTGCGCCACTAAAAACTCATCGTATTCAAAAAGTCTGATTTTTTTCAAAAACCCTCCAGACTTTTTTCCTTGGCACCCCGAAATGACACCTATTCTCACTTTTCAGACATCACTTCAATTGCAGCCTCAAGCTGTTCGTCTTTTTCAGATTCCTTATCGTCCTCCACCTTAACATCAGGCTCAACACCTATTTTATCTATACATACACCCTTTGGTGTATAGTATCTTGTATCGGTAACTTTGAACATACTCCCGTCATCATAGGGAATCATCGCCTGTGTCACACCTTTTCCATAGGTTTTTGTTCCAACAACAACCGCTTTACCGTTATCCTTAAGGGCAACCGCCAATATTTCAGACGCACTTGCCGAGCCATCGTTACAAAGCACCGCAACATCCATATCAGCTCCATCCGACGATGCTCTGTATTCCGTCACATTGCCTTTATTGTCTTTAGTGCTGATTATCAAATCATTATCGTCAAGGAATATTTCCGCTATTGCCGTTGCACTTGAAAGATATCCGCCAGGATTATCACGAAGGTCGATTATCAGCTTTTTCATTCCTTTATTTTTCAGTTTTTCAAACTCATTAACAAAGTGGTTATATGTTTCGCTTCCGAAACTATCCATTTCAATATATCCGATGTTATCCTTAAGCATCTTTGCCGAGATAATATCTCTTTGGATTTCTTCTCTTGTTACCTTAACTTCTTCGGTGTTTCCGCTGTCTGCTTTAATAACCGTGATAACAACCTCTGTTCCTCTTTCGCCCATAAGTAAGGAAGAAGCCTTATCAACATCCGCCTTTATCGCTTTCCCGTCAACCGCTTTGATAATATCATCTGTTTTTATTCCGCCTTTTTCAGCCGGCGAATTGGGTAATGTTGACGAAACAACAACGCATTCTCTTTCAATGTCGGCATAAATATACATTCCGACACCGCAATAATCCTCAGCATTAACCTCTTCCATAAATTCGTCAACAACTTCCACCGGCATATATGTCGAATATTCATCAAGGGCATAAGAAAGCCCCATCAACGCACCGTCAACTATTTTTTGTTCATCCACATCCTGATAATACAGCTCATCTATGGTGGCAAATCCCCATTTAAGCTTTTCCCAGCCTTCAGAGCTTAAGCCCAAAGTATTTCCGCCCATTCTGTCTATAACAAAAACTGTCCCCAATACTGAAAAACACGCCGCCGTTATCATTGATATTATTATGAGATAAATCGCCAAAAGCAAGCTTATCTTTCTCTTCGGCTTTTTATACGGCATAAATTTATATTCTGTTGAATCGGCATCACCCATAACCATATAGACTTCATTCTCATTTTCAGGCTCATTGGCATTGTCTGATATATGAGATTCCGTGTCATTATCTATTGCAGAAGCTTCATTTTCATCTTCGGATACGCACTCAAAAGCTTCGTCCTCTGACCCGTTTTTATTTTCAGATTCAAAATCCATATTAGAATACCTCCTTACCATAAAGTAAATAGAGCGGGTGTTTGGAAATATCCGCAACACGCTCTATTTAAATATATGCTTTTAAAAATTAAAAATACTGCATCGGGTTTACCGCCACTCCATTAATTATAACTTCAAAATGAAGATGCGGTCCTGTTGAATTTCCCGTTGAGCCAACCTTACCAACTTGTCCACCGGCTTCAATGTACTGTCCTGCCGATACACTGATAGAACTCATGTGTGCATAAAGTGTTGAAACACCGCCGCCATGGTCAATAATTACACAGTTTCCGTATCCGCCGTTCCATGCGGCAAACTTAACAGTTCCGCTTGCGGCGGCAATAATCTGTGCTCCATATTGTGCCCCAATATCCGTTCCTGTATGCGGCCTTAAAACACCCGTAACCGGATTGACTCGTTGAGGGGCAAAATGAGAGGTTATATAAGTACAACTTGGCGTTGGCCATCGAAAAGCTCCCGAAAAGGTTGTTCCGTCTCCCTCTTTACTGAGCTTCTTCGCCATCTGCCGTTTAAGCTCTTCCTGCTTTCTGTATTCTTCGTCAATTATTTTCTGTGCGGCATCCATATCGGATTGAAGCTTTCTCTTGATTTCTTCAAGCTCGCTCTGCTTAGCCAAAAGAGCCGCCTGCTGTCCGTCAAGAACCTCTTTTTCTTTTTCAAGAGTTTCTTTTGATTCCTGGATTTTCTTCCTGAGCTCCTCTATTTTCTCTTCAGCGGCTTTCATTTCATCATGAATTTTCTTATCATATTCGGATATCTCCTGTGCAATCTCAACATTATTTACAAAATCCATAAGATTTTTTGACGACAAAATAACCGAAATATACGAAACAGACCCGTCCTCACACATAACTCTGAATCTTTCTCTGTATGCGGCATACTGTTTTTCCGACCTTTCTTTTGCAGCTTCAAGGTCCTTCTGCGCCTTTTCGAGTTCCTCGTTTATTTTTCTTATTTCCTCGTTTTTAGCATCGATTTTAGCCTGAATTTCAACCGTTTCCTTCTTCAACGCCTCAATGTTTTCAGCCGTTAACGCTTTTTCTTGTTCAAGCTCCTTTTTCTTTTCATTTTCTTTTTGAATTCTTTCATTGGAAGCATCAATCTGTTCCTGTTCATTTGCGGCAAAAACAGAGCTGACTCCCAAGGCAATAACACCGAAAATCAACGCAACCGCAATTATTAAAGCAATCGCTCTGACAACAGTTTTATTCATGAACACACCTTCTTATTTTAAACTTTAAGATATTTTCTTATAGATGTATAACTACCCAGCATACCGATTAAAACACCAATGCCTATAAACCACCAAACAACATAATCATAAACGCCGGAAACGGATACAACTCTGATTGAGCCAAAAAACTCTACCATTCCCGGGTGTATTGCCTCATAAGCCATAATAACCAGCGTTGCCGAAAACAACGACCCGATAAGACCAAGAAGCATACCCTCTATAATGAACGGCCATCTGATAAACCAGTTTGTTGCCCCCACATATTTCATTATATTAATCTCTTTGCGTCTTGCAAACAATCCGAGCTTTATCGTATTTGATATGATAAATATTGCAATTATCAGCAAAATAACCACAAGCCAGATAGTCGCAGTTCTGATAACACCTGTTACGGAAAGCACCTTGTTTATTAATTCAAGACTATTCTTAACCTCTTCAACACCCTCAACCTTTCCTGCGGCCGCAATAACCGATGCCGCATTCGCCGGGTCATCGAGACTCAACACGCAGGAATCTCTTAACGGATTATCGTTTTCAAAGGCTTCTATTGCCTTTGCATTATCCTTATATTGAGTTGTTTTATAATCATTATATCTTTCTTCTTTGCTGTAATATTTCACACTTTTAACGTGTTCAATTTCAGCCAATCTCTCACCGACAGCTTTAAATTGAGCATCGGTTGCGTTGTGGGGAACAAACACATTTATCTGACATTGCTCCTCAATCTGACCGCTGATTTCATTAAGATTTACACCAAGAATTATAAAAACTCCCAGTATAAACAAAGATGCAACAACAATGGAAACCGAAGCAAGGCTCATAAGCCAATTTGTCATAACGCTCGAAATTCCACTTTTAAAAAAATATCCAAAATTCCTAAGCCTCATATCCGTACGCTCCTTTTTCCTCGTCACGGACAAGCTTTCCATGCTCTATCGCAAGAACTCTTTTTTGCATTTCATCAACAAAATTCTTTGCATGGGTTGCAACAATCATTGTTGTTCCTCTTCCGTTTATATCTTCAAGCAATTTCATAATTTCCTGTGCATTTTCCGGGTCCAGATTTCCCGTTGGCTCATCAGCAATAATTATCGGCGGACGATTAACCATGGCTCTTGCCAAGGACACTCTTTGTTGCTCACCGCCGGATAACTGATCGGGAGTCATATCCGCCTTGCCGGAAAGCCCGACCATACTCAACACATCAGGAACATTTCGCTTTATCGCTCTGCCCGACGCACCAATAACCTTCATTGCAAAGGCAACATTTTCATATACCGTTCTGCCCGGCAAAAGTCTGAAATCCTGAAAAACCATACCGATGTTTCGACGGAGATACGGAATTTTTTTATTGGGCAATTTTGATAATTCCATACCATTGACAATAATTTCGCCTTCAGTCATAATTTCTTCCCTTATGATAAGCTCCGTCAATGTGGATTTTCCTGCCCCCGACGGTCCGACAAGGAATACAAACTCGCCTTTTTCAACTTTAAACGATACATCATCCAATGCAACAACATCGCTATCGCTGTATATCTTAGTTACATTTATAAACTCAATCATAAACCTACTCCGAATTAAAACTCGTTATTCTGGGATTTAAGGTATTTATTAACCATCATTGCAACCTTAAATGTTATTGCATCATCAAATTCACGGAGGTCTATTCCCGTCAACTTCTTAATTTTATCAAGCCTGTACACAAGCGTATTTCTATGTACAAAAAGCTTTCTTGATGTTTCGGAAACATTGAGATTGTTTTCAAAAAATTTCTGAATTGTGTATATAGTTTCGCTATCCATAACATCAATGGATTCCTTCTTCAAAACCTCATTTAAGAAAAGCTCGCAAAGAGTTGTCGGAAGCTGATATATGAGTCGCCCGATTCCAAGATTGTCATAGCTTATAACATTCTTCTCCGTGTCAAAGACTTTTCCCACTTCAAGAGCAATTCTCGCTTCTCTGTATGCCTTTGAAAGCTCCTGAATATTCTCCGCAAGAGTTGAAACACCAACCGAAACCTTAACCATACCCTCAACACCGATGGTATCCCTTATCTCGTTGGCAATCTGCATTACATCAATGTTTTCCCCTTCTCTTTCCTCTCTGACAACGGCAACATCTCTGTCATCAATTCGGATAATAAAATCCCTTACCTTATCCGGGAACATTCCCAAAAGGATGTCAGAAATTGAAACATCCGAATTCTTATGGCATCTTACAAGGAAAACATGGCGCTTCGTATCAAGATTTAAGCGGAGCTCTCTGCCTCTGTACATAACATCCCCGGGGAGGACATTATCGAGAATAATATTTTTAACAAAGCTGTTTTTATCATACTTCTCGTCATAATACTGTTTAAGAGTCGTGAAATGAGTTCCGAGAATGGCGCAATAACACCTTGCAAGTTCATCTTCGCCCTCGCAGAACACATAATATTCAATTTTGTTATATGTTTCTATTTTTTTATAGGTATAACCATAGGACGCTTTCGGCTCACTTCCGGAGCATACGCTCGAAACCTGGTCGTTAATCTGTCCGATTTTCATTTCATCGCTACAAGCAACAACCGTTCCGTTTTCGTCCATAATTCCTATACGGCGGTCAATTTCCTTTCTGAGTTGATTACAGGTATTTTGAAAAATTCTGTTTTGCATATTTTAAACCTCCCGGGCACAATTACACTATTATACGATACATTATACCACCAAATTGTTCAAAATGCAACATTTTTATTTAATTTTTCTATTATTTTTTTCATACGCAAATCCAAACAAATCCTTAAAATAAATTGACAAACCTGTCGATTTCCAGTATAATATTTATAATTAATTATGTATCAAAAAATGTGTTGACGGATAACATAACCGTGACATATTACGAAAGGCTGGATTTTTATGAAATATATTGTTGTTTTGTGCGATGGTGCAGCTGATACACCCGTCCCCGAATTATCCGGAAAAACACCGTTGGAGGTTGCAAACAAACCGAACATTGACCGCCTTGCATCAATGGGTGAGCTTGGTATGGCAAAGACCGTTCCTGACAATCTTCCTCCCGGCAGTGATGTTGCAAACCTTGCAGTTTTCGGCTACGACCCACAGGTTTACTACACCGGTCGTTCTCCTCTTGAAGCTATGAGCATGAATGTTCACCTTGAGCTTACCGATACCACCTTCAGAACCAACCTCGTTACTCTTTCCGATGAAGAAAATTACGAGGATAAAACCATGGTGGATTACAGCTCTGACGAAATATCAACGGAAGAAGCGAAAATTCTTATAGAGGCGGTTAACGAAGGTCTTAAAACAGAGGAATACGAATTTTTCAGCGGCATAAGTTACCGTCACCTTTTGGTTTGGCACAACAAGGAGAATAAATTTTCTCTCACTCCGCCTCACGATATTTCCGATAAGAAAATCCGTGAATATTTGCCTGAAAACGAGGTAATCTTATCTCTTATGAAAAAGAGCCATGACATACTGAAAAATCACCCTGTTAATCTTGACAGAGTTAAAAGAGGTCTTCACCCTGCCAATTCAATTTGGGTTTGGGGCAACGGAACAAAGCCGAATCTTGACCTTTATGAAAGCAAGTTCCATCTCACCGGCGCTGTTATTTCTGCCGTTGATTTGATAAAGGGAATAGGAAAATGCGCAGGGCTTGATGTTATTGATGTTGAAGGGGCAACGGGAACCGTTTCAACAAACTTTGACGGTAAGGCTGCGGCGGCTATTTCCGCACTTCGCAACGGAGCAGATTTTGTTTATGTCCATTTGGAAGGCGCTGACGAAGCGGGTCATCGCCGTGAAATCGAAAATAAGATAAAATCCATTGAATTAATCGATGAGAAGATAGTCGGTCCGATTATTTCTGCGCTTGATGAAGATAAGGAGGACTATTCCATTCTCATAATGCCTGACCACCCGACACCTCTTGCCATTAAAACTCACACAAGAGATGCTGTCCCCTATCTTATTTACAAATCCGGAAAAATACATAACACCAACTTAAAATACACAGAAGCTGATGCCGAAAAGACCGGAAATTATGTACCTTTAGGTTATAAAATAATAGATAAGCTTTTATCTTAACGCTTATTTGAAAGGAAAATCATTATGCCTTCAGACAAATATACAAAGTATATAAAATACTTCTATCTGACAGCCTGCGCTGTGGTTTTTATCTACTTTTTACCAAAGCTTCTGCATCTTTTTATGCCGTTTCTTTTGGCATTTGTTATTGCCGCACCATTCCATAAGATAGTTGAGTTTCTTGCGTCAAGATTTAACATTAACCGAAGTTTAAGCTCCATAGTTATCTTTGTTTTGATACTCCTGATAATCATTTCATTAATCGGAGGACTCATATACTATCTTATCACGCAAATAAAAAGCTTTATTGAAATATTGCCCGAAACCTTTAATAAATTCGGTGAAACCTTGAACATATTGAAGGAAAAGCTGTACACCATAGCTCCGTCGTTGGCAAAATCAATAGACAATGCGATAACAAACTCAAATGGTTCCCTTTCGGCATACACACCGCAGATAACGGACAGTGCTATTGATTATGCGACCGATGTTGCCGTTTCGCTTCCTTCGGCATTATTTTTCACACTTATATTCCTGCTGTCCGTATTTTTCTTCATAAAGGATTATAGTTCCGTTATGAATTTTTTCAGAGAGGCAATTCCTGAAAAAACGCTGTCCATATTCAGATATCTTAAAAATACAGCCTGGAACGGATTTGTCGGATATATCAAGTCACAGCTTATCCTGTCATCAATAACCGCAGGGCTAATTGCCATAACCTTCTTGATTTTGGGAATTGACTACGCTGTCATCTGGGCACTTATAATCGGAATTGTGGATATTCTTCCGATTCTGGGGTCGGGGATAATTCTTGTTCCTTATGCATTGCTTGTTCTTTTTATTGAGGAAAATGTATTCTTGGCAATTATTATTCTGATTTTGCAGCTTGTATGTTTCCTTGTCAGACAGGTGTTAAGCCCTCGAATTATGAGTTCTCAATTAGGTCTTAATCCCATAATAACTCTTATAAGCATCTATATCGGGAACGAGGTTATAGGTATCAGCGGAATGATAATTTTCCCAATTTTTGCACTCTTGATCGTTAGCATTTATAAAGCTTATAAATCTGCAGGCGGTTGGGAAAATATTGCAAATTTAGACAAAGAAAAGGACGAAGCCGTATAAGTGATTTTCACTTACAGAGGCTTCGCCCTCTTTTTTATTCCTGTTTATTTCACCAAATCGGCAATAAGGAGTTGCAGGGCAATTTCCTTATCCATAAGCCCCGTTTTGACTTTCAAATCATAATCAAGGCACTTTTTCACCATTCTGCGTAGATATTTTTCACCAAACTTTTTGCTTTGAGTTACCGTTTTTTTAATCAGCCAATCCTGAGGCAGACACTCAAGATATTTGCCCATTTCCGAAACGGGAACACCCTCCGAAGACAGAATTTTCGCCGCCAGCAAATCCGAAAGCTTTGAGGAAATGGCACTTATTATGCTAATGGGCTCATTTTTATGCTCCAAAAGCTCCTTATAAGCCTCCATAGCCTTTGCCGGGCGGTTTTCAATAATATGGTCAACCAAATCGAAAATCGCAACATCCAGCGATTTTAAAACCACATTTTCAATATCCTCTGCCGTGACTTTTGTCCGCTCGCCCATATAACTCATCAGCTTTAAAAATTCCTGATAAATATTCATAAGACTTCCGCCGCAACGCTTAACCATAGCGGTCAGCTCCTTGGGATAAATAATTTTCTCATTTTTCTCAAAGAGTTTCTCCAGCCACTTTTCCACCTGAGCCTGGGGCATAAAATCATAGCGAACGATTCCGCCTTTTTCCTCAATAAACCTTATGGTTGTCTCCTTCTTTTTATCAAACCCGTCCTCCACAATGAGCAAACACAGATAATCGGGAGCATCCGTCAGAAATTCACGAAGCTCCTTAAACTCCCTTGATTTCTGATTACTCAAAAAGCCCGTATTTTTAAGGATTATAAGCTTTTTATCCGCCATAACGGGAAAAGCTGTTGCATTTGTTAAAACATCGGTTATATCATTATCTTTTCCGTTATAAAGGGCATAATTAAAGTCAGCAAAAGAAGGGTCAACAAGCTTTTTCTTAATCGCCTTCACCTTTGTTTCAATTAAAAATTGCTCATCACCATAAAGAAAATATACACTTTTAAGGTCATTTGAAGAGATTTGTTTTTCAAAATCCTTAATTTCCATACAGTCCCCCGATTTCTTCAAAAAAGGGGATGTTAAAAAACTCCGGATCGCAAGAAAAGAAGAAAATTAATAGGAATTGAGAACTCCTCTTGTAGAATATATACCTGAATATACCTAAAAACAAGGGTAAAAAATCAAAAATTTTGATTTTTTTAAAATATATTATCTTTTCTTGCTACGAAACAAACTTCGCCTCTCGGAGTACCTATGTACGCCTTCGGGTAACCCAAAGCCAAGGCTTTGGCTCAGTTTGTCC
>SVKF01000005.1 GCA_015068605.1 Oscillospiraceae bacterium
CGTTCCCTTTTCGCCCTGAAAACAACTCACCGGGTTGTTTTCTTAACGAGCGACTCCGAAAGATATCAAAGAATATCTTGAAAAGGCATTAAAAGGCTAATCTTTCGTCGTCGTAGAGACACTTAATAAATAAAAAATAGTGGCCATTATGACCACTATTTTTTATTTGTTAGCAAGTAGTTTTTTGTCCTTAAGAAATTCTTCTAAGGCTTTTTGTCCTGTATCGGTTACCGGTTTAATCCATTTATTGGATTTAAAATACCTGATGCAAAGAAATGCTTTTATGTAATCTTCACACATATAACTGCAGGCAAATACCACAGGAAAGGGTAGTTTGAAAACAAATGCAGCTATTGTTGTAATAGGAACAGATATAAGCCAAAGGGTGATTAAATCGTATTTCATTCCTTTTTTGGTGTCCCCGCCACTTCGGAAAATTCCAACGATTGCGATATACGGAACATTTCTGAAAGCCAGCTCTAAGGCGTAAATAAGCATAATATGACGGGCTGATTCAAGGGTTATCCTTGAAATGTTTTCGCTTGTATTGAAAATACTGATAAGCGGGTCCCTGAAAATAACCACAAATAATCCAACAATAAGCCCGGTTAATGGGACTATAATCATATAACGGACAGAGTTCTTTGTTGCTTCCTTTATCTCTCCGCAACCAATATCCCGACCAACGATAACGCTTGAGGCATTAATCATTCCGATAAAGAATGAAAGGGCTATATTTTCAAATGTCCTAAGAATTGAAACTGCGGCGGTATATTCGTAGCCCATATTTGAGAATATAACCGTGTAAACAACGGTTCCGAGCCCCCAAAGGGTTTCGTTAAGAATAACAGGGAAGGCTCTTTTTATAAACAGTATGCTAAAAGCCTTATCAAACCCTAAAAGCTCCACGATTGGAGCAAAGAAAATATCGTCTTTCTTAATCGCACAAATAATAAGAATGATAAGTGGCCCCGACCAGGCGGAGATAACCGTTGCGATAGCGGCACCTTCAATGCCCAGCTTCGGAAGTCCGAAAGCACCGAAAATTAAACCGTAATCTAAAAATGCATTCAGAATTGTTGTGAAAAATGCCACAAACATAGGAAGCTTCACTCGTTCGGTTGAACGAAGAACATTGTTAATTAGCAAATTCATAAGTATAGCGGGATAAGAAAAAACCGCAATTTTAAGATAACTGACACCTTCGTTCAAAACAGCCGGATTTCGATTGAATGCTCCGATAACAAGGTGGGGGGCAAAAAAGCCTATAGCCATAAACAAAACGGCAAACATCATTCCAAAAATGAGTGCTATTCCGTAAGTGTGAATAATTCCCTTTCGATTTCCGTCACCGTGGTATTGGGAGAAAAACACGGCTGCTCCGGAGCATATACCGAAAATAACCATATTTAAAAGCCAACTCCATTGAGCGGCAATTCCGACTGCGGCAAGACTGACATCTCCAAGCTGACTTATCATAAGAGTGTCAACCAAGGTGAATGAGCTTGTGAGAAGGTTTTGAATTGCAATGGGTATGGCGAGGGTCAACATTGATTTCCAGAAGGTTTTATCACCGAATAGATTATGTAGCATAGTAATTGTCCTTATATTTCTTTAGTGTAGATTTTTTTGTTTTCAATTCTGATTTCCTTGTTGCATATATCATATGCCGCTCTCTTGTGGGAAATGATTATGCAGGTTTTGTCTTTCAGATTTTTTATATTCTGAAGAAGCTCTTTCTCGGTTTCTTCGTCAAGAGCAGAGGTTGCTTCGTCGAGAAGGATTATAGGCTCGCCGGAGAGGATTGCTCTGGCAACCGCAAGACGCTGAACCTGACCTTCGGAAAGACCAAAGCCTTTTTCTCCAACCATAGTTTCAAGCCCCATTGGAAAGTCTTTTATGAATTTATCGGCGCAGCTTACAGCCAGGGCAAAGTCGATTTCTTCGTCAGTTGCATCAGGTTTGCAGATTGTTATGGCATCTCTTAAAGTGCCTGAAAGAAGCAGGTTCCCTTGAGGAACATATGAGAAAAGAGGTCTCGTACTTTTATCCGCAATGCGAGTTTTTCCGTCATTGAACTGAATGGAAATCTGTCCGTCCGTTGGATTTATAACACCTAAAAGAAGCTTTAAAAGGGTGCTTTTCCCTATTCCCGATATTCCGGAAATGACAGCGAAGTCGCCCTTCTTGATTTCAAGATTTGCGTTTTCCAAAACAATGTCACGGTCATAACCGAAGCTTATGTTTTCAAAAAGGAGTGAGCTGAGCTGATTATAGGACGAAACATCAATAGCCTCGCATTCTTCGCCCTTTTCACCATCCATTTCTTCGATTTCCATAACTCGCTCGGCTGATGCTAAAATACTGTAATAACGGGGCAAAATTCCCGACATACCGGCAAAAGGAGCCTGAATCTGATTAACAAGCTGAATAATTGTGGTGACCGTTCCGGCTGTTATGGCTCCGGCATAAAGATTAAACGCACCCCAACCGAAAGCGAAGATGAAACCAAGCTGAAAAACGAGGCTTAAACCTGTGTTTGCCGCAATACTGATTGTTCTTCGCTTCATTTTTGCCCTATAATTTTCGTCCTGAAATTCCTTTGCTTTGTCGTTTATTTTGTCCTCAATTCCGAAAACCTTAATCATAAGAATCCCACCGATAGACTCCTGCAAAAATGAACGAAGTGCACCATCGGTTTCCTGAACTCTTTTGTGAAGCTTTTTCATAAGCTTTCGGAAGAAGCTTGTGACAATAACCACCAATGTTCCTGCAATCAGAAACACTAAAGCAAAGCTCGAATCTAAAAGGATAAGCCCGATTGCCGCAAAAACAAGCCTTGTTATCATTGAGACAATAGAGGGAGCGATTGTTATAATTCCTTCGCTCATAATACTTATATCGCTTGTCAGCCTTGTCATAAGTTCTCCGCTGTGATAAGCCGTAATCTTGCTGTAGTCTTTGCTTAAAATAGAAGAAAAAAGCTTTGACTTAAAAAGAATTTCGGTTTTTGCGCTGACTCTTACGGAAATGTTTTGAACAATAATTTTCAGTAAAAGCTGGGTGCAAATAAGAATAAGAAGAAAGCTTATCCCCGAAATAAGGCTGTTTTTATTTCCAACGATAGCAGCATCTATAACCGTACTGCATTTAAAGGCGAATAAAACACCTAAAAATGATGAGAATGCATTAGAAATAATCAGTAAAAAAACAGCAGGAAACTGATTTTTTACTGATTTTAATATCCATTTTAAAGTACTAAGGTCTTTCACTTTCTTATCTTGCATTTTCTAAGCCCCCATCTGATTGCACGCTTTAACAAACTTTTCCTAAACCATCGCCGGATTTTGGCATAAAGGCAGAAAAGTTTCATATATAAGGAATTTACAGAGTGGAAGGAGGAGTCCCTGTTGATGCCCGTAGCCACACCTATCACTTGTTCGTATGCTATACCCGGCTCTAAAATTGTCTGATTATCACCACACATGGTAAAAGTATTATCGGGCAAAACTTTGACAATTCGATGAAGAACAAAGCTTCCGTCCCTTCTTCTGTAAAATGCAATATCATTTTTTTTCAGTTGAGCCGTATTTTGGGTAAGAGTGACACTGTCCCTGCCCTGACGGATAAGCGGCAACATACTGATTCCGTGTGGTTTAAATGTGACCGTTCCGCCGTTTTTGAGTTGTTCTTCTATAAGCGGAAACATCTCCTTAAGAGAAACCTGTTTAACTTCACTATTCATCCAATAAATCCGCCTCGCGTATTTTATTTATAAAGGCATTGATGCCTTCTTTTGCAGTCTTTTCGTCAACATCATATTCTTCAAGCATTTTTTCAAGAAGTTCATCCTGAGTTGCACCATTTTCCAAAAGCTTCCATAAGAAAGCCCCACTGTCATTTAAATTAATCATGCCGCCAAAATCCATTGTTTCAACACCTATTGAAACAACAACATTGCAGCCGGCAACTTCACGGAGCATATATCCCGGTTTAATTTTCATAAAAATCGTCTCCTTTTGAATTTCTGTACATAAATTCATATGACATAACTGCCGCCTCATTTTCCATATTGCAGCCCATTTTGAAAACGGGAATGTGCGGCAGATGTGTGTCAAGAAAGCTTAAAAGCTTATCCATAAAATCATGGCTCGGATACCTTAAGGTTTGCCCAAGAACCAAAGCGGTTGCAGATTTCATATCTGCCTTTTCGATATGGTTTGACTCGGATTTTGAAATAAAGCATATTCCGCCTAAAGGAACGGAAATATTGCTGTTTTTGTTGTTTTTTCCGCTCCATGGCGTTCCGTAAACAAATATCTTTCCGTCTACAAAACGCAAAGCAGGCTTGTCGTCGTTGATGACAACAGCATCACTGCCGAAAACTCTTTCCCATATTGCGGCATGGGTTGATTTCCCCGTTCCGCTTGGTGCGGAAAAGAGGTATGCCTTGCCTTTATAAGCCACGGAAGATGCATGAAGAACAAGCCCGTCAAAATCCAAAAGCCGTCGACAAAATTCATACCCTGTCCAGATATATTCTGCCTCGGAATGAGTCAATTCCGGATGTTCTTTGATACGGTTTTCAAAAAAAGCATTATTAAAGCCAATTTCAAAATCAGCCTTATTGGGAAAATCACAGGCGTATTTATCGGACTGCAATATAAGTCGATTGCTTTCATAAAGCAGATTGATTAAAATATTTAGGCCTGCAATTTTGCATTTAAGATAAGTCGGAGTCATAATTAATTGCCAAGACTGACATCGTCTTTAAATTCCAAAGAGGTTTCGCCGGGAACTCCGTTACCGGTGATTATATCATAATTTTCATACTGGTTCATATTATATAAATCTGCATGGACACCCGGTCTGATTAAACGGATGGAAGAGCATTTACCTTTATGAATCTCGTTTTTCTT
Organism: Oscillospiraceae bacterium; assembly: GCA_015068605.1. GTDB lineage: Bacteria > Bacillota > Clostridia > Monoglobales > Monoglobaceae > SIG454. The sequence goes on from SVKF01000005.1 coordinate 4,920, forward strand.
ACCAATTCTTACAACAAGTCGGTTATCAATGCTTGAATTTTTAACAACAGCACCATCGGTTGAGCCTTCGCCGATAATGAGGTCACCTGTGATATTTGCATTTTCGATTGTAACGCCTTTGCCGCGGACAAGAACATTTCCGGTTGGGAAATCCGAGTATGTGCCGGCATTATCAACATAAGTTGTAACCATACGATTCATAACTGCCGCGAATTCGCTACGCTTAATATTGTCTTTAGGGTTAAGCATTCCGTTTGAGCCACCAACATATCCGCTTGCAACGATTGCCGCAACAAGCTCTCTTGCCCAAGGTGCAACAGCGGAAGCATCAGAAAACTGTGCAAGAACTTCATCAGCGGATGGAGATGGCTCTGCCACTTCCCATTCCACAAGATGTTCGTTTAATTTTTTGTCATAGTCCAAAGAGAACATACGGGCAAGAACTGCAAAAGTTTCCTCACGGGTAATATTATTTTTAGGATTAAGCTTACCGTCAGAACCGTTAAAAGCGCCCATAGCCACAGCCTTTGACATAGAGGAATAGAACCAGTCAGACGGTGAAACATCTGTAAAAGCTGAAATATCGGCTTCCTCGGTTGCGCCAAAAGCACGAACCATAATTGTTGCCATTTCTGCTCTTGTCATAGGGTCATCGGGACGGATATAACCGTTTGCTCCGCCAATAAGACCGTTGTTTACAGCATTGGTGAGCGCCTCGGTTGCCCAGTTGTCAGGCATATCCACAAAAACCTCCGCAGAACATACAGAGAAAAGCATAACTGCGCAAAGAAGTAAACTAAAAAACTTTTTCATAATTAAAATCTTCCTTTCATTATTTAATCATATATAATACCATTATACTACACATTTAAAAATTTTTCAATAGGTTTTTATCATATTAGAAACAAATTTGTATAAATATAAATGAGGTGAAAAATATGAAACTGATAAATAAAAAGGGATACGATTATGAAAATTTGATAAGGGATATTGATAAGCTTGGAAAAAGATACCCGTTTTGTGATATTTTTTCCATAGGGGAGAGTGTAACAAAAAAAGAAATTATTTGTATCAAATTAGGAAGCGGCTCAATAAATGTTTTATATAACGGGGCTCACCATGGTGCGGAATGGATAACATCAGCCCTTCTTATGAAATTTATTGAGGAATATTCGGAGGCTTATGTGGGCGGCAAGAAAATCGGTGAAATCTCGGCAGCATTTCTTATGGAGAATGTGTCGCTTTATGTTGTTCCCATGGTAAATCCTGACGGAGTTGATATTGCGGTGAACGGGGCAAGAAAATATACTGCGGATTTTCCGAGATTGTTTAGAGAAAATAATAATTCCTCCGACTTTTCCGGGTGGAAAGCAAATTTTAACGGGGTCGATTTAAATCATAATTATGATGCATTGTGGGAATTATCAAGAGATGGGGAAGAAAAAGAAGGAATATTCGGGCCGGGACCAACAAAATACGCAGGTGAAGCACCGTTTTCCGAGCCTGAAACAGTTGCAATGAAAAATTTGACGGAAGAAAATGATTTTAAAATTACTGTTTCATTCCATAGTCAAGGCAGAGAGGTGTATTATAATTTTAACGGAAAAGAGCCAATATATTCCGGCTTTCTTGCAAAGGCGCTGACGCTGGGCTCACCGTATAATGTTGTAATTCCGCAAGGAAGTGCATCTTATGGAGGGTACAAGGATTGGTTTATTGAAACAACGGGAAGATTAGGCTTCACCGTCGAAGTCGGAGAGGGGGAAAATCCTATTCCCATAAGCGAATTAAGTGGGATATATAAAGAAACACTGCAAATTTTAACGGGTGGAATGAAAATCGCTTGCCTTATTTAATGAAATGGTGTATAATTAATTAAACTAATGAAGGAGGAAAAATATGGAGCCGAAGGATTATACAGTAGACAGAATAGAAGGGGAATATGCCTATCTTAAAGAGGTGACGGACGGAAGTGAAGTTTTTATCGCCCTATATCTTTTGCCGCAGGGAACAGATGTAGGGAGTAAAATCCATTTTGAAATGTTTGAATATACATTAATACAATAAAAATACACCCATGTGGGTGTATTTTTATTGTATTAATAGTTTTCTGCGTGGATTTCAAAGTAGCTTTGAGGATGTGCACAGGTTGGACAAATTTCGGGAGCTTTTGTTCCCACGATAATGTGTCCGCAGTTGCGACATTCCCAAACCTTAACCTCGCTCTTTTCAAATACCTGAGCAGTCTCAACATTCTTAAGGAGTGCACGATAGCGTTCTTCATGATGCTTTTCAATAGCGGCAACAAGACGGAATTTTGCGGCAAGTTCAGGGAAACCTTCTTTTTCAGCGGTTTCAGCGAAGCCTGCATACATATCTGTCCATTCGTAATTTTCGCCGTCAGCTGCAACACCGAGGTTTTGAGCTGTGTCGCCAAGTCCGTTTAATTCCTTAAACCAAAGCTTTGCGTGTTCTTTTTCGTTATCGGCAGTCTTTAAAAACAAAGCGGCAATTTGTTCATAGCCTTCTTTTTTTGCAACTGATGCAAAATAGGCATATTTATTTCTTGCCTGTGATTCGCCGGCAAAGGCGATTTCAAGATTTTTTTCTGTTTGAGTTCCGGCATATTTTGACATTTTAAATTCCTCCGTTTTACATAATTTTTGGGCAATTTTGCCTTATTCAATTATATCATTATCAATTTTGATTGTCAATATTCTATTTTATAAAAAGTTTTCATATTATCTTAATATAGAATTTATAGGAGGAATAGATTTGAAGAAGCTGGCATGGTTACTTATGATTTGTATTCTTGTTGTTATGTTCTTGAACGGTTGCAAGAAGGAAAGTTCAGCAAAATCCGAAGACTATGAGATAGGACCGGATAGATTTCCCTCTATGACATTTGTGTTGGGAGAGCGTGAACAGACAGGGTATGAGGAAAAAGACGGAAAGCTGAAATATAAGTACAAAACTGAAGAGGATGGATATATGGATGTTTATGAATATATGTCCTATCTGATTGATAACTGTGGTGGAGTTGTGACGGTGGCTTTGAATGAGGGAGAAAAGGGAAAGTGTGAGATTGCAATGGAATCGGAAGAGGAGGGGTATGTTGTCAAAATGGAATTTGATTATTTGCCCGATGAATACAGCGTTCAGATAAGTCGGGTGGCAGGTAAGCTTAAAAAGGAAATACAATAAAATGTAACAAAGGTCATCTTTTGGAAATATATTTTTTGAAAGGGTGACTTTTGTTATATATCCGATTATAATAGGTTTTAAATATCGCATTGAGGTGGTTTTATGTTGATATACAGAGTAAAAGCCGGGGACACAATATTTGGAATTGCGGAAGAAAATGGTGTTTCGGTGTTTAATATTCTTGCAAACAACGGAATAACCCTTGATGAACCGCTGGTCGTCGGGCAAACACTTGTTATTTTGAAGCCTGATATAACACATACGGTAAAAAGTAGGGAAAGCTTAAATCAGATTGCTAAGGAGTATGGAATCAGTCTTAATCAGCTTTATCGGAATAATCCGCAGCTTGGCGGAAGGGGAGATGTCTTTCCGGGGCAGTCGCTTTTTATTTCCTATGAAGGAGAGCCTCTTGGAAATGCAGAGATAACGGGATATGCCTATGAATTTGTCGATTTGGATTTATTAAGATTTCAGATGCCATATCTGACATATATGATGCCGTTTACCTATGGATTTACACCGTCGGGCGAGTTGATAATTCCTGATGATGAGCCCCTTATTGCGATTGCAAGGGAGTATGGCACTATACCTCTTTTGCATCTGTCCACATTGACGGAGAACGGAAATTTCAGCAATGAGCTTGCACAACAAATATTAAACGATGAGGCGGCACAGCAAAATCTTATAGAGAATGTGTTGGGGATAATAAACGAAAAGGGCTATGGGGGTCTGGATATAGATTTTGAATTTCTTTCGATAGAGGATAACCTGAAATATCCTGCACTCATTCAGAAATTCCGTGACAGACTAAATCCATTGGGGAAAATAGTTATAACTGCTCTTGCGCCAAAAACCTCCGCAGAGCAGAAAGGACTTTTGTACGAGGGGCATAGATATAAGGAAATCGGAGAGGCGTCAGACGCTGTCTTTTTGATGACCTACGAATGGGGCTATACATACGGGCCGCCGCTTGCCGTTGCCCCGATTGAGCCGGTCAGGAAAGTTATAGAATATGCTTTAACCGAAATTCCGAGAGAAAAAATTATTATGGGGTTGCCCAATTACGGCTATAACTGGACACTTCCGTATGTATCGGGGGAAAGCAGGGCGGATTCCATTTCAAATGTTGAGGCAGTAGAAACAGCGAGGCGATACGGAGCAGAGATTTTATTTGATGAATATGCCATGGCGCCGTATTTTAATTACAGGGACGAAAACGGAAATGAGCATGAGGTGTGGTTTGAGGATGCAGAGAGTATAGAGGCAAAGCTTCGCTTGATAAATGAATATGGTCTTCGTGGAGGCGGATATTGGAATCTGATGAGACCATTCCCTGAAAACTGGGCGGTATTAAACAATTTGTATAATATAATTCAATAGTAATGTTTGTAAAAGTTGAGGGGGTGTGTTAAAAAACTCCGGATCGCAAGAAAAGAAGAAAACTAATAGGAATTGAGAAATTCTCTTGAGGAATATATACTTGAATACACCTAAAAACAAGGGTGAAAAAATCAAAAATTTTGATTTTTGAAAATATATCTTTTCTTGCTACGAAACAAACTTCGTCTCTCAGAGTACCTATGTACGCCTTCGGGTGACCCAAAGCCTTGGCTTTGGGTCAGTTTGTCCGCTTTAAAGCTTTTTTTCTATCCCCTTAAAATCAAGGCGGTGTTTAAATGGTAATATTTTGATAATTTATAATTTTTGAAACTGTTGTTTCGATATTATCATTGTTGTCGATTATCTCATCTGCAAACTTCTCATACATAGGTTTGCGGAAAATTTCTATTGATTTAAGGGTGTCAAGGTCTTTGGAAAGAGGTCTGCCTGCGGTTTCGAGTCGGCTTATATCACGGGTTATATAATAGATAGTTCCGTTTTGCTTTAACGGATATAAATTATCCTTATTTAATACAATGCCGCCTCCCGTTGCGATAACCTTCCCCGAAAGGCAACCGACTTTTCGGGCAATTTCGGATTCTGTTTGACGGAAAAATGCTTCTCCGTGTTTTTCAAAAATTTCCGGAATGGTCATATCTGCGGCTTTAACAATTTCCTCGTCAGTATCCAGAAATTCCTTACCGGTAAGCTCGGCAATTTTTTTGCCGAGAGTTGATTTACCGCATCCGGGCATACCCACAAGAATAATATTTGACATTTGTTTATATAAATCGACATATATTTTGTTGGTAATATCATTGGAGAGGGTATCATCTGTAAATATCTCAAAGGCTCTCTTTGCCTGATAAACAAGCATATAAAGTCCGTTAGAGGAAGAAATCCCCTTTTGGGTGGCATCAAAGACAAGCTTTGTTGTCAGAGGGTTATATACAACATCAAGAACTCCCTCGCATTGGGGAAAATCGGAAATGTTTACGGGTGTTTCACCGCTACACGGGAACATTCCGACAGGAGTGGTGTTGACTATAATCTGACAGTCTTTCCATTCATTGATGTTTTCATAATTAAATTTTCCGCTTCTTGAAACAAACTTAATATCTTCAGCTCCGCAATCTGAAACAACCGCTTTAACGGTCAGGGATGTTCCGCCCGAGCCTAATATTGCAACCTTTTTTCCGCAAAAGCTTATATTGCTTTTTCTTGCCATAGCATCAAAACCGTCATAATCTGTGTTATAGCCGAATAATTTTCCGTCAACCTTTTTAACGGTGTTGACACAACCGATTTTTTTAGCGGACGGGGAAATGTAGTCGCAAAATTCCATAATATCTTTTTTATACGGAATAGTGACATTAAATCCTGCATACTTGTTATTTATGACAAAATCTTTAAGATTGCCCTGCGGAACAGATACCAAATCATATTCATATTTTCCGATTGCTTCGTGAATAATTTTTGAGAAACTGTGTGACAGCTTCTCGCCTATAAGTGCATATTTCATATTTATTACCCTTTCTTGATAAAGCTAAAAAATTCATAATTTAAAAGATTTGTCCGGGTAGCGACGAAAAATATAATAGCTTACTCTTCTTCGTCAGGCAAAAACAACAGCCAGTCGGAGGTTTCACATTTATTATATGAATTGTCACCGCAGGAAAAAACCTCTCCGTCAAAAGTCAAGCCTAAAGAATAATCACTGCCGGCAGAAACGGCGACAACATCTGACCAATAACTAACGGAAAGCTGGTCGGACGAATTAAGACCCGTTGATAAAACCGTTCCGTCTGATTTTAGCGCAAGAGTGTGGTTGTATCCGCATGAAATCGTAAGAATATCAGTCCATTTATCAACCTCGCATTGGTTATATTGATTATTTCCTATTGCGGAAACAGTTCCGTTGGAGTGCAGGAAAACAGAGAAGAATGCACCTGCTGATACGGCATCAATATCTTTAAATTGAGAAACGTCGCATTGCCCGTATTGGTTATTGCCTATGGCTTTAACAGTTCCGTTTTTCGTTACGCCGAGAATGTGGTTAGGACCTGCTGAAACAGAAACAATATTGGTCCATTTTTTAACATTTGCAAGCTCTGAATCGGATGGACCGGCATAGACAACTTTATTTTCATCGGTTATTCCGACGGTATAATTTTCAGAGGCTGAAAGATATATAATATTTTTCCAGTTTTTGGTATTGCATTGTCCGCCGGAATTATCACCAAAAGACCTGACGGTTCCGTCCTTTAGAAGAACTGCAGAGTGATTTCCGCCTGATGCAACGGAAACGGCGTTATTGATGTTTGAAAGATTTGTTTGACCGAATGAGTTGTTGCCGGTTGAAACTATATGTCCGTCTGAGACGAGACCGAGAGTGTGGTTAGCTCCCGCTGAAATATAATTTTGGAAATTACTCGTACTGTTTCTTGTTTTACCGTAGAGAATCATGCTTCGGAGTGAACTGTCTTTATAATCCCCAAGGTCCATAAAAATGGCAATAGCCTCGCTGTCTTTTCCGCTGTCCATAAGAGAAACGGCGGTGTTATAGCGAATTGATGGGATTATAATAAAATATAATATAACAAAAATAGCGAGAAGTCCTGCAATTAACGGAAGTAAAAATGCAGGCTTTTTGATTTTATCAATCTTTTTGTTTGTGACAGGGCTTGTTGAAACAGTAATATTTTTAGAGGTGTAAACCGTAGAACCGCAATATGGACAGGTATTGTCAATTTCGGGAAGTGTTTCCGAATTTATGGACGCATTGCAGTTATGACATTTGATTTCGTTCAAATAAATCACCTCCGATTACATAATAGAAGTTCCGAGCTTTTGCCCTGCTTTGACAGGAAATTCAATTCCTTTTGCATTGTTTTCCAATACAGTGCTGTCTATATTAACCTTATTGTTTTCAAACAGAAGAATAATGGTTGAGCCGCCAAATTCAAACTTACCTTTTTCCTCTCCCTTTGAAAAAGAGCAGCTGTTATGATAATTTACAATTCTCCCGACCAATAATGCTCCGACCTCCATAAAAATAACATCGCCGAAATTATCGGTATGAAGAGTCGTATATTCTCTTGAATTTCGGGAATATACCGGAAGATTTTCAACAGCAATAGGCTGAACAGTATGAAGAATCCCCGAGATTTTTGTATTGGTGGTTTTGTATCCGCTGTCAAAATAATGATAACGATGATAATGGGTTGGAGTAAGCCTGAAAACAAGACAGGTTCCGTTTTTATATTTATCTGCCGGCATTTTATTTTCCAGAAGAGAGGCGATGCTGTACTCTGAATTTTTAACCGTGAAAACAAGGTCGTCGGTAATGGGGTAAACAGTCAAAAGCCCGTCGCAGGGGGAAACAAAATCTGTGTCGGCTGAAGAAAAGCTTCTTGCATCCGGCTTAACCTTTCTTGTGAAGAAATGATTAAAGGATTTCCAGCTCTCAATCTCAAAATCATCAAGAGAAATATTATTCTTTTTAATGAAACGATTGATATATACGGCGGAAAGCCTGCTATCCATAAAACAACCCGCCACACGGGACAGTGTTGGACGGGTCAGTATTTTAAGGATAGCTCTCCCTAAAATTGTTTTATAAAGAAATTTAACCATTGAATTCTCCTCCGAAAATAACAACAAGTGTAAAGACAATGGCTCCGATAAGAGACACAATAAGCAATCCTTTGAAATACGGCTTTTTGATTTTAAGCTTTGAAATAAACAGTAAACCTATAATCAAAAGACCTATATTATAAAATCTGATAAACCAACCCTTGGTTAAGAGTAAGTCACATACGATGAACAAAGGAAGAAGAAGGGAAACACTTGTTACGGGCAAGCCCTCGTAATATAAGCGCTTTCCGCCCTCATTTGCTGTTCTGTTGATTTCCGAAACATTGAAATATCCCAAACGGATAACTGCGGCAAGGACGTAGAACGTAATACAAACCATAGTCAGCCAGAAATTGAAGGACTCAATGTCTTCCATGAAATTAAATACAATTATTGCAGGAAATGCTCCAAAACAAATAAGGTCACAAAGAGAATCGATTTGAATACCGAAGGATTTTTCGTCTTCAGTCCTTTTACACTTTCTTGCAATCGTTCCGTCAAACATATCGCAAATTCCGCTTATCATAAGACAAAGAACAGCAAATTTTAAATTTCCGCGGAATGCCTGAAACATACCGACAATGGAAGTTGATAAGCCGAAGTATGTTAAAATTACGGAATAATTATAATAACCAATCATAGATAAACTCCTTTAATTTGCATCAAAAAATTTACATACAACAGAATTATATCATAAAAAATCGAATAATGCAACAAAAAAATAAAAAGAAATATAAAGGTATACTTTAAATACGATTGACATACATTTAAAAAAGTGATATAATCTACAAGAATGAAACATACGGAGGGTTATAAATGACATATTTGGAAGAGTATAATAAATGGATAGAAAGTCCGGTTGTTGATGAGGAAACCAAACTGGAGCTTAAAGAAATATCTGATGATAAGGAAATAAAGGAACGCTTTTATCGTGAACTTGAATTCGGAACAGCAGGACTTCGCGGAATTATGGGAGCCGGAATAAACCGAATGAATATTTACACGGTTCGCAAAGCGACACAGGGTCTTGCAGGCTATGTATTAAGTCTTGGAGAAGATGCTAAGGATAAAGGTGTTGCAATTTCTTATGATTCGAGAAATAATTCAGAATTATTTGCAAAGGAAACCGCTTGTGTTCTTGCAGCAAACGGAATTAAGGTGTATCTTTCGGACGCTTTAAGACCTGTTCCTCAGCTCTCTTTTGCGGTGAGACATTTTGGCACATCTGCAGGGGTTATGATAACAGCGAGCCACAATCCTGCAAAGTATAACGGGTATAAGGTTTACGGGGCAGATGGCGGACAGGCGTCTTTAGAGCTTTCAAATAAAGTTCTCGAAGTTATCGGTGCGACGGATATTTTTGCCGATGTTAAAACTATGCCGGTTGAAGATGCCGATAAGAATGGAATGATTGAATATTTTGGCGCTGAATTTGATGAAGTGTATCTTAATGAGGTTGTTAAACAGCAGATTAATCCCGATGCTGTGGGAAAAGTCGCTGATAGCTTTAAAATTATATATACTCCCCTTCACGGAAGCGGAAATGTTCCGGTAAGGAAAATTCTTGATAAGGTTGGGTTTAAAAATGTTCTTTTGGTTGAAGAACAGCTATCTCCCGACGGGGATTTCCCAACGGTTAAATCGCCAAATCCGGAAAATAAAGAAGCGTTTACCATCGCTATTGAAATGGCGAAGAAGAATGATGTTGATTTTATAATCGGAACAGACCCTGACTGTGACCGTGTCGGCGTAATTCTTCGTGATAATTCGGGTAACTATGTTCCGCTTACGGGAAATATGGTTGGCGCACTTTTGACGGAATATATCTTAAACGGCAGAAAAGAAAATAATAACCTTCCGTCTGACGGGGTTGTTATAAAAACTATTGTAACCACCTATATGACAGATGTGATTTGCAGGGCTTATGGTGTCGAAGTTATGAATTTGCTGACCGGATTTAAGTTTATCGGGGAAAAAATCAAAGAATTTGAAATAAATAAAAATCACACATATATTCTCGGCTTTGAAGAAAGCTATGGTTATCTTGCAGGAACTCACGCAAGAGATAAGGATGGCGTTGTTGCCACAATGCTTATAACCGAAATGGCGGCATGGTACAAAAATAAAGGAATGTCTCTTTATGAAGGGCTTATGTCTCTCTATGAAAAATACGGCACATTCAGAGAAAAGCTTGTTTCTCTTGAGTTTGAGGGAATTGAAGGTCTTGAGAAAATTGCGGGAATAATGGCAGGAATCAGAATTAATACCCCTTCCGTAATCGGCGGAAAGAAAGTTATTGCTTTGAATGATTACAGCACAGGAATAAAGAAAAATCTTCAAAACGGAGCGGAAAGTGAAATAACCCTTCCGAAATCAAATGTTGTCCTTTTTGAAATGGAGGATGATTGCTGGTGTGCGGCAAGACCGTCGGGAACAGAGCCGAAAATCAAATTCTATATGGGCTCAAAGGGAAGCTCGGTTGAAAATGCCGAGGAAATCCTTGAAAATATGTGGAAAGATTTAGAAAGCTATATAAAATAAGAAAAAAATCACCTTTGTCACTTTGCGGACAAAGGTGATTTTTAGTTGGTGACTCCTAGGGGATTCGAACCCCTGTAGCCGCCGTGAGAGGGCGGAGTCTTAACCACTTGACCAAGGAGCCAAATAACAACCCGCTTTTTGGGAAAAGCGGGTATGGTAGCGGTAACTAGATTCGAACTAGTGACACTGCGGGTATGAACCGCATGCTCTAGCCAACTGAGCTATACCGCCATATTTATGTCGAACAGGATATATATTACCACATCTTAATCAGTTTGTCAATACCTTTTAAAAAAATTTTTTTATATAAATATTTATTTTCTTAAAACACTTGAAAAAAATCAATGTTTTTGGTATAATAAGATGATAATGGGATGGTGTATGCTTAACGCAAGACTGTTAAGGGTATTCGGGATATATTTTATTCCTGAAACCATCACTAATTGGAGGACAATTATGTTAAAGAAATCAACACAAATATTTTCATTTGTTTGTATAATTTCTACTGCTGCATTGATGCTTCTTTCGGTATTTCTGCCTGCTTTGAGTACGATTTTTGTTCTTTTGGCATCTGTTTTGTGTGCATATTGTTTTGCCTCTTGCTCAAATACCGTGGGTGGAATAAACATTTTTGTTTCGTCGGGAATTGTTTATGTTCTTTACGGATTTAATCCTGCCGGGCTGATTATTCCTGCTATGGCATTTATTCCGGGAATCATTTCTTGGATTATGATTAGCAAAAAGAGCACTTATTATTCGCATCTTATAGGGGTTACGGTTGGATTTTTGGCAGTTTTTGGTTTAGCCCTGTATATTTTGGGAAGTGTTTCCGGCGTTGGAGTCAGCGGATGGATTGATAATATTGGAATGTCTTTTAAAAACGAGCTGAAATATATGCTGGAAAACGGCAATGCGCTTGCAAGAGAGGCAATGGGAAGCTATGAGATTGCTATTTCGTATGATAATATAGAAATGCTTATTGATGCATTAGTTGCTTTGATTAAAATGATTTTGCCGTCTCTTTTGATTATTATTTCCATGCTGCCGGGATATATCCATATGGTTTTAATGAATGTTCTTGTAAAAAGAACAGAAGGTGTCAGAATGGACTATGTCTATCTTGATTCCCATTGTGCACCGAGAAGTATGTCGTATGTGTATTTTGTTATGAGCATTATTGTTATGTTTTCCGGCGATGGTGGGGCAACACCGGTTGTTTTGAATAATGCAATAATTATTCTTGATTTGATACTTGCTTTTTGCGGATTGTCTTTTATTGAAAGCAAGTTTTCAAATAAGCTGAAGATTAAAGCTGTAAGAGTTATTATTTATGTTGCGGCTATGCTTTTTGCAAGCAGCATTGTTGTTCAGATTTTGTCTATTATAGGAATGTTTGACAGTTTCTCGGATTTCAGAGGAATAAGAAGGTTGGGTGATTAAGGATGAAGAGTAAACGGCTGAAAAAACGGCACAGTATGATAAATAAGCTGTTTGATATGAGAGCTGTAAGGCTTGGTATAGTTATGCTTATCATTTTGTCCCTTCGTTTGACAAACGGGGGTGCGGATAAAGATTCTTTTATAAGTGTCGGATTTATTTCGTTTGTATACTTCGTGATTGAGATTTATTTGACATTCCGTCAAAAACGAAGCTTTATAACATATCTTGAGAATTTTGATTTTTGCCTCAGTGATACGACAGGTGTGTCGCTGGTTAAATATCCTGCGCCGGTTGCTATAATTGACCTTAACGGTGAGATAAAGTGGTATAACGGTAATTTTAAGGCGATTATGGGTGGAAGAGACATTTTTGGGGTTAAAATCAATAGTATTATCCCTCTGATAGAAGTAAATAAGCTTATTGAAAGCAGAGGGGAATTCGGGTCGGTTGTAACGATTGCCGATTCCACATACGAAATCGAGGCTAAAATCGCAGGCAGAGGCGATAAAAATACCAAACATAAGATGCTTATTCTCTATTTTATAGATAAAACAGATGAGTATGTTCTGGCGAAGCTTCGTGAGGAAGAAAAGACGGTTGAGGCATTGGTTGTGATTGACAACTATGAGGAGGTTCTTAAGGAGACTCCCGATTCCAACCACGGAAAAATTCTCGGTGAAATCGAGCAGACTGTCGGGAGCTGGATTGCATTGGGCGAAGGCGTGTTCAGAAAATTTGAAAGAGACAAATTTTTGGTTATATTTGAACAGAGAAAATTTGAAAATATATTGGCTGATAAGTTCGAGGTTTTAAACAGAATTAAAAATATAAATCTGGAAAATAAAATTCCGGTTACCATAAGTATCGGTGTGGGGCAACACGGGGTTGACCCTAAAGAAAATGATAAGTTCGCAAGATTTGCTCTTGATATGGCATTGGGAAGAGGCGGAGACCAGGTTGTTATAAAAGACAGGGAATCTCTTAACTTTTTCGGTGCAAAAAGCCGTGAGGTTGAAAAGCGGACAAAGGTTAAGGCGAGAGTTGTTGCCCATGCCCTAAAAAAGCTTATAGATAATTCGGGGAAGGTCCTTATTATGGGACACAGAGCCGGAGATATGGACAGTATCGGAGCGGCAATCGGTCTTTTTAAAGTAGTTAGAAGTCGAAATAAACGGGCGTTTATAATTGTTGATAAGGAAACGGTCAATGCTAAAGAAACCATAATGGAATTTGAGCGGAAAACCGATTATATTGAAGCATTTATATCCAACGAACAGGCTATGAATATTTTGGAAAAGGATACGCTTGTTATTGTGGTTGACACACACAGACCGTCAATAGTTGAATGTCCCGATATTTTAAGGCATACGGATAATATTGTGCTTATAGACCATCACAGACGAAGTGAAGAGTGTATTCAAAATACGGTTCTTATGCATCATGAGGCTTATGCATCTTCCACCTGCGAAATGGTGACGGAAATCATACAGTATATACAGGAAACTCCAATCCTTGATAAAAAAGAGGCGGAGGCTCTTTATGCAGGTATATTTATGGATACAAACGGCTTTGTTAATAAGGCAGGGGTCAGAACCTTTGAGGCGGCTTCTTATCTTAAGAGATTGGGTGTTGACACGATTGAGATAAGAAGAAGATTTAAATGCGATAAGGATGTGTATGTTAAGAAATCAGGAATCATCGGAGCGGCTAAATTTTATAGAGAAAATATTGCGATTTCTCTCGTGAGTGACAGTAGCCGTGAAGCGCAGGTTATGTGTGCCCAGGCGGCAGATGAGCTTCTTGATATCAAGGGAATTGAGGCTGCATTTGTTCTTTTGGAAAAGGGAAAAATGATATATATAAGTGCAAGGTCTCTTGATGAAATAAATGTTCAGATTATAATGGAAAAGCTTGGCGGCGGCGGACATATAACCATTGCGGGAGCGCAGATGGAAAATGTTACTTTGGCGGAGGCGGAAGAAAAGCTCCGCTGGGCAATCGATGAAGTTTTAGCGAACGAATAAGAAAGGATTGAATGATATGAAGGTAATTTTGAAACAGGATGTAAAATCACAAGGGAAAAAGGGCGACCTTATTAATGTCAGCGACGGATATGCAAGAAATTTTCTTTTTCCGAAGGGACTTGCTGTTGAAGCAAGCAAGCAGGCTTTAAATGAGCTTGAAGGGAAAAATGCGGCACAGCAGTTCCATAAGAATATGGAGGAGCAGAAGGCTCGCAATATTGCGGACAGGCTTAAAGAGGTTGAGGTTAAGCTTACTGCAAAAGCAGGCAACGGAGGACGCCTTTTCGGGTCTGTCACATCAAAGGATGTTGCGGCGGCTCTTGAAAAGCAAACGGGAATAAAGGTTGATAAAAGAAAGATTGACCTTCCCGATGGTATAAAAAGTTGCGGAACAACAGAGGTTAAGGTTCAGCTTTATCCGCAAATCCACGGAATATTTAAGGTTACGGTTACTGAAGAATAGTTAAACACCTGAAAAAAGGGGTAAAATAGAATGGAAGAAAATATAAACAGCATAAGAGCTGTTCCGTTTAGTCTTGAAGCAGAACAATCTGTCCTCGGCGCTATGTTTCTTGATAAGGATTGTATTCCCGATGCCATTGAAATGCTTACGGGGGATGACTTTTATATAGGAAGAAATAAAGAGCTTTTTGAAGCATTGGCAGAGCTTTTTAATATAAGTAAGCCCATAGATATTGTCACTCTTAAGGAAAGTCTTATAAAGAGGGGAACCTTTGAGAAAATAGGCGGAATGGATTTTATTGTTGAGGTTGCAAATTTTGTGCCGACAACTAAAAATCTCAAGCATTATGCGAAAATTGTTAAAGATAATTCAACCCTTCGCCGCCTCATTAAAACCAGTGAGGATATTGCCGATAAATGCTATAAGGGCGAGGGCGAAATTGAAGATATTATAGGTGTTGCGGAACAGAATATATTGAATATTTCCCAAAACCGTGAGGCGAAGGGTCCTGTTCACATCAGAAAATTTATCGGGGAAAGCGTTGAAACGTTGTCGGAGCTTTCTGAAAATAAAAGTGATGTGACGGGTATTCCAACGGGATTTATCGATATTGATAAGAGAACAGCAGGGCTTCACGGCTCGGAACTTATAATAATTGCCGCAAGACCCGGTATGGGTAAAACAACATTCGCTTTAAATATTGCACAGAATGTTGCGGTTAAAAAGGGTGTGCCCGTGCTTATATTCAATTTAGAAATGCCGGGCGTTCAGCTTGCCAACAGAATGCTTGCAAGTGAGGCAATGGTCAGCTCTGAAAAAATCAAAAAAGGCGACCTTAAAAATGATGACTGGGATAAAGTCGGAAGCGCCGTTGATGCACTATCTACGGCAGAAATTTATATTGATGATTCATCAGGGGTTACCATGTCGGATGTCAGTGCGAGATGCAGAAGGCTTAAGGCGGAAAAGGGTCTGGGGCTTGTTGTTATCGATTATATTCAGCTTATGAATTCAAAAAATCCAGACAGACAGCAGGCTATTTCTGAAATTTCAAGATCAATGAAAATTCTTGCTAAGGACCTTAATATCCCGATTATTGCTTTGTCTCAGCTTAACCGTGAGGTTGATAAGCGTGATAATAAAGAGCCGCGACTCAGCGATATTCGTGAATCAGGCTCAATTGAGCAGGATGCCGACCTTATTATGTTCTTGTCGAGAGAGGGGTATTATAACCCTGAGGCGGAAGAGCCGAACAAGACAAAATGTATATTTGCAAAACACAGAAATGGTGAAGTCGGAGACGAATTTTTAACCTATCTGGGCGAATTTTTTAAATTTTCCAACTGGAGTGGAGACCGTGAACATTAGCTTTAATGTCAAAGAAAAAGTTAAAAGTACGATTATAGAGCATGAAATGATAGCTAAAGGTGATAAGATTCTTGTTGCCCTTTCGGGGGGAGCGGATTCTGTTTGCCTCACCCATGTTCTTTGCACTTTGGCAAAAGAGATGAATTTCTCTGTGTCTGCGGCACATCTTAATCATGGGATAAGAGGTGAGGAAGCCGACAGGGATGAAGTGTTTTCCCTTGAGTTTTGTAAAAAACTTGGTATTGAATTTTACAGAAAGCGGATAAAAGCTTTGGAAATTGCCGAAAGGGAAGGCATAACGGTTGAAGAGGCAGGAAGAAAAGAAAGATATGCCTTTTTTGATGAAGTGTGCAGACGAGACGGACAGAGAGCTGTTGCAACGGCACACAATAAGGATGATGCGGCGGAAACCGTTCTTATGAGAATTATCAGAGGAACGGGAATTGACGGATTGTCGGGAATAAAATATGTCCGAGAGGACGGAATAATAAGACCGCTTCTTAAGGTGAGTCGGGAGGAAATCGAAAAATATTGCGAAGAAAATTCCCTTGGCTTTTGTGTTGACAGCACTAATAAGGATAATAATTATACGAGGAATAAAGTGCGAAATGAACTTTTGCCGTACATTAAGCAGAATTTTAATCCTAATGTGGTCGAAAGTCTTGTGAATTTGTCTGACAGTGCAACTGCTGACGGAGAATTTCTCAATTCCTATGCAAAAAGGCTGTTTAAAAGG
Source organism: Oscillospiraceae bacterium (assembly GCA_015068605.1). GTDB lineage: Bacteria > Bacillota > Clostridia > Monoglobales > Monoglobaceae > SIG454. The sequence goes on from SVKF01000005.1 coordinate 21,712, forward strand.
CTGGGTAGTCCAATGCCGAACAGAAAGCCGGTTGTCCTTCATATTGAGTCGATTTCCATGGTGGACAGAGCCATTGAAACAAGGCTCATTATGGTGGCGGTAAAAGAGGCTATGGGCGAAGATTTTTCTCTTGAGAAAAAGCATATAAATGATATTCTTTCCCTGAAAAACAAAGAGACGGGATGTCTTTTGAATTTCCCGAAGGGGCTTACGGTTAAGGTCATGTACGGATGGCTGGAGTTCTGCAATGAGAATGATGTGGAAATGAATAATGCTTTGGGGAATGAAAGGGATTATATAACGCAAATTGAACCGGGAAATGCTTATAAAATTGAGGGAAGAGACGGTATAGTTTTTGTTAAACGGGTTCTGCTTTCCGAATACAGTAAAAAACAAGGCGATATTTTAATTGATGAAGAAAAAATAAACGAAGCTGTTTTCTTGAGAAACCGAAGGAAAGGCGACAAAATGGTTGTCTTTTCGGACGGAAGAAGCAAAAAGCTTAAAAGTATTTTCATAGATATGAAAATTCCCCGTGATAAAAGGGACGATATTCCGCTTATTTGCTGTGGCGATGAGGTTTTAGCCATCGTGGGCGGCAGAGTAAGTGAAAAGTATAAGGTTAATAAAAATTCAATGAAAGCATGGGTGATATACTATGGTGACGAAAGATAAAATAAAGGTTTTGTTATCTGCGGAAGAAATTGATAAAAAGGTAGAGGAACTCGCTGAAAGAATTAACTATGATTTTGCAGGGGAAAGAGTTATTATTATAGGTGTTTTAAAGGGTTCGTTTATGTTTATGTCGGATTTGGTTAAGAAAATCAATCTCCAGACAGAAATATATTTTCTTGAGGCATCAAGCTATGGTGCAGGAACGCAGACAACGGGAGTTGTTAAAATATCCAAGGATGTTGACAGAGATTTGGCAGGAGAAAATGTTATTATCGTGGAAGATATTATTGACACGGGTATAACCATGGATAAGGTAATGGAAATTCTTCGTGCAAGAGGGGCAAAAACTGTAAGGCTTTGTGCTTGCCTCAGTAAGCCGGAGAGAAGAAAGGTTGACATAGATATTGATTACTTAGGCTTTGAAATCCCGGATGAGTTTGTTGTGGGATATGGTCTTGATGTAGCGGAAAAATACAGAAATCTGCCATACATAGGTGTTGTTGAAATTTCAGATTAAGTCTGAATAAATATAGATTAGAAAGAAGGTCTTTTTATGAATAAGGAAGTTAGAACAAGATTTGCACCAAGCCCGACAGGGTATATGCATATCGGTAATTTGAGAACTGCGCTTTATACCTATCTTTTGACAAGGTCAAAAGGCGGTAAGTTTATTTTGAGAATAGAGGATACAGACCAGGAACGCCTTGTTGAGGGTGCAACTGATGTTATCTATCGCACAATGAAAGACACGGGGCTTATCCACGACGAAGGTCCGGATATCGGCGGTGATTACGGCCCGTATATCCAGAGTGAAAGAAGAAATATTTATAAAGAATACGCTGAAAAGCTTGTTGAACTTGGCCACGCTTATTATTGCTTCTGCAGTAAGGAAAGACTTGATGACCTCCGTGAAAAGCAGGAGGCGGCAAAGGTTCCGACAAAATATGACGGTCTTTGTTCAAGACTTACGAAGGAAGAAGTTCAGGCAAAGCTTGATGCAGGCGAGCCTTATGTTATAAGACAGAAAATGCCCAAATACGGTAAAACAACATTTAAGGATGAGGTTTTTGGTGAGATTTCCGTTGAAAATGTAATCCTTGATGATAATGTTCTTCTCAAGGCAGACGGTCTTCCGACATATAACTTCGCAAATGTTATAGATGACCATTTGATGAATGTAACCCATATCATAAGAGGTTCGGAGTATCTTTCTTCAACACCGAAATATAACCTTCTCTATGAAGCCTTTGGCTGGGAAATCCCAACTTATATCCATGTTTCTCCCGTTATGAGAGATGCGCAGAAGAAACTTTCGAAGCGTGACGGGGACGCATCTTACGAAGATTTTATCAAAAAGGGTTATCTTAAGGAAGCAATAGTTAACTACATCGCCCTTTTGGGTTGGTCTCCGGGTGGCGACAGAGAAAAATATACAATAGATGAGCTTATTGAAATCTTTGATGTAAAGGGAATCAGTAAATCCCCTGCAATCTTTGATGAAAATAAACTTGCTTGGCTTAACGGCGAATATATTAGAGAGCTTTCACCTGAAGCTTTCCACGAAAAGGCTCTTCCGTGGTATAAAGGTGTTATTGAGAATCCTGCTATTGATTTAAAAGAGGTTTCAGCGCTTTTGCAGAAGCGTTGCGAAAAGCTGAGCGATATTTCTGAGCAGGTTGACTTTTTCGATGCACTTCCCGAATATGATATTGAAATGTATACCCATAAGAAAATGAAGACAAATCCTGAAAATTCACTTGTATCTCTTGAGAATATTCTTCCTGTTATTGAGGGAATTGAGGACTGGACATTTGACAACCTCCACGACGCTTTAATGGAGCTTGTTGCGAAAATGGAGGTTAAGAACGGCATTGTTCTCTGGCCACTCCGTGTTGCGGTTTCCGGTAAGGCGTTCACTCCGGGCGGCGGCGTTGAAATTGCCTATATTCTCGGAAAAGAGGAAACAATTAAGAGAATTAAAACAGGTATTGAAAAACTTAAATAAAGGACTTGATAATAATGGATATGAAATCTAAATTTTCAAATAAGGTTGCCCATCTCGAGGCTTCCGCAATTCGTGAAATATTTAAGCTTCTTGCAAAGCCGGGGATTATCTCTTTTGCAGGCGGAGCGCCTGACCCGAATTTGTTTCCAACAAAGGAGCTTTCGGAAATTGCGGCGGAGGTTCTGTTAAATGATGGAAAAACTGCACTTCAGTATGGAATAACAGAGGGCTATCTCCCTCTCCGTAACTGGGTTAAGGACAGACTCAAAAATCAGGGGATTGGATCTGAGGATGATGAAACAATAATTGTCAGTGGTGGACAGCAGGGGATTGACCTTGCGGCAAAGTCTCTTTTAAATCCCGGCGACGGCGTGGTTTGTGAAGAACCAAGCTTTATCGGCGGACTTAATGCATATCGTTCAAATAACGCAGAACTCTATGGTGTTCCTGTTGAAAGCGACGGCATTAATACAGAAAAGCTTGAGGAGTTGCTTAAGACACATGAGAATATAAAAATTCTTTATACCATTGCAACATTCCAAAATCCGTCGGGAATAACAATGTCTCTCGAAAAGAGGAAGAAAATTTTGGAGCTTGCCTCAAAATATGACTTTATCATATTTGAGGATAATCCATACGGCGACTTGCGTTTTACGGGGGAAGAAATTCCAACCATGAAGTCAATGGATAAAGAGGGCAGAGTTGTATATCTTGGCTCATTTTCCAAAATTCTTGCACCGGGTCTCCGTCTTGGCTTCACCTGTGCAAATAAAGAGCTTATGGAAAGAATGATTATCTGTAAGCAGGTTGAAGATGTGCATACAAATGTGCTTTCCCAGATGGTTGCATATAATTTTGTTACGAAATATTCAATAGATGAGCATATTGCAAAGCTCCGTGAATGTTATGGAAGAAAATGCAAGCTTATGATAGAATATATCGATAAGTTCTTCCCGAGCTGTGTAAGCCATACAAATCCTGAGGGCGGATTGTTTTTGTTCTGCACAATGCCTGAGGGTTATGACGCAAAAGAGGTTATGGCAAAGGCGCTTGAGAGCGGAGTTGCATTTGTTCCCGGCTCAACAACTATGATTGACGATAAAGCACCGTCAAACACTTTCCGTCTTAACTATTCAACGGCAAGTGAAGAAGATATTAAATGCGGCATTGAGGCTCTTGGAAAAGTGCTTCATGAAATAATGGATTGATTCAAAGAGGAGTAAACAATGGAAAATAATGAATCAAAGAAAAGAATTTTAAGTGCAATTCAGCCCACGGGAGTTTTAACTCTCGGAAATTATGTTGGTGCGCTTCGTAATTTTGTTCAGCTTCAAAAAGAGGACAAATATGAGTGCTTTTATATGATTGCTGATTTACACTCGATAACGGTTAAACAAGAGCCAAAGGATTTGAGAAATAACAGCCTTGATTTACTTGCGCTGTTTTTAGCAAGTGGGCTTGACGGGGAAAAGGACCCGATTTTTTACCAGTCCCACGTTCCTGCCCATTCTCAGCTTGGTTGGGTGCTTGATTGCTTTACATATTTTGGGGAGCTTTCAAGAATGACACAGTTTAAGGATAAATCCAGCAAACACGCTGATAATATTAATGCAGGGCTTTTCACGTATCCGAGTCTTATGGCGGCAGATATTCTGCTCTATCAGGCTGACCTTGTTCCAATCGGAAAGGACCAGAAACAGCATCTTGAGCTTACCCGTGACCTTGCAACAAGATTTAATCATACATACAGCGACACCTTCAAAGTGCCGGAGCCGTATATTCCAAAGGTTGGGGCAAAGATTATGAGTCTTCAGAATCCGCTTCAGAAGATGTCAAAGTCCGACCCGAACGAAAATTCCTATATTTTAATGCTTGACCCTCTTGACAGAATTGTTAATAAAATCAAGAGAGCGGTGACTGACAGTGACGCTTGCGTTAAAAGAGGCGAAGGCAAGGAAGGTGTTGAAAATCTGATGAGTATTTACAGCGCCATGACGGGAAAAACTATGGACGAAATTGAAGTTGAATTCGACGGAAAAGGCTATGGAGACTTTAAAATGGCTGTTGCCGAATCGGTTGTGGCTGTGCTTGGTCCGATTCAGGAAAAATATAAGGACTATATTAAAAATAAGGATTATCTTGAAAAGATATATAGAAGTGGCGCAGAGAGAGCAATGTATGTTGCGAACAAGACTGTAAGTAAGGTTAATCGTAAGGTTGGATTTATCCGGCCGTAACAGGAGGCGGAAAATATGTTAGATGTTGCAAATTCAAAAATACTGTTTATTGTTCTTGCTATGGTTGTTGCGTTTTTGATTTCTTTTGCAACAACACCTGTTGTTATCGGAATTGCGAAAAAGATAAAAGCGATTGATGTTCCGAAAGATGAACGCAGAGTGCATAAAAAACCTATTCCGTTAATAGGCGGATTGGCGATATTTTACGGCTTTTTGATAAGTGTTTTATGCTTCTGTGATTTGGAGGAGCCGGTTATCGGAATTTTGACGGGGGCATTGATTATCGTTATTACGGGTGTGATAGATGATAAATATAGCCTTCCTGCAAAGGTTAAGCTTCTTATGCAGATTGTTGCCGCAGTTGTTGTTTTGGTTTTCGGAATTGAGATAAAATATATTGAAAATCCCTTTACCAATCAATATATAACCTTTGGCTGGCTGTCAATCCCCATAACAATTATATGGATTGTTGGTGTAACAAATGCGGTCAATTTGACCGATGGACTTGACGGACTTGCGGCAGGGATTTCAACCATTGCATCGCTGAGTTTGTTAATTCTTATAATGTTTACGGATAATGTAAATCTTGCAATAATAACAGCGGCACTCGCCGGTGCAGGCTTTGGATTTTTGCCCTATAACTTTAATCCTGCAAAAATCTTTATGGGCGATACGGGGTCTATGTTTTTAGGCTATATGCTCGCCTGCATATCTGTTCAGGGGCTTATGAAAACCTATACGGTTATATCCTTTGCGATGCCCATTCTTGTTTTGGGTCTTCCGATATTTGATACGATTTTTGCAATAGTAAGACGACTTGTGACAGGCCGCTCAATTATGTCTCCTGACAGAGGTCATCTGCATCATAGACTTTTGGATATGGGATTCAGTCAAAGACAAACAGTTGCAATTCTTTATACATTAACTGCAATTTTGTGTCTGACGGCACTTGTTATGTTTTTAAGAAACGCATTTAGCGGACTTATATTGGTTATTGCGGTTGTTCTCATAATAATCATAAGCTTTGCAGTTCTTGATGCCAAATCCGAACAGGAAAAAACAAATCAACAAAACAAACAATAAAATTGGGGCTATTGCGAAATGAAATCATTTCGCAATGGCCTCTTTTGTGTGGTCAGTGTATTTTGCTGCTGACCTTTGCTGTGTGGTTAGTCCATTTCAATTATGATAAGGTCATCCCCTATGGTTTTTATGCTTTCCCACTTTATAACAATATCTTCTTCTTTTCCGAAAAGTCCCATAATCCGATAGTTCCCCGGAACAACAATAGAGACAAGGTTGCCGTTTTCGAGGTCAATTTCTATATCGGAGGGGAATCCCAGCCGGGCACCTGTTTTTATGTTTATAACTTCTTTGTTTCTCATTTCGTTGATACTGCAAATTCCCATAAAAATCCCTCCATATCATATTATTCAATTATTGTATAATTTATCACAAAGAGACCAATAATGTTAATGAAAAAATTATTCAAGGAGAAACTGCGTGTGATAATAAACAAAGTTGAAATTTGTGGAGTTAATACATCAAAGTTGCCAAATTTAACGGAAAAGAAGAAGCAGGAGCTGTTTGAGAAAATCCAAAAAGGTGATAGACTTGCAAGAGAGGAGTTTATTTACGGGAATTTGCGCCTGGTTTTAAGCGTCCTTCAGAAGTTTAATAACCGAGGGGAATGTGCTGATGATTTATTTCAAATTGGCTGTATAGGATTGATAAAAGCGCTGGATAATTTCGACACATCTCATGGTGTTAAATTTTCGACCTATGCAGTTCCGATGATTATAGGTGAAATAAGGCGTTATTTAAGAGATAATAATTCTTTAAGAGTCAGCAGAAGCTTAAGAGATGTTGCTTATAAGGCGCTGGCGGTCAAAGAACGATTGATTTCAGAAAACGGGAAAGAACCGAGCAATGTTGAGATTGCAAAAGAGCTTAAGTTGAATGTTGAGGAAGTGGATATGGCTCTTGATGCAATTATGGATCCGGTTTCTTTAAATGAGCCTGTTTATCATGACGGAGGTGATGCGGTCTATGTTATGGACCAGGTGCGTGATGAGAAAAATACAGACGAAAAATGGACGGACAATATCTCTATAAGTGAGGCAATCAAACGATTGCCCCATAGAGAACAAAATATAATTAAGTTAAGATTTTTTAACGGAAAAACACAAATGGAAATTGCGGATGAAATCGGAATATCCCAAGCCCAGGTATCAAGACTTGAAAAAAATGCAATAAGCCACATGAAAAAATATCTTTAAAAATATGAGGCTGCGGCAAGTGCCACAGCCTTCAGAATGTCGAAAAACTTGTTCTACCGCAAGCAAAAAATATACAAAAGGAAAATTGAAAAGGCAGATATTCTTGACTTTCCACATAAAATTACATTAAAACAGCAAAGAAAACATCGAGTTTTCCTTGCTGTTGCTTGCTTTTCGCGAAATCGTTCTCTGGAGTACCACCGTACGCCGACGAAAACGATTTCGCAAAATATACCTGCGTTTTTAGACTTCTGCATCAGCGTGTCGACTTTATCGACACGCTGAAGGCTGCGGCAAGTGCCACAGCCTTATTACTAATCGCGGTAACCGACGGGTTCTGCAACATTATCAAGTCCCGAGATAAGTTCGTTTCCGTCTTTGTCTATGATTGCAAGTGAGTCATTCTTTTGGATAAGAGCATATCCGTCATCAGAAAACCGAGATGCAACATTATACTGGGATTTAATAACGAATTCACCGTCCGTATCAATAAAGCCGGATTTGTTTCCTAAATAAACGGGAGCCACTCCTCCTGAAAATATAGCTGCCCGAGCGTATTTTGCATCAATGACCATTTCGCCGTCAGTATTTATAAAGCCCCATTTGTTGCCTATTTGAACAGGAGCCAATCCTTCTGAAAATCTATAAGCGTTATCATATTTTGCATCAATAACCATTTCGCCGTCGGTATTTATAAAGCCCCATTTGCTGCCTTTTTGAACTGCCGCCAATCCTTCTGAAAAACTGTCAACATCGTTATATTTTATAGCAATGGCAACTTCGCCGTCGGTATTAACAAAACCACATTTTTCGTTCTTTTCAACCCTTGCAAATCCTTCATAGAATGAGCCGGCGTAGTCATATTTTATGCTGACAACAACTTCACCGTCCGCATCGATAAAGCCAAAGTACCCGTCATCACAAACTTTTGCAAAGCCTTCCGAAAAATTGTTCACAATGCTGTATTTTGCATCAATAACCATTTCTCCGTCGGTGTTGATAAAACCGTATTTATCACCTTTTTTAACAGCGGCTAATCCTTCTGTGAAATATTCAGCATCGTCATATTTTGCGTCAATGGCAACTTCACCGTCTTTGTTTATAAAAAACCATTTATCGCCTTTTTTAACAGGTGCTAAGCCATGTGAAAAATTTCCTGCGTTGGCGTAAGTCGGCTCAATAACAAATTCGCCATCTTTATTTATAAAGCCCCATTTGCCGTTTTTGCAAACGGCAACCAACTCATCAACAAAGAAGGTATTTCCGGTGGTATAGGATGAGGTTTCTTCCTTCTTTTCGGTTGGAGCTTTGTCATCCTTGCTTAATTGGAAATAGAGGAAGACTCCAATTCCGATTGCTATAACTAAAAGTGCTATCAGAGAAAAAATCAAACCTTTTCTTGATTTTTTCTTCGGAGGATTGTCCGGCTCGGTATTGTTGCCGTATCCCGTGTTATGAGAGGGAATTGTGTTTCCTGCATAATTTGAATTTGATAAATTACCCTTGAAGCGACTATTATTGTTTGCAGAATTTACATCTTTAACAGGAGCTCCGCAGTTTTGACAAAAAGGTTTCCCGTCAACAAGTCCGGCTCCGCATTTGCTACAAAAATTCATAATCATTCTCCTTTAATTTTTTCGCATCTTTTCGACACAATTTTATTTTATCACGATATTATAACAATGTCAAATATTATTTGAAAATATCAAAAGAGAAGACATAAATTTAATTTATCTTTATCTTGTCAATATCAATCTCTTCAAACTTTTTGTTGTTTAAAGCTGATTCCGCCGCCGCTTTTCCTGCTGCCTCACCTGTTAATGCGCAGGTTGGGATAACTCTTGCAACCTCCCAGCCGTCACCCTGCGGAGAGGAGATTATTCTGCCTGCCGCAAGGAGATTTGGAAATTCTTGATTATATAGTGCGCTAAACGGAATTTGATAGTGATTACCGATGCCCTTTGGTCTGAAATCTCCGCAGGTTCCGATTGAATCCGTAAATGTTTCACCGTCTATTGCATTAAAATCGGTTTTGCCCACTATTCGGCGGATTGTACGGAATTGTGGCATAAAAGGAAGAGTCATAACATCAAAGCTGTTTTTGTCTTTTTCTTTAAGCTTTTTCATAAGGCTTTTCTTGCCCTCTGTCATATATGTTGTGATTTCCTCAGCAGTTACTCCCGTAAGCATATCAAGTCCTTCGGGGTGTCCGTTTCCAAGCATATCGCTTCCCGTATTAAGCCATTGTCTGAAACGGGCAAAGTCGCTGTCGTCACAAACTTTATTTGCGCCATCTATATCGCAGTATTGAACAAGATAAGTCATAAAATTCTTACCGATAACAGTCGGAACGCCTGCTCTGTCCATAACAGTCGCATCCCCTGTTGCATCAATAACAACCTTTGCACCAAAAAATTCTCTGCCGTTACAGCTTTCAACAATAACACCCTTACAGATGTTATTTTCCATAACGGGATAAGTCGCAAGGGTGTCAAGACGGAGAACTACGCCGTTATCCATAACAAAGCCGTCTAAAGATGCGCTGAAAACCGTAGGTGAAAAGAATGTGGCGTATCTTGGCTTGTGGGATTTATTATGCCCCTCACCGCCCCACTCTTTCGGGAGATTTTCAAAACAGTATTTTCCGCAAAGCTTAATCAGTTCTTCTGCAAGACCGAATATCATCTGTTTTCCCTTGCCGTCGCAAAGAGGTTCATACCAGGAAATAAGACCGTTTGTTGCAAGACCGCCAAGGTTTACGCTTTTTTCAATCAAAAATGTTTTAGCGCCTTTTCGTGCGGCGGCAACGGACGCGGCAATGCCGGCAATTCCTCCGCCAACAACGATGACATCATAATTTTCTCTTTCTATAATTTGTCTGTTATCGCAAATCATAATAATCTCCATTCCGCCGCTCTGCGTCGGCATAAATAATGATGAATTTTCTCTTATCTGCAGAGCAAAGAATGATAAGAGATTATTTCATCCATGTGAATTTTTGAGCACATATGCTCAAAAATTCACATGGGCAATAAATCCGCCGAAGGTTTAACGGGAAAGGAACTTTTCCGTTAAATTCCCTCCAAAAATCTGTCAACAACTAATTGCCTGAACTGTGGCGAAAGTGAGGCAAAGTATGCGGTAAAGCCCGTCACTCTTACCACCAAATCCGGATGAAGGTCAGGGTTTTCGTGTGCCTCTAAAAGTTTTTCTTTATCTAAAATATTTATGTTTATAAGTGTTCCGTTCTGCTTGAAATGACCGAGGATAAAGTTTTCAATAACCTCAATTCCCTTTTCATCATCTGCAAGTTTCGGGTCAAACTCAATCTGAAGGGGAGCTGTGTTTCCGTATCCGCATTGAACTGATGCAATTCCGTTTGACTGCGCCGTTGGTGCACCGTCGTTTCTGAAATGCGGATTTGGGTTAGCGCCGTGGGAAATTGGCTCACCTGCCCGTCTGCCGTTTGGAGTTGCCCCAACCTTTGAGCCGTATTCAATAGACCTTGCCCAGCTGAACCAGCCGGGAACTAAGCATCTGCCCTCGGGCATTTCCTGTCCCTTTATGTTTTTAACCCAACACTCGGTAAGTCTCTTTGCCCACTTATCGGAAATTGTATTTCCTTGACAGTATTTAGGGGCAGAGTTTAAGATAAGTCTTGTTCTCTCATCGCTGAAGTCATTTTCCAGAGCCTCATAAACCTCGTCCCAGTTAAGAACTTTTTCTTCTTCAACTCTTGTTGAGAGTGCTCCGAATGAGTCTGCAACAACTGCAAGACCGGCCCCGTCAACGCCCACAGTATAAAGGGTTGCACACTGCGAAATATCCTCGCCCTTTTCGATGGTGTTATTCATCATAAGGTTCATAACCAGCTCTGGAGTAACCTCCCATTGATGGTCAATATGTAAATTTACACCCTTCGCTGTTGTGTCAATGGCAATTTTAAGGTGTTTTTCAAAAATCTCAAAGAGCTTTTCCGTGCTCTTGTTTTCTTCGAATTTCATTTCCGAAAGTGCAACATCCATAACCTTTGCAATATTGATTTTAACTGTGTCGTTCATAGGGAATTCCTTACCCGGAACACACATCCAGTTACAGCCCACCGCAATTCTCTCTCTTGCAGTTGTTTTGTCAACACCGTTTTTCATATAGCCCTCGCAAAGAGCCTTGTCGTTACAGAATCTCGGCCAACCGTTTTTATTTTTGAGAAGATAATAAACGGCTTTTCTTAAAAATTCTTTGTCACAGTTTTCGTGGACACGAACAGTTAAATTGCAGGCGATGTTAATACTGTCTGCCGCCTCTAATATTAAATAGGAAAGAGGATTTGTCATATCCTTATCCTCATCATCAACCCCCGAAATCTGATAATAATGCGGGTCAATTAAAAGAAGATTTGCGATTAAGAATTTCGCCTTTTCGTCATCTAAAATCCCTGCTTTTATGTCTCTTTCATAGTATGGATAAAGGAGACCGTCAAGCTGAAAGCCTGCTCCGTCACGGGTGCAAACCCTTGCGGCACAGTTGAAAAACGCAGTCCATTGACAAGCCTCTTGGAAGGTTTTAGGTTTGTCAAGCCTTACTGATTGACAGGTTTCAAGCATTTCTTCAAGGTTTGCTTTAATATCAGTATTTTCTTCCGATAAAATCATTTCCTTTATCTTTTCAATATGTCTGTCGATAAAGCGGATTATAGCTTTAACTGTTTTTTCTTCGGCATCATAGAAAGCCTTTTTGTCGGGATTTATTTTTCTGTACTTTTCGATTTTCTCTAAAAATCCTCCAAAGCCAAGAGAAAAACCAATACGATAATCACAGGCAAGGTGGGCGTCACCGTCAATACCTGTCTGAATATTATATTTCTGCTGAAGTGGTTTTAAATCGTCATAAGGGAATCTCTGTTCGTCCCAGCGCTTGCTCCACTGGTCTGTGGCGCTTGACATAAGCTCCATAATTTTTGGCTTTTTCTTAAGCCAGTCGGGGAGATAGTGAACATCACCACGGTAATTAACCAGCATATCCCGCCATCTTCCGCAGAGCATTTCATTGGGGTCAACATAAGCCTCATGGGCATCCATAACCCTCGCGAAATTCTCGCTCATTCCGTCATAACCGTAAAAACTTCCGTTTGAGCTGTTATACCACGGCTCAACCTCATAGTTTTCCGAAATGGGAACAGTTCCGAAATCGTCAAGGTCGGTATATCCGTTTTGCGCTCTTTTTTCCAGAGTGTGTCTGACCTTTGTATCACGCATTGATTTAAGTCTATTCTCGTATGTATACATATCTTTCAAGCTCCTTCATATATTCTTTGTTTGGAACAGTAAATTCATTTATTTCAAGCCCTAAAGCCTTTTGCTTGGATAATCCTAACGGATGATAGGGCAAAAGCTCGTATTTTTTCACATTATGAAGTGTTTTTAGAAACTCCGAAATTTTGTCAATTTCCTGATTAATTTCAGGGATAACGGGAGTTCTTGCAATAATTGGGATATTGAGTTTGTTAAGCTTAATAAAATTCTCTTTTATTGTCTTATTTGAAACGCCCGTACACTTCTTGTGTATATCCTCGTCCCATATTTTAAGGTCGCACATAACAAAGTCAAGGCTGCTCAAAACTTCCTCGTCATAATAAATGAGTGAGGTTTCCATAGCACAGCTTATGTTCTCACTTTTGCAAAGAGCGATGACTTCTTTAATAAAATCCTTTTGCACCATAGGCTCTCCGCCCGAAAAAGTAACTCCTCCGCCGTTTGTATAATATGGGGAATCCTGCTTAATTTCGGCAAAAACCTCATCGGGAGTCATTTCTTTTCCGCATATAACTTTAGCCCCCGAATAACAGCCCTTGTCACACATATTGCAACCGATACATTTTTCGGGATAGAAAAGTTCCTGCTTTTCAAAGGAAATCGCTTCGGGGTTATGACACCATAAACAGGAAAGAGGACAACCTTTCATAAAAACTGTTGTCCTTATTCCGTCACCGTCGTGGAATGATGCTCTTTGAATATCGGCAACAAGTCCCTTAACCACGGATTTTCTCCTCTTTTCCGCTCTTGCTGCTCTTAATTGCGGCATCAAGAATTGCCATAACTTCCATATTCTTGTCTAATGTGAGCATATCGTAAATTTCTTCACCGTTTACAATATGGTTTGCATACTGGAACGGCATATTTTTATACTTATCATCAAGTGTAGCACTCGGAATTTCAACTTCGTTGCCGTAAATGTCAAAGGCTTTAACATCGGGAGCGTTTTCAGCACCGCCTGTGCACATAACAACACCATCTGTGCAGAGCATCATAGGACCTGACGGGATAACCGCTCTCGGTGTTGTCCATGTTCCCTCGATAACTGACATTTTGCCGTCATATTTGATTGATGCGGCAAAGTTATCGTCTGTGTCGCCGTAAGGTGTATTAAGGTTAGCCCCCATTGAGATTATGCTCTTTGCGCCCTCTCCCAAAAACCATCTTGTAAAGAAACAACCGTAGCAAGCGATATCAAGGAAAACACCACCGCCGTGGCTATCCTGATGCCACCAGGTTTTAGCACGAACATCATCTGTCATTTCCTCTGCATTATCGGAAACACCTCTGTGCTTTGCCCCTTTTCCAAGTGGACCTGTGTGACCGTTGATATAGCGGAGCTTTATGGGCTTTCCGACAATTCCCGAATCAATGGCGTTCTTCATTTTGTGAACATAGTCACGCCACACAACAGGCCAGTTAACAACAGCTTCAATGCCGTATTTATCAACACTTGCCTTTATTTTATCAGCTTCCTCAATGGAAACTGCAATAGGCTTTTCGATTGAAACATTTATGCCACGCTTTGCACATTCTTCAACAACCTCGGGCTTTTGACAGTTTTCGGTTAAGATAAACGCAATGTCAGGCTTTTCAGTATCAAGCATTTCTCTGTAATCTTCGTAAACATTACTGCAATAGTTCTCTTTAACATTATTTAAATTCCATAATGGAGTATATCGAAATGGTGGAATATCCTCAACGGAGGATTTCGCATCAGCAACCGCCAAAAGCTCCATATCAGGGCACTCGGTTATATAGAGCGCAATTTCATTTATGTGCATATGTGATGCACCGATTATTACTGCTTTAATCATAAAAAACAATCCTTTCTGTATTGTAAATTCAAGTATATTATAGCATTTATGGATATGACAGTAAATAGAAAATATAATCAATCTTTTGTATAATATGTGCATTTGAGATAATAAAATGCCGACAACTGAGGTTGTCAGATGCCGGCTGAAAATCTAAATTCTAAGTAAATATGAGTCATTTGTCAGTTTGGAAATTTCGTCATAGGCAACCTCTGACATTGTTTTATTATCAAAAATTCCAAAGACCGTAGGACCGCTTCCGCTCATCATAGAAAAAACAGCACCATTATCATTAAGGAGCTTTTTGTAATCTGAAATCACAGGATATTCTTTTTCCGTAACAGATTCAAGAACATTTGCGGAACTGTTTTTCAGCAAGGCTAAATCACCGTTGGATATGGCTGAAATAACCGAGCTTGTATCCGGATGTTTTGTGACATTTTCGAGCTTGAAATTCTGATAAACCCATTTGGTTGAAACATCCAACTGTGGTTTTCCTATAACAATATATGCATTTTTAAGAGATGAAACAGGTGTTAAGATTTCGCCTATTCCACGGGACAGAGCACATCCGCCAAGGTAACAAAAGGGAACATCCGCACCGATATTAAGACAAAGCTTAAGAATTTTTTCTTCGGATAGGGGGTTGTCAAAAGCTTGATTTAAAAGCTTTAAAACAGCGGCACCATCGGTGCTTCCCCCTGCCATACCTGCCGCCACAGGTATGTTTTTTTCAATATGAATTCTGATTTTTGCCGAAAGCTCTGTCTCGTCGAGAAAAAGTCGGGCAGCCTTATAAGCGGTGTTTGAGTGGTCTGTGGGAACAGACGGATTGCTGCACGAAAGGAAAATTTCGTTTCCCTTTTCAACAGAAACCGTAACCTCATCTGAAAGAGGGATTTGCTGCATAACCATTTCAACACTGTGATAACCGTTTGGAAGCTTGCCGAGAATATCCAGACTTAAGTTGATTTTGGCATAGGCAGAAGCAGAATATGTTTTCATAATTATTCCCCTGCTACATTTGTATCGTTTTCTGTGGTTGTTTCAACAAAAAGAGCCTCAAATTCGTCAGCTTCAATCTTTTCCTTATCCATAAGAAGCTGAGAGAGCTGATTGAGTTTATTCATATTTGTCTTGAGGATGTCTTCACATCTATTGTAACAACTGTCTATGATTGATTTGATTTCAGCATCAATCTCGGCAGCCACGCTTTCGCTGTAATCCTTTGTATGACCGAAATCTCTGCCAAGGAAAACTTCGTCATTGCTGTCACCGAACACACGAGTTCCCAGCTTTTCACTCATACCGTATTTGACAATCATATTCCGTGCGATAACGGTTGCCCGTTCAATATCGTTGGAAGCCCCTGTACTTATATCCCCAAGCATAAGGCTTTCTGCAATTCGTCCGCCGAGAAGAACAACAATTTCTTCAAGCATCTCTGTTTTGGATGTATAAGATGCGTCATCCTTAGGGAGGGAGAGGGTATATCCGCCGGCTCTGCCTCTTGGGATGATGGAAACCTGATGAACTCTGTCCTGGGTCGGAAGAAATTTTGAAACAATTGCGTGACCTGCCTCGTGAACGGCGGTAAGATGTTTTTCTTTCTTCGTAACCATTCTTGTTTTCTTTTCGGGACCTGCGATAACCTTCATAATAGATTCTTCAAGGTCGCGCATTGTGATAGTGTCCCGACCATCCTTTGCAGCCTTTAAAGCGGCTTCGTTAGTAAGGTTTTCAAGGTCAGCACCGGTAAAACCAACTGTTGTTTTTGCGAGGATATCAAGCTTAACACTTTCGTCAAAGGGCTTACCTTTTGCGTGAACCTTAAGAATTGCCTCCCTGCCTTTAACATCGGGAGCATCAACCAAAACCTGTCGGTCAAATCTGCCCGGACGAAGAAGAGCTCTGTCCAAAATATCGGGGCGGTTAGTTGCGGCAATGATTATAACACCATCATTTGCGCCAAAGCCATCCATTTCAACCAAAAGCTGATTGAGGGTTTGCTCTCTTTCGTCGTGTCCGCCGCCAAGACCTGCGCCTCTCTGTCTGCCAACAGCGTCGATTTCATCTATAAATACAATACAAGGCGAGTTTTTCTTTGCCTGTTCAAAAAGGTCACGAACACGGGAAGCGCCCACACCCACAAACATTTCGACAAAGTCAGAACCCGAAATCGAGAAGAATGGAACATGGGCTTCCCCGGCAACTGCCTTGGCAAGAAGTGTCTTACCTGTTCCGGGAGGTCCGACCAAAAGGACACCCTTCGGGATTCTTGCGCCAAGCTTCTGGAATTTTGAAGGATTTTTAAGAAATTCAACAATTTCTTTAAGCTCCTCTTTTTCTTCATCAGCACCGGCAACATCTTCAAATGTCTTTTTAGTCTGTTCATCAACATTCATTTTAGCCTTGGTTTTCCCAAAGGACATAACACCACGACCGCCTCCGCCTTGTGCATTGCCCATAAAGATGAACCAAAAGATGAAAATAATGATAATCATGCCGAGAGATGGAAGAAGGCTGAGCCACCACGGTGTTTCTGCCGGCTTAGGAGTCTTGATAACCAGTTTTTCAGCATCAATCTGCTTATTAATCTCGTCTTTGCAGGAATTGTAAAGAGCTGAATAGCTCGGAATATCAATTTCGATTTTTTTACCGTCCTTTAAAGTTGTATATGCGGTGTTTTCAAGGATTTCGATTTCCTTGACATCTTCGCTTTTAATTAGGGAAACAAGGTCTGAAAAACTTTTTGTTTCAGCCTCATCGCCTGTTGAAATTATGGAATATACAGCGATAATGGCAATGAGCAATATTGCGTAAAATCCAAAACTTCCAAATTTTTTCTTCATTTAATCTCCTCCGATATGTGTTAAAAAATAATCAGTAATCTTAATATTACCATAATATTGTAAAAATTACAAGAGGTATTACAATAAATTCATAAAAAATTCACACTAATAGTATTGACAAAAAGTTTTAAGTCAATTACAATATAAGTAATTATATGCTAATCGGAGGTAGTTATGGGTAAAACAAGACAACAAGTAAGACAAAAACAAAGAAAAGATGTTGGCAAAAATAAATCATTTGATTGGATTTATATTGTTGTTGGGGCAGTTTTAATTGCCGTGGTTGGTGTGCTGGTGTATTTTGGATTAAAGCCGGATAGCGGAAATTCAGACACAAACCCAACGACTTATTCAACATCGAGTAATGGTTCGGGTGATAGCATGGGTTCGCAGAGTGAAAACAATGTGAAAACTTATGCAGATGCTGAAATTCCAAAGGAGAATGTCAAGGTTAAGTTTGAAATGGAAAACGGTGAGCACTATATCGTAGAGCTTTATCCGGAATATGCACCGCAAACTGTTGCAAATTTTGTAAGCCTTGTTGAAAAAGAATTTTATAACGGGTTGACATTCCACAGAGTTGTGGAAGGATTTATGGCGCAGGGTGGAGATCCTCAGGGAACAGGAATGGGAGGAAGCGACGATTGTATTTTAGGTGAATTTTCATCAAACGGAGTCACATCAAATACCCTTTCTCACCAGAGAGGTGTAATCTCAATGGCAAGGTCACAAGCCCCCAACAGCGCAAGCTCACAGTTCTTTATCTGCTATGACGATGCGTCCTTTCTTGACGGAGATTATGCGGCATTCGGCAGAGTTATCGAAGGAATGGAAACGGTGGACAACTTCTTAAAGGTTGAAAGAGAACAAAATGAAATGGGAGAAGTGGCGATACCCAAAACTCCTATCGTAATAAAAAGCGCAACAATTGTTGAATAAACATAAGGAGAAGAAAAAATGGAAAACACAAAGGTTAAAGTTAAAATGGAAAATGGTGGGGAGTTCATTATTGAGCTTTATCCCGAATATGCTCCTGAAACTGTTGAAAACTTTATTGAGTTGGTTGAAAACGGTTTTTATGACGGGGTATGCTTCCACAGAGTTGTTGAAGGATTCATGGCTCAGGGCGGTGACCCGACAGGAACAGGAATGGGCGGAAGCGACAAGCAGATAAGAGGCGAATTTTTTGCAAATGGCTTTTCGCAGAACACCTTATCCCATGAAAGAGGCGTAATTTCAATGGCGAGGTCAATGGACCCAAACAGTGCAAGCTCTCAGTTCTTTATCTGCTATGACGATGCATCATTCCTTGACGGAAACTATGCGGCATTCGGCAGAGTTATTGAGGGAATGGATGTTGTTGACGGATTTTTGGATGTTGAGAGAAAGCCAAATTCAATGGGGGAAATGGCAAGTCCGACCGAACCGATTATTATGGAAGAAGTAATTATATTAGAAGACTAAGGAGAAGATGAAAATGAAAAAGATAGTAGCTATAATTCTTGCGGCAGTAATGCTTATGGGAGCAACAAATGTATTTGCGGAAAGCTTTAACGATATTGGCGGTCATTGGGCTGAAAAGGAAATCGTATCCGCACAGGAAAAAGGTATTGTCAATGGCGACGGAACGGGAAACTTCAGACCGAATGACACGGTAACAAGAGCTGAATTTGTGAAGATGCTTGCGGCTATGGTAGTTCCAAAGCTTGGAGCTGAGGATGTTCCGGATGATTATAAGACGGAAGAAAACTGGTATTCAAAATACTATAATTTCGCAACAATGGCATTTCTTGACCAGGACACAGAAAAAACAATAAACGGCGTTAACCCCGGTGTTTTCAACAATGATGCATTAGTTCCTGTTCAAAGATGGGAAATGGCTTATATGGCAGGTGCGATGCTCAAAAATATGATGGGCTTGACAGCTGAAAGCGAAATTTCGTTTACAGATAAGGCGGAGTTCGAGCTTTTTGGTATAAATGATTATATTAAGCTGACAGCTGAAAACAATATCATAAAAGGTGACCAGAGCGGAAACTTTAAGGCTAATGCAACCGGCTCAAGAGCAGAGGCTGTTGTTATTGTTTCAAGAATGAATGATTTTATTGATGCATTTATTGTTGAGCAAACTGCAAAGCAGGAAGAGGAATACAATAAAATTGTTGCGGAGCTTGAAGCTAAACTTAAGACATACAAAGACGAAGAAATCCCTGATAAAAATGTAAAAGTTAAATTCACAATGGACGGCGGAAAGAATTTTGTTGTTGAACTTTACCCTGAAATCGCACCACAGACAGTTGCGAACTTTGTAAGCCTTGTTAAGAGCGGATTCTATAACGGACTCACATTCCACAGAGTTGTTGACGGCTTTATGGCTCAGGCAGGTGACCCTAACGGCGACGGAACAGGTGGCTCGGATAATTATATTTTTGGCGAATTTTCATCTAACGGATATGAAGGAAACACACTTTCTCATACAAAAGGCGTAATTTCAATGGCAAGAAGTCAGCTTCCTAACAGCGCAAGCTCACAGTTCTTTATCTGCTATGATGACGCATCCTTCCTTGACGGAAACTATGCGGCATTCGGTAAGGTTGTAAGCGGAATGAGTACGGTTGAAGACTTCCTTAAGGTTGAAAGAGAAGCAAATATTATGGGTGAAATAGCAACACCAAAAACACCAATTGTTATTAAAAAAGCTGAAATTCTTAAATAAAAAGGGGATGAGCTGTTTAGCATCACTCCCCAAAAAGGGACTGTAGCAATTTTTTTGGATACAGTCCCTTTTTTTCTTGTAAAATAAAAGTTTTTGTGTTATAATATATATTTAAACAAAGAATAAACAGAGGAGTGGTTAATATGTCTAATATATGGCACGATATTTCACCAAAGAGAATTCACGCAGAGGATTTTATATGTGTTGTTGAAATTTCGAAAGGGAGCAAGAAAAAATACGAGCTTGATAAAGAGACGGGTTATCTTATGCTTGACAGAATTTTGCATACCTCAACGCATTATCCGGCAAATTACGGGTTTATTCCGAGAACATACGGGGATGATAATGACCCACTTGATGTTTTGCTGGTTTGCTCTGAAAAAATTGAGCCTATGACCTTGGTCAGAGCTTATCCCATAGGGGTTATAACGATGATTGATAACGGAAGAAGCGACGAGAAGATAATTGCAATTCCGTTTAGCGACCCTAACTATAACGCATATAGAGATATAAGTGAACTGCCAAAGCATATTTTTGATGAAATGAGACACTTTTTCACAGTTTACAAAAATCTTGAGCATAAGGATACGGCGGTTGATGAAGTCAGCGGAAGAGTGGAGTCTGTGAAAATAATTCAGAAATCTATTGATGATTATATAGAAAAATTCTGCAAATAATGCTTAGATAAAAGTTGAATTGACGGAGGATTTTGAGTAATGAAAGTTTTAAAAAGTGTATGGAAAGTTGTTCCCGGACTGATATTGTCCTTGATTATTGCTTTTGTTGCAAGAATGGTGGAAAATCTCCTTCCGATACATATTATTGGGGCATCGGTTATTGCCTTATTTATCGGAATGATAATAAACAGCATCAAAAAGCCGGCTTGTTTTAATGCAGGAGTCAAATTTACATCTAAAAAGGTGTTGAAATTTGCCATAATTCTTCTTGGTGCATCTTTGAGTGTAAGAGTTATTCTTGATGTAGGGAAATTGTCTCTGATGGTTATGCTTTTCACTCTTTTGACCTGCTTTGGCGGAGGCTATTTGATAGGAAAGGCGCTAAAGCTGAACTGGAAGCTGTCAAATCTTATATCGGCAGGAACGGGAATATGCGGTGGCTCTGCCATTGCAGCCATAGCCCCCGTTATTGATGCGGAGGATTCGGATATTGCTTATGCCATGTCTGCAACATTTTTGTTTGATATGGCGATGATAGTTTTGTTTCCCATAATGGGTCAAATGCTGGGACTTTCAGATGAAGCGTATGGATTATGGGCAGGGACGGCTGTGAATGATACATCAAGTGTCGTTGCGGCCGGTTATGCATACAGCGAAGGTGCCGGCGACTTTGCCACAATGGTTAAGCTTACAAGAACATTGTCGATTATCCCAACGGTTATTATCTTCTCTCTTGTTAATTTAAGGCTGAAAAGAAAAGTAAGTGCCGATGCGGAATATAAAAGAGTTAATGTATGGAAGCTGTTTCCCTGGTTTATTATGGGATTTGTCGGACTTGCGATTGTAAACAGCCTTGGCTTCATACCTGAAAATATTTCGGGCTATGCGAAGAATGTAAGTAAATTTTTAATGGTTGCGGCATTGGCTGCCATAGGGCTTAACACAAACTTTAAGGATATGAAAAAGTCGGGGATAAACCCTATGATTCACGGATTTATCATTTCAGCACTTGTTGTGGTTGTTGCCATAGGTGTTGAATGGTGTATGGGGTTAGTATAATTTAAAGTTTATCGGGTTAATTTTATAATATAAGGAGTGACAAGATTGAGTAATATAAGAACAGAAAGAATGGCGGAAGGTGTCAATATAAGGCTTGTTCCTGCGCGCCAGTTTAAAACCAATCGGATAACGGTGTTTTTTAATGTTCCGCTGAAGAGAGAATATGTGACAAAAATATCGCTATTGCGACAGGTTATGAAGAGAGGCTCGAAAAATTATCCGACTCTGACAAGTCTTGCAACAGAGCTTGAGGAAATGTATGGTGCGAGTCTTTCGGGCGGAATAAGAAAAAAGGGTGACGGAGAGCTTTTTTATTTCACGGTGGAGTATATAGCTGACAGATTTGTTGGCGAAAATCTTACCAAAAAAGCAACGGCGCTTTTGAATGAGGTTGTTTTCAACCCTTTTGTGGAAAATGGCGGTTTTTCCGAGGAATATCTGAATCAGGAAAAGAATAATCTGAAAAATTATATTGAGGGAATAATAAACGATAAAAGGGAATATGCCCAGCTTCGATGTGTCAGCGAAATGTTTGACGGTGAGCCTTACGGGATTTTTGAATATGGCTATGTCGAGGATTTTGATGATGTAACACCGCAAAATCTCTATGAATTTTATAAAGATATTATAAATGAGGCAAGTGTTGAAATCTTTGTAAGCGGAACTTTTGATGAGGATGATGTTATTAACGAAATCAGAAACGGTTTTGAAATTCCGCAGAGGAACGGCAAGGAAACCGAGACAACAATTGCAAAGCCGAGGGCTGAGATAAAGCGGATTACGGAGAGGATGGATATTACTCAAAGTAAGCTTTGTATAGGGCTTAGCTGTGATGTGAATTACGAGAGTGAGGATTATTATGCACTTGTGCTTTATAACACGGTGTTTGGCGGAAGCCCGTTTTCCAAGCTTTTCAATAATGTCCGTGAAAAATTGAGCCTTGCCTATTTTGTTTTTTCGAGAGTTGACAAGATGAAAGGTTTTATGCTCATAAGCTCCGGAATAGAAAATGATAAGTATGATGAGGCTTATAATGAAATTATGGTGCAAATGAGCAAGATGCAAGCGGGTGACATAACCGAGGGTGAAATTGTTGCGGCGAAGAAGGCTCTTGCAAACTCCTTTAATTCAATGAGGGACAGTCTTGCAGGAATGGAAGATTTTTATATGAGTCAGATTATATGTAAAACCAACGACACTCTTGATGGAATCATTGATAAGATAAATGGTGTTACCAAAGATGAGATTGTTGAAGTTGGCAAAAAGATTAAGCTAAATACTATTTATTTCCTCACGGGAAAGGAGGAAAAATAATGAATTTTACCACAATTTATAATGAAAGAATAGATGAAAAAATCCTTATGGGAACTCATAAGAGTGGACTTCGTGTTGCCCTTGTCCCAAAGAAAGGATTTAGTAAGTTTTATGCGATTTACGGAACGGAATATGGCTCCGTTGACAGGGAATTTATAGCTCTCGGCGAAAGGGAGAGAACTGTTTTGCCCGATGGTGTTGCCCATTTTCTTGAACACAAGCTTTTTGAGATGTCAGACGGAACGAATGCCTTTGACAGCTTTTCCAAAACCGGTGGAAACAGTAATGCTTTCACAAGTTTTAATATAACTGCATATCTGTTTTCTTGTACGGAAAATTTTTATGAAAATCTTGATATATTGCTTGAATTTGTGAACACTCCATATTTTACGGATGAAAATGTGGCGAAGGAGCAGGGGATAATCGGTCAGGAGATAAAAATGTATGACGATGACCCACAGTGGCGTGTTTTCTTTAATATGCTGACAGCGATGTATCACAATAATCCGGTTAAAAGGGATATTGCAGGAACGGTTGAGTCAATCAGTGAGATAACGCCGGAACTTCTTTATAAGTGCACAAACACGTTCTATAATCCGTCAAATATGTTCCTCGTTCTGGTTGGAGATATAGACGAAAATAAAATTGAAGAGTATATTGACAAGCATATTTCTTCTGACCGTGACACGGGAAAAGTGGAAAAATTCACAGAGGATGAGCCTGAAAATAGGGCTAAGGAGTATATCAGTCAGAAGTTAAGCGTTTCAACACCTATGTTCGCAATTGGTTTTAAGGAGAAAAAGACGGGCGCTTCAGGCTATGAGCTTCTGAAAAAGGAAATTACAACGGAAATTCTTATTGAGCTTCTTTTCGGAAAGAGCAGTGAAAATTATATAAAAATGTATGAAAGCGGAATAATTGACGCAAGCTTTGACGGTGAAACCGAGCTTGAAAAGGAATATGGATTCACCTCCTTCGGTGGTGAGTCAAAAGACCCTGAGGCGGTTTACAAAACGATTAAAGAATGTATCGAAAACGCCAAAAATGAGGGCTTGTGTGAAGATAAGATAAGACGCATAAAGAAAGCTGTTTTAAGCGATGAAATCAGAATGTATAACAATGTGGAAAATATAGGAAACACCTATATTAAGTCGCTGATGAAGGGGATTAATCCTTTGGATTACACAAAAGCGGTTGAGGAGATAGACAAGGCTTATCTTGAAGAAAGATTAAAAGAGCATTTTGATACGGAAAACTGCGTTTTATCTGTTGTTTATCCCATGGAGGGTGAGGAATAATGAGTAATCTGGTTTCTTTCCCCCAAATGGGCATTTCGCTGGAAATGGACAGAGTTGCCTTTTCCATTTTCGGTATGGATATAATGTGGTATGGTGTCTTGATTGGTCTTGGTATAATCGTTGCGGTTACCTATGGTTCTTATGCGATGAAAAAGACAGATTTGACTCAGGATGATTTTTTGAATATGCTTTTAATAGCGCTCCCATCTGCGATAGTTGGGGCAAGAGCATATTATGTTATTTTCAACTGGAGTGAATATTCCGGAGATATTATGTCGGTTTTTGCGGTGAGAAACGGCGGACTTGCAATATATGGCGGAATAATTGCGGCGGCACTCTCTATAATCATTTATTGCAGAGTGAAGAAGATTAATCCCGGAATTCCTTTTGATTTACTTGCGGTCGGTCTTCCTATGGCACAGGCAATAGGAAGGTGGGGTAACTTTGTAAATGCTGAAGCCTTCGGCGGACCAACAACTCTGCCGTGGGGTATGGTAATCGGAAACAGCGACACAATGGTTCATCCGACATTTTTATATGAGTCCTTATGGAATGTTTTATCGGTGGTTTTTGTCCTTCTTGTGAAAAAACATAAAAAGTTTGAGGGCGAGCTTTTCTGCGTGTATATGATATGGTACGGAATAGGAAGATTTTGGATTGAAGGGCTAAGGGCAGACTCTCTTTATGCAGGAAGCATGAGGGTTTCACAGCTTGTTTCGGTATTTATGGTTATAATTGGCTTATCGGTAATATTTTATAAAAGAATTTATAAAAAAAATTATGAATAAATTATTGACAAAAGTTTTTAGGTATTATATAATAAAATAGATAGTATAGACTTGTGAGGAAAGGAGCGGAAAAATGCAAAAGAAACGCAGAAAACAAAAAGTTAATATGCGCAAAATGCTTGTGCGTTTGGCATTCGTGGGGATTTTGTGTCATTCGAGCTATATTCTTGCAAGTCAGCAGCTGGCTATGTACCGTAAACAAAAGGATGTTGAAAAGTGGGAGGAAACCAATAACGCGGCTATTCATGAAAGGGCGAAGCTTGAGGAAGAGCGTGAGCTGGCGGGGACTCCTGAATATAAAGAGCAAAAGGCTCGTGAACTTTTGGGCTATGTCAGACCGGAAGAAACAATTTATATTGATGTGACTAAATAATTATACATAAGGGCTTTATAATAAGGAGGATTTTTTTAGAAAATGCAGTTGGAAATAGGAAGCATACATAGCGGAAAAGTAACAGGAATAGTTGCTTTTGGGGCGTTTGTTGAATTTGCGGAAGGAAAGACCGGACTTGTTCACATTTCAGAAGTTGCCTCTGAATTTGTTGAGGATGTCAGCAAATTTTTAAAGATTGGTCAGGAAGTGAAGGTTAAGGTTGTTTCCGTAGAAAATAATAAGATTGGTTTATCTATTAAAAAAGCTATGGAAGAACCAAAAGGTGATAAAAAGAACAAGGGTCCAAAGCGTGAAGGTAAAAAGAGAACTCCTTATGTTTTTTCGGGAAAGCCCGAAGAATTTGAATTTAAGAGAAGTTTTGACAGCGAAATGTCTTTCGAGGACAGACTTTTGAAGTTTAAGCAGGACAGCGATGAGCGTATGTCCGACTTGAAGCGTAATACTGAAGGTAAGCGAAATGGCGGTAACCGCAGATAATTTGGAGGTATTCCTATGAACGGATATGCTGTTTTTTGGATTGTGTTTGCTGTTATTCTTGGAGTGATAGAAACGCAAACCGTAAATCTCGTAACAATATGGTTTGGTTTAGGTGCACTTGTTTCGTGTATTGTGTCATTGTTTGTCGATTCGGTTTTGATTCAGTCCTGTGTTTTTGTCGGTGTTTCCGTTGTAAGCCTTGTTTTGACGAGACCGCTTGTCAGAAAATATATGAATGGGAAAACAGTCGCAACAAATGCAGACAGGTTTATTAATCAAAAGGCAAGTGTTGTCCGGAATATAAACAGCATATCAGGGTCCGGACAGATTAAGACGATGGGTCAAATATGGTCGGCTAAGTCGGTTGACGGGCAGGACATAAATGAAGGTGAAGAGGTAATAATAAACAGGATAGAAGGCGTTCGTGCTGTTGTATCCAAAGTTGAATAAGGAGGTTCTTTATGGGAGAATTAGGTGCGGTTGTTACGACCATGATAATCATTTTGATAGTTTTTGTCTGTGTCATAATCTCAAATATTAAAATTGTTTCCCAGGCAAATGCTTATGTTATTGAACGGCTTGGTGCGTATAAGCAGACATGGGGTGTTGGAATTCATTTTAAAATTCCGTTTATTGAGCGAGTTGTGAAAATGGTGACCCTTAAGGAACAGGTTGTGGATTTCCCTCCTCAGCCGGTTATAACTAAAGATAATGTTACAATGCAGATTGACACGGTTGTGTATTTCCAGATAACTGACCCAAAGCTTTATGCTTATGGTGTCGAAATTCCTATGTCGGCAATCGAAAATCTCACTGCAACAACTCTTCGAAATATTATTGGTGATATGGAGCTTGACGAAAGCTTGACATCAAGAGATGTTATTAATACGCAGATGCGTGCAATTCTTGACGAAGCAACTGACCCGTGGGGAATAAAGGTTAATCGTGTTGAGCTTAAGAATATTATTCCTCCTTCGGGAATTCGCGAAGCAATGGAAAAGCAGATGAAAGCGGAGCGTGAGCGAAGAGAGGCGATTCTTCGTGCCGAGGGTGAGAAAAAGTCAGCTGTGTTGGTTGCAGAAGGTGAAAAAGAGTCGGCTATTTTGAAAGCGGAAGCTGAAAAAGCGTCTGCAATTTTGAAGGCTGAAGCCGAAAAAGAAGCGGCAATTCGAATTGCCGAAGGTGAAGCGGAGGCTATCCGTGAGGTTCAGAGAGCTAATGCGGAGGGGATTAGAATGCTTAATGAAGCATTGCCGTCCGAGGCTGTGATTAAGCTTAAGAGTCTTGAGGCGTTTGCAAAGGCGGCTGACGGCAAGGCAACAAAGCTCATAATCCCGTCTGAAATTCAAGGCGTTGCAGGACTTGCTGCAAGTATTAAGGAAACCTTAACAGAAAAATAAAAATCCATGCCATATCTTAAAAAAGATATGGCATTTGGTTGAAAAAGTGCTTCATTGCCCGAATTGGCACTAATATAAAAAGTTAATCTAACGGGCGGAAAGGTAAATTGAGTATGTCAGGACATAGTAAATGGGCGACAATTAAAAGAAAAAAAGGTGCGATTGACGCAAAGAGAGGTAAACTCTTCACTAAAATAGGCAGAGAGCTTATGGTTGCGGCAAAAGAAGGGGGTGCTGACCCAAGCGTGAACTCCAAGCTTCGTGATGTTATTGCGAAAGCGAAGGCTAATAATATGCCTAACGATACAATTCAGAGAAGTCTCAAAAAAGCTGCAGGCGAAGGCAACGCAAATGAGTATGTTGAAATGACTTATGAAGGATACGGACCTGCAGGTGTTGCGGTTATGGTTGAAACACTCAGCGATAACAAAAACCGTATCGCCGGTGATTTAAGACACTATTTCGATAAGTACGGCGGAAACCTCGGTCAGACAGGCTGTGTCGGCTTTATGTTCGACCATAAAGGTGTAATTCTTATCGAGAAGAAAGATGGAATGGACGAGGATGAGGTTATGATGGATGCTCTCGATGCAGGTGCAGAGGACTTTGCATCTGAAGACGGCGCCTTTGAAATAACAACGGCTCCCGACACATTCAGCGCTGTCCGTGAAGCCTTAGAGGGCAAAGGATATGAGTTCGCCCAGGCAGAAATTGAGTATGTTCCAAAGACATTGACGGTACTCACAAACGAGGACGACATCAAGAATATGGAAAAGCTTATAGATATGCTTGACGATAACGACGATGTTCAGAACGTTTACCACACTTGGGATATGCCTGAAGAAGACGAGGAAGAGTAGTTTAATTTTTAGCAAATACTTCTATAAGCTTATTGATAGCGGAAATCTGCTCGTCAGATAAATTGGAAACATCAATGGTTTTGTTCTTTTCCATTCCGAGGAGATACTCCATTGACACATTGAACTCATAAGAAAGCTTAATCAAAACATCGAGAGAAGGCATTCTCTGTTCGTTTTCATAAGCAGAAATAATGGACTTATTAAGCCACAGTTTGTTCGCAAGTTGTGTCTGGGTAAGTCCTTTTTTGTTCTCAAATTTTTTAGTGTTTCAGCAAAATCTTTTATCATTTAAATCCACTCCTTGTAAACATTTTACAACAAAAAATAAACTTTTACGTGGAAAACAGCTGATAAATAGTGGAATTGCATCTTTCCTACAAGATAAATAACATAATTTAAAGAAACACACATAGACAAATGAAAGCTTTTTTTCCGCCAAGGATATATCTACGACCGCTCACAAAGTGGAGCGGTCGTAGATATTTTTTCCTTTAAGATAAAGCGAGTTCTGCTTTTAAGTTTTCTTTAAAGTTATTCATAAATGCTGAATAACCATAGAATATATCGGGGTCGGGAGCAGAAATAGTTGTTTCGGAATTTTTGAATATTATGTTGTCGAGATAGTCCTCAAGGGACATTTCCTTTGAGTGCGCCTGATAGCAAGCAAGGATTGCTATTCCCCACGCACCGCCTTCTCCGGCTGAATTGTTTACGGCAACGGGAGTGTTTATGGCGGCTGAGAGTATGTCATGGGCAACTCCTTTTGTTTTAAATATTCCGCCGTGTGCGTTTATTTTGTCAAGCTTGACATTCTCCTTGTTTTTGAGTAAATCAAGACCGATATTAAGCAATGCGAAGGAGGTGTAAATCTGTGTTCTCATAAAGTTTGCAAGGGTGAAATTTGCATCAGGCTTATGAATAAACAAAGGGGTGCCGTTCGGAATATCAACAAGATGTTCACCGGCATGAAAACAATATGCCATAAGATTTCCGCAGTCGGCATCTCCTTCGTTGGCTTTCTCAAAAAGTGTTTTATAAAGCTCGGATGTGCTGACTTCCTTTCCGAATGCCTTAAGAACCTCATTGAAAAGGGAAACCCAGCAGTTAATTTCGGTTGTGCAGGTGTTTGCCTGAACCATTGCAGAGGGATTCCCATTAGGAGATTGGAGAATATCAACCTCTTCGTATGCGCGAGAAAGAGCCTTTTCGAGAACTATAAATGCAAAAGAAGAAGTACCGGCAGAAATATTTCCGGTTTTTGGTCTTATGCTGTTTGTTGTAATCATTCCTGTTCCGCCGTCTCCCTCGGGAGGACACATAATTGTTCCTGCTTCGAGGTTCCCGGAAGGGTCAAGAAATTTTGCCCCTTCATCCGTGAGGATACCCGCATATTTTCCTGCAGAAAGTACTTTGGGGAAGATGTCTTCGATTGTAAAGCTGTAACCATTTTCGGATAAAACAGAATTGAATTTTTCAGTCATATCCTTATAGTATGTCCCGGTTTGAGGGTCAACGGGAAACATTCCCGATGCATCACACATACCAAGAACCTTCTCTCCCGTCAGAAGAAAATGTATATATCCTGACAGAGTGGAAAGATAATCAATATCAAAAAGGTAAGTTTCTTTGTTTTTGACTGCCTGATACAGATGAGAAATTGTCCAGCGCTGAGGAATATGGAAGCTGAACAGCTCTGACAAAAATGCCGCTTCGTCTTTAGTTATGGTGTTGCGCCATGTCCTGAAGGGGGCAAGAACTTTTTTGTCTTTGTCAATCGCCATATATCCGTGCATCATAGCACTGATTCCCATATATTTCACCTTTTTTATCGAAACACCGTATTTATCACGGACATTTTGCGCAAGATTGGCATAAGCCGATTGAAGACCGGTATGAATTTGGTCGATGTTATAAATCCACACTCCGTCTTTTAGCTTATTTTCCCAGTCGACTCCGCCGGTTTCTATAACAATTCCGTTTTCGTCTGTCAAAACTGCCTTGATTCTTGTTGAGCCAAGCTCAATTCCTAAACTGATACTTCCTTTTTCAATCAAATTTTTCATATATAGTATCCCTTTCCTGTTTTTAAAGATAAGCGCTGAAAAGCATTTGGTATAAAATTGGCTATATCAAAGTGGTGTTACAATGATATAGCGTCAATTTGTCAAATTTTAATATAACGGGGGACGATAGTTGGACCGTCTCCGTTTTTTTGCACGACTTTTTTTTAGAGAACGATAAAATCCGTATCCGACAAGCAGCAGAAAGAGCAATAAAGCTATTAACAGGATATAGATTATAACTCGAACAACAGTACATCCCCAAACAGCATCCCAAAAGGACATAAGAGCACCAAGAGCGTGTCTTTCGATTTTTTTCTCGGCGATAATGTTGGTTATTCCGACCACATCGTTATTATAGAAATATGTGATTTGTCCGAGGACAACACCCTGACTGACGGGGGCATAAACTTTTTCCGAATTATATGAGATTTTGGAGGTAACTTTGTCAATATCCACATTAACGGGAATTGTAACGATAACATCGTTTTCCGCAACGGCACGAACATAGTCTTTTCCGTCAGCACCCTGCTTAACCTTTACCTCACCGAGAATTGCGTTTTTGTCTGTAACTTTAACTTGCTTGAAATTCTTAAAGCCGTATTCGAGAATAGCCTTCGCATCATCGTGAGAGGTTTCGCTTTTTAAAATCACGCATATAAGTTCACGGTCTTTCTCTTTTGCAGAAGCGACAAGACATGAGCCGGCGGCACTTGTATATCCCGTTTTTATACCGGTGGCTTTCTCATAGTAATATTTTGAATATCTAAGAGGAGAGATGAGATTGTTGGTGTTTATAAAATATCTCTCCGTATCTCTCATATTGGTTGGTGGGATAGTCAGCGTTTGACTGCCGACGATTTCCCGAAAATAATCATCCTGCATAGCGTATCTTGCTGCAATAGCTAAATCGTATGCCGTGGTATAGTGTTTCTCGTCCGTAAGACCGTGAGCATTTGTGAAATGAGTGTTTTTCAGCTCTAACTCTTTGACTTTCTCATTCATACGACTGACAAACTTCTTTTCTGTGCCGCCGACAGAGGTTGCAAGAAGGGTTGCGGCATCATTGCCTGATGCAATAAGCATGGCGCGGATTAAATTATCAACGCTCATTTTTTCCCCTGCCTTAAGCTCAATATGGCTTCCTGTCGGGTCCATAGCATCCTGCATTTCACGGGTGTAAACAAGCATTTCATCCAAACCGATTTCTCCGTTTTCGATAGCATCGGATATAACAAGATATGTTATGATTTTAGTTGTTGAAGCCGGATACATTTTATCTGTGGCATTCTTTTCATACAAGGTGTAACCGGTGCGAGCATCTATCAGAATAGCCGAAACCGCACTAATGTCGGGAGCTTTTGAAGCCGCAGACACGGTCGATATGGGCAGGCAAAGAGATAAAAGTGCAAAAATCAAAATAAAAAGTGTCAATTTCTTCATATATCACCATTTGCGGCAGATTGTTCAGCCTGAGAAAGTCTGACATAGCTTGGAACTAGCTCGTTTGCTGTAACCGCTTCTCCTTTCATATATTTTTCGTAAGCCACTTCGCAGACACAACCTGCAAGATTCATGGCAGTCACCTTTGGCGAAAATTTTGCATCGGGCATAACAGATAAAATCTCTTCACGGTAAGGGAAAATTCCGTCACCGAGAAAAATAACATTTTTGCCCGACAGCTCCTCTAAAAGGTCTGATAAGGCTAAAGCTCTGTCAGGACAAAGGCGTTTTCCATTTTCAAAAACGGCATTATACACTTGACCTCTTCTTGCATCAAGGATAGGACAGACAACTCCGTTGAAAAATGAAAACGGGAATGAGAGCGCCTCAAGAGTTGAAACAGGGACACAAGGCTTTGAAAGTGCCTGAGCCATTCCCTTTATCGTTGCAACTCCGATTCTGACACCGGTAAATGAGCCGGGGCCGACTGCGGCGGCAAAGACATCAATATCCGAAACTGAGAGCTCGGATATTGAAAAAAGATTATCAATCTGAGGCATAATCTTTTGCGAATGAGTTTTTTTATGATTTATAACTGTCTGTGCAACAAGCTTTTCTCCGTCAAAAATGGCGGAGGTTGCGGCAGCAGAACAGGTGTCTACTCCAAAAATCAGCATTTTATTCTCCTTAAGTGTTACTTGACATGGATTTCACGGTAATTTTCACCGAAACGAATATCCTTGGAAATATCAATAAATTTGGTATTATCCGGCAAAACAGGCGAGATAAATTCAGCCCATTCGATAAGGCATATTCCGTCGCCAAACAGATAGTCGTCAATCCAGTCAAGCTGATCTGTATTAGCATTTTCGAGACGATAAGCATCAAAATGGTAAAGCGTCATATTGATGCCGTCGTATTCATTAACAAGGGTGAAGGTTGGGCTTGTAACATTGCCTTCATAGCCGAAAAAGTCAGCAATTCCACGAACAAATGCGGTTTTTCCCGCACCAAGCTCCCCAGAAAGAGAAATAACATCTCCGGGCTTAAGGTTTGCGGCAATTTCTTTTGCTATTTTTTCGGTATCATCAGCACAGTTGCTTATATATTTCATAGATAACAAACCCCCTATAAATATATTACCTTTATTTTGGTGTAAAGTCAATACAAAACTATTGAAAAATTAAAAAAAATGTTGTATAATGTATAATAATGTATGACAAATGAGGTGATAGGATGAAAACTCGTGTGGATAAGCATAATTATTATCTTGATATAGCCGAAACGGTTATTGAAAGAGGAACTTGTCTCCGCAGAAATTTCGGAGCTATTGTGGTTAAAAATGATGAGATTGTTTCAACGGGGTATACGGGTGCGCCGCGAGGTCGGGAAAATTGCTGTAACCTTGGAGTTTGTTTGAGAGAAAAAATGAATATTCCAAGAGGTGAACGATACGAGCTTTGCAGGAGTGTGCACGCAGAGGCGAATTGTATAATAAGCGCATCAAGGCAGGAAATGATAGATGCAACGCTATATCTTGTTGGGAAAGAGGTTGCGACGGGAGAGCTTATTGCAAATGCTTCAAGCTGCAGTATGTGTAAAAGGCTTATTATAAATTCGGGAATTAAAAATGTTATAATACGAAATACTCCGGATAAATATACGGTTGTTTCTGTTTCCGATTGGGTTGAAAACGATGAATCCTTAGAAGGAGTCAGAGGATATTAAAAAGGGTGGGACGGCGCAAAATGCACCGTCCCATTTTAGTCTATTCTTCATCGTCCGGATTATAGATTTTTTCCGATGCATCAATAAGCATATTTATTGATGGATATGTGAAAAAGCTCACCATAAAGCCGGATAATCCGATAAATCCGAATATTTCCAGCAATATGTAAATCGGTAACAGAATCATTACATATCCCGATGTAAGGAGATTGAAGGGGATTATGAAATGCACAATTAACAAAATAATCAATAACAGTATATTTTTCGGTGCTTCGGCGAAGGCTAAAAGCACTGCATTTTTATATATGTCCTTCAGAGATAACTTAAAGGTTATCATAAGAGGGTAAATATAAAGATGCATCATCAAATACATAAGCGCAAAGAACAGCACCGCATATTTAATGTATGACAGCGGAGCCGGCATAGCTGAATAGATTGAAAATGATATATTAACAGCTAAAAAAACAAGTGCATCGATAATAAAAACGATGATGGATTGGACAAAGTTGATTTTTGAATTATAGAAGAAATCACTGCACATCCAGGAATGGTCCTCTCTTGCATAATTGCGGAGAACGTATGAAAAGCCGGCGGTGATGGGACCGACTCCTAAAAATGCAATATATGCAAAGGAAAGAATCAGACAAAAGCCTATATGCATATAAATTTTGAAAAGTTCAATGTCTGTATCAGAACCCAGCCGTGGGATAATTGTGTTCGTAATAAAATCCGTAATTGAAGCGGAAAGAATTCCCGTGATAAAAAACAGTATAACAAAGGCAGGAATTGCAATCAGGGAAAACAGCATATTTAATTTACAAATACTCCAAAATTTCCTGAAGAAAATTTCAAAGAAGATAGAAATCCTTGATTTTCCGGCAGGTCGCTTTTCTATGTCTTTTTTTGGTTTAGATTTAGTGAATCCAAGCATTTAAATAACTCCTTTAAATAATACTCTAAAAAATTATACTCCAAAAATAAAGATATGTCAACCGAATATGAGGAAAATCGTCAATATTTTGCTGGACATTTATGGGATTAAATGATATAATATCTTCAAAGACACTTGAGGAGGAGTAAAATGTTACTTGATTTTTCACAAAACGGAATATCTGTTGTTTTTGAGGTAACAGCGGATAATAAATTATTTTTGAAAAATTTTTCAAAAGAGGGAACGATATATGGTGAAGAAAAATACACTAAATGGTGTTCCGCTCTGGAAATTCAGATAAGCGGAGAAAATCAGAATGACCACCACGGTGCAAAGCATACGGGAACCTCGGGCTTTTTCTCTCTGCTGTATGACAGTCATAAATATTATGAAAATGAAGTGGGAAACAAACTGGAAATCTGCCTTAAGGATAACAAGGTTGAGGCGGTTATTCATTATCAGTTCCATAGAGAATTGCCGGCAGTTCGCTCATGGACGACCGTTAAAAATATCTCTGATGAGAATGTGGGGCTGGAATATGTTTCTTCCTTTGTTTATGTGGGATTAGGTAAGGATAAACCGAGAGTTATGATTCCTCACAGCAGTTGGAAAACTGAGGCAAATTGGAAGGATTATTCCATAGAAGACCTGGGCTTTGACAGAAATTGCACCTTTTCCATGAACAGAATTTCTGCATCAAATACGGGTACATGGTCTTGTAAGGAGTATCTTCCTATGGGAGCATATTATGACGAAAAGTCCATGATTATGTGGCAGATTGAAAGTAATGGCTCGTGGCATTGGGAGATTAGCGATATTGCGGATATGATATATTTGCAGCTGAGCGGACCGACGGAGCAGGAGAACAGCTGGTATAAAGAGCTGAAGCCACAGGAGGAGTTTGAATCTGTTAAGACTGCGGTCGTTGTCGGAGAAGATTTTAATGACTCTATTGCTGCTATGACAAAATACAGAAGACTTATAGCTTGTGACAGTGAGGCGAATGCTAAAATGCCGGTTGTTTTCAATGACTATATGCATTGCATTTGGGCAGACCCGACAACCGAAAAAATGATTCCGGTTATTGACAGAGCGGCAGAGGCAGGTGCGGATTACTACTGTATGGATGCCGGCTGGTATGCTGACGGAACATGGTGGGAAACAGTTGGTGAATGGCTACCGCAGATTAAACGTTTTCCTAACGGAATAAACGAAGTTTTTGATTATATAAGAAATAAGGATATGGTTCCCGGAATTTGGCTTGAAGCTGAAGTTATGGGAATTGAGTGTCCCCTTGTGGATAAGTTCCCCGATGAATGCTTTTTTATGCGTCACGGAAAACGTGTTATTGACCACGGCAGATACCAGCTTGACTTCAGACACCCCCAAATTCGTGAATATGTAACATCGATTTTTGACAGACTTGTGGGGGAATACGGTGTCGGTTACATAAAAACTGATTATAATATTGAAGGTGGCGTTGGAACGGAGGTTAATTCCGACAGCTTCGGAGACGGGCTTCTTGAAAATAATCGTGCGTATCTTTCGCTGATTGATGAAATAAGAGAAAAATACCCTGATTTGATTATTGAGGGGTGTTCAAGCGGTGGACTCAGAATGGACTATGCGCATCTTCAAAAGCATCATCTTCTGTCTGTCAGCGACCAGGAGGATTGGGATAATACGGCATATATTGCGGCAGCTGTTCCAACAGGGGTTATTCCCGAACAGTCTGCGGTTTGGTCTTATCCTAAAAGAGAAAACACCAATACCCAGGTTGCGTTCAATATGGTGAACTCAATGCTCCAGAGAATGAATTTAAGCGGTGAAATACATCTTCTTGATGAAGAACAGTTTGCTCTTGTTAAGGAAGGCGTGGATGTATATAAAAGGCTTCGTGCCGATATAAGAAGAGCAGTGCCGTTTTATCCGGCAGGTCTGTCAAAATATGGCGACGAATGGCTCTGCCTCGGACTAAAGACTGAGGATACAAAATATATTTCCGTGTGGCGTATGAACAGCGATTGCGATTATATGGATATTCCTGCTTCGTATGGCTCGGCAAAGATTCTTTACCCGTCAGGTATGGGGACGAAAATTGATTGCGAAAACGGGAAAATCAGAGTTTCTATGCCCGAAAAATATACAGCGGTTTTAATTGAATTAAAATAATAGTGAGATTTTATAAAAAGGTCAGTCCTTGCATTGATGTGCGAGAATTGACCTTTTTGTATAAAAAAAGAGAGTTTGAAAAAAACTATTGAAATTTGTTTTAATATGATGTATAATTAAATGGTATAGGTGTATTATATTGTGAACACTGTATAAAATAAAGGGTTGTGAAACAGGGGAAATTTATGGAAGAGAAAATATGGCTGTCTTCACCGACAATGCATGGTGAGGAACAAGTATTCGTAAAAGAGGCGTTTGATACCAACTGGGTTGCGCCGCTCGGAAAGAATGTTAATGAATTTGAAAAAGAAGTTTCGTCTTATGTTGGGTGCAGGGCTGCTGCCGCAATGACGGCAGGGACTCATGCGCTCCATCTTGCGGTAAAGCTTGCAGGTGTGCGGGAAGGTGATATTGTTATTTGCTCGGATTTAACCTTTGCCGCAACAGTAAATCCTGTTAAATATGAAAATGGAGTGCAAGTTTTTGTTGAGTCAGAACGTGAGACATGGAATATGGACCCTGTTGCCCTTGAAAAAGGCTTGAAAAAATATAAAGACCGAGTTAAAGCTGTTATTGTTGCTAATCTTTACGGAACTCCTGCGAAAATGGATGAGATTGTTGGTTTGTGTAAGAAATACGGAGTTACCTTAATTGAAGATGCGGCAGAGTCGCTTGGGGCTACATATAAAGGCAGACAAACAGGAACTTTTGGGAAGTATAATGCCATAAGCTTTAACGGGAATAAGATTATAACAACATCGGGCGGAGGAATGTTTTTGTCTGATGATGAAAATGCTGTTGAAAAGGTGAGGTTTTATTCCACACAAGCAAGGGATGTTGCTCCTCATTATCAGCATAGTGAAATCGGATATAACTATCGTATGAGCAATGTGGTTGCCGGAATAGGTCGAGGTCAGCTTCTGCATATTAATGAGCATATAAAACTTAAAAAAGATATTTATATGAGATATAAGGAAGCGTTTTCTGACTTGCCTGTTGAAATGAATCCGTATCTTGATTGCAGTGAACCGAATTTTTGGCTTAGCTGCTTTACGATAAACGAAGAAGCCATGAATAGAGTAAATCCTGAAAAAATAAGGATTGAACTTGAAAATAATAATATAGAAGCAAGACCTATATGGAAACCGATGCATCTTCAGCCTGTTTATGAAAAAAATGATTTTATCAGTGTCGGAGACAATGTCGGAGAGGATATATTCCGCCGTGGGCTATGCCTGCCGTCGGATATAAAAATGACTGAGGAACAACAGGAAAATGTCATAAAAATAATAAAGGGGTTGTTTTGATGTATAGAAAGTATTTCAAACGGCTTGTTGATATATGTTGTGCGCTTGCGGCGATAATTGTTTTTTCTTGGCTTTACATAATAGTTGGAGTTCTTGTTCGGATAAAATTGGGAAGTCCGGTGATTTTCAAACAGGAACGACCCGGTAAGGACGGAAAAATTTTTACACTTTATAAATTCAGAACTATGACAAATAAAAAAGACGAAAACGGAAATCTTCTTCCGGATGATGTTCGTCTTACAAGATTTGGCAGAATGCTTAGAAGTACAAGTCTTGACGAGCTTCCGGAAGCATTTAATATCTTGTTTGGGCATATGAGCGTAGTCGGACCGAGACCCCTTTTGGTGAGATATCTTCCTTTGTATAATGTTCATCAGGCAAGGCGTCACGAGGTAAGACCGGGACTTACAGGTCTTGCACAAATAAACGGAAGAAATTTAATATCGTGGGAAGAACGATTTGACTTAGATGTTGAATATGTAGAAAATATAACCTTTTGGGGAGATGTCAAAATTATATTTCTAACAGTATGGAAAGCTTTTGTGAAAGAAGAAGGTATAAGCGCCGAAGGCGAAGCAACTATGGATGCGTTTATGGGAACAAAAGAGGAGAAAATAGATGTCTAAAGATGTGATTATTATTGGTGCAGGTGGTCATGCGAGAGTCATAGAGGATATCATTAAAAAAACGGGTGACCATGTGTATGGTTTTTTAGATGATGATGTAGAAAAACAGGGAGTTATTGGGAGAATAGAGGATTGTGTTAATTATCCGGATAAATATTTTATTATTGCTATAGGTGATTGCACAACCAGAAAAAAAGTTTTGGACAGATACAGTAATTTGAAGTATTATATAGCTATTCATCCTACAGCTGTTATTTCGGAAAATGTTTTTATTGGTGAGGGAACTGTTATAATGGCAAATGCCGTGGTTAATGCCAATACCAAAATAGGAACTCATTGTATTATTAACACAGCTTCAATAGTTGAGCACAACAATATAATATCGGATCATGTTCACATATCTCCAAATGCGACTTTGTGTGGTGGTGTCGTAGTCGGAGAATGTACTCATATAGGAGCAGCTGCGGTTATTAAGAATAATATATCTATATCAGCAAATTGTATTATAGGTATTGGCGCGGCGGTTGTTAAAGATATAAAATGCAGTGGAGTTTATGTTGGCGTTCCGGCTAAAAGTATAGTGGGAAAAAGTGTATAAAGTAAGAGGTTGAAAATGAAAAAAGTTTTATTTGTTGCATCAATCGCAGTACACATAAAGTCTTTTCATATCCCGTATCTTAATTATTTTAAGGATAATGGATATGAAACTTATGTTGCTACCCGTGACGAAAACGGAGTTACGGAATGTGATAAGAATATAAAAATCCCTTTTGAACGCTCTCCGTTTAAAAAGAATAATTTTATTGCGTATAGAAAACTTAAAAAGCTTATCAAGAGCGAAAGCTTTGATATAATACATTGTCATACTCCCGTTGCGGCATTTCTTACAAGACTTGCGGCACGAAAGGCGAGAAAAAAGGGTACAAAAGTTATATATACGGCTCATGGATTTCACTTTTTTAAAGGAGCACCGTTCCTTAACTGGCTTATATATTTTCCTGTTGAGTGGATAAGCTCATTTTTTACGGATGTGCTTATAACGATGAACGAAGAGGATTTTGCTTTTGCTAAAAAGCATCTTCATGCAAAAAGAACAGAATATGTTCACGGCGTTGGAATCAATAAAGAAAAATTTAGCAATAGCTTTAATGAAAAATTAAATAAAAGAAGCGATATAGCAGTACCGGATGATGCGGTTATGCTTTTCTCGGTAGGTGAACTTAATAAAAATAAAAATCATGAAAAAATAGTTCGTGCTCTGTCGGGGATAAATGATAAAAATATCCATTATTGCATAGCCGGAAGTGGGAATAATGAGTCCTATCTTAAAAAAATTGCAGATGAATTGGGTGTTGAAGACCAGCTTCACTTGTTAGGGTATCGTGATGATATAGACGAACTTCTTGGGTGCGCAGATATTTTTTGTTTTCCGTCTTATCGGGAAGGGCTTCCTGTTTCGGTTATGGAGGCAATGGCAATGGGACTTCCTTGTGTTGTGTCGGAAATCAGAGGAAATAAGGACTTAATTGAAAATGAAAAAGGTGGATTTTTATGCAATCCATCGGATGTAAATTCTTTTAAAGAGAAGATAAAGATACTATTAAATGATAAAGAATTGTGCAAGAAATTCGGTGAGTTTAACAAAGAAAAAGTCAAAATATATACGCTGGATTATGTTGAAAAAGAAATGATTAAGATATATGAGGAATGTATATGAAAGAAAAATTGATTGTTTTGGTTAAATATTTTAGATTTTTATATTCGATATATTATTATGTGCTTAATTTCGTACTAAATATATTAAAAATATTTATAAAAAAAGATGAAAAACTCATACTGATAAACAGCTTTGGTGGAAAGAAATATGACGACAGCCCGAAAATGTTATATGAAGCAATGAAAAAAGATAAAAGATTTGAAGATTATCAGTTTGTTTGGGCATTCCATAAACCGCAAAATTATAGGGTTGAAGGGGCAGAAATTATAAAGACAGATAGCTTCAAATATTTTAAGACAGCATTAAAAGCCGGTATATGGATAACAAATTCGGGAATAGAGAGAGGCTTAAAGTTTAAGAATAAACACACGTTGTATATCAATACATGGCATGGAACACCAATTAAAAGAATGGGAACAGACATAAATGATAATAACAAGTCATTTAAAAGTATTGAAAGCTCAAATGTAGATGTATTTACAGTTCAGAGTGATTTTGAAGCGGAAATTTTTGGGAGAGTATTTAATATAAATGATGAAGCAATTTATAAAACAGGGCTACCAAGAAACGATAAACTTGCAAAGTGTGAAAAAGAGGAATGTATAGAATTAAAAAGTAAACTTGGATTGCCGATAGACAAAAAGATTATATTGTATGCGCCTACATTCCGTGAATATGAGAGAGATGAAATGCTGAACTGCTGCTTCAATTCTCCCATAGATGTTGAGATGTGGAAAAAGAAGTTAAGTGATAAATATTGTTTGCTGATACGCGCCCATTATGAAGTGTCAAAGATGATGGAAATTAAAAATGATGGATTTGTGAAGGATGTAAGTGATTATGAAAATCTTGATGATTTGATGATTGCATCGGATATACTGATTTCTGACTATTCAAGCATTTTCTTTGACTATTCAATAATGGACAAGATAATGCTTCACTTCACCTATGACTATGATAAATATAACGAGCAAAGAGGATTATATTTTGATATAAGAAATTGGCTGAATGGTAGCGACAATGAGGAAGAACTTATCAATTTGATTAGGAATATGGATGAAACTACGGAAATCATAAGAAATAAGAATTTTAGAGATAAATATGTAGAATATTATGGAAATGCTACTCAGAATTGTATAGATGTTATTGCAAATAAAAATTGTGAAAAGAGGATGATATTATGAAAAAAATAATAACATACGGAACATTTGATTTGTTGCATTATGGACACATAAACTTGTTAAAAAGAGCAAAGGCTCTTGGGGATTATCTTATTGTGGCGCTGTCGACAGATGAGTTTAACTGGAATGAAAAACAAAAAAGATGTTATTTTTCATATGATGAGAGAAAAAGCTTGTTAGAATCAATCAGATTTGTTGATTTGGTTATTCCTGAAACCAATTGGGAGCAAAAGATGACAGATGTTGATGAGTTTAAGGTTGATACATTTGTTATGGGGGATGACTGGGAAGGAAAATTTGATTTTTTAAAGGAAAAATGTGAGGTTGTGTATTTACCGAGAACTCCGGAGATATCAACAACAAAAATAAAGTCGGATTTGAAAATATAGTAAAGGACGGTTTCTGAAATGAGTATAAAAATCAGTATTATAATTCCGGTGTACAATGTTGAAGGATATTTATCAGAATGTTTGGAGAGTATCATTTTGCAAAAGTATGATAACAAGGAAATAATATTGGTTGATGATGGTTCAACAGATAATTCTCCACAAATATGTGATGAATATGCAAACAAATATGATTATATAAAAGTTATACATAAATCAAATGGCGGACCATCAGATGCAAGAAACATAGGAATAGAAGAAGCGATAGGTGATTATATTCTTTTTGTTGATTCAGATGATTTTATCAATGTTAATTCGCTGGAAAAGATAGCTGAAAGTGCAGGAAATAATGCTGATGTTGTTTTTTTGTGTGGGGTTAAATATATGCATAATGGGGAGTTGATTGTTCCACCTGAACGGATAATAAAAAGCGATTTAGAGGGTAAATCTATAGAGGAAGTATATAAGCTTTTGTCAGAGTTACCCAAGTTTCCGGCATCTGCTTGTACAAAGTTAGTAAAGAGGCAGTTGTTTGACACTTGGGATATACTAAAATTTGAAAAGGGTATATTATGTGAAGATATTGATTGGACTCTCAATCTTTTGAGTATTTCTCAAAAATTTGCCGTATGTGATTATAGGTATTATTTTTACCG
This sequence comes from Oscillospiraceae bacterium, assembly GCA_015068605.1. Taxonomy (GTDB): domain Bacteria; phylum Bacillota; class Clostridia; order Monoglobales; family Monoglobaceae; genus SIG454. Next base: position 64,079 of record SVKF01000005.1, read on the forward strand.
CCAAAGCAGAGAAGGCTCAAGAACAAATAATATAAGTAGACAACATATATCGGATTTGATTTATATTATAAATAAGTGGATTGGTAAAGCAAAAAGCGAACAAGGATATAAAAGAAAGTTTATAATTAATACGCTTGCATATGAATATTTGCTCTTAATTACATTTTACGGAGGGCTTCAGGGTGATGAAAAAAAAGCATTAAAAAAGGAAATTGTTCATCTGAAATGGTTATTAAATGAGCGTAAAGAAAAAAGGTATATTGCAATCAAGTGGATAACGAAACTTTTGGGATTAAATTGTAGTGCGTTTTTATTGAATTTTTATTTAAGACATAGATAGAGGGAAGTTTATGAAAATTTTGTTTTTTATAACGAATATAAGTTATGGTGGAGCGGAAAAAATGATGACTGCTGTTGCCAATAAAATGGCGGAAGAGCACGATATAACATTTTTAGCATTTAAAGGCAATGACATAATGCAGCCGTTATCAGATAAAATAAAATACATTTACGATCCTTTGAGCAACAAGAAAAATAAGCTTATTTCAATTCCGTTGCGAATTTTATCCTTAAGGAAATATATAAAACAGGAAAAGTTTGATCTTGCAGTAGCTTTTCTTCATCCGACTCATTATATGCTGACTATTGCGGCAAAGGGGACTGACACGAAGGTATTGCTTTCGGAACGTGGGGATCCTTCAAAGAAGAAAATTAAATATCATTCCAATCCGGTTATGAATTTTTTTATGAAGGTTGCACTTCGTGGGATATTTTTAATTTTGCAAACAGCTGACGGATATGTGTTCCAGACAACACAAGCAAGGGATTGTTATTCCAAAAGATCGCAGAAAAAAAGTTGTGTTATTCCAAACCCTATTCCTGATAAAAATATCCCTGACAGATATGAGGGAGAGCGAAAAAAAACAATTGTCAATGTTGCGAGGATGGAACTTGTCCAGAAAAGACAGGATGTTTTAATAAAAGTGTTTGAATTGCTTGATGAAAAATATGATGAATATGAATTGCTTCTGTATGGCGGCGGACCTGATGAAGAGAAAATTAGAGAAATAGCTGAAAAATCGCCGAAAAAAGATAAAATCCGTTTTATGGGTGTATCGAAAACGGTTCTTGAAGATATAAGGGATGATGGTGTATTTGTATTATCTTCGGATTATGAAGGGATACCGAATGCACTTTTAGAGGCTATGGCGGTCGGGCTTCCATGTGTCTCAACAGATTGCAGTCCCGGTGGAGCTCGTCTTTTAATAAACGATGGAGAAAACGGACTCATTGTGAAAAGAGGAGATAGTGAGAGTCTTGCTGCAGCAATAGAAAAGCTGATTGAAGATAAGAATTTTGCTGATAGATTAGGTAAAAATGCAACAGAAGTTCAGGAAACATATAAAAAAGAAAAAATATTGAATATGTGGAAGGAATTTATGGAGCAAATTGATGAAGAGGGAAAATAATGGGGAAAATTAAGGTTTTGCATATAATATCAAATTTCTCATCAGGCGGTGCTGAGCGTGTTCTGTTGGGGTATATGAAGGATTTGAAAGATGACCCGGAAGTAGAGTTATATGCTTTGGCTTTGGGAAAAAATATGGGAAGTATATTTGATAATGAGATAGAAAAATTGAATCTTAATGTAAAATATGCAAACATATCAGGGAAATTTGTAGCTTTAAAAAGAATGAGAGCCATAAGAAAAATGGTTAAAGAAATCAAACCGGATATTATTCATTCACACCTTCGTCTTGTACCTTTTGCAACATTTTCGACACTGTTTTGCGGAAAGCTTAAAAGAATACATACAATCCACACGGTTCCGGAAGTTGAACATGCCGGGAAGCTTGGGAGAGTTATGGATATATGTTATCGCCATATGAATGTATTGCCTATTTGTCTTAACCGTGAACTTGCCAAAGATGCGGAAAAGCTGTATGGCATACCATTTTGTGAATTTTTATATAATGGAATTGATATTTCTAAATATAGTGGATTTGAGGGCAAAGACGGTTTGAGAGAAAAATATGGAATCCCCAAGGATGCCTATGTTGTAGGTCATGTCGGAAGATTTGTTCCTATAAAAAATCATGAGTTTATAATAGATGTTTTTAATGAAGTGGTGAAGCTTAAAGACAATGCATATCTTATTCTGGTTGGCGAAGGCCAGGAGATGGTCAATATAAAAGAAAAGTGCAAAAGGCTGGGGATAGAGGACAGAGTTGTTTTCACTGGTGCTTGCACAAATGTTCATGAAATTTTGCAGATAATGGATGGATTTATTTTTCCGTCTAAAAAGGAAGGGCTTGGAATTGCGCTCATCGAGGCTCAGGCAGCAGGGTGTTACTGTGTTGTATCAGATACCGTTCCTGAGGAAGCGTATGTAAGCGGAAGGCTCAAACCATTGTCGTTAAATGATAAGCCTGAAAATTGGGCGAAAGCGCTGGTTGATGAAGAAGAAATGTCGGATAAACGCAACGAACTGAATGCATTTTCGATAGAGGGTGTTAATGACAAATTGCGGAATATTTATAAGCAAAGGATGGAGGAATAACGAGTGATACAGAACGCGGAACATAAACAAAAAAATCGTTTCTATATACGAGCAGCGATTTTGATGATACTATTTATATCATTTTTTGATTATTTGTTTTCGTATACAGTTTTATCTGCTGTTAAATTAAATTATGTTACAGTTATGGTTGTTGGCGTTATTTCGTTGTTGGTAGGATTATACGGAGATATAAAGCCAATGCTTTTGTGGCTCCCATTTTATATTTTTGTTTTTGCACACTGGTGGAGATTTAGATTTAGTGCACATTTTTTAATAATGTACATGTCAACCATGTGCTTTTCGGCATTCGTTCCATATTTTAATGATAAGCTTCGAAGAAGGTTTATTAAAACCATAGTGTGGTTTGGATTGTTTTTTGCATTTGGATGTATTTTTCAAAAAATAATGCCACAGATATATGAAGCTATGATTTTTTCGTTTTTTAATGGAGAAACAAAACTTTTTATAAAAATTGCGCAATCTAATGGAGTGTATACAGGTTTTTCATATCAGCAGACGGCAGCTGCGGGAGCAATTACATTGGGGATTATTGCAGTCTGGTCGCAGTTTAAAAAGAATAAATGGTCAGTAGTTATTCTGATCCTTTTGTATTGGGGATTATTTTTGACTGCAAAAAGAATGTATTTTTTAATCAGTATAGTTGTTCCTTTTATAATGTATTATTATAAAAGTGAAAAAGGAAAAATTGGTCGCCTTCTTGTGGGTGTGTTATTAGCGGTTATTTTAGGATATGTTTTCAACTCGCTTTTTGTGGAAAGTGATATTAAAATGGTTGAAAAAATAGGTGAACTAACTGCGGATAATGTTGATATGGATGTTGCGACCTCGGGAAGAGGTGAGCTTATAAGAAAGGCAATGTATCAATTTGGAGAGCATCCTCTGACAGGAATGGGCTGGGGGCGATTTGGTGCTAAATATGGTACATCTGTTCATAATGTGTATATTCAGCTTCTTTGTGAAACAGGTATTTTCGGTATGGCATCCTTTGTGTTTTGTGCCTTAATAATGCTTGGGAAAAGTGTAAAAAAGCTTAAACATACAAATGAGAATGACAATACCAAATCAATACTTCTTTTGTCGGTTGGAATCCAGTTTGCATTTCTTATATATTCGTTTACGGGTAATCCGTTATATGACCTTCAGTGGATTTGGATGTATTTCTTTATGGGGGCAGTTTCACTTACTCTTAAACCGGAGAAGTCGGAGGAAAAATCATGAAAAAAGTTGGAATACTGACATTTCATTGCGCAGATAATTATGGCGCAGTTTTACAATGCTATGCAATGCAGAAATATCTGGAATCGCTTGGTTGTGGTGCTGAGGTAATAAATTATATTCCGTCGGTTCTTGAAGAGAAATATAGACCATATACACCTTTTTTAAAAACTTTAAATGGATATAAGAGAAGTGGCTTAAAGCGTCCGTTTTTCAGAGCGGTTAAAAGTTATGGAAGAAATATTTATTTTATAAAGAGAAGTAAGAAACACGGTTCGTTTGAGAGATTCCGAAAGAAATATCTTAAACTTTCTGATGTATGTAAAAGCCATAAGGAGTTTCTTGAAATTGTAGGCAAGTATGATTTGATTTCTGTTGGAAGTGACCAGGTATGGAGTAAACGTATCTCCGGAGGGGAATATGATAAGGTATATTTTTTGGATGGGGTAGATAACACGGTTAAAAAAATATCCTATGCAGCGAGTGCGGGAAGTTTGATTGAAAAGAATGACGAGGCGGAAATCGCAAGCCTTGTTGAAAATTTTGATTGTATATCTGCGCGCGAAGAGTCGCTTGCTAAGCAGCTTACTGAGTTGACAGGAAAGGGGTGTGTCGGAGTTCTTGACCCTGTTTTTCTGCTTAACTATGAGCAATGGATCAATGAATTTTCAAAGAAAAATCCGTATAAAAAGAAGAAGTATATTCTTGCATATAATGTTTCCATTGAACCGACTATTGATGAATATTTCAAGCTTGTTGACGAGGTTGCAGCAAAGCTTGGGTGTGAAATTTATGAAGTTGGAGCAACAAAGCATTTTAAAGGAAAAGGGAAAGTTCTTGACAGTATAGGTCCTGAAGAGTTTATTCAACTTATTGAAGGAGCGGAATTTGTTTTTACAACATCATTTCATGCAACTGCTTTGGCGATATTGTTTGAGAAGCAGTTTAATGTCTTTTTGCCGGATAATGCAAGCCGAATAATTGATATATTAAAAATTTTCAAGCTTGAAAATAAGATTATCAATAGTGGAGAAGAACTAAATTATCAAACTATTGATTATGATAAATTAAGCGAAATGAATGAACATGTAAAGGCTAAATCGAAAGAGTATATCATACAAAACTTGAACTATTAGGAGAAGGAAAATGGAGAAAAGTTTTTTAATTTCCATTGATACGGAAGGAGATAACCTTTGGCGTTGGGAAAATGAAGCGGAGATTACTACACAAAATGCAGACTTTCTTCCGCGTTTTCAAAATTTGTCTGAAAAATATGGATTTAAACCGACATATCTGACGAATTATGAAATGGCAAAATCAGAGAGCTATGTTGACTTTGCAAAGGATACACTGAAACGAAATGCCTGTGAAGTTGGGATGCATCTTCATGCATGGAATAATCCGCCTGAATACGATTTGTTAAATGGAGGAAAGTATTCTGCTGCACCATATCTTATAGAATATCCTTATGAGATAATGGAAGAAAAGATAAAAACAATAACAGCTGTTCTTGAAGATACATTCGAAAGAAATATTACTTCTCATCGTTCAGGAAGATGGGCGACAAATGAGAAATATTTTGAATTGCTTACTAAATATGGATATAAAGTTGATTGTTCGGTTACTCCGCATATAAACTGGAGCAAAACAGTTGGAGGAAGGCCTGAAAATTTTGGAAGTGATTATACAAAAGCGGAAGAGAAACCATATTATATTTCAAATTGTTATGGAAATATTCTCGAACTCCCAATGACAGTTAGAGTGATGAAATCTTTTGGAACGAGTAGTAAGAATGATATTATGTCGATTGTTAAGGGGATGTATCATAAGCTGAAAGGGGTTAGCGTTTGGCTTAGACCGAGCGTTGACAATGTTAAACAATGTCTGGAACTTGTGGAAAACCTGAAAAAAGACGACAGTGAATATATTATGTTTATGCTTCATTCTTCTGAACTGATGCCGGGAGGAAGTCCTAATTTTAAAAATGAATACGAGATAGAAGTTTTATATGAAAATATGGAACAAATTTTTGAAAGCTGTTCAAAATCCTTTAAAGGAATGACGATAAGTGAATATGCTGAAAAGGTGGGTAATAATGGTAGAAATTAAGGTTAGTGGCAAATTGAATAAGTGTGCACATATATGGTTTGCGAAACAAAATACAAAAAGTAAACTGAATTGTGATGTTTATACATATTATGGCGTGGAAAATGTTATAGAGGGTTCGATAACTAAATTACAGCATACACTCATAACTGATTTAACAGAACCGCAGGATGAAATATTCCAGAAGTTTGCCAAAAACACAAAATATGAGATAAATCGAAGCGATAGAGATGGTGTTCAGTTTGAGGTGTATACACCTAATATGCTAAAGAACAACCAGGTTTTAAATGACTTTGTTGATTGTTATTTGCAAATGTATAAAAGCAAAAATATAAAGTGCAGTTCGCCGAAGAAAATGATGAAAGAATATATAAATGCAGATGCACTTGAAATAACATTAGCCCGATATAACGGCAAAGTTTTGGTTTATCATACATATGTACGGGATTCGGAAAATGTCAGACTGTTTCATTCTTGTTCAGATTTCAGAAATTGTCAGGACTCTGCAGAAAAGGCGATTGTTGGACGCGCAAATCGCTTTTTGCATTGGAATGATATGATATATTATAAAGAAAATGGGATCAGAATGCTTGATTGGGGCGGCATACAATCGTATGAAGAACCGAACGGAATTGATAAATTTAAAATGGATTTTGGCGGTGAATATAAGTGTTATTATAACTATTCAATAGAGAGAAGTTGTAAAGCCAAAATATTTGCAAAGCTAAAAAAGCTATTAAGACACTGATTTGTTACAGAATAGGGCGTGAATGTAAATGTCGAGGACGACAAATTCTATAAAGAATGCAGCGACCGGAATATTAGGACAATGTCTTGTTATATTGTTTCAGTTTATAACGAGGACAGTTTTTATAGATGCTTTGGGAGAAAAGTATCTTGGAATAAGCGGGTTGTTTACAAATATAATATCAATGCTTTCTCTTGCTGAATTGGGTATTGGAACGGCGATAATGTATAAGCTTTATAAACCCATAGAACAGCAGGACGAACATCAGATATATCTTATAATGAAATTTTATAAAACGGTTTACAGAATAATAGGTCTTATTATGTTCCTTGCAGGACTTGCTCTGATGCCGTTTATAAAGCACATAATTAAAGATGATGTGAGCTTTATTAATGTATATCTCATATTTTTGCTGTATTTAATTCAGAGCGTTTCATCATATATGTTTTTCGCTTATAAAAGTGCGTTGATTCATGCCCATCAAAAGGAATATGTAACAACACTTGTCAGCTATATTTTTCTTATACTATCCAATGGAGCGCAAATTGCATTATTGATTTTTTTCAAAAGCTTTGAGCTTTTTGTCGTGGTTTCCATACTGAATACTATATTTATGAATATAGCAATCAGCATAATATGCGACAGAATGTATCCTTATATCAAGAAAAAAAGTAATGATAAGCTCAGTAAAGCGGAGCAAAAAAACATCTTTAAAGATTGCTATGCCTTGTTTATTTATAAAATAAACGGAGTCGTTCTTTCGGCGACGGATAATATAATTATTTCGTCTTTTATTGGATTGGTGACGGTTGGGCTATATTCAAATTACAGCTTGATATATTCTGCCATAAACACAATGCTGACAAAGCTTTATAATGCCATAAATGCAAGTCTTGGAAATTTGCACGCACAGGATAATCGTGAACATGAATATAAAGTTTTTAAACAGGTAAACTTTGTATCCTTTGTTATTTTTACGGTTGCGGCAATCGGAATTGCCTTTTCTGCAAATGCGTTAATAAAGGTTTGGCTGGGGGATAGATTTATTATTAATGATGGTGTGGTATGGCTTTTGGGCTACAAGATGTTTCTGGAAGGGCAAAAGAAGGTTTTATCTACATACCGGAACACAATGGGTTTATTTCAACAAGCAAAATACAGACCCCTTGCCGGAGCCATAATTAACCTTGTTTTGTCGCTGATATTAGTGAAGTGGATAGGGCTTGTCGGCGTAATTTTGGGAACTGTTTTGGCTGACCTTTTAACCTATATGTGGTATGACCCCAAAATAATATACAAGGCTTCCTTTGATGCAAATGTTCTTGAGTATTATATTAAAAGACTGTGTAATACTATTGTGCTTTTTGTGTGTGGTGGGGTTGTGTATTTTCTTACCAATGCCATAACAGTAGGCGGAATAACAGGATTAGCAATTAATATCGGAATATGTGCATTTGTTCCGGTTATTATAATCTGCATAATATTTTGCAGGACAGATGAATTCAAGAGTACATTTGGTTTAATAAAGAGAATATTAAATAAGAGAAAATGAGGGATGAAAAATGAAAATTGCTGTTGCCGGAACGGGTTATGTCGGTCTTTCAAATGCTATACTTTTAGCGCAGAATAATGAGGTTTGGGCTGTTGATATTATTCCTGAAAAGGTGGAACTTATAAATTGCGGCAAATCGCCTATAGTTGATGAGGAAATAGAAGAATATCTGCAGACAAAAGAACTTAATTTGACAGCCACAACTGATGCCAAAAAGGCTTATAAAAATGCAGATTATATTATTATCTCAACACCGACTAATTATGACCCACAGAAAAATTATTTTGATACCTCGTCTGTTGAGGCTGTTATTGAGCAGGTTTTAGAAATTGAGCCAAATGCAACAATGGTTATAAAATCAACCGTTCCTGTCGGATACACGAAAAACATAAAAACGAAATATGAAAATATCAATATAATGTTCTCTCCTGAATTTTTAAGAGAAGGAAGAGCTCTTTATGATAATTTATATCCGTCAAGGATTATCGTTGGTTCAGATGAAAGACTTGCAAAAAAGGCGGAAGAGTTTGCAAAGCTTCTTGAGGAAGGCGCAGTAAAAGAAAACATTCCGATACTTTTCACAAAGGAAACAGAGGCGGAAGCGATTAAGCTTTTTGCAAACACATATCTTGCCCTTCGTGTTTCATATTTCAATGAGCTTGACACTTATGCAGAAGTCAGAGGTCTTGATACAAAAGCGATAATTGAGGGCGTTGGCTTGGACCCGCGAATCGGGAATCACTATAATAATCCATCATTTGGCTATGGCGGATATTGTTTGCCGAAGGACACAAAGCAACTCCTTGCCAATTATAATGATGTTCCCAATAACATTATCGCTGCAATAGTTGATGCAAACAGAACGAGAAAGGACTTTATCGCAGACAGAATTATTGCAAAAAATCCTAAAATTGTTGGCGTATACAGGCTGACGATGAAGGCAAATTCTGATAATTTCCGTGCCTCATCAATTCAGGGTGTTATGAAGCGAATAAAGGCAAAAGGCATAGAAGTTGTTGTTTATGAACCAACACTTAAAGAGGAGTTGTTTTTCAATTCTCGTGTCATAAAGGATGTCGAAGAATTTAAAAAGATATCGGATGTAATAATTGCAAACAGATGCAATGATGAAATAATGGATGTTTTAGAAAAGGTCTATACAAGAGATTTGTATTTCAGAGATTAGGAGATGAAGAAAATGAGGGTACTTGTTACGGGTGCGGCAGGCTTTATAGGATTTCACTTGTCCAAAAAATTGCTTGAAAGCGGTATTGAAATAATTGGCTATGATAATCTCAATGATTATTATGACCCAAAGCTGAAATATGCAAGACTTGAAAAGCTTGAAGAATATAGTAATTTTACATTTATAAAAGGGGATCTTGCTGATAAAAATGCAGTAAATGAGCTGTTTGAATGTTATAAGCCTGAAATCGTTGTAAATCTTGCGGCTCAGGCAGGTGTAAGATATTCTATTGATAATCCTCAGGCATATATTGATTCAAATATAGTGGGCTTTTTCAATATCCTTGAAGCGTGTCGAAATAATCCTGTTAAGCATCTGTTATATGCCTCAAGTTCTTCGGTATACGGAAATCAGGAAAAAACTCCGTTTTCAACTGATGATAATGTTGACCATCCCATAAGCCTTTATGCGGCAACAAAAAAAAGCAATGAGCTTATGGCGTACACGTATAGCCATCTTTATAATATTCCGGCAACCGGTTTGCGCTTTTTCACGGTATATGGACCTTTTGGAAGACCTGATATGGCATACTTCAGTTTCACCAATAAAATTTTTAAAGGTGAGAAAATAAAGATTTTCAACAATGGTGATATGTATAGAGATTTTACATATGTTGGTGATATTGTGAACGGAATATGTAATATGCTTGAATATCCGCCAAAAGCTGATGCGAATGGAGATAGATATAAGGTTTATAATATTGGAAATAATAAGCCTGAAAAATTAATGGATTTTATTGAAACCTTGGAGGAATGTATCGGTAGGCGAGCTGAAAAAGAGTATTTACCGATGCAGCCGGGTGATGTATATCAGACATATGCGGATGTATCTGAACTTATGAAGGATTTCGATTTTAAACCGTCAACAAGTATTAAAGACGGACTTATGGAATTTGCAAAATGGTATAAGGAGTTTTATAAATGCTGACACAGTCGTTTGAAGATATGCTTTATTTATTCGGGGCGGGGGCAAGAGGTGAAAAGGTTCATTTTGAACATGAAATAAATCTTGATGAGATAAGAAATATCTCTCTTAATCAAGGTGTATGGCAAACAGTATATACTGCCGTTCCCGATGATAATTCCGATAAAAGTAAATATAAAGCGTCGTTTCTTAAAAGTGTAACGAATAATATGATGAGAAATGAGTTTACTCTTCATATTATTGAAGAACTGGAAAAACAGGGAATTTCCTGTTGTATGCTCAAAGGGATGACGATTGCTAAGTTATACAAAGAGCCGTCTTGCCGTGTTTCGGGAGATGTGGACATTTTAATTGAAGCGGATAAGGAAAAAAGTGCAATGAATGCACTTGCGCAGCTTGGCTATAAGGTTGAGCCAAGGGGCAGGAATTCTCATCATTTCCTTGCAGGGCATCCGCGAGGTGGACTTTTGGAGGTTCATATTGAAATGTATAGTGACCCGACGAGGGATATTCTTTTAAGTGGGAAGCTTAAATATGAAGAAGAACGGATGATACTCGATATTGACGGAAAACACTTGGTTAAAACATTAAGCATTGATGACGGAGCCGTGTATATGACTGCCCATTATATCAAGCATTTTATAAGCAAAGGCGTTGGTGTTCGACAGCTAATGGATTTGCTTCTTTATCTTGAAGAATATGGTGATAGGATTAACTGGAAAAGATACTATGAAATTTTTGATGATTTAAAATACACAAAGCTTATAAAAAATTTATATGCAATAGGTAATAAATATTTTGGTGCGAAATTTGAAGATGTCAATGATGAGTGCATAGAGGCTATTTTGACTGATACGCAAAGCGGTGGTACGTTTGGCGGTGGAAACGAAGGTATTGAAAAATTCTATGAGGTTTTCACACAGCGAAAAACCGATATGAGTCGGGAAGAATATGAAAAATATATGTACACCAAAAAAAATGCCACTATGTTTAGAAGATTATTTCCATATAGAGAAGTTATGAAAAAAAACGGATATAAAGTGAGAAACACACCGGAGCTTCTGATTAGATACATTCAAAGATTATGGAAATTGTCAATTATGATAATTTCCAAAAAGGAAGTAAAAAAACGATTGACCTATAATATGAATGATGTTGCGGTGAATGACGAAATCAAAACCAGACTTAAAATGATGGAAGACCTTGAAATAATATAAAAAGTAAAATAAAGGCGGTGTTTAAAGAGTTTCTTTGACTTTTTAAACACCGCCTTTTGGGTATGGACGCAAAATAGTGCAGATTGGATAAACCGAACCCCGAAGGCGTACATGGGAACTTAGAGAAGTGAAGTTTATTCAAAAGCACAAAGCGTTTTTCTACAACACATTGTTATTAAATGCTTTCATATCCGCAATTGCCTGAGCCGGATTTTCCGCCTTGAAAACAGCAGAACCGGAAACAATAACATTAGCTCCGGCGGATATTGGCATAGCTACATTTTTAGGACCAATCCCACCGTCAACCTCCAAATCGATTTCCTTATCCAGTTTATCAATTTCGGCTCTCAAAACGGCAATTTTATCATTCATTTCTTCTATATAAGATTGACCGCCAAAGCCGGGCTCAACCGTCATGACGAGAATTAGGTCAAAATAAGGAAGATATTCAAATATTTCCTCTGCCGGAGTTTTTGGCTTAATGCTCAAGCCTGCCTTAACTCCCAAAGAGTGAAGCTTTTTTGCAACCTCTATGGGGTTGTCGATTGCTTCGTAGTGTACGGTTATTATATCAGCTCCTGCCTTTGCAAAGCTTTCAGCATAGAAAAGAGGGTCGCTTATCATAAGGTGCACATCAAAAACCTGGTTTGAAATCGGACGAAGTGCCTTGACAACATCAGGACCGTAACTCAAATTCGGTACAAAATGCCCGTCCATAATGTCTATATGTAAATACTGTGCACCTGCCTTTTCGGATGATATTACATCTCTTCCGAGAGCCATAATATCAGCAGCAAGGATTGATGGGGATATTATTATTTTACGCATATTAGCCTCCGTTTACCATTTTTTAATGTTTTTAAGCTCATTGTATAAATGAACATAGTTTTCGTGTCTTGTGGGAGAAATTTCTCCATTCTTAACCGCCTCCAAAACAGCACAGCCCTTTTCAACGGTATGACTGCAGTCAGGGAATTTACAAGACTTATCTATATTTCCGAATTCTCTGAAATATAAATGAAGCTCGGGAAAATCAATTTTTGCAATATCAAAAGAAGAAAAACCGGGAGTGTCGATAATATAACCGCCAAAGGGAAGAGGAAGAAGCTCTGAGTGTCTGGTTGTATGTTTGCCCCTTTCCACCTTTTCGCTGACTTCACCTGTTTGAAATATTTCCTCTCCCAACACGGAGTTTAAAAGACTGGATTTCCCAACTCCGGAATTTCCGGCAAAAACGGTAATTTTATTTTTAAGCTTTTCCTTTAATAGTTCAATATTAAGCCCTGTCGTTGCACTCAAAGAGAGAACATCAAAGCCTGCATTTTGGTAAATCTCTGCATATTCATTTCCGCTTTGAAGGTCGGTCTTGTTAATGCAAATCAAAATATCAAGTGATGATTCCTCACAGGCGGCTATGAATTTATCAATGATAAGCATATTGGGTCTTGGATTTTCCGTGGCAAACACAACGGCGACCTGTGAAATATTTGAAACAGGAGGTCTTATAAGGCTGTTTTTCCTCGGGTAAATTTCCTCAATAACACCGTTTTCATCAGTGTTTAGTTTAACAAGAACACTGTCTCCAACCAAAGGAGTTATGTTTTCTTTGCGAAAAATTCCTCTTGCTTTACATTCAATTGTTTTATCGGCGGCTTTAACATAGTAAAAGCCGCCAATTCCTTTTATAATTGTTCCTTTAACTTTTTCCATATAAACTATTCTGTCATATCAATTGTTTCGCTATGCTCAAGCTTCCCGTCGTGATAAACTTCAACTGTTGCGGTCGGCACAGAGCTTTGGACGGTAACGATTGTTTCCTCGCCTTTTGCAAGAGTAATCGATTTAATCGTTTTTCCGTTAACCTTAACCTCAACATGAGCGCTGTCTTTTTCTTCAGGACCGCTGATAACAAATCGTTTTCTGTATGCCTGTTGAGTTTGGTTATCGTCTTTCTTGTTGTCATCTTTTTTGTTGTCGTCCTTGTCGTCATCCTTCTTGTCGTCGTCTTTTTCGTCATCATCTTTTTTGTCGTCATTCTTCTTGTCATCATCTTTTTCGTCATCATCACTTGTGTCATTATCTTTTTCGTCATCATTATTTTTGACATCGTTACTTGTGTCATTATCTTTTCCGTCATCGTCATCAGTTGCATTATTGTCTTTTGTATCGCTGTCATTTATGGCATCATTTTTCTCGCCGTCATCAACAGAGGAAGCATTTTGATTTGTTTCAAACAATGAGTCGAAATAGGGTTTTACGACAGAAACAACACCCCAAATTATGAGGGCGGAGGCAATGAGTGCCGCAAAAATTACAATAACATTAATTGATTTATTTTTCTTTTTCTTATTTGAGTTACCCATAGGATATTCCTCCTCATCATCGTCAATAATTTCTATATCGGGAGCTGATTCGTGTTCTAAAGCATCAGATGGAATAAGATTGCTTTTAGCAGATGGCTCCTGATTATTTTCGTATGGAATAGAAATGTCTTTTGCGGCGGTAAAGATAGCTGTGCCGCCAAGGTCATCAACATCTGAAGTCTCGGAGTCGTTAGATGCCGGAACTGCAGTAGGGATACCGGATTCAGCAACAGCGGTCAAATCATTTTTAAAATCAGATATTGTTTTATAGCGCCCTGAAAGCTCTTTGCTCATAGCCTTTAAAACTATATCCTCAACATCTTTTGGAATACTTATGTTATGTTCTCTCGGAGGAGTTGGTGGAGTTTGAAGGTGCATAAGAGCAATGGAAACAGGGCTTTCGTTATCAAAAGGAACCTTTCCCGTAAGCATCTCATATAAAACAATTCCGAGAGAATAAATATCGCTTCTCTCATCAACGTAGCCGCCTCGGGCTTGTTCCGGTGAAACATAGTGAACGGAACCGATAGCGGTGTCTTCGCAGGTAACTGTTGACTGGACACTTGCTCTCGCAATACCAAAATCCGTAATCTTTAAAACACCGTCATGAGTCATAATGATATTATGAGGTTTTATGTCTCTGTGAACAATTGAATTTTTATGAGCTTGTTCAAGACCGCAGGCTATCTGAATAGCATAGCCGACAGCCTCGTGCCAGTTAAGGAGAATGTTTTTATCAATATAATCTTTAAGAGTAATCCCCTCAACATATTCCATAACGATATAGTGTAAATCGCCCTCAGTCCCGACATCGTAAATGGAAACGATATTAGAATGGGTAAGACTTGCGGCGGCCTGCGCTTCAATGTTGAAACGACGGACAAATTCTCCGTCATCCTTAAGGTCTGTTCGCAAAACCTTTATGGCAACATAACGATTTAAAATTCGGCATTTTGCTTTATAGACAATTGCCATTCCGCCACTTCCGATTTCCTGGACAATTTCATATCTTCCGGCTAAAACAGTTCCGACCAAATTCATAACTAATCCTCCTTAATAAAGCTGATTAAAACAACGGTAATATTATCTCTGCCCCCGTTTTCCTTTGCTGCCGCAACTAACGCATTTGCGGCTTCATCGGGGTTTATAAACTGATGAAGAATATCATTTATCTGTGAATCGTCAATCATATCGGAAAGCCCGTCGCTGCAAAGAAGAATTTTATCTCCCTCCTGAACAGAAAACTCATAAATGTCATAGTCCTCGACAGGTTCTGTTCCCAGTGCCTTTGTGATAATATTTTTTTCGGGATGATTACGGGCTTCTTCAGGAGTAATAGACCCGCTTTCCAGAAGCTTTTGAACAATGGAATGGTCCGTTGTAAGCTGTGTAATTCCGTCCTCCTCGATTAAGTAAGCACGACTGTCACCGATATTTGCGATATATGCGGTTTTTCCGTTAAGATAGATGACAACAGCGGTTGTTCCCATTCCGGCGTTTGCGCTGTTTGAAACAGATTTATTATATATTTCGTTATTTGCATAGTCAAGAGAAGCCGTTATGGTTGATACGATTTCCTCTTCGCTGTTGCCGATTTCAGAATTTGAAAGTTCGTTTGCGATAATCTCCGTAGCCATTGCGCTGGCAACCTCACCGGCATTATGACCGCCCATTCCATCGGCTAAAATACAAAAGCCGTAAGGGAGACCATTTTCAAATCCGCTGATTAAAAAGCTGTCTTCGTTAAGAGCACGGACAAGTCCTGTGTCCGTGACACCGACTGCACTAACCTTCATATTAATCACACCTTTCTCTGTCAAGACGGTTTTTGCGGAGCTGTCCGCAGGCGGCATTTATATCGCTACCCATTTCCCGTCTGACGGTTGCAGGAATTTTATGATTTTCAAGATAAGACCTGAATTCCTCAACTTTATTTTTATCTGTCTTTTTAAAACCTGTTTCATTAACTGCGTTAACAGGGATAAGATTAACGTGACAAAGCATTCCAGATAGGAGCTTTGAGAGTTCCCTTGCAGTTTTAAGGTCATCATTGACCCCTGCAATAAGAGTATATTCAAAGGAAATACGCCTGTTTGTCTTATATATATAATACTTACAAGCCTCCATTAAGGTTGCAATATTATATTTCTTATTTACGGGCATAATACTGTTTCGCATTTCATCATTTGTCGCATGAAGAGAGATTGAAAGAGTGATTTGCGGAGCAAGATGGGCAAGGTCACGGATTTTATCAGCAATTCCGCAGGTTGAAAGAGTTATATGCCTGTGTCCGATATTAAGACCGTCAGGGTGAGAAACATTTGATAAAAAAGTCATAACATTTTCAAAATTATCAAAAGGCTCACCAATTCCCATCATAACAATATTGGAAATCCGTTCCTTAAGGTCATTTGAAACAACCATAACCTGACCGATTATTTCAGAGGGAGTCAAATTTCTTATTCGCCCACCAATAGTTGAGGCGCAAAAGGCACAGCCCATACGACACCCAACCTGAGATGAAATGCAAATCGTGTATCCATGTTTATATTTCATTAAAACCGATTCAATATAATTCCCATCATCTAATTTTAACAGATATTTACGGGTTTCGTCAATACCTGACACAAATTTTTCCTCAATTTCCGGCAAAAAGACTGTTGAAATGGAAGAAAGTCTTTCCCGAAGGTCTTTTGAAAGGTTGGTCATATCGTCAATGGAATTAATTCCGAGATACAGCCATTTGAAAATTTGCTTGGCTCTGAATTTAGGCTCACCAAGCCCAAGGATGAATTCTTCAAGCTTTTCGTATGTAAGGTCGCGAAGATTAATCTTCATATCAAATCAGTTCCTTTTCATTTTACAAATATAAAATCCGCTCTCTCCGTGTATGCCTGTCAGAATTTGTTGACGGGATACAGCGGAAAATTCCTTGTTTTCTTCAAGGAAACAATCTATAACGCAGTCATTTTCCTCTTTTAAAATTGTGCAGGTGCAATAAAGAAGAATTCCACCCGGCTTAACATATCCGGAGGCGGTTTTAATAAGCTTTTTCTGTATTTGGGAAAGCTCATCAATGTCTTCTTCCAATCGTGTCCATTTGATATCAGGCTTTTTATGTATAACACCAATTCCGGAGCATGGTGCGTCAAGGATGACCCTATCCGCCTTGTTTATATATTGAGGAAGCTCGTTACAACCATCATTAACCGATGCTGTAATTATATCTATCCCAAGCCGTTTTGCAGAATTTTCGATAAGATTTATCTTATGGGGATGAATATCAAATGAAAGGATTTCCCCTTGGTTTTCCATAAGCTCCGCAGTTGCACAGCTTTTTCCGCCGGGAGAGGCGCAGATGTCCATTATAAACTCACCCTTTTGAGGTGAAAGTGTCTTAACCGCCATATAAGAGCTTATATTCTGAAGAGAATATAGTCCATCCCGATAGGCTTTGGAATTGTCGATATTTATTTTCCCCGAAACTGTGAGGCAATCTCTTGAGAGAGGCGATAATGATGACTCAATTCCTTCATTTTTGAGAATTTCAATAAGCTCCGGTGCGGTTGTTTTCAGCCTGTTCACCCGAAGATTAACAGGGTGAGGTTTGTTGCTTTCCGCCATAAATGCCTCAACCTCATCAGAGGAATATTGCGACAAAAGTTTGTCGGTCAGCCAAAGAGGAAAGGAATATTTTACGGAAAGATATTGGGATAAATCCTCTTTTTCGGGGAAGGTAATGTTGTCAATATTCCTTGATACATTCCGAAGGACCCCGTTTATAAACCGACCTGCCGCCGCATGGGCATATTTCTTTGAAAGCTTGACACTTTCGTTGCAGGCGGCGCTGTGAGGCACTTTATCCATATAGTACATTTGGTATATTCCCAGCCTTAAAATGTTTTTGACCCAGGGAGTCATTTTTTTAAGCTTAACAGAGGAAAACTGCATAATTATATGGTCAAGAGCAAGTTTGTTCTTTGCTATTCCATACATAATTTCTGTGACAAATCCTCGGTCAGAGGGAGCAGCTCCATAAAGAGAGTCTGACAAAACACGGTTAAAATATCCACCGTTTTCTTCGATTTCATATAAAGCCTTTAAGATAATTTCTCTTGAATTCATAGTCTAATCTCTGTTTCTTCCGTTTGCAAGAACCAAAAGTCTCAAAAGGTTGCCGATTGCAACAGCGGCAGACGCAACATAGGTAAGAGCGGCAGCCTTTAAAACCTTTTTCGCACCTTTAAGCTCGTTTTCATCTAAAATATATGCAGTATCTAAAGTCTTGATAGCTCTGCGACTTGCGTTAAATTCAACAGGCAATGTAACAAGCTGAAAAAGCACGGTAAGAGAGAACAAAATTATTCCGCCCCAGATAAGAGCAGGGTTTGCAACAATAATACCAATGATTGCAAGAGGAAATGCAGCAAAGGATGAAATCTGAACAACGGGAACAATTGTGTTTCTGACTTTAATTGGTGCATAAGCTGTTGCGTGCTGAACTGCATGACCAACCTCGTGAGCCGCAACTCCGATTGCCGCAACAGAGGTGCTTGAATAGGTCGAATCGCTTAATCTGACAACATTTGCTTTAGGGTCAAAATGGTCGCTTAAGTGACCTGAAACACGCTCGATTGCAACATGGGTAAGTCCGTTCATATCAAGGATTTTTCTTGCAACCTCGTGAGCTGTGTAACCATGTCGGTTGCCCATTGTTTTGAACTTGTTAAAAGTTGAATTAACATTAAACTGTGCCCACATAGCAACTATGAGTGCAGGCAAAACAAAAATGATATAAGTTGTATCGATTCCGTAAAAAAATGGCATAATATATTCTCCTTATTTAAGATAATAATTCTCCTATATCGATTGAGTTTCCGTTCAAAAAACTTGCGGTGTCCATGCGTTTCTTACCGAAAAGCTGAACTTCGGAAATAAGAAGAGAAACTCCGTCTCCGCAGGCAACTTCAATTTTCTTTGAGGGAAGCCCGATTATTTCTCCGGCGGCGGCGTTGGTTTTTCCGCCAACATCGGCAGTATAAATTTTCAGAACTTCGCCTTTATATAGTGTATGAGCCACGGGGTACGGATTTGTACCCTTTATCAAAGAAAAAATTTCCTTTGCTGATTTTGACCAGTCAATTTTGCCGGTTTCTTTGTCAAGCATTTTGGCATAAGTTGCTTCGTCGTGATTTTGCGGTGTTCTCGTAATGCTTCCGTTTTCAATTTTCTCGAGAGTTTTAAGAAGGGTTTTTGCACCGATTAACGAAAGTCTGTCAAAAAGCTCTCCGGCGGTTTCCTTTTCACCAATAGGTATTTTTTCGATGAAAAGAATGTCGCCCGTGTCTATTCCCTCGTTCATGAGCTGAATGGTAATTCCCGTTTCGGCTTCTCCATCGATTATGGCACGCTGAATAGGAGCGGCGCCGCGATATTTCGGGAGAATTGAACCGTGGATGTTTATGCAACCGTATTTGGGATAATCAAGAATATATGAGGGAAGAATTTTTCCGTATGCCGCAACAACTATTATGTCCGGATTGAGGGTTTTCAATTCTTCGGAAAATGCTTCGTTTTTCAGTGTTTCAGGTTGGAAAACCGGAATATTATGAGAGAGCGCACATTCCTTAACCGGCGGAGGAGTGAGCTTATGTCCTCTGCCCTTGGGTTTGTCGGGCTGGGTTAAAACTCCGCAAATTTCATAATTATTTTCAATTAAAGCAAGTAATGACGGAACAGCAAAATCAGGTGTTCCCATATAAAGAATTTTCAATCTGATAGCCTCCTTAAAATGCAAAATTAGTCTTCAAACTCATCGTCTTCTGCCCAACGGGTAACTTTTTCCATAAACATATGCCCGTCAAGATGTTCGATTTCATGGCAGAAGGCTCTTGCTGTAAGCTCTTCGCCGGTATAAGTGACCCACTCACCGTTTCTGTTCTGAAACTTTATTGTGACAGTCATAGGTCTTGTAACTTCACCGAATTTTCCCGGGTAACTCAAACAGCCTTCGTAGCCCGTCTGACTTCCGTCGGTTGAAATAATTTCCGGATTAATAAGCTCTAAAATCTCTTCGCCTGTGTCAACCAAAGCAATTCTCTTTAAAACACCAACCTGCGGAGCGGCAAGTCCGACTCCGTTTGATTCGATTAAAGTATCGTGCATATCTTCTAAAAGTGTTATTATTCTTTCGTCAAATTTATCGACAGTTCTGCATTTCTTTGTCAGAACATCGTCACCAACTTTAACAATATTTCGTATTGCCATTTCAATCATTCCTTTCCTTAAAACATATTTGTCGGATTTATATCTATACTTAAAAATATTTTATTAAGTGATTCACCGATTTTCGTAAGCTCCTTTAAAAGCGGATGAGAGGAGTTGCTGTCCGCCTTTAAAAGAATACGATACCTGTAAAGATTCTTTATTTTTGAAAGCGGAGCGGGGGTTGGTCCGTTTATTGAAAAAACCGACGGATTATCCTTCATATATTTTTTAATATGAATTTCTGTTTTTTCCATAAATCCTTTGACCGAGTCCTCGTTTTCCCCCGATGCCATAATGGATATTATGTCGCAAAATGGCGGATAGTTAAGCCGTCTGCGGCTGGAAATTTCCGAATTATAAAAATTTATATAATCGTGCTCTTTTGCGTATTTTATAACAGAGTTTTGAGGCTGATAAGTCTGAATGACTGCACGCCCCGGGATGTTTCCCCGTCCTGCTCTGCCGCAAACCTGGGTCAGAAGAGAAAAGCTTCTCTCTCCTGCACGAAAATCGTCCATACACAAGGATGTGTCAGCCGCAAGAACCCCGACTAAAGTTACATCAGGGAAATCAAGCCCTTTGGTAACCATTTGTGTTCCGATTAGTATGTCGGCCTCACCTCTTCCGAAAGAAGAAAGAATTTCCTCATGACCGCCTTTGTGGGAAGTGGTATCCGTATCCATACGAAGAACTCTCGCTTCGGGGAATTTTGTTTTGATTGCCTCCTCAATTTTTTGAGTTCCCGTTCCGAAAAACTTAATGTGTTTTGAGCCACAATCAGGGCATATTTCTGGGATAGAGGCGGTTTTGCCGCAATAGTGGCACACCATCTGATTTAAATTTTTATGATAGGTCATGGAAACACTGCAATCTCCGCATTCCATAACATATCCGCATTGTCTGCAGGATACAAAGGTGGAATAACCGCGCCTGTTAAGAAAGAGGATGGTCTTGCTTTTGTTTTCAAGATTTTTTCGGATTTCATCCTGAAGGGCAAGAGATAAGGGTGAGAAATTCTTATAAGTAAAAAGTTCATTTCTCATATCAATGATTTTAACGGTCGGCATATCCATTTTGTTGTATCGCTTGACCATCTCGAAAAGAGTGTATTCCCCGTTTTGAGCTTTATAAAAGCCGGAAAGGGAGGGGGTTGCAGATGCTAAGAGCAATGTTGCCCCGTTTTCCATAGCCCGTTTTTCACCGATATCACGAGCGTGATATTTTGGTGTGGTGTCGGATTTATAGCTGGTTTCGTGTTCCTCATCAAGAATTATAATTCCGATATTTTCAAAGGGGGCAAAAATTGCAGACCTTGCTCCGACAACAACGCTGACTTCACCGTTTTTGATTTTATTCCATTGGTCAAAGCGTTCCCCCTGGGATAAACCGCTGTGGATAACTGCCACCATATCCCCGAACCGGCTGACAAAACGCTTGACGGTCTGTGGAGTCAGAGAGATTTCGGGGACGAGCATAATTGCCGTTTTTCCGCATTTGATACAGTGTTCAATTGCCTGAAGAAAAACCTCGGTTTTCCCTGAACCCGTAACACCACGAAGGAGAATGTTTTCAAATTTTGAAGACGAAATATTCTCTTTCAGGTGGTCGATTATAACTTTTTGCTCCGCCGTGGGAGTATATCCTTCGCTTGGAGCGTAGTTGTTTTTATTATATGCTTCTCTGTAAACCCTCTCATCGGAAATATTTATAAGCCCTTTTTTTAAAAGAGCATTTAGTGCGGCAGAATTGCCACCTGATTTTTCGTATAAATCCGTGGTTTTCAAAGGTGAGCTTTCACAGAGAACTTTGAGCATCATACCCTGAACCTTTGCTCGCTTTGAAATCATTTCTTCGGCTTTTAAAAGAGCCTCACTTTTATCTGCAGAGAGAGAAACCATGCGAACATTTTTCTCTTTGACTCCGCTCTCAATTCCCGGAGGAAGAAAAAGACGAAGCGCCTGATAAAAGGAACAAAAATATTTTTCCTTTATCCAAAGACAAAGGTCTAAAATCTCTTTTGAGCAAAGAGGGGATGAGTCAATAACTTTTTTTATAGGTTTAAGATTATCAAATTCACTCTCAGACAAAATATCCACAATAATGCCACGGGCAGAAACGTTCCGATAGCCAAACGGCACCAAAACTCTCATGCCGACAGATGCATTAATCCCGTCGGGAATAAGATAGTCAAAGCATTGGTCGATATTATGTTCACGATTGTTTAAAATAACCCTTGCAATCATTTTTATTTAATCCTGTCTAAAATTTTATTGGCAACATCTTCCTTTGATGAAAGAGGAAGTGTGTTTTTTTCACCGTTTTTATCTATAATTGTAACTATATTTGTGTCAACTCCAAAGCCTGCGCCTTCATTTTTAATGTTGTTGGCAACAATAAAATCAAGATTTTTCGATTTAAGCTTGTGGGTTGCATTTTCTATTAAATCCTGTGTTTCCATACAGAAACCGATAAGTGTTTTTCTTCCTCCGAACTTCTCGCCCAGACTCTTTAAAATATCGGGGTTTGAGGTAAGGGAAAGGGTCATATTTCCATTTTTCTTAATCTTTTCGTCAGAAATAGTTTCAGGACGGTAATCAGCCACAGCCGCCGCCTTAATGATAACATCGCAGCTCTCTGCGTTTTCCATAACAGCATCATACATATCTCTTGCAGAGGTGACGGAAATGAAATTCGCATTTGGGGGAGGCAGGATATTTGTCTTGCCGGAAACCAAAATAACTTCAGCCCCACGGCATAAGGCAGCCTTTGCGATAGCGTAACCCATTTTTCCGCTGGAATGATTGGTTATATAGCGGACAGGGTCAAATGCTTCTTGCGTAGGTCCTGCCGTCACAAGGATTTTCTTGCCCTTTAAATCCTTTACCGGATATAAAAGAGCGTTTCTGATTTCGTCAATAATGGTATCCACAGAAGCCAGCTTTCCTTCGCCCGTATCACCGCAGGCAAGTCTTCCGCAGTCCGGATTTATAAATAGATAATCAAGGTCTTTTAAGGTTTTTATGTTTCGACAAAGAATGGGATTTTTATACATATTTGTGTTCATTGCAGGAGCAATAATGACGGGAGCTGTTGTTGCCATAACCGTGGTTGAAACCATATCGTCTGCAATCCCGTTTGCAATTTTGCCTATAATATTGGCGGTTGCAGGGATAATTGCGATAATATCAGCCGCTTTGGCAAGAGAAATGTGTTGAATTTCCCAAGCCTTTGGCTCTTCAAACATAGAAACCGCAACAGGATTTTGAGAAATTGCCTGAAAGGTGATGGGGGATACAAATTCCGTTGCGGATTTTGTCATCATAACCTTGACATCCGCTCCAAGCTTTTTAAGCCCCGAAACAACATCTAAAGCCTTATAAACGGCTATTCCGCCGGTAACTCCAAGCACAACTGTTTTTCCTTTTAATACCATAAAATCATATCCTTTCTCAAAAGATATAAACCTTTAAAAATCCGAAACGGACTGGTCGCAAGGAAGGAGCAGTCCGAAAAGGTGAATTATTCGCTTGTTTTATCAAAGGCAATTTTGCCTTCGTAAACCTCGTTAACCGCAATGGTAACATCCTTGTTGCTGTCAACAGTGGTAAGAGGCGTTGCTCCCTGGGATAACTGTCTTGCTCTCTTTGCGGTTTCGATAACGAGAGTGTATCTGCTCCCTGTCTTCTTAACAAGTTCTGTAATTGGTGGGTAAATCATCATAATGCTTATTCTCCTTCTGTAATAATATTTTCAATCTCCAGAATTGCAGTCTGAAGGTCATTGTTTACAACGATTCGGTCATAATTGTCCTTTAATTTAAGTTCTTCTTTGGCAAGCTCAATTCGGGCTTTAATGCTTTCGGGTGTTTCACTTCCCCTGCCGATAAGTCGTTTTTCAAGCTCCTCAACCGAGGGAGTGTCAATGAAAATCAGCATTGCATCGGGTACGAGTGAGCGAACATTAAGCGCTCCGCAAACCTCTATTTCAAGAATGATGTCTTTTCCGCTCTCAAGAGCCTTATTGACAGGCTCAACGGGAGTTCCATAGTAATTCCCGTTATAGGTAGCCCATTCCAAAAGCTGATTATTTTCAATCATGGACTTGAATTCATTTTCGGTTTTAAAGAAGTATGTAACGCCTTCGGTGTCTTCTTCGCGCATAGGACGGGTGGTTGCCGAAACGGAAAGGGAAAGCTGTGGGTTCCTTTTAAGAAGCTCTCGGCAGATTGTTCCCTTGCCAACTCCCGAAGGGCCGGAAATAACATATAGTGTACCTTTTTTATTCATCTTCAAGTTCCTCGTTTTCGCTGTCATCTGTAACAGTTATTTCATCATCACGGCTCTGTGCACGACCGGCAATAGTTTCTGTCTGAATTGCGGATAAAATAACATGGTCGCTGTCTGTAATCAAAACCGCACGGGTGCGTCGTCCGCAGCTTGCGTCAATTAAAAGACCTTTATCCCTTGCCTCCTGAACAATACGCTTAATGGGGGCGGATTCGGGGCTTACTATAGCAATAACACGGCTTCCCGAAACGATGTTGCCAAATCCAATATTAATAAGCTTCATAATGTCAAAACACCCTCTCTGAAAAACTATTCTATATTCTGAATTTGTTCTCTGATTTTTTCGATTTCAGATTTGATTTCAACCACCATGGAAGCGATTTCGATATCATTTGCCTTCGAGCCGATGGTGTTTGTTTCTCTGTTCATTTCCTGAATAATAAAGTCAAGCTTTTTACCGATTGGCTTGTCCGTTTTAATCGCATTTTTAAATGCCTTCATGTGACTTCTTAAGCGGACAGTTTCCTCGTCGATTGCAACCTTGTCGGCAAAAATGGCGGTCTCCGTGATGAGCCTGTTCTCATCAACTGCGGTGTCCTCGATAAGCTCGCGAATTTTTGCTTCAAGATTTTCACGATACTGGCGAACGGTTTCGGGAGAACGGGCTTCGATTTTCTCAAGCTCACCGGAAATGAAATCAAGGTGAGAGAGAATGTTTGCCTCAAGTCTTGCACCCTCTTCACTGCGCATTCTGTTAAAGTCATCAAATGCGGCAATTAAAGCGGTGTTTATAATCTCAAACATTTTTTCTTCGTCAATTTCTTTGTATTCAACGCTGAAAATATCACTATATCTCGCAACGGTTGAAACCTTAATATCATCCTCAATGCCGAGAGCTGCAAGCTCCTTTAAAACATTTATGTAATTTTGGGCAAGAGCTTGATTGAGGGTTATAACCTTATCATCGCCCTCTTGCTCCTTAATGGAAACACTAATTTCAATTTTTCCTCTTGAAATGTATTCGGAAGCGGTCTGGCGGATTTTATCCTCAATAAAATTATAGCATCTCGGAATACGCACAGAGCAATCCATATATCTGTGATTAACAGAGCGAATTTGAACATTAAGAGTGAAATTATCAATCACAAGTTCGCATCTTCCGAAACCTGTCATACTTTTAAGCATGGTAAAACTCCTTTGTTTAATACTTAATCAACATATAGTATACCACAAATTTTCGGAAAATGCAAATAATATTTGAAATTTTAATAAAAATATTGTACAATGTAATTATTAGAGGTTCCTTTAATAAAAAATTAGTGGATTCGGAGATAGAAAAATGTCATTTGACGGACTTGTAACAAACAGTATTGTAAGAGAATTAAAAAACAGAATTTCAGATGGGAAAATCAATCAAATTCATCAGCCCGAAAGGGATGAAATTGTTATAGCCATAAGAACTTATGAACAAAATTATAAGCTTATTTTATCGGCGAGCGCATCTAATCCGAGAGTGCATCTGACTGAGTCGAAAAAAGAAAATCCTATAACTGCACCGCTTTTTTGCATGATTTTAAGAAAGCATTTAGTCGGCGGAAAGATTATTTCCATATGTCAGGAGGGCTTTGACCGTGTTATTAAAATCGGCATAGAAAGTTATACGGAGCTTGGCGATTTAACGGTTAAAACTCTGGTTATTGAAATAATGAACAGACACAGTAATATTATTCTTGTGGGGAGCGACGGAAAAATTATTGATAGCGTAAAGCATATAGATTTGACGGTTTCCGCCGTCAGACAGGTTTTGCCGGGGTTCCCTTATGAGCTGCCTCCTGCCCAGAATAAAATCAATCCGACGGATTGCGCTTATGAGGAAGTGTTTTCTGCAATTTCAAATGCCTCAAAGGATAAAAGTGCCGATAAAGTTCTTGTGGAGATTTTCTCGGGAGTAAGTCCACTTGTGTCCCGTGAGATTTTATACAGATTTTCGGGTGAAATTCAGAAAATGATGAGCGAAATTGATGAAGAAAGGTTTGCGCGGTTTGTTTATGAATTTTTTGCGGACATAAAAGCGGAAAAATTTTCTCCGTGTATTGTTTATGATACGGATAAAAAGCCTGTTGCATTCTCTTGCGTAAAGCTCACCCAATATGGTGGGAACATTGAAGAAAAGGACGGAATAAGTCAGGCGATTGACGGATTTTATATGGAAAGAGGTCTCCATGAGCATATTGTTCAGCGCAGTGCACACATTGTCAAAATTATAAATAACAATATTGAGCGTTGCAGAAAGAAACTTGCAATTCATAGCGAAAATCTGAAAAAGTCTCAAAACAGAGATAAATATAAAATTTACGGGGA
This sequence comes from Oscillospiraceae bacterium, assembly GCA_015068605.1. GTDB lineage: Bacteria > Bacillota > Clostridia > Monoglobales > Monoglobaceae > SIG454. The sequence continues at coordinate 90,945 of SVKF01000005.1, forward strand.
TTTGCTCACGGCGAATATGTATAGACTTGAATATGGAATGGATAAGGCTGAGGTGGAAAATTATTATGAAAATCCGCCCGTGCCTATAACAATAAATTTAAAACCTGACCTTTCTCCGTCTGCCAATGCACAAAGATATTATAAGCTTTATCAAAAGGCAAAGACGACGGAAATATATGCAAATGAGCAGATAAAAGAGGCGGAGGAGGAGCTATATTATCTTGAAACGGTTATAGAGTCGGTAAACAAAGCGGAAACCGCATCGGATGTTGCGGAAATCAAAGAAGAGCTTGCTGACGGAGGTTATATTCCGAAGGTGAAGAATAAAAAAAGTAAGCTGATGAAGAAAACAGCACCAATGGAATTTATGTCAAGTGACGGATTTAAAATTCTTGTTGGAAGAAATAATCATCAAAACGATACTCTGACAGTAAAAATGGCATTTTCAACGGATATATGGCTTCATACGAAAATAATCCCCGGCTCTCATACAATCATAAGAACAGAAGGGAAAAAGGATATTCCGGAAACAACCATTATGGAAGCGGCAAAAATTGCGGCATATTTCAGTAAGGCTAAAAATTCAACACAGGTCCCCGTGGATTTTACGGCGGTTAAAAATGTAAAAAAACCATCGGGAGCAAAACCGGGGCTTGTAATTTATGATAACTATAACACGGTGTATGTAACTCCCGATGAAGAGCTTGTAAATAAGCTGAAATAGGCATGGAGAAATGCACCAACCACACAGAGCGAAAGGCGGTGTTTGAAAAGTCAAAAAGACTTTTTAAACACCGCCTTGGTTTTAGGTATATTCAGGGATATATTCTACAAAAGGTTTTTTGTTCGCTATTTGCTTATTACCTTTTTCTGCCAACTTTTTTCATTACATTTAGGGCATTTCATATATCTTGTTCTGTTTATGTGCATAGCCCATAATACACTTGAATATGTCGGAACATATCTATTATGGCATTTTTGACATTCATAATATCCTGCCCTTTGTTCGATTCGTATTGCAAATAGTATCATAATTATAAATGGTATAAAACCGGTTAAAATAAGCGTTATTCTTAACCAATTCTCCATTTCTGCAAATGAAGCAATAAACAGCAATGTTAAAAACACTATACTTATCAATACTTCTGTTACAATTTCCATTGTTAACAGCATTTTATCGGACTCTTCCTTTTGCTTTATCGTTTCAATTAAATTTTGTTCTGTTTTTTCGTTATAATTATGCATTTTTAATACATCCCCACTCAAATAAACAATTTTATTTTATGTTGCGAACTTATTATACTACATAATTATTAAAATATCAAGAGAAATATAAAATATCTTGTTTAATGCGTTTTTATGGGATAATGAGGCTGACAATCCTCCCGACAACCTGCGGTTGCCACCCTCCTTTACACAAGGAGGGCTTTTATAGAGAGATATATAAAGGGAATGTTAAAAAACTCCGGATCGCAAGAAAAGAGGGAAAATAACAGGGATTGAGAAAACCTTTTGTGGAATCTATCCCTGAATATACCTAAAAACAAGGGTAAAAAATCAAAAATTTTGATTTTTTAAATATATTATCTTTTCTTGCTACGAAACAAACTTCGCCTCTCGGAGTACCTATGTACACCTTCGGGTAACCCAAAGCCAAGGCTTTGGCTCAGTTTGTCCGTTCCAAAGCTTTTTTCCTATCCCTTTAAAAAAATCCGCCCGAAATGGGGCGGATTATAGAGTATTAAAGTTCAATCGCTTCACAAACAGGCTTCATGGAAATTAAATCTTCCCAAACCATAACTTTTGCGTTAGTATAGGTTTTGGTCGGTGTTATGTTAATAATTTCGCCTGTATATGTAACAGGAGTTATCTCTGATAAAATATTTCCGTTATAAAGTGCAAGAACAACGGTTTTCCCTGACTCAATATTAACCGGCTCAACAATTATCCCATCTTCAGATTTGCTTGCCCAGATAGGTCCGATAAAAATAATATTTTCATATAAATAGTCATTACCGTCATAAATGTCTATGGCGTTCCATTCATCAGGTGTGCCGTAATAGTATACTATGGATAATTCATCGCAATATTTAAATGCGGATTTACCAATAGAAGTAACGCTATCGGGAATGGTAACGCTTGTTAGACTTGTGCAATCATGAAACGCATATGCGGGAATGGTTGCAACCATATCTCCAAAAATAACCTCAATACCATCTCCGCTATACCCTGCTTTAAAAGTATGGTTGTAGCTTGAAAAATCGGAAACATTTCTGGCATTCCAATATACTTTCTCTAGGATTTCGCAATTATCAAATGCAGCTTGTCCAATGTAAATAACGCCAGTTCCGATTGTTACATTGGTCAGATTTGTGCAAGAAGAAAATGCATGATTGCCAATAGAAGTAACGCTATCGGGAATGGTAACACTTGACAGGCTTGTGCAAACGGAAAACGCACTATCACCAATAGAGGTAACGCTATCGGGAATGGTAACGCTTGACAGACTTGTGCAATATTTAAACGCATCATCAACAATAGAGGTAACGCCATTTCCGATTTTTACATTAGTCAGGCTATCGCAATATGCAAACGTAAACGTTCCAATAGAAGTAACGCTGTCGGGAATAGTAATGCTTTTTAAGTTGTTGCATCTATAAAATGTTGCATCACCAATAGAAGTAACACTAGTGGGAATTGATATGTCTGTTATAGATGTGCAATTTTTAAATGCTCTGTCTCCAATTGAAGTGACGCGATAGCCGTTAATCGTACTTGGTATAATTAATTCACCACGATCAGGTTGACCAGGAGTGGCGATGAGGGTGACGTGCCCGCCGGTTATCGTTATTTCTCCATCTACAATTGCGTATTCTAGGTTTTCGTATGTTTCGGCGAAAACTGTAATACCAAGGGCGAGAATTCCAAGGCAAATTAGAGTGAGTGACAACAAGATTTTCTTTTTCATTTGTAAAAATCCTCCTTAAAAATTAAAAAAGTGTGCCAACCGAAGTTGACACACCGAAAAATGCAAACTCCGATTGTTGTCACACAAATTTAATAAACAGGCGTATCTCAACTAATTTTGAATTGCCATGATTATGAAGTTGCATTTTTACCATTCCAAAATCATGACAACACAAAAAATGTATAAAATACCCATAAAAAAAGAGATAATGCCTCATTATGTTTTATTAAATTTATGTGACTATATTATTATCTCACAAAATTTTAAAAATATCAAGAGAAAATATAAAAATCCACCTCATCCCAGTTGCTTCGCAATCCGCCTTCCCCTTGCGGGAAAGCTTAGACTACTGACAAACCCACCTGAAAATGGTAGGTTTGTCAGCGGTCCGAGACGGCTGTCACGAAGTCACTGATGAGGTGGAAAATATATTTGTCAAAATATCATTATTTTATAATAACGATTTCCTGAACTGTGTCACGGTAGAGCTTAATGAATATTCTTGCTTCGTTGCCTTCTTCGTAAACCTCAATATCTTCAGGTGCAACAACCGATACCTTTCCTTCGCCTCTTGTGGAGTCAAAGAGATATACTGTTGCGTCGTCTGTTGCATAGTTGGTTACTGAGCCGTTTACATCGACATTTACGGATTTTGCGAATTTCTTTGTAACTCGTCCGTAAACTGTCTTAAGGTCTGTTGAAACATCACGGGTAAACTCGGTTGTTTTTTCATCAACATTGAAGAGGAGCTGGATTTCGTCAGCCTCGCCTTTTGTGTTGGTGCTGTACTGAATTATATCACCTCTTGTGAGCGGCTGATTATTCTTGATAAACACGCCCGTTGAGCTTCCGTTGATTGTAACATTTTTACCCTCAGAAAGACCGTATAAAACATCTATTGCTTCATATTCTTCGTTCTGCGCCTCTGCAAGCTCATCAACCAATACGATTGGTGCTTCAGCGGAAGCGATACCTGTTGAGTTTGTTACGACAACGATTCCGGCAGTATAGCTTTCGGCGAGGTCGTAAATCTTAACATCATATGAGCCGTCGTTTGTGAACATGGATTTCTTTCTTACGGCATACTTGTCTGTGTCTGTGCCTGCATTTGCAGGAATATCAAAAATTATTGTCTGTGGGTCGATTGTAACATCCCCAAGCTTACTTGATGACGATTTATAAATCATACCCTGTTTTGAAATGTTAAGGGTAAACTTTTCTGTGTTCGGTGCGCCTGTTGCGGTATTGTCAAAGGCTGTGTTTATTGATGTGATTTTGTCGTCGGCATTTGTTCTGAATGTTATAAGCTGTGGAGTTACAGTTCCGCCCGGAGCGATTGTGCCTAAAACCTCGGCAGGAGTTATTCCGTAGGTTCCGTTAAGACGAATTCTGTTTGCACTGCCGTATACATTTGTTTCGCCTTTTTCGGTGAATATCTTAAACTGAACATCTGTGTCAAGTGTTCCTGTTTCAGCGGCATTCACAAGGTAACCGTAAAGCTCTCTTGCGTTTTTGTCATCGCTTGTTGTTGCTGATTTGTCAACTGCGGCAATCTTTCCTTCATAGTCAAGATAGAATCTGCCTGTGTCACGGATTTTGATTTCGTTAGGATAACTCTTAGCAACCTTATATGAGGTTGTTTCGTCATTGAAACGGATAGCCCCGTTTGAAGAAATCTGGGTTACTGTTCCGGAAACGCTCTCGTCGGTTACATAGCCTCGTATAAGCTCCTTGTCACGGCTTGTTGTATAGGAAATAACATTCCATTCTTCAAGGTCGGATGTCTGTATTTCTACACCGTCTTTAATGAGAGTATACTGAACTGTCTCTTCTTCAGGGTCTAAAACGATTGAAGTTCCGTTATATTTGTCTGTTACTCTGCCTGTAACTGTTGAAACTGTATCAACAACAATGTTAGTAAACTCGTTTACGAATACAATGTCATAAACATTGTTAACATCTGTGTCTAAAAGAATAAGGTTCCCTGAATTGATTTTCAGATTTTCCGGAGTTATCTGTGTGTCGTATTTTCCGTTATAAATGAATACAGGATTTGAAACGGTTGTGACTGTTTTCGGATTGGACATATTCTCTGTTGAATATGTGATAGTTATTCCGTCTGCGGTTGTTCCGCCTGTTGCTGTAATATCGTCTGAATTAAGGGTTAAAGTGTTATTTTTACTTGCCTGTGAGCGTACAACGATAACTGTCTTTTCGTCGCTTGTGGCATCGATTCTTGCATAGTAGACAACGTTGTGCCCCAAAAGCTGTTTTGCTCCGGACGTGCCTTCGATAAATACTTCGTTGTTAATCTGGATTCTGTCTTCGGCAACCGTGTTTCCGCCGTTTAAGGTTGTCTCGCTTGTGCCCGTAACCTGACCATAGCCTTTTTCAACATTAAGCTTGTCTAAAAGAAGTGTTTTATCAACAACTTCATAGCTGATGTTTGTGCCGTAACCTGTCTGTTCCATAAGATTTACGGTTAAAGCGTTGAAAACGAGCTGGGCAACATCGCCTCTGGTTGCGGCAGATTTTGCGTTAGATGAAATACCCTTTAAGAGCTGGTTGGTTGATGCAACATACATATATCCGCCGGGGAAACCTCCGTTTGCCTGTGCCACAGGCTCATATCCCATTGCACGAACGATGATTGTTACGGCTTCTTGGAATGAAACGGAGTCGTTAGGACGGAATCTGCCGTTTGTGTCGCCGATAACCATTCCCTGGCTGTCTGCAACATTGATTGCGCCTAATGCCCAGTGCTTTGAAGATACATCAGGGAATCTTGAGGGTGAATTTGAGTTGTTTGCAACATCTTCAAGTCCGCTTGAATATACTGCAACCTTTGCCATTTCAGAACGCTTAATGTCGTCGTCGGGACGGAAATTTCCTGTGCCCTTGTCGCCCACCATAATTCCGAGAGCGCCTAAAACCTCGGCCGCCTCTTCAAATTTAGTTCCCGAAATGTCAGGTGCGCTGGCAACCTGTCTTGACTGGTATTTTGAAGGTGCGACAGATGAACTTAAATGCTCGTTCATCATTTTATTATATTTTGTCGCATTTTCTTCAACTATCGGAACGCTGTTGTCACTTGTTGTGTTGTCGGAGCTACCCGAAGAAGGGTTGCTTTGCGATTGTGAATAATTGCTTTTCGGCGTCTGTCCGATGCCCGTAACAGCTCCCCCGGAACCGGCATCGCTCATAAGCTCGCCGGAGACAGGGAGGGTAAACTCTGTTTCGGTTCCGTAAACGCCTATTCCGGTTGCAAAAGTCAATGATAAAACAATTGCAAAGGAAAGGATTCTTTTTAACATAATTTATTCCTCCTAAAATCAGATTTTTTGGTTTACAAAACTATTTTGTACATGAGAAAAAATTTAAAACTATAAGTTTTTACCACAAATAGAAAAAAATTTACAAAAAATTTTAAAATAACTGTTGAAATTTGAAGTTCATTATGCTAAACTATTCATAGGGGAATATATTTTTCTCTGTTGAGATTAAATTTTTGAAAAAAGATTATTTTTGAAGGAGGAATTCCTATGAATTTAAAAAGATTAATTTGCGGAGTTGTTGGTGTAACGGTTCTTAGTGCATCTTTGAGCATAAGTGCTGCCGATTTTCCTGATGTTAAAGGTCATTGGTCTGAAACTTATGTAAATGCAATGGTGAAAAAGGGCTATATAAAGGGTTATGAGGATGGAACCTTCAGACCCGATAAAACTGTTACGAATACAGAATCTCTCATTCTTCTTGCAAGAATGCTCGGGGTTGACTCGGAGTCGAACGAAGGAACGGTTGATGATGCTGTTGCGGCAAATTCGAGTGTTTTGGCAAAATATAAGAGCGACTATAAAAAAGAAATTTCATATCTTTTGTACAGAGAAGTTATCGATGAGTCTGATTTGAGTACGTATATTTCTGATGAAAACAAGAGCAAAGCATTGCTCAGGTATCAGTGTGCTATGCTTTTGACAAAGCTTATGGGCGCAGACGAAGAAATCAAAGAGGGCGTTTTCCTTTCTTCGTCCTATGCAGACACGGCTCAAATCCCGTCTGAGGCAAGACCTTATGTTGAATATGTAAGAAAAGCTAAAATTATGGAAGGTATGGGGACTGATTCCTACGGCGACCCAATCTTTGGACCTAAGGAAAGCGTAACGAGAGGACAGATGGCGAAGATGCTTTCAAGCCTTATCAGTGTTTTGAATGTTACCTCCGTGAGCGGAACAATTTCTGATGTTGACACATTTAATGATACGGTTACGGTTAAGAACAAAGCTTATAATGTTGAAGAAGATACGATTATAAAGCTTAATGGTGAGGACGCAGCTTTGTCTGATCTTTCTGAAGGTATGGATATTATTATTACCATGACGAAAAGCGCAGTTTCGATGATTGAGGCAAATAGCGTTGAAGAAGAGGATAACGAGCCTACAAGAGGTCTTGTTGTTTCTGCAAATAACGGCGCAAATGGTAAAGAGCTTGTAATTTCAGATACAGAAGATACAACCGAAATTAAATCCTATGAGGTTTCTGATGATGTTAAGGTTGTAATTGACGAAGCAACGGATACTTTTACAAGACTTAAGTCAGGACAGTATGTAGAGGTTACTTTTGATGATGACGGCGTTGTAATAAAGGTAGAAACTCTTGAAAAGAGCGGAACTGCATACGGAAAGATTGTGAGTAAGAATCTTGATTCACAAACACCGACAATAACTGTTTCCAACACGAAAGGTGAAGAAATAACATACGAGATAAGCGTAGATGGTGCAAGTATTACAAGAAATGGACAAACATCAAATCTCTTTGATTTGGTTGCCGGAGACAGCGTTACTCTTAAGCTTACATACGGAAAGGTTAAGAAGATAAGTGCTGAGAGTGAATCTCAAAGCTCTTCCGGAAGCATTAAGTCAATAACACATTCAACAAGCGGAACAACACTTGTTATCGAAAATGAAAAGAATGAGGTTGAATATACAGTCGGAACAGGTGCAACGATTTTGATTGACGGAACGGACGGAACTGTTTATGATTTAAGACCGGGTTGTGATGTTAAGTTCAGAGCGGAAAGCACAAAGCTTACAAAGATTGAGACAACAAAGGCTGCATCTTCTAACAGTATCGAGGGAACGGTTACCTCTGTTCAGACAGGTCACAATCTTCTCATGGTGAAGGTTGGAACAACGGATGTTACTGTTGGAATAACAAATTCAACCAAGATTATCAAGAGCTCAACCGGTGCAAACATCAAGCTTTCAGCAATTGACACGGATTCAAAAGTTACGGTTACGGGAAGTAACGCAACCGGTATGTTTATTGCAACAGTTATTATTGTTCATTAATTAAATTTAAATTCAGAGAGCCGGCAGACGTCTAAAAACGCAGGTATATTTTGTAAAATTGTTTTCGTCGGCGTATGATGGTACGGTAGAGAACAATTTCGCGAAAAGCAAGCAACGGCAAGGAAAGCTCAATGCTTTCCTTGTCGTTTTAGTGTTTAGTATCGATAAAAGGAAAATAATTATGACAGGACTTTATATCCATATCCCTTTTTGTGTTAAAAAATGTAAATATTGCGATTTTAATTCATATAGCGGCTGTGAAAGTTTATATGAAGATTATTTTATGTGCCTTGAAAAAGAAATAGAAAAATACGAAGATGTTTTATTTGATACAGTATATATAGGCGGCGGAACACCGACTGTTCCACCGAATTACTTGTTGATAGGGCTGATTGAAAAAATTAAAAATAAAACCGAGGATTGCGAAATAACGGTTGAGTGCAACCCGGGGACGGTGATGCTTACGGATTTTGAAAACCTCAAATCCGTGGGAGTTAACCGCATAAGTATGGGGCTTCAGAGTGCAGATGACGAGGAGCTTGAAATACTTGGCAGAGTGCATAGTTTTTCTGATTTTGAGGAAAGCTTTAAAAATGCAAGAAAGGCAGGATTTGACAATATTTCTCTCGATATAATGTTTGGTTTGCCTGAACAAAATATGGAAAAGCTTCAGAGGACGTTGGCGGAAGCGGTGAAGTTTGGTGCGGAGCATATATCCTGCTATTGCCTTAAAATTGAAAAAGGTACTCCTTTTTATAATATGAAGCTTAATCTTCCTGATGATGATATGAGCGCGGATATGTATGATTTTTGTGTCAGCTTTTTGGAGGAAAACGGATATAAACGATACGAAATTTCCAATTTTGCCAAAAACGGGAAAGCTTCAAGGCATAACAGAAAATATTGGCTTATGGAGGAATATGTCGGGATAGGAGCAGGGGCACACTCTTTTTTGGGGGACAAAAGGTTTTCCAAAATAAAAAATGTTAAGGATTATATTTCTGCCGTGAAAAACGGAAATGATGCGGTTGAGGAATTAAATCCTGTCGGCATACAGGAAAAGATGAGCGAATTTGTCTTTTTGGGATTTAGAATGACGAATGGGATAAATGAAGCGAATTTTGAAAAAATGTTTAACAGAAATATATTTGATGTTTATGGCGATGAGCTGAAAAAGTATCTGGATATGGGTGTTATGGAGAGAAAATGCGGAAGAATATATATAAAACCACAGTTTCTTTATGTGAGCAATAATATTTTATCCGATTTTGTGTAAAAAATAATAAAAAGTATTGACAAAACAGATAAAGAGTGCTATAGTATAAATATGCTTTTAGCACTCTTTTGTATTGAGTGCTAACAAGCTTGAAAAGGAAGGTGATAAGGTTGGCTTTGGATGACAGAAAAAAGGTTATTCTTCAGGCGGTTGTCGAAGATTATATAAATACTGCAGAGCCCGTCGGCTCAAGAAGTATATCGAAGAAGTCTGACCTTAATTTGAGTGCGGCGACCATTCGTAATGAAATGGGAGACCTTGAGGAAATGGGGCTTTTAATTCAGCCGCATACCTCGGCAGGGCGAGTTCCTTCCACTCTTGGTTACAGATTATATGTTGATAATCTTATGCAAAAATATGAAATGACGGCAAATGAGATTGAAAAATTGCAGGAAGCTGTCGGGCTTAAGGTTAAGGAGCTTGATAAGATTGTCAGAGGCGTTGCGGGGGCGTTTTCAAACCTTTCGGGTTTGCCGGTTATAGGTGTTTTGCCGACGGCGGAGACGGGGCTTGTTAAAAATATTAAAGCAGTTGCCGTTGATGAAAATACGGTTATGGTTATAATTTCCGACAGGTCGGGTATTATTAAAAATAAGCTGTTAAGACTTAAAACAACCGTTAATGAAGAATTTGTAAGTTCCTTAAACGAGATTCTTAACGAAAACCTGACGGGGCTTACTCTTTCGGAAATCAGCCTTAAAAATGTTATGAAGGTTCAAAGTGCGGTTGGGAAGAATCCTGAAATCCTGACCTCGGTTTTGGAGCTTGTTCACGAGGCGGTTTCTGAAATTGACACGAAGCAGATTTTTGTTGAAGGCTTATCCACGATTTTTTCATTCCCGGAATATAACAATATCGATAAGGTTAAGGAAATTTTTGCGGCGGTTGAAAATAAGGAAAATCTTATGCAGCTCATTTCCGAAATTCCTGCAAACGGTGAAATGAAAGTAATGATTGGCGATGAGGTTCCTGTTAAAGAGCTTCAGACAAACAGCGTTATTTTGGCACCTTACAAGGTTTCGGATAAGCTTTGCGGTGTTATCGGGGTTATAGGACCTGCGAGAATGGACTATTCAAAGATAATGTCTGCTCTTGAGTATTTTGCAAAGCTTTTAAGCAATGCTTTGGGGGATAAATTTGGAGATGGCGAAGAGCCTATAAAGAAATTACTCGAAGCTAATGAAAAAGGAGAATAACAGATGGCAGAAAAGAAAATGAACGAAGAAAAAGATGAAATCATAGAGGAAACTGTTGAGGAAACAATCGAAAATACAGAAGATGCTGCGGAAAAAGCGGATGAAGAAACGGTTGAGCTAAGCCGTGAAGAACAGCTTGAAGCGGAGATTGCGGCTCTTAAGGATAAGCTTATGAGAACTGCGGCTGAATTTGATAATTTCAAGAAAAGAACAGCCAAAGAAAAGGAAGAACTTTTCTCAATGGGGGTTTGTTCTGCGGTTGAAAAGCTTTTGCTTGTTAAGGATACATTGGAAAGGGCAATTCCGACAATGGAAGGAGCGGAGGCGACCGCCATTGCTGACGGAGTCAAAATGATTGATAAGCAGTTTGCGGATGCTCTTTCGGAGATAGGGGTTGAGCCGATTCCGGCTGTTGGGGAAGAATTTGACCCTGAAAAACATAATGCTATAATGCACGATGAAAACGAAGAATTTGGTGAAAATATTATCAGCGAAGAATTTATGAAGGGCTATATATATAAGGAAAATAAAGTGGTCCGTCATTCAATGGTTAAGGTTTCAAATTAGTTTATTATTATTTTTATTATAGAAAGGATTTTTAATTATGGGAAAAATTATAGGAATTGATTTAGGTACAACAAACTCATGTGTTGCTGTTATGGAAGGCGGCGAGCCAACCGTTATTGCAAACCCGGAGGGTGCGAGAACAACTCCGTCTGTTGTTGCTTTTACAAAGAACGGGGAAAGATTAGTGGGTCAGGTTGCTAAAAGACAGGCAATAACAAACCCGGACAGAACAATTATCTCTATAAAGAGAGAAATGGGAAGCGATTATAAAGTTGACATTGATGACAAGAAATACACACCACAGGAAATTTCTGCTATGATTCTTCAGAAGCTTAAGGCTGATGCTGAAAGCTATCTTGGAGAAAAGGTTACAGAAGCGGTTATCACAGTTCCTGCATATTTCAGCGATGCACAGCGTCAGGCAACAAAGGATGCAGGTAAAATTGCAGGTCTTGAGGTTAAGAGAATTATAAACGAGCCAACTGCCGCAGCTCTTGCTTATGGTCTTGATAAGGACGATGATCAGAAGATTATGGTTTATGACCTTGGCGGCGGTACATTCGACGTATCTATTCTTGAAATCGGTGATGGAGTATTTGAAGTTCTTGCCACAAACGGAAATAACCGTCTCGGCGGCGATGATTTTGACCAGAAGCTTATCGATTACCTTGCTGATGAATTTAAAAAGGAAAACGGAATTGACTTAAAGCAGGATAAAATGGCACTTCAGAGACTTAAGGAAGCTGCAGAAAAAGCGAAGATTGAGCTTTCAGGCGTTATGACCTCGAATGTCAACCTTCCGTTTATAACAGCTGATGCAACAGGTCCGAAGCATCTTGATATAACAGTAACAAGACAGAAGTTTGATGAGCTTACAGCTGATTTGGTTGAAAAAACACTTATTCCGACAAAGAAGGCTATTGAAGATGCCGGCGTTAGCGTAAGCGAGATTGATAAAGTATTGCTGGTTGGCGGTTCTTCAAGAATCCCTGCAGTTCAGGAGGCTGTTGCAAAGCTTATCGGAAAAGAGGCTCACAAGGGAATTAACCCTGATGAATGTGTTGCTCTTGGCGCTTGTATCCAGGGCGGTGTATTGACCGGTGAAGTTGAAGATTTGGTTCTCCTTGATGTAACTCCTCTTTCTCTCGGTATTGAAACAATGGGTGGTGTGTTCACAAAGATTATTGACAGAAACACAACTATTCCGACAAATAAGAGTCAGATATTCTCAACTGCGGCTGACAGTCAGACAAGTGTTGAAGTTCATGTTCTCCAGGGTGAGCGTGAAATGGCGGCTTATAACAAGACTCTCGGAAGATTTAGTCTTAATAACATTCCGCCGGCACCACGCGGTGTTCCACAGATTGAAGTTACATTTGATATCGATGCAAACGGTATTGTTCATGTTACTGCAAAGGATTTGGGAACAGGTAACTCGCAGGATGTTACAATTACATCAAGCACAAATCTTTCCGACGAGGATATCGAAAAGGCAGTTAAGGAAGCAGAGCAGTTTGCGGCTGAAGATAAGAAAATCAAGGAAAAGGTTGAAATCAAGAATTCTGCTGACAGCATGGTTTATCAGACAGAAAAGACATTGGGTGAGCTTGGTGATAAGGTGACCGAGGAAGAAAAGAGCGGTATCCAGGCTGAGGTTGATAAGCTTAAGGAAATGGTTAAAACCGATGACTTTGACACGGAAGCGGTTAAAGCTCAGCTTGAAGCCGTAACTCAGAAGTTCTATGGAATTTCGCAGAAGCTTTATGAACAGGCTCAGCAGGCACAGCAGGCGGCAGGTGAAAATCCGACAGGCGGAGATGACAATGTTGTTGACGCTGAATATACTGTTGTTGACGAAGATAATAAATAATATGACACATATCGGCGTGTCGGGAAATCGACACGCTGATGTTTTGGTGGGTGAAATAAGTGGCAGAAAAAAGAGATTATTATGAGGTGCTTGGCGTTGACAGAGGTGCGAGCGCTGATGAGCTGAAAAAAGCATACAGGAAACTTGCAAAGAAGTATCATCCTGACTTAAATCCGGGTGATAAGGCGAAAGAGGCTGAAGAAAAATTCAAAGAGGCATCGGAAGCCTATGAAGTTTTAAGTGACGACCAGAAGCGACAGAGATATGACCGGTTTGGTCATGCAGGGGTTGACCCCAATGCCGGACATGACGGTGGCGGATATAGCGGTGGCTTCGGAGGCTTTGGAGGCTTTGGAGGCTTTGAAGATATTTTTGATATGTTCAGCGGTGGCGGCTTCGGAGGCTCAAGACGAAATCCTAATGCCCCGACTCAGGGCGATGATGTTCATGTCCGTGTGGAACTGACCTTTGAAGAAGCGTGTTTCGGGAAAGAGATAGAGGTTAATGTCAGACGCCGTGACAAATGCTCCGAGTGTAACGGAAGCGGAGCGGCGAAAGGTAGCAGCCCTGCAAAGTGTGGTGTCTGCGGCGGAACGGGACAGGTGAGAACTGTTCAAAACACAATGTTCGGACAAATGCAGAGTGTTCGTCCCTGCAGTAAGTGTGGCGGAAAAGGTAAAATTGTCACATCTCCGTGCAGTAAATGCGGTGGAAAAGGCGAGAGCCTTAATAATGTTAAGGTTAAGGTTAAAATTCCTGCGGGAATCAACGATGGGCAGACTCTTCCCGTAAGAGGGCAGGGAAATGCCGGAAAAAATGGCGGACCAAACGGAGACCTTTTGATTACGGTTTCTGTCAGAAATCATAAGATTTTCACAAGGCAGGGCTTTGATATTCTCTGTGATTTTCCGGTGACTTTTGTTGAAGCGGCGCTTGGCGGCGAGATTGAAGTTCCGACAATTGATGAAAAGGTTGCGTATGATATTCCGGAAGGAACTCAGTCGGGAACTGTATTCCGTCTCAAAGGCAGAGGGGTTCCGAAGCTTTACGGAAACGGGGCTAGGGGCGATATGTATGTCAAGGTTGTTGTTGAAACGCCAAAGGGACTTAATAAAGAGCAAAAGGAATTACTTATGAAGTTCGGCGAAAGTGTCGGAACAGTTAAATATAATAAAAAGAAAACTTTCTTTGATACAGTCAGAGATATATTTAAATAAAAGAAGATGAGGCTGACAAACAGCCTCATTTTGAAATTAAACGAAAGAGGAAAAAATATGGAATGGATTGAGGTTAAAATAACAACAACGGCAAAAGGTATTGAAACGCTGACGGGTGTGCTCTATGATATGGGAATAAGCGGAATAATAATCAGCGATAAGGATGACTTTGCCCAGTTTTTGGAAAACAACAGAAAATACTGGGATTATGTGGACGAGGAGCTTGAAAAACTTAAAGAGGCAGAATCGTCAATCACTTTTTACTTAAGCGATGATGCGGTAGGGGCAGAAAATTTGGTTTTGGTTAAAACTGCGATGCAGAATTTGAAAAAGCTTGACGAAAATCATGAGTACGGGAAGCTTGATGTTGTTGTTGCAAATGTTAAGGATGAGGATTGGTCTGAAAACTGGAAGAAATATTTTCATCCCCTTCCTATCGGTGAAAAAGTCTTGATTGTGCCGGAGTGGGAACAGGAAAATCTTAATAATCCGGATAATCGAACGGTGTTTACGATAAATCCGGGAATGAGCTTTGGAACAGGCTCTCATGAAAGCACGCAGATGTGCATTGAGGAGATTGAAAAGGTAGTGAAAAAGGGGGATAAAATCCTTGACCTCGGCTGTGGCTCGGGAATTTTGTCGGTAATTGCATTGCTTCTGGGCGCAGAGAAGGCGGTTGCTGTTGATATAGACGATAAGGCTGTTGAGGTGGCATTTTCCAATCTTAAGCTTAACAAACTTGATGAGAATATGATGCAGGGCTTTGCCGGAGATATAACATCTGACGAGGAGCTTCGGAGTAAAATCGGAAGTGAATATGAGATTGTTGTTGCAAACATAGTGTCCGATGTAATTATTGCCATAGCGCCGTTTATAAGAGACTTTATGAAAAAAGATGCGACATTTATTTGCTCGGGTATTATAAACGAACGACAAATTGAGGTTAAAGAAGCACTTGAAAGGGCAGGACTCGTATGCGAAAATGTGCGTATGAGAAATGAATGGAGCGCAATAGTTTGCAAATAAATGACGAAAAATAAAGAAATTTAAAAAAATTTTAATTTGGCTATTGCATTATTTTGTTTAAAATGGTATACTATCTATATATGTTATTTTAAGAGGTGACATTATGCGACGGTTTTTTACAGAACCGATGAACATTGGCGATGGGAAAATCAGGATTATTGAGGATGCCTCTCATATAACCAAAGTTCTCAGAATGTCCGAGGGAGACGAGATAATCGTCTTTGACGGGACGGGAAAAGAATATAGAGCAAGGCTTGATTTAATCAGTCCTAAAGAGTGTCTTGCGACGGTTGTATCCGAAGAATATTCCTCGACTGAACCTAAAATACGGGTTAGTGTTTTTCAGGGCATACCGAAGGCAGGAAAAATGGAAACCATTATTCAAAAGGTGGTTGAGCTGGGTGCTTATGAAATAATCCCTGTTGAAATGGAACGGTGCGTTGTTAAGCTTGACGGAAAAGCTCGCATAGAAAAAACAAAACGGTGGAATAAGGTTTCTGTTGAGGCTGCAAAGCAGTGTGGAAGGAGTGTTATTCCGAAGGTTTTGGAGCCGGTAAGCTATGATAAATCTCTTGAAATGATGAGTGAGCTTGATTTGACGATTATGCCCTATGAGGTTTTGGGGCATAACGGTGAAAAAGGTCTTAAAAGCATTTTGAAAAACTTTAGCGGTGAAACGGTTGGGATTGTCATTGGTCCTGAAGGCGGTTTCTCCGATAAAGAGGCGGAAAAAGCGAAGGATAAAGGCATAAATCAAGTTGGGCTCGGGGAGAGAATCCTTAGAACGGAAACGGTGGCGAGTGCTGTTGTTCCGATAATTATGTATGAGAAAGACGAAATATAGGAGGAATGAAAAAGTGAAGGTATCAGCTCAAAATACGGTTAATAAGACGGTTGACAAAAGAGCTAAAAGAGCGGAAAAGGTGGCAAAGGCAGATAAACTGACGAACGGGTTTATGCTGACATTGACATTTGGTATTGTTGCGATTTTTCTTCTTGAAATCGCAAAAAGAAATTATGCAAGTTGGGAAATAGAGTTTCCGAGTAAATATTGTATAGTTTTAGGCGTTTTGTTTGCGGTTATGATAGGAGGAGTTCTGGTATTGGCTGCGCTTAAGAAGATGCAGTGGAATCGTGCCGGAAAATATACTATTTTGTTTACGGTTTCGTCTCTTGTTTCGTTCTTTATTTCTTATGATATGAGACTTCCGATTTCAAGAGCGCTCTTTGAAAAGGGTAACTATTGGAGTAAGCTTGATTTTCTTGCAAACCTTAACCTTGCAAGAGATATAAAGATGATTGAATATGCCGTTGTTGCTTATGTTGCAATCGCATTTGTGGTTTATGCAATAAGACTTGTTATTAACGAAAAAAGAAAATAATTAATACCGCATCCGTTTTGGGTGCGGTTCAGCTTAATGACAAAGTCATTAAGCTGGGCAGACATTGAGAAACGAAGTGTATATTTTGTGAAATCGTTTTCGTCGGCGTACGATGGTACGGTAGAGAACGATTTCGCAAAAAGCAAGCAACGGCAAGGGAAATTCGATATTTCTCTTGCCGTTTTCTATGCTATTTTATGCGGATAGTCTATAAAATCTATCTCTGCGTTTCACCCTATAAATATAGCTTGCTTGCGGTAGACCGAGTTTGTCAGTGGTCTGTACCGCATCCGTTTTGGATGCGGTTTAATTATTGCCATTTTATAATTTTTCGGAAAATTTTTCCAAATCAATAACCGTATTATTATGTCTTGATTCCTCTGCGGCGAAGCAGATAAGATGATTTAGGTAAGATGTGCGGAGTGAACAGATTGATTTGCTCGGAGCTTTATCGTTGAAATATTTAACTATGTCAACCATAATCCCTGTGTCACCGCCACCGTGTCCTTCAAAGATTGTTCCTCCAATCTTGTATAACTCGAAAAATTTATGCTCTTTTGTTGCAAAAGAGTAAATATCTATTGTTCCCTCTTCCATATCTGCATAAATTTCACCCTTTGTTCCAAAAATTCGTGTATATCTTCCACCTTTATTAAAAGCATTCATAGTCAGAGAGACGGTGCATCCATCCTCAAATTCAAGATTCACAACCTGATGGTCAACAACATCGTTATCACAGGCATAAACGCATTTTCCGTAAGGTCCTCTCTTTAATGCCTCCAAAACTTCGTCGTCTGTGGGGTTTATCTTATCTGCAACAACATCACGCCATCCGTTATCGGGGTTATCGACATAGAAACGGATAGGGTCATAGAAACAAGTTTCGCTGTGCGGACATCCGTCAAGACAGTAAGTAGGAGCACCGTCAGGGCGGTTATCCTTATTAAAATGGGTTAATGAACCAAAGGACTGAACTTTTTTACATTCTTTTCCCACAAGCCATTGTAAAATATCTGCGTCATGGCAACATTTTGCAAGAATCATTGGGGCAGATTCCTTTTCGTTGTGCCAGTTTCCGCGGACAAAGCTATGGCTTTGGTGAAGATTTCCCACATTTTCCATATGATTGATGGATACGATATCACCGATTTCTCCATCGTCAATAAAATTCTTTATTGCATAGAAAAATTGCGTAAATCTTAAAACATGACATACGATGACCTTAACACCCTTTTCCTCTGCTGCTTCCGTGATTATTTTACATTCCCGGGCTGTTGGAGCCATGGGTTTTTCAAGAAGAAGATTATAGCCCTTTTCAATGCAGGCAAGAGCAGGCTCAAGATGCATTTGATCCTGAGTGCAAATCATTGCAAAATCTGCCATTTTCGGAAGCGCTGCAACCTCGCTCCAACATTTAAATAGTTTATCGTCGGGGAGATTGTGGCGCTCTTTTGCGAAAGCTCTTTTGCTTTCAACAGGCTCTGCAACCGCAACGATTTCCAGTTGGTCGGGGTTTTCCATGGCGTATCTTGAATAAATCTGACCTCTCATACCGTAGCCTAAGCATACTGCTGTAAGTTTTTTCATAAATAACACACCTTTCAAGTTGACAAATTATAATAATTATGTTAATATCATAGCATATACAAAATCAAAAGTATATACAAATTTATATAATTTATCTTTAAATTTGTATAATTGGAGGGCGTATGTATAAATCGGTTAGCGTTGAGGATGTTTTCAGAATTAAAAAATTGTACACCGCATTTCAAATGGCTTATGACAGCGATTATTACTTTGAAGGGGAATATCACAATTTTTGGGAAATTGTTACTGTAATAAACGGTGAAATCGGAGTCACGGCAGGGGGCGATGTATTTGTTTTAAAAAAAGGTCAGGCGATTATTCACGAGCCTATGGAATTTCACAGGTTATGGAGTGAGGGAAACACCAATCCGGAAATAATAGTTTTTAGTTTCGGGGCAGAGAATATGCCTCAATTTTCTTCAAAAATATTTGAAATTGAGGATGTTTTGCTGTCTCAAAAAATACTTAAAGATATTCAAAGTAGTTTTGGGACAAAAGATTTTCAAGGAGCGGATGTTATAAAAAACAGCGGAACTGATTATCAGATTGCTGTAAAAAAACTGGAAATGTTCATTCTTGAAATGATTTCCC
This sequence comes from Oscillospiraceae bacterium, assembly GCA_015068605.1. GTDB lineage: Bacteria > Bacillota > Clostridia > Monoglobales > Monoglobaceae > SIG454. The sequence continues at coordinate 109,973 of SVKF01000005.1, forward strand.
AAAAGATTTTAGATGATTTGCCGGTTAAAACAAAAGGGGCAGAGAATTTTAAAAAGGCGGTTGGTGTTATGGAAAATAACATTGATAAAAACCTTTCTGTTTCGGAAATTGCGAAGATGTGCAATATGAGTGAAATTGGTCTTAAAAAGACCTTTTCAAAATATACGGGGATTGGAGTTATGGCGTATTTTAACCGAATGAAAATCACGGAAGCGACGGATATGATAAGAAATGGAATGAGTATCCGAGAAGTAGCTTTAACTCTTGGTTTTTCCAATCAGAATTATTTTAGCACCGTCTTTAAAAGGATAACGGGAAATCCGCCGAGCCATTACAAAATATGACAGATATAAATTAAAAAAATAAGTCACATAAATTTGTAAAAATCTATTGAAAAATTCCCTTTAAAAGTGTATAATAATAAAGATGGAATGGAGTGGTTTGATTGACTGAAATCAGCAAGGCGGAAATACTTCGCCAAAAAGATTTTATAAGCAGAATTTCGGATATAAATTCAAAAAAAGAGCATAAACCATTAGCGTTTGTTGAAACATACGGATGTGCCCAGAATTTTAATGACAGCGAGAAAATATGCGGTATGCTTTCCGATATGGGTTTTGGATTCTGTGAGAATAAGGAAATTGCGGATTTGATTATTTATAATACCTGTGCTGTTCGTGAAAATGCGGAAATGCGTGTTTACGGAAATATCGGTGCAATTAAGAATATAAAACGCAAAAGAGAAGGAGTTTTGCTGGGCGTTTGCGGATGTATGGTTCAGCAGGAGAAGATTGCTGAAAATGTTAAAAAACGCTATCCTTATGTTGATATGATTTTCGGAACTCATGCTCTTTATCGTTTTCCTGAAATTTTAGCGAATGCGATGGAAAAGAACAGAGTTTTTGATATAGAAAATTCCGAAGGGGCTATATGTGAGGATATATCCTGCAAGAGAGAAGCTCCGCCTCTTGCAAAGGTTCCGATTATGTATGGCTGCAATAATTTTTGCACATATTGTATAGTGCCTTATGTCAGAGGACGAGAGCGGAGTCGTAAGGTTGAAGCGGTTTTAAGTGAGGTAAGGCAGGTTGCAAGCGAGGGATATAAAGAGGTTATGCTTCTCGGTCAGAATGTCAATTCTTACGGAAATGACTTTAAAGACGGGACAAGCTTTGCCTATCTTTTGGGTGAGGTTTGCAAGATTGACGGAATTGAAAGAGTGAGGTTTATGACCTCCCATCCTAAAGATATTTCGGATGAGCTTATCGATGTTATGGCAAGAGAAGAAAAGATTTGTAATCAGCTCCACCTTCCTGTTCAGTGCGGCTCGAGTCGGATTCTTGAGAAAATGAACAGAAGATATACGAAAGAGCAATATCTTGAAATTGTCAGAAAAGTTCGTGAGAAAATGCCGGATATTGTGCTGACGACGGATATTATTGTTGGCTTTCCGGGCGAGACAAATGAGGATTTTGAGGAGACGATTGATGTTCTCAAAAAAGTCAGATATGACACGATTTTTTCGTTCATATATTCAAAGCGAGGGGGAACACCTGCGGCTGTTATGGAGGATTGCCTGACCGAGGAGGAAAAGCATAAGAATTTTGACCGTCTTTTAGAAGTTCAGAACGAGATTTCAAAAGAGAAAAATGACGAGTATCTGGGAAGGATTGAAAAGGTGCTTGTTGAAGGGGCGAGCAAGACTAACCCTGAATATATGAGTGGGAGAACAGACGGCGGAAAGATTGTGAACTTTAAGGGAAATACAGATATGGTTGGGAAAATCATAGATGTTAAAATAACAAAAACACAGACCTGGTCCCTTGGCGGAGAGGTTTTATAGGAGGAAAAGTTATGATGAATACAATTATGGAAGCGGCAGAAGCACTCGGAAAGCTTATTGCCGAAAGTGAAGAAAGAAAGAATGCAACACAGTCAGCGGATGCTCTCAGAAACGATAATGAAGCGTCTGAAATAATGGCAAGATACGGCGAAATCAGACAGGAGGAAATGGCGAAGCTTCAGGCAAAAGAGCCGACAAAGGAAGAACTTGAAAACTTCCAGAAGCTTATGCAGGACGAGTTTAAAAAGCTTGCGGAAAATCCTGTTATTTCTGCATATATTGAAGCAAATAAGGCTTATGATGCTTTGGTTAAAAGGGTTAACGGTGTTTTGGCTTACTATATAAACGGTGAGGACCAAAGCGAAGGATGTGGCGGAAATTGTTCATCCTGTTCGGGATGCCACTAAAATTTGATTTATAACTGCAGAAAGGAAGATAAAAATGGCCGGATTTACTCCTATGATGGAGCAATATCTCCTGATAAAAGAGGAATATAATGATTGCATCTTAATGTATAGATTAGGGGATTTTTATGAGATGTTTTTTGATGATGCCAAGGAAGCGTCACGAATCCTTGAAATAACCCTGACGGGCAGAGATTGCGGTCAAGAGGAGCGTGCCCCCATGTGTGGGGTTCCTTTCCATGCGGTTGATTCTTATATTGCAAAGCTGGTTGAAAACGGAAAAAAGGTTGCAATCTGTGAGCAGGTTGGAAATCCGACTGAAGCAAAAGGAATTGTTCGCCGTGAGGTCGTTAGAATCGTAACCCCCGGAACAATCCTTGATTCGGCGGCGCTTGATGATACAAAAAATAACTACCTTTGTTCCCTTTATATGGATGATGGGGGAGTTGGTATTTCATTTGTTGATATAACGACCGGTGAAATTTCCACAGTTGAAAACTTTGAAAAAGCGGACCTCATAGTTCTTAATGAGTTGGTTAAGTATTCTCCGGCTGAGGTCATAACAAATTCTGCGGCGTATAAAAATGAGGAGCTTATTTCAAGAATACGCGACAGATTTGAGTGTAATGTTATCCCTTATGATGACGAGGCGTATACATTTTCAAAGGCGCAACAGAAAATCATGGATATTATGGGTGGTAATTATAAGTCTGAGATTGACGGCAAGGTACACAGTGCAGCAAGTCTCGGTGCTCTCCTTGACTACCTTGAAGCCACACAGAAAACCGAGCCTGCAAACCTTAAAGAGCTTGATATAATCGATGACGGGAAGTATATGGGGATTGACTTATACAGTATGAAAAACCTTGAGCTTCTTGAAACCATGCGTGATAAGAAGGCGAAAGGCAGTCTTTTAAGCGTGATTAACAAAACTGTTACTTCTATGGGCGGCCGACTTATGCGGAAATGGGTAACTATGCCTCTTGTGAGCTGCGGAACTATTCAAAATCGCCATAATGCGGTTGAGGAATTTGTTAAAAACCCTGTTATGAGGGAAGAAATTCGTGAAAGACTTCGTGAAATTAATGATATTGAAAGAACAATAACAAGAATTTCCTATAAGAGTGCAAATTGTAAGGATTTGCTTGGGATTGCCTTTTCTTTCGAGAGAATCCCTTATATTAAGGAACTTATGAAGGAGTGTAGGACGGGTATTTTACATAAGCTTTATGAAGATTTTGATGATTTATCGGATGTCAGAGAGCTTATTGAAAAGTCAATTAATCCTGATGCTCCGTTGATAGTCAGAGAAGGTAAGCTTATAAAACGCGGATATAACCGTGAAGTTGACGAAACGAGAGAGATTATTGAAAACGGAAAGCAATGGATAAGAGATATTATTAATCGTGAACGGGAGACAACCGGACTTAAGATAAAAGAGGGATATAACCGTGTTTTCGGTTATTATCTTGAAGTTAGCAAGGCAGAAAAGGGTGAAGTTCCCGAGCACTTTATAAGACGGCAGACTCTTGCTAATTGCGAAAGATACATAACAGAAGAAATCAAAGAGATTGAAGATAAAATTGTTGAGGCAGAGAGTCATATTGTTGAAATGGAATATGAGCTGTTCTGTCAGATAAGAGATGCGGTTTCAGGGCAGATAGAGAGAATTCAAAAGTCAGCCGAAATTATTGCAACAATCGATGTTTTAACGGCATTGGCTTATGTTGCGGAAAAAAATAACTATGTTAAACCTGTTATGAATATCGGTGACAAAATTCGGGTTAAGGACGGAAGACATCCCGTTGTTGAGAAAATAAGCAGTAAAAATATGTTCATTGCCAATGATATAAATATTGACTGCTCGGATAATCAGGTTTTGGTTATAACAGGCCCTAATATGGCAGGTAAGTCAACATATATGAGACAGACGGCGCTTATTTCGATTATGGCACAAATGGGAAGCTTTGTTCCTGCAAAAGAGGCGGAGCTTGGCATTGTTGATCATATTTTCACCCGTGTTGGAGCGTCGGATGACCTTTCTGCAGGACAAAGTACATTTATGGTGGAAATGAGCGAGGTTGCGTATATTCTTGATAATGCGACCAAAAACAGCTTGATTATTCTTGATGAAATCGGCAGAGGAACAAGCACCTATGACGGACTCAGCATTGCCTGGGCTGTGGTTGAATATATTGCGAACAAGAAAAAGTGCGGTGCTAAAACTCTTTTTGCAACTCATTACCGTGAGCTTCTGTCTCTTGAAGAGAAAATCGCAGGGGTTAAGAATTATTGCATTGCCGTTAAAAAGCAGGGCGACTCCATAACATTCCTCCGCAAAATTATAAGAGGCGGTGCGGACGGAAGCTATGGCATTGAGGTTGCTCATCTTGCCGGGGTTAAAAAAGATGTTACAAAAAGAGCAAAGGAAATTCTTGCAGAGGTTGAGGAGAAAGAAGGGGTTAAAAGTGCCACAACAAAGGCATCTCTTGCGCCGACTGTAAGGAGTGAAGATACTCAGATAAGCTTTATGGGAATGAGCAATTCCGAAAGCGAAATAATCGACGAAATTAAGAATATAAATCTTGATTCAATAACACCAATGGAAGCGCTGACTAAATTATATGCGCTTAAAGCAAAAGCACAAAACGGATAACTAAGGCGGTGAAAAAATGGCGGAGATAAAAGTTCTTCCTCAAAATATTGCGGATAAAATTGCGGCAGGTGAGGTTGCTGAACGACCCAGCGCTGTTGTTAAAGAGCTTGTTGAAAACTCTATTGACGCAGGGGCGACAAGTATTCAGGTTGAAATTGAAAAGGGTGGAGTTAAATGCATAAGAGTGACAGATAATGGTTGCGGAATCCCTGAAAATCAGGTTGAAACGGCATTTTTGCGCCATGCAACAAGTAAACTCCGCAACATAGAGGACCTTTATTCAATGTCGACAATGGGTTTTCGTGGTGAAGCCCTTTCCAGTATCTGTGCGGTTGCAAATGTGAGAATTATAACGAGAACAGAGAGCGAAGAAGAGGGAACTTTAATGGAGCTTTCCCATGGCATTCCGTCTCCAAAAGAGAGTATCGCCTGCAATAAAGGTACAATAATGGAGGTTTGCGACCTTTTTCAAAATATTCCGGCACGAATGAAGTTTCTCAAAAAAGATTCAACTGAGTCCGGTTATGTTGCGGATGTGCTTGGCAGAATTGCTATGGCAAAACCAAACATAAGCTTTAAATATGTCTGCGACGGAGCGGAGGTTTTTCAGACCTCGGGTGACGGGAATCTGAAAAATGCCATTCTTAATATTTATGGACTTGAATATGCAAAAGGGCTTATAGATGTGGACTATGAAAAAGACGGTGTCCGCATATTCGGTGTCTGCGGAAAAAGTGATTTAGCGAGAGGTAACAGAACGAGGCAGACACTTTTTGTAAACGGCAGATACATAAAAAATCATGTTATAGCCAAGGTTGCCGAGGAGGCTTACAGAAACTCGATTATGGTTGGTAAGTTCCCGTTTTTTGTGCTCAATATAAATTTGTCTCCGTCGTTGGTTGATGTGAATGTTCATCCTGCGAAGACTGAAATTAAAATTGCAGACGAGAAACGGATTTACGATACGGTTTATGGCGCTGTGAGTAATGCACTCATGGGAGCCGTTAAGGATGAGCCTAAAATGGAGAAGGCAATTCCCGTAAGAGAAAATTATGCGGAAAATGCATCGGTTTCTCAAATAAAAATGAAAATCCCGTCTTTTTCGCAGAGGGTGAGAGAGGAAGTCCCTGCCCAAACGGTTGAAAAATTTATTGAATACACTGTGCCTCATAAGGAGGAAAATGTTTTTTGTGAAGAAAAAACAGAGGATGTTTTTGATTTTATAGAAGAAAAAGAGGAAGAAATTCCATATAAGGTGGTTGGTCAGGTTTTTGAAACCTATGTGATTTTCCAGCAAGGCGAAAAAATGTTTTTTATTGACCAGCACGCCGCACATGAGCGATTTCGCTTTGAAAACCTGCTTTCGGATTACAAGGCAAAAAAGAAATTCGGACAAATGCTTTTAATTCCCGTTGTTATGAATTTGACAACAAGTGAGATGGATGTGTTTAGGGAAAATCAAAGCGTTATAGAGGATTTTGGCTTTGAGGCGGAGGAGTTTGGAAAGGACGGAATTATCATAAGGCAAAGCCCGATAACCTCGAGCGATGAAGAGATTAAGGGACTTATGGCGGAGATGATTGAGGGCTTTTCGGGCGGATTTAAAAATTCTGTTTGGGATTACGAAGAAAAAATGATTGATATGATTTCCTGTAAATATGCCATAAAGGCGAATAAAAAGCTGACGGAAATTGAAATGGATGATATTGTCAGAAAAACACTGGAGCTTGAAAAAAGAGGCAAGGCGACCTGTCCTCACGGCAGACCCATAAAGATTGAATTTTCCAAGCAGGAAGTTGAAAAAATGTTTAAGCGAATTGTTTAGGGTGAAATAATGAAAAGTAAAATTCTTGCAATAGTAGGTCCGACGGCTTCGGGGAAAACGGCGTTCTCCATTGAAATGGCGAAACGATATAACGGAGAGATTGTCTCCTGCGATTCAATGCAGATTTATAAGTTTATGAATATCGGAACGGCAAAGCCGACAAAGGAAGAAATGGCAGGCATTCCCCATTATATGATTGATGAGATTTCTCCCGGTGAGAACTTTAGCGTTGTTGAGTATGTTGCGCGTGCCAGAGGTTATATCGATGATATTTTAAGCAGAGGAAAGCTGCCGATTTTGGTAGGAGGCACAGGGCTTTATCTTGACAGCGTTATAAACAATACCAAATTTTCTGAGAGTGACGGAGACGAAAAATACAGAAACGAACTGTATGCTCTTGCAGAAAAAGAGGGAAATGGTGCTGTTCATTATCTTTTGGAAGCGGTTGACCCTGACTCGGCGGAAAAAATTCACGAGAATAACTTAAGACGGGTTATAAGAGCACTTGAGATTTATAAAACAACAGGGAAGACCATGACGGAGGTAAACCTTGAATCTGTCCGTGAGCCTTTATATGATTCCCTTATAATCGGGCTTGATGTGGAACGGCAAATGCTCTATGAGAGAATAAATCAACGGGTTGATATTATGCTTTCGGAGGGTCTTTTGGATGAAGTTCGCATGGTAATGGAAATGGGGATAGACAAGGAAACAACAGCAATGCAGGCAATCGGATATAAAGAGCTTATTTCTCACTTTGAGGGGGAGTGTTCTTTGGAAGAGGCGGTTGACAAAATTAAGCAGGAAAGTCGCCGATATGCCAAAAGACAGATGACATGGCTGAGAAGAAATGAGAAAATTAACTGGATTGTGTTACAAAATGGTTACAGTTATGATAAAATTGTGATACAAGGTTGTATATTGGCAGATAAGTTTGGTATAATGAAAGCGTAGGAGAGAAGCTTTATGGACAAGCCTGAAAAGAGACGGAAGAAACATCTGACCGGCAAAACAGTTTTGCTGTGTCTTTTTCTGATTTTCTTTGTTTATATAGGGATTAACTTTATGGTGAATTCCGGAGGAAGTTTGACAACATATATGGCGAGAGAGGGGGAGCTTGACGAAAGCTTCACCGTGGACGGTTTTATATTTAAAAATCAGAAGGTTTTATATGCTCCGGAGGATGGCTATATCGAGTGTGCTGTTGAGGAATCCGGAAGAGTCGGCAAAAACGGAATTATTGCATATATTTATGAAAACGATGCTCCCATAAATGTCAAAAACAGAATTAGGGAGATTGAAGATAAGCTGAAAGAGCTTTCTGAAAATGACAGAAGTATATCAGCCTCCGAGAACGATTCTATTAGATTAGAGCAGGATGTGTCTGAAAAAATAACCGAAATTGCGGCGCTTGTCCGTGATAATGATATGGAAGGTCTGCTTGAAATTAAAGATGAGCTAAATGAGATTGTTGAAGCCAGAAGGCGAATTTCGGGCGATGGGAAAAGTAATCAGGAGATAGAAGAGGAGCTTAAGGCTGAAAAGGCGGAGCTTGAAAAAAAATACGATATGACAAGGCTGACGATCAGCACCGACACAGCAGGTTCGTTTACAGCAAGAATTGACGGACTTGAAGAGGTGCTTGACGGAAGCAAGGTTGAGGAAATAACGCAGAGCTACCTTTCCAATATAAAAGCCGGAGACGAATCGGATAATAGTGAGTCAAAAGTCAAGAAGGGAAGTCCCATTGGGAAGGTTGTTGATACATATTCATGGTATTTTGCGGCAACGGTTGAAAAGGATATGGTAAATTCTTTAAACCCGGGCGACAGCGTTCGACTTAAATTTCTTGACTCCAGTGATAATATAATAGATGGCAGCGTTTATCAGATTTCTGACGAAAACGAAGGAAAGGCTGTGTTGATTATAAAGTCTGCAGGATATGTGGACAACCTGTATTCAATGTCAATGGCAAGAGTTGAGGTTATCAAAAAGACCCACGAGGGAATGAGAATTCCGGCGAAAGCCATAAGAGTCAATGATGGCAAAAAAGGGGTTTATATTTTGTCAGGGAATAAGGTTAAATTCCGAGAAGCAAAGGTTTATTATATGAACGAGGAATGGGCTGTTGTATCCCGTGATGATGAAAAAGGTTTGAAGCTTTATGACAGCGTTGTTGTCGGCGGTTCAAATATATATGAAGGCAAGGTGGTCAGATAGTGGGTATTCCCGAAAATACCGAAGAAGTACGCAGGAAAATTTCAGAAGCCTTGAAAAAATCGGGCAGAAACGAAAAGGCTGTAACTTTAGTCGGAGTTTCAAAAACTAAACCGGTTGAGCTGATAAAGGAAGCTGTTGAATGTGGAATAACTGTGCTTGGTGAAAACCGTGTCCAGGAAATTATGGAAAAATATGAACATATTGATGGTGTTTCCTGGCATCTTATCGGTCATTTGCAAAAGAATAAGGTTAAATATATTGTTGATAAGGTGGAGCTGATTCATTCCGTTGACAGTGTTGAACTGGCAAGAGAGATTGATAAGCAGGCTAAAAAAATCGGGAAGATTCAAGAGATTCTTATTCAGGTAAATATTTCCGGAGAGGAAAGTAAGTCGGGGATTGAGCCGTGTGAGGCGGAAAGTGTGTGCCGACAAATTGCTGAATTTGAAAATGTCAGGGTCAAAGGGTTTATGACCATGGCACCTCGACTTGCCGGTGAAGATGAGCTTCGTGAGATTTTTGGCGGCTTGAGACTTTTGATGCAGAAAATTAAAGAAAAAAATATAGAAAATGTTGAACTTTGTGAGCTTTCCATGGGAATGTCCGGTGATTATGAAACAGCAATTATGGAGGGAGCAACAATTGTCCGTGTTGGGACAGGCATATTTGGTTTGAGATAATAATTAAATTTTTATATATTTTGGAGGGTTTTATATGAATTTTGTAAACAAGCTTTTAACAATGATTGGGTTCAATGACAATGATGATTTTGATGACGAACTTTTTGATGAAACCGAAGAAGAGGGAACAGAAAAATCGGTAAACAAGTTTGATACCGAGAGCGAAGTTGGTGCTGACGGTAAGAAAAGTAAGGTTGTTAAAATTCACACAACAGCTCAGCTTAAGTTGGTTGTTATGCAGCCGGAAAGCTTTGATGATGCAAGAGATATAGCAAATCATCTTAAAAACAAAAAGCCTGTTGTTATGAATCTTGAATTTGTTGAAAAGGATATTGCAAGAAGAATTGTTGACTTCTTAAGCGGAGCAGTTTATGCTGTTGACGGTAATATCCAGAAGGTTTCAAACGGAATATTCATCATAACTCCGTATAATGTAGGCATTATGGGAGACTTTAAGGATGAGCTTCGCAGTAAGGGCATATTCCCCTGGAGTAACTGATAATGACTCAAAGCGATGACCTTAAGCTTTTGTTGTCAAAGGCTGATGATGCCGTAGTTATATCAGAGAATAAGTATATGGTCAAGGCTGTCGGATTTATGACTCCGGCAGAGAAGAATTTTATTGAGAAAAACGTGAAAAGACCTATAGACGGGCGGATTATCTATTTCGGTGGGTATGACGATGCGGAGAGAACTCTTATGATTGTCATTCCGGAATATATAAGTGACGAGGACGCAAAAGCGGAGATTTCCGTATTGCAGATAAAAGCGAGATATTTAAAAGAAATGAACCATCGGGACTTTTTGGGAAGTCTTATGGGGCTCGGAATAAAACGGGAAATGGTAGGGGATATCCTTGTGTATGAGGATAGATGTATCATTTTTGTCAGGTCTGAAATAAAGGAATATATTATTAATAATCTCGATAAAATAGGCAGACACGGGATTGAAATTACAGAATGTCCGCTGAATGAAATTAATATTCCTCAAAGAAATACGGAAAAAATTAACGGAACTGTTGCAGGAATACGGCTTGACAGTGTTTTGGCGGTTGCGCTGAAAACATCAAGAAGTCGTGCAACGGAATTTATAATCGGCGGACTTGTCAGCTTGAATTGGGAGGAAACAGTCAGCCTTTCAAAAGGGATTTCCGAAGGAGATGTAATTTCTGTCAGAGGCAAGGGTCGGTTTAAAGTCAGCCGTATCGGGAATATAACAAAAAAAGGCAGATACAGTATAACGGTGGAGAAATATATTTAGGAGGTGCAATGCTATGTTTATGCCGCTTGAAGTGGAAGAGAAAACATTTTCAAAGCAAATGCGCGGATATAATAAAGAGGAAGTGGATACTTTTGTTAAGGGAGTTGCCAAGGACTATGCGACTCTTTATAAGGAAAATCTTGCTCTAAAGGATAAAACCGCCACTCTTTCTGATGCAGTAAAGCAATATAAGGCGATGGAGGATACCCTTCAACAAGCCATTATTGTTGCCCAGAGTGCAGGGGAAGAAGTGAAGAAAAATGCGTATGCCAAGGCTGAAAATATTATTAAGGATGCTGAAAACAGAGCGTCTGAAATAGTAAATGAAGCAGGCAAGGAAGTTACGAAGGTTAATTATGAATATGAGGAAATGCGAAGAAGCGTTGAAATATTCAGAACGAGAATAATTTCTCTGCTTAATTCTCAACTCAGCATTGTCAAGGAGTTTGCAATGGCTGACCCGGGCATAAAGAAAGCAAGTGAACAGCAAAATAATCAAGCACCATTAGTATCTTATGAAGAAAATGCAGTGGTGGAGGAAAAGGACGAAATGTCCGATATTATTAAAACCCTTGAGAGGGTTACAATGGAACTTCCGAAACTTGTTTTAAACGAGAATGGCGAATATGTCGCGGCGGAATAAAAATTAAATGGGGCTGGACGAAAATAGCACAGATCCAATAAACTGAATCCTGAAGGTGTACAGAGGTACTCCGAGAGGTGAGGCTTATTTAAAACACAAAACACTTTTTAATTTAGAAATTCACCATACTGCGAATTTCTTCCCTAATTTATGAAGAGTATTTTGTCATTTACACCTTTAAAAATGATTTTTTATACTCTTTTTTGTGTTTTGTGTGGTCGGTGCATTTTGCTGCAGTCCCATTTTCGTATTTTAAAAGGGGAAATAGTATGTATATATTAATAGGAATTGCCGTTTTGATAGCTGATTTTGCCAGCAAAATGATTGTGGACAGCAATATGAGAATTGGAGAAAAAATAGAACTTATTGAGGGTGTTTTTTCTCTGACATACATAAGAAATAAAGGAATGGCGTGGGGGCTTTTACAAAATCAGAGATGGATATTTATAATCGGAACAGTTGTCATTGTCACGCTTATGATACTTTATTATGTGAAAAATAAGGATATTCACTTTACGGGTAAGCTTGGTCTTATGTTGAGCGTTGCAGGTGCTTTGGGAAACCTTATTGACCGTTTATTTTATAAGGACGGAGTTATTGATTTTTTGAGTGCGGATTTTATTGATTTTCCTATATTCAATGTGGCGGATATGTCAGTTTGTATAGGAATGGGTATTTTGATAATATATATTTTGTTTTTTGAGCAGAATAAAAAAGAGAGTTAAATGGAACAGATTTTATTAAAGGTTGAAGAAAATAACATAAGAATAGATAAATTTCTCGCAAATAAGCTTGAAAATATGACAAGGTCAAGAGTTCAGAAGCTTATTGATGAGGAATGTGTTAAAATTTCCGGAGAGGTCATTAAGGCTAACTATAAGGTGAAATCGGGAGAGGAAATTGAAGTTAATATTCCCGATGTGCAGAGCATGGAGACTGTTGCTGAGGATATTCCTCTTGATATTGTGTTTGAGGATGACTGTATGCTTGTGGTGAATAAACCACAGGGAATGGTTGTTCATCCTGCGGCTGGGAATTATTCGGGGACATTGGTTAATGCCCTTCTTCACTATTGTCCTGACACTCTTTCGGGAATAAACGGAGAAAAGCGACCGGGTATACTTCATCGGATTGACAAGGATACCAGCGGACTCTTGCTTGTTGCGAAAAATGATTTGGCACATCAGAGCTTGTCGGAGCAAATTAAAGCCCATAGTTTAACAAGAGAATACAGAGCATTGGTGCATGGAAATATAAAAAATGATGAAGGGACTATAAATGCACCCATAGGAAGGCATCCGGTTGACCGAAAAAAGATGACCATAACTAATAAAAATTCAAGAGAGGCAATAACCCACTATAAAGTTCTTGAAAGATTTAAGGGATATACGTTTATAAGCTGTCGCCTTGAAACGGGGAGAACCCATCAGATAAGAGTCCATATGTCAAGCGGCGGTCATAGTATTGTGGGAGATAAAACTTACGGAATAAAAGATAAGTTTAATTTAAACGGACAGCTTCTTCATGCCTGTCGGGTGGGATTTATTCATCCTGTTTCGGGCGAATATATGGAATTTATGCGTGATATTCCTGTGCATTTTGAAAATGTCATAGAAAGACTCAGGAGGGAACTTTGATGGAAAATTTACATAAGGACCACAGAAAAAGAATGTATAGAAAAGCTGAAGAAATGGGTCTTCAGAATATGGAAGAACATGAAGTCCTTGAAATAATATTATATGCCATTGTTCCAAGAGGAAACACAAATGAAATAGCAAAGAGAATGATTGCAAAGTTCGGCAATGTGGCAAATGTTTTGAAAGCTGACGAGAAGGAGCTTGTAACCATTGACGGTGTCGGAAGCACGACAGCAAAATTTATAAGAAACTTATATGATGTTTTGGGTGTTGTTGAAAGATGTGCTGCTTTTTCAGAAAAGAAGATTGAAAATTCAGCAGATGCCATAGACTATGTTAAACCGTTTTTCAACGGAAAATGCTCCGAACAGTTCTATATGGTCAGCCTTAACAAGAACGGCGGAATAATAAGCAGTCATTGGCTTTCGTCGGGGATAAGTGACGAAGTTCATATATATCCGCAGATTATCGCAAGAAAAGCGCTTATGGATGAAGCACATTCGGTTATTATAGCTCATAATCACCCGGGTGGAACGCTTTCTGTGTCATTTGCTGATGAGAATATGACGATTAAAATTAAGAAAACTCTTGATGTTATCGGAATAAAACTGTTTGATAGCCTGATTATTGCAGGCGGAAAGGGCATAAGTGTATTGAATCAGCTTATGTAAAATGAAAGGGGGGAGTCCAAATGGATTTTAAAGTTGTTTCGGAATATAAGCCGTCGGGCGACCAGCCCAAAGCCATAAAGCAACTGTCTGACGGAATTAATAGCGGAAAAAAATTTCAAACTCTTTTGGGAGTAACAGGCTCCGGAAAAACCTTTACAATGGCAAATGTTATTGAAAAGGTTAATAAGCCAACCCTTGTTCTTGCCCATAATAAAACTTTGGCGGCGCAGCTTTACGGGGAATTTAAAGAGATTTTTCCCGAAAATGCGGTGGAGTATTTTGTGTCGTATTATGATTATTATCAGCCGGAAGCGTATATTCCGCACTCTGATACTTATATAGAAAAAGATGCACAGACTAATGAGGAAATTGATAAACTTCGTCACAGTGCAACTGCGGCACTTTCTGAACGGAAGGATGTTATAATTGTTGCCAGTGTGTCCTGTATTTACGGGCTTGGCGACCCGATTGACTACCATAATATGGTGATTTCTCTCCGTCCCGGAATGATTAAGGACAGAGACGAGGTTATAGATAAACTGATTGAGATAAGATATGAACGAAATGATATGGCGTTTGAGAGAAATAAGTTCAGAGTCAGAGGTGATGTTTTGGACATTTTTCCATCATATTCGAGCGGAAATGCTTTGCGAGTGGAATTTTTCGGGGATGAGGTTGACAGAATAAGCGAAATAAACACAACCACGGGGGAGATTATTGCAAACCTCAAACATTGTGCGATTTATCCGGCTTCTCATTATGTAACAACAAAAGACAAAATGGAAAGAGCGATAGAGAGCATAATGAATGAACTTGACGAACAGGAGAAACATTTTATTGAAAAAGACTATTTGATTGAGGCTCAAAGAATAAGACAAAGGACAATGTATGACATTGAAATGATGCGTGAGACGGGCTTTTGTTCGGGAATTGAAAATTATTCGCGGCATATAAGCGGAAGGGAAAAGGGCTCTCCGCCGTACACACTTTTGGATTATTTTGGGGACGATTTTCTTTTGATGATTGATGAGAGTCATGTGACACTTCCGCAGGTTAGAGCCATGTTTGCAGGAGATAGGGCAAGAAAGGATAACCTTGTCAGATACGGATTTCGTCTGCCGTCGGCTTATGATAACAGACCGCTGAACTTTGATGAATTTTATGAGAGAATAAATCAGGCGGTGTTTATTTCCGCAACCCCTGCTGAATTTGAAAGAGAAAAATCTGAATATATTGCTGAGCAGGTTATAAGACCAACGGGACTTTTAGACCCTGAAATTGAGGTTCGTCCCATTGAAGGGCAGATTGATGATTTATATGGAGAAATCGTCAAGCGTGTTGAGAAAAATGAGAGAGTTTTAGTCACAACTCTGACTAAAAAAATGGCAGAGAGGCTGACTGATTATTTTCAGGAAATGGATATTAAGGTAAGATACCTTCATTCGGATGTCCAGACCATTGAAAGAATGGAGATTATAAGGGATTTAAGGCTTGGAGAGTTTGATGTTTTGGTTGGAATTAACCTCTTAAGAGAAGGTCTTGATATTCCGGAGGTATCTCTTGTTGCGATTTTGGATGCGGATAAGGAAGGGTTTTTGCGAAGTGAAACCTCGCTTATCCAAACTGTTGGCAGAGCGGCAAGAAATGCGGAAGGGAAGGTTATAATGTATGCAGATACAGTGACCGGCTCAATGGAGAGAGCCATAAATGAAACCAACCGCAGACGAAAAATTCAGATGGAATATAACGAAGAAAACGGCATAACTCCCGAAACCATAAGAAAGAATGTTCATGGAGTTATTTCGGCAACAATCGGAGAAAATATTTCAAAGCAGGAAAAAATTGAAAAGGCGGAAAGAGAACGACTTATAGCTGAGCTTACGGTAAAGATGAGACAAGCGGCAGAGCTTTTGCAGTTTGAACTTGCGGCAAAGCTTCGTGATGAAATTAAGGAGTTACAGGAAGGTTAGGATATGCAAAAAAATATTGTTATAAAGGGTGCAAAAGAGAATAATCTTAAGAATATTGATGTGGAAATCCCAAGAGACAAGCTTGTCGTCGTGACAGGTCTTTCGGGGAGCGGAAAGTCCACTTTGGCTTTTGATACTATTTATGCAGAGGGGCAAAGGCGCTATGTTGAGTCTCTTTCTGCTTATGCAAGACAGTTTTTAGGTCAGATGGACAAGCCTGATGTTGAAAGCATTGATGGACTTTCACCTGCCATTTCAATAGACCAGAAAACAACCGGTAAAAACCCCCGTTCAACGGTTGGAACGGTAACGGAAATTTATGATTATATCAGACTCTTATTTGCGAGAATCGGTGTTCCCCATTGTCCTAAATGCGGAAAAGAGATTAAATCGCAGTCAATAGACCAGATTGTTGATGCCATTATTGCATTTCCCGAAAGAACAAAGCTTCAGCTTTTAGCACCGGTTGTCAGAGGCAGGAAGGGCGAACATAACAAGGTTGTCAGAGATGCTTTTAAAAAGGGTTTTGCAAGAGCTATAATTGATGGTGAAATGATTGAGCTTGATGGTAGCGAAACTAAACTTGATAAACAGAAGAAACATACCATTGAGATTGTAGTTGACCGACTTGCGGTTAAAGAAGGAATGGAAAGAAGACTCACAGACTCCCTTGAAACTGCTCTTGAAATGGCAGAGGGGATAGTTGTTGCCCAAATAATTGACGGGGAAAGAATAACCTTCAGCACGAACTATGCCTGCGATGATTGCGGAATAAGCATTGATGAACTGACGCCGAGAATGTTCTCCTTTAATACACCCTATGGTGCTTGTCCGAAATGTATGGGAATTGGGGCTTTGACTATGGTTGATCCGGATAATGTTATTCCCGATAAAACAAAATCAATTGCCGAGGGGGCTATTGTTGCAACGGGTTGGGCAAACACCGACGAAACAACTATTGCAAGAATGTATTACGAGGGATTGGGTAAAAGATATAATTTCACTCTTGATACCCCTGTGTGCGAAATGTCAAAAGAGGCTGTTGATGCGCTTTTATATGGCACAAAAGGAGAAAAACTCAAGCTTAATGTTGACAGGAGATACACAAAAGGTATTCAGTATGCTTCTTTTGAGGGGCTTGTAAATAACCTTGCGAGACGGCATGATGAAACCAATTCGGAATGGGTGAAAAGAGAGATTGAAAGTCTTATGGTAACTCAGCCTTGTCCCGAGTGTCATGGGGCAAGACTAAAAAAAGAAACCCTTGCGGTAACCGTAAAAGAAAAAAATATAAATCAGGTGACTGATCTGTCGGTTAAAAATGCGTATGAGTTCTTTAACTCCCTTGTTTTATCGGAAAAAGAGAAAATAATTGCAAAAGCGATACTCAAGGAAATTCGGGAAAGATTGAATTTTCTTGTATCGGTGGGTCTTGAGTATCTGACACTTTCAAGGTCGGCAGGGACTCTTTCAGGCGGTGAAGCACAGCGAATAAGACTTGCAACGCAAATCGGGTCGAGCCTTATGGGTGTTTTGTATATTTTGGACGAGCCAAGCATCGGTCTTCATCAAAGGGATAATGAGAAGCTAATAGCTATGCTCAAACGCCTTCGTGATTTGGGAAATACTCTTATCGTGGTTGAGCACGATGAAGATACAATGTTTGCCGCTGACCATATCATAGATATAGGTCCGGGGGCAGGTGTTCATGGTGGACAGATAGTTGCCGAAGGAACGGCAGAGGAGATTATGGCTTGTGAAAATTCCGTAACGGGACAGTACCTTTCGGGAAAGAGGAAAATTGAAATTCCGAAAGAAAGACGGTTAGGGAACGGCAACTTTCTTGAAATTAAAGGGATGACTCAAAATAACCTTAAAAATGTGAATGCTAAAATCCCTCTTGGAACATTCACTTGTGTGACAGGGGTTTCGGGAAGCGGAAAAAGCTCGTTTGTGAATGAGATTTTATTTAAAAATCTTGCCAATGAGCTTAATCATGCAAAACAGCACCCCGGAAAATGCAAGAAAATCATCGGAACAGAAAATCTTGATAAAGTCATAAACATTGACCAGTCGCCAATAGGCAGAACACCTCGGTCAAACCCTGCAACTTATACGGGGCTCTTTATGGATATAAGAGAACTTTTTGCTTCAACGGCAGATGCTAAAAGCCGTGGATATGGTGCAGGGAGATTTAGCTTTAATGTTAAGGGTGGAAGATGTGAAGCCTGCACCGGTGACGGAATTATAAAAATTGAAATGCATTTTCTTCCCGATGTCTATGTGCCTTGTGAGGTTTGCGGAGGAAAGCGGTATAACCGAGAAACTCTTGAGGTCAGATATAAGGGGAAAAATATCTATGAAGTTCTTGAAATGACTGTTGAGGAAGGACTTGAATTTTTTGAAAATATCCCGAAAATAGAGAGAAAGCTCAGAACACTTTATGATGTGGGACTTGGCTATATTAAAATAGGTCAGCCGTCAACAACAATTTCCGGCGGTGAAGCACAGCGTGTTAAACTTGCAACGGAGTTAAGCAAGAGAAGTACGGGAAAAACCATTTATATTCTTGACGAGCCGACAACAGGGCTTCATATGGCGGATGTTGAAAAGCTTATTGAGGTGCTTTTAAAGCTTGTTGAGGCAGGAAACACGGTGGTTGTTATTGAGCATAATCTTGATGTTATCAAAACTGCAGATTATATAATTGATATGGGGCCTGAAGGAGGAGATATGGGCGGCGAGGTTGTCGCAACGGGAACTCCCGAAAAGGTGGCTCAAAATAAGAAATCATATACAGGAAAATATCTTAAAAAAGTTTTAGGAAGGAAATAATATGAAACCAATAAAATTATCACCTGCCTTTAAAGATTATCTTTGGGGCGGAACAAAACTCAGAACAGAATTTAATAAGGATTGTGACTTTGACAAAATTGCGGAAAGCTGGGAGCTTTCAACCCACAAGGATGGACAAAGCGTGGTGGAAAGCGGAGAATGTAAGGGGTTGACTCTTAGTGAGTATATCGAAAAAAACGGGAAAAACATTCTTGGGAAGAATGCGGAGAAATTTGAGTATTTCCCGATTTTAATTAAGCTAATCGATGCAAAGGATAATCTTTCCATTCAGGTTCATCCCAATGATGAATATGCTCTTAAGGTTGAGGGCGAATACGGGAAAACCGAAATGTGGTATATCGTTGATTGTGAAGAAAATGCCTTTTTGTATTACGGCTTTAACCAAGATATAACCCCCGAAGAATTTAAGGAAAGAATTGAGAATAACACGGTTTTAGATGTTTTAAATCGTGTGAATGTCAAAAAAGGCGATGTGTTCTTTATTGATGCAGGGACTGTTCATGCAATCGGTGCAGGGATTATGATATGCGAAATTCAGCAGAATTCCAACACAACCTACAGAGTTTATGACTATGACCGCCGTGATAAGAACGGAAACCCGAGAGAATTGCATATTGAAAAGGCGGTTGAGGTTTCAAACACAGTTAAAGCTCCCGAAATCAGCGCCGGGAAAGTGCTTGATGATGCAACAACAGTTCTTGCTGACTGTAATTATTTCAAAGTTGTTAAGGCTGAGATTTCAGGCGAGAAGGAATTTACTGCGGATGAGAACAGTTTTAACTCGGTTATTATTATTGACGGTGAAGGTGAAATTTGCTGTGACGGAGAATGTCTTGTCTTTTCTAAAGGAGACAGTATCTTCGTTCCGGCATCAACAGGAAAGTACATACTCAAAGGCAACTGCACCGCAATAATTTCAATGGTGTAATATATTTTCAAAAACTATTGTATTTTGAATTTATGTATGATATAATGATTTCATCTTAGATGAAATGATGCAAAGGAGTATACAAATGTTAAATGTTACTGTTGTGCAACCATCATATTTTGTGGGTGAAAACCCCGATGAAAAGATAGCGCAATTTTTGATTGAACAACTAAATGATGTTGCACCCGGAGGTTTGATTGTTCTTCCGGAATATTCAAATGCCGGTGGAGTTTCAGATATAGAAAGTGAATTAAAAGCATTGCCTCGCGCAAAACTGATGTTAGAAAAAGCATCAGAGATTGCTAAATATAAGAGAGCTTATGTTGCAATAAATGTTTTGGAATGTCGGGATGGAAAAATTAAAAACAGCACATACTTGTTTGATAAAAACGGAAAAGCGGCATTTATTTATGATAAACAACACTTACCGCCTTCGGAAATAAAACTTGGAGTTGAACCGGGAAATGATACCGGTAAGTGCCAATGTACCTGCGAACTTGATGGTATTCGATTTGCTTTTATGACCTGTTATGATGTATATTTTAACGAGCAGATAGAGTTTATTGCAAAGTTTAAACCTGATATAATACTCGTTCCCGGCTATCAAAGAGGGGAACGCACTGACATCATTAGAGCGCAAGCGAAACTTACTGCATTCAGATGCAATTCCTATGTTGCACGTTCTTCCTTTTCAATGAATGATGAGGAGCACGGCGGATGTTCTATGATTGTTGCTCCTGATGGACAAATCATTAAAAATATGGGTAAAGATGTTGGAAGCATATCGGCAGAAATCGATCCTTGCAAAAAATATATGCGAACAGCGGGATATGGTGGCGATACTGTCAGAAACGATGAATTCATTTCTGTCGGAATGTGTCCGGATGCCTTTAAATAAGTGGCATCTAAATCGTTTACTGATTTTATAATTAAATTTGATGAGTTGAATTGGGTGTAGCTTATGAGTGATATAACCAAAATTGATGAAAATTTTAATATTAAGACTAATATAGAAAAAGAAGATATATGCTTTTATGATGCCTATAGTAAACCCTTTAGCGTGTATGGCGTGTTCAAGGAAAACGGAATTTACCGCCGTATGCCTGAAAGGGTTGCGAAATCGGTGAGTGATGGTGTTGAATATCTGCATATAAATACCGCAGGAGGAAGAGTCAGATTTATAACTGACAGCTTCTATGTGGCAATCCATAGCGAAAAGCAAATGAATTATTCTAATATGAATCATTTTGCATTTTCGGGAGTTTGCGGATTTGACTTGTATGTTGACGGGATTCACCAAAAGGCCTTGATTCCGCCACAGGATATGAAAGACGGATATGAGAGCGTTTTTGATTTTGAAGATAAAAAGCTTCGTGAAATAACAATCTATTTTCCCCTTTACAGCGGTGTGGGGGATTTGCATATCGGTCTTGAAAAAGATGCGGTGATAAATGAGGCGAGCCCTTATGTTAACGAAAAGCCTGTGGTTTATTATGGCTCTTCCATAACACAGGGTGGCTGTGCTTCAAGAGCCGGCATGAGTTATCAGACTGTAATATCCAGACGGTTTAACTGCGACTTTGTTAATCTTGGATTTTCAGGGAGTGCAAAGGCGGAGGATGCTATTATTGAGTATATAAAAAATCTTGATATGTCGCTGTTTGTCTATGATTATGACCATAATGCGCCAACTGTTGAGCATCTTGAAAAAACCCATTGGAAAATGTTTGAAGCTATCCGCAAGGCTAATCCTGATTTGCCGATTATAATGATGCCAAGACCAAAGCTTTATCTCAATGATGATGAGATAAAAAGACGAAGCATTATCGAACGCACATATAAAAAAGCGGTTTCGCTTGGCGATAAAAATGTGTATTATATTGACAACAGGGAATTGACCGCCCTTTGTGGGAGTGAAGGGACAGTTGACGGATGTCATCCGACAGACTTTGGTTTTGCTTCCATGGCGAAAGCGGTCGGAGATGTTATTGAAAAAATTAATATATTTAAATAAATGACGGGCAGAAATTTCTGCTCAAAAAGGGTCAGGATAAGGAGATGGTTTTGTGGACCCGTTGCCTCGAAGTAGGAACATAAAGGACTTTGAAAGGAAATTTTATGAGTTTATAGGTATAGTAAGACGGCGTTGCTGACGGAATGCTGTGGAAAAAATAAACTTATAGAAATTCGGAGGACTTTATGTTAGTTAAACAATTACTTTTGCAATTTATATTGATTGCGCTTAATGCGTTTTTTGCGGCAACAGAAATTGCTGTTATTTCGCTTAATGAAAAGAAGGTGAAAGCGAGAGCGGAGGATGGTGACAAAAAGGCGAATAAAATGCTTAAAATGATAGAGGAGCCGACTGCGTTCCTCTCAACAATACAAATA